>JAMXLF010000036.1 GCA_024281055.1 Geobacteraceae bacterium
CCCTCTACCACACCCTGAACCACGCCATGTTCAAGGGGCTCCTCTTCGCCCTCGCCGTCACGGGGTTCGGGACCAAGTCCGGCCTCGTCCCGCTCCACGTCTGGCTCCCCGAGGCGCACCCGGTCGCCCCCTCCAACGTCTCCGCGCTGATGAGCGGGGTGATGCTGAAGACCTCCATCTACGGCATCGTCCGGGTCACCTTCGATTTCCTCAAGGTCTTTCCCTGGTGGTGGGGAGGGATCGTGCTTACCCTCGGCCTCGTGTCGGCCGTTCTCGGAGTGCTCTACGCCCTCATGCAGCATGACCTGAAACGGCTCCTCGCCTACCATTCGGTAGAGAACATCGGCATCATCCTGATCGGCCTGGGGCTGGCCATGGTCTTTACCTCGTTCCAGCTTCCGGCCCTTGCAGCCCTGGCGCTCATCGCCGCCCTCTACCACACCCTGAACCACGCCATGTTCAAGGGGCTCCTCTTCATGGGGGCGGGGGCCGTGCTCCACGCCACCCACGAGCGGAACATGGAGGAGATGGGGGGCCTCATCCACCGTATGCCGTGGACCGCGGTCTTCTTCCTCGTCGGCTGCGTCTCCATCGCCGCCCTCCCCCCGTTCAACGGCTTTGTCTCCGAGTGGCTCACCTTCCAGGCATTTCTGCTGTCCCCCGCGCTCCACCGGCCGATCCTCTCCCTCCTCATTCCCCTCGGCGCCGCGCTCCTCGCCCTAACCGGGGCACTGGCCGCCGCCTGCTTCGTCAAGGCCTACGGGGTGACGTTCCTCGGCCACTGGCGGGGGCACCACTCAATCCAGCGGGTCCAGGAGGTCGACGGCAGCATGCGCGCCGGCATGCTCCTCACCGCCGCAACCTGCTTTCTCCTCGGCATCTTCCCGACATATGTCATCACATGGATGGATGTCCTGGCCGAACGACTGGTTGGGGGTACCCTCGGCGCCACGGCAGCGGGATCCGGCTGGATGTGGCTCACCCCCATCGCCCGCGAGAGGGCCTCCTACTCCGGGTTCAACGTCTTCATCGGGATACTTCTCGTGGTCCTCGTCACCTGGCTTCTCCTCCACGCCCGACGTGCGGCCATCCGGCGGGTACCGATCTGGGATTGCGGCTTCGAGAAGCTCACCCCGCGGATGCAGTATACCGCCACCTCGTTTGCCATGCCGATCAGGCGCATTTTCGGCTTCCTCTTCCACGTCCGGGAAGAGGCGCAGGCGGTCCAACCGGTCCGCCATCCGGCTTACCCGGAGCGGCTCCGCTACCGGCTCCGGGTGAGGGACCGTTTCTGGTACTGGCTCTACGAACCGGTCGGAGAAGCCGCCTTCTTTGCCGCGCGAAAGATCGGCAACCTCCAGCAGGGGCGGATCCAGGTCTACCTCATCTATTCGTTCGTCACCATCATCGTGCTCTTGGCGTTTTTGGGATGATTGCCTACTCATTCACCATAGAGGCCGTCCAGGTCCTGATCCTCCTCTTCGCCGCCCCCGCCTTCGCCGGGTGGGTGAAAACGGTGAAGTGCCGCATGCAGGGACGTACCTATGCGGGAGTCTTCCAGCCGTACCGGGACATCGCCCGGCTCTTCGCCAAGGAGGTGATCCTGGCGGAGAACGCCTCGTGGATCTTCCGCGTCACCCCGTACATCATCTTCGGCGTCACCGTCATGATCGGCGGGATCATCCCGCTTATCTCCACCGACCTCCCCTTTGCCAGCACGGCGGACGTCATCGCCCTCGTCATGCTCTTCGCAATCATCCGCTTTTTCACCGCCCTGGCGGGGATGGACATCGGCACGGCCTTCGGCGGCATGGGGTCGAGCCGCGAGATGACGATCGCCTCCCTGGCGGAACCCGCCATGCTCATGGCGATCTTCACCGTCTCCCTCGCGAGCCGCTCCACCTCCCTGACCGAGATGGTGCAGGTCATCGGACAGGGGGAGTTCATCCTCAGGCCGTCCCTTGCCTTCGCGCTCCTCGCCTTCATCATGGTGCACCTGACCGAGACGGGGCGGGTGCCGGTCGACAACCCGGCAACCCATCTGGAGCTGACCATGATTCACGAGGCAATGATCCTCGAGTACTCCGGCCGGCACCTCGCCCTCATCGAGTGGGCCTCGATGATGAAGCTCTTCATCTTCTCCACCCTGGGAATCGCGGTCTTCTGTCCGTGGGGTATCGCCCCCTCGGGAGATTTCGTCGCCATACTCGTTGCATTCGTCCTGCTGGCGGCAAAGCTGGCCGTCCTCGGGGTGATCCTCGTCCTGATCGAGACCGGGCTGGCTAAGATGCGGCTGTTCCGGCTGACGGAATACCTTGGGAGCGCCTTTCTCCTGGCGACCCTGGGGATGCTTTCCTACTTCATCCTGGAGTGAACAATGCCCACGTCCTTTGCCGCCCAGATCAACAGCGTCATGGCCGCCCTCATCCTCCTCACCGCCTTCGGGCTCCTGACCCAGCGTCGAATTTTGGGGCTGCTGAACCTTTTCGCCTGGCAGGGACTCTTTCTCGGGGTGAGCACGGCCATCGTCGGCTACGTGACGGGGGTGCACCACCTCTTCATCTCGTCCATCCTGACCCTCACCCTCAAGGTCGTCCTCCTCCCCTGGATCCTCTACGCCCTGATCCGGAAGCTCAACATCAAGAAGGAGATCGAGACCCTGGTGAACATCCCGGGAACGATGCTGATCGGCATCGCGCTGGTGATCTTCTCCTATCACCTCACCGCCCCGGTGACCCAGCTCTCGACGCTCGTCACCAAGTCAACCCTCGCCGTGGCTCTCGCCACGGTCATGCTCGGCCTCCTGATGATGGTCACGCGACACCACGCGGTCACCCAGATCATCGGCTTTCTGGCCATGGAAAACGGGCTCTTCTTCGCCGCCACCAGCGCCACCTACGGCATGCCGATGGTCGTCGAGCTCGGGGTGGCCCTCGACCTGCTGATCGCCGCCTTCATCTTCGGCATTTTCTTCTTCCACATCAGCACCACCTTCGACAGTCTCGACGTGGAGCAAATGGGGAAGCTGAAGGAGGGGGACTGAGAGCGATTCCCCCTCCCTGCCTTTCCCCTCCTGGGGAGGGTTAGATTGAACTTCCTCCCCCCAGCGGGGGGAGGTCAGGAGGGGGGAAATAAGAGAGGATGCCCGGATGACAGAAGAACACGAGAAAAAACTGTTCTTTCCAGCTCCCGTTCCTGTCCCGCTGCTCGAATCCGCCCGTGCGTTGCGGAGCGCAATGACCGATGCTGAACAGCTGTTATGGCATTATCTCAGAGGCAAGCAGCTTGCAGGTTTTCGATTTCGCCGACAGCACCCAATCGACCGTTTTGTGCTCGATTTCTACTGCTGTGAAGTAAAGCTGGCGATAGAGCTCGACGGAGGGCAGCACAATGAGCCAGATGCGAAGGCACATGACAGTGAGCGGACAGCATTATTGGCAGCTTATGGTATTCAGGTGCTTCGCTTCTGGAATAAAGAGGTTTTTCTCAATCTGGAGGGGGTATTGCAGAGAATCCATGACGCGTTGACTGAGCTGAAGGCGCCCCCACCCTAGCCCTCCCCCGCTGGGGGAGGGAACAACTTCCTCCCTCGCCCTCCAGGAGAGGGGCAGGGGTAAGGGAAAAGAGAAGGTGCCCCGAAGGGGCGGATGAGGGGAAAAGCCCGGTTATGGCGATGACGCCGGCGGGGCTGACGAAAGCAGGTGGGGTCTCTGCAGGACCCAAGGCAGGCTGAAGGAAAGTCATGGAAGGTTGCCCCCCTGCTCTTTGGTTTGCCCGAGCTTATTTTTTGTAAAAATGGGATGTTGAGCGGGGCTCATCAATAAGGGTTATTCCCACTAAAGAGGAGACTGGTTTCATGGCATATTTAAGATCAATTCTTTTAGCCGCATGCTTTATTCTATCGACAGTTTTGCAGTGCCGAGCAGTTGCAACGACTTCCATAAATGAAGTCGTTGCTGGAAAACAATTAATCACCAGATACGACAGCAATAAGGTAGAAAGCCTTATGAAATCAGATGTTATTGGCTACTTTAAGTTAGAAGACATCTATAACACTGATTTGAAGCAAAAGAATTATCAAAAGACAGACGAATACAAAGAAAAGCTTGGACAGCTATCTAAATTGAGAGATGAGGCTTTAATCAAGCAATATTATGTAAGATTTGTTGGTAACGATACATTCGAAACTAAAAATGTTATTTATAATTACGACATCAAAAAACAAGGCATTAACTTTAAGCTTAATACAGCTCTTGACCTACTTTATCAACCAAAAGAAATAGAAGGAGTCTTGTTTAAATATCTACCAACAGAACTATACAAAAGAACCCTTTATTCAGGCGATCGACTCATTGATGAGTTGTTGTTCATAGCTATGGACGAAGAGCATGGTGCACTTATAGAAAACAACAAGAAATTGGTCGATGTCATAATTTCATTTAACGTTAAAGATAGTTCAAAACAAGGCGATCTAGAAGCAAATTGCCCTGCGGCCTTGTATTTGGCTAATAGAGACACTGGCGAAATCTATTTTGAAAAAACTTATCAATGTTCAAGATCAGGCAAAATAAAAGAAGCAAAAAAAGCAAAAAATAGGAAAAAACAATAATCATGATTATTTTAAAAACAGTTTTTGCAACTTTAATCTTACTCTTTATTAGCGGCTTGGTTTTTGCGGAGCTATCACCATCTTCCATTCCACCCATCGCCGAACATAACTATAGTGAAGCACAGAAGAAGAAAGAAGAACGCACCAGCAAGACACCCGGCAGCAAGGACTTTCCTCTCATTGTCGAAACACTTGAGAGCAAGTCCGATGCAGCAGAAAAAGAAAGGACTGCACAACATCGAGCGCAGGAAATTGCGACCAGCAGGAGCACAAATCAGCTCACTGGCGGATTACTGACTGTTGCCGTCATCCAACTCGGTCTTTTCTTCTGGCAGTTGTGCCTGATGCAAAGAAACATTCAGGACACTCGGAAAGCGGCTGACGCCGCTCAAAAAAGTGCTGATGCCCTGATCGCTTCCGAAAGGCCTTTCCTAACCGTAAGCATTGTCAATAAGTTCGATTCTGTCGAAAACGGAAAACAGACCGTTCATTGCGCCTGCAAGATTCTTAACGAAGGCAAAAGCCCAGCTATCATCAACTTCGCAGACTTTAAAATCATGAAGGCCGGAGAGACTGATTTTTCTCTGAAACCCGAAGGGCAAGAAACGGCGCGAATCGTTATGGGGGTACATGACGGACAAATTCTTGAACGAAGTAGGATGTTCCCCGTAGAAACGCTGAACAAGAAGCTGTTTTGCTACGGAGTTATTGAGTATTTCGGCATTGAAGGTATAGCCACTGCTGAGTCGAGCTGGAAAACCGAGTTTCATCATGTTTACATCAATCCGCCTGGAAACTTCCACCGATCCGACAACAAGGAGCGAAACCGCTATTCATAGAAGGACCCAAAAATAGTTTAGAAACGACGATCTCCTAACTCTCGCATAGACGCGAGCGCGACAAACCCGCGCCGGTCACGCTCATGCACGTTACAAGGTATTCAACATGGCCAAGAAGCCTCAAAAAAAACGAGCCCCCGAACAGATTGAACCCGACAGCGACGAACACTTCGCCTACATCGCCGGTTACACTGCAGGTGGCGTACCCTACGGGGTGACGAGGGAAGAACAGGAAGCTCTCGAACGGGTCGCCGCGCGACAACCCGTCCCACCGCCGCCCCAGAAGGAGCCGGTTTCTCTGAACGACCTCGTTCAGGAAATGCAGATGATTTCCGACACGATATCAGTCTATTTTCGGCGCACCACCGGCGAATTCATCCCGGTAACCGACGAATACGTTTATGCCACCGAAGGCGACGATCCGCTCGACGACCGGCCGGATTGGGAGCAGGAGGCAATCCGGATGGCCGGCGAGGTCCTGGCCGACGAAAACGGCGACTACGTCCCCCTCCCCTCAAAATACGACATCCACGAGTATGCCATCATGAAAGAGTTCTGCTCCACTATCAAGAACCCGAAGATCGCGAATGACCTCTTCCGTTCCATCTCGGGGAGAGGGGCGTTCCGTCGATTCAAGGACGCCATACAACGGCACGACATTCATGAAGAGTGGTATCGGTTCAAGGATGAGGCGTACAGGGAGATTGCTCGTGAATGGTGCGAGGTGCACGGTATAGCCTGGCGGGAATGACCATCAGAACAGCCTCTGCCAATTCGTAAAGAGGCATTGAAAAGTGGTTACATCTAATATACTATTATAACTACTTTTCAAGTTTTTGGAGGATTTTATGCTGACCGTCGGCATCAAGGAATTGAAGGCAAGGCTCAGCAGTTACGTGGAAAAGGTCAGCGCGGGCGAAGAAGTCGTAGTGACCGACCACGGCAGGGAAGTCGCGCTCCTAGTCCCGATTTCGAAGGAACGGCAGGCGGTGAGAGCTCTGATGGATTCCGGCAAGGTGCAATGGTCCGGTGGGAAGCCGAAAGGGACTTCGGGCATCAGTATCAAAGGGAAGCCGCTGTCCGACACCGTCCTGGAGGAGCGCCGGTGATCGTCTACCTCGATACCAGCAGCCTCGTCAAACTTTACATCGATGAAGAACATTCGGATGCCGTCAGAGAGTGGACGGCGGATGTGGAAGTGATCGCCACATGCAGGGTTGCTCATCCCGAAACGCTGTCGGCCCTGACAAGACGCCATAACTGCGGCGACATCGCAAAAAGAGAGTATGAGAAAGTGGTGCGCACCTTCGTCGAAGAATGGCAAAGCTTTGCCGCCCTCGATTTCGACGAGGTCGAGGCAGGGAGGCTCGTGAGAAAATACGCTCTGCGCGGCTTCGACGCGGTGCACCTGGCATCTGCCAAGCTTCTTGCCTCGGCCGACGCCAACGTGCATGTCGCTTTCTCCTCTTTCGACGAAAGACTGAACAGCGCGGCACGGAAAGAAGGGTTAACGGTGCTGACGCCGGCTGAACAGCAGCGTTGAATCTATAGGGTAACAGCAGTAAAGGGGGCTTCATGACTCTCCTGACACTCCTCGGCATCTCCCTCTTCTTCGCTTTCCTTCTCGCCTTCCTCGGCGACTGGAAATACGCCCCCGAGATCAACATCGCCGGCTCCGCCGCGGCCTTTGCCGCCGGCGTCGCCCTCGCCCTCCAGGTCTACTGGCAGGGGCCGTTCACGGCCGGGCACAAGTTCTTCTTCGTGGACGCCTTCAACGTCTACCTCACCGTCCTCACCGCCTTCGTCTCCATGACCACGGCCATCTTCAGCCGCAGGTACATGCGGGTGGAGCGGGAGCACGGCAAGGTGGGGCACTGGCGGATGCGCTTCTACCACGCCATGTACCAGCTCTTCATCTTCGCCATGCTCCTGGCCCTTCTCACCAACAACTTCGGCGTCCTCTGGATATCCATGGAGCTCGCCACCCTCTCGACGGTGCTTCTCGTCTCCCTCTACCGGACCCCGAACGCCATCGAGGCCGCCTGGAAGTACTTCATTCTCTGCGGCGTCGGCATCGCCCAGGCCCTCTTCGGCACAGTCCTTCTCTACTTCGCCGCGGAGCGGCTCCTGGGGGTCGGCGGCGAGGCGCTCCTCTGGACCAACCTCTCCCAGATCAGCGGCCAGCTGGAGCCGACCGTGCTCCGCCTCGCCTTCGTCTTCCTCATGGTCGGCTACGGCACCAAGGTGGGACTCGTTCCCGTCCACAACTGGCTCCCCGACGCCCACAGTGAAGGCCCCACCCCCATCTCCGCGGTTCTCTCCGGCCTTCTGCTCAACGTCGCCCTCTACGCCCTGGTCCGCTGCAAGGTCCTGGTGGACGGCTCCACCGGCTCCCACATGGCGGGACGGATGCTCATCGGCTTCGGCCTCCTCTCCATCATCGTGGCCTCGTTCTCCTTGCTGCGGCAGAAGGACGTCAAACGCATCTTCGCCTACTCCTCCATCGAGAACATGGGGATTGCCACGTTCGCCTTCGGCATCGGCGGCCCCATCGCCACCTTCGGGGCGCTCCTCCACATGCTGGTGCACAGCCTCACCAAGTCCGCCATTTTCTTCACCGTCGGCCATGCTGCGCAGATGCACGGCACCCAGGAGATGGAGCGAATCCGGGGGCTCATCAGGGGGAACCCGGTGGTCGGCTGGGCCTTCATCCTCGGCGCGATGGCCCTGGTCGGCATGCCCCCCTTCGGGATGTTCGCCAGTGAATTCCTCATCCTCACCGCCACGATCAAGGAGGCGCCGTGGCTCACCCCGCTTCTTCTCCTGGGGCTCGGCGTCGCCTTTGCCGCCATCTTCCGGCGGGTGCAGCCGATGGTGGCAGGGGTCGTCCCTTCCTGGCAGAATCCGCTCCGGGCGGCACATGTGCCGGTCGTCCTCCACATGGCCCTGGTGCTCCTCCTCGGCCTCTACATGCCGCGCTTCCTCTCCGACTGGTTCCATACCGCGGTGGAGTTACTCAAATGAGCACTCTGCGCGAGAGACTGGTCACCCAGCTGGGAGAAGCCGCCTCCCCGGCGGATGGACTCTTTCCGACGGACATCCCGCTCTTCCTCGTCCCGCGGGAGCAGTTCAACGAGGCGGCCCGGACGATGAAATATGCCGGGGCCCGACTCGTGGCCGAATGGGCTTCCGACGAAACGCAGCTGGGAAGGGGGTTCGGCATCTACGCCTGCTACAACCGGGGAGAGGAATTCCTCATGGTGAAATGCACCGCCCCGGAGGATGACCCCTCGTTCCCTTCCATTTACAAGAAGTACGTCTCCTCCTGGCGCTTCGAACGGCAGATGAAAAGCCTCATGGGCGTGGCACCATTGAATCTCCCCGATTCCCGCCCCTGGATCAAGCACGAAGATTGGCCTGCCAACACTTGGCCGCTGCGCAAGGCGTTCGCTGCTGCCCAGAAAATGGAGCGGGCCAAGGGTACCTATCGCTGGATCAGAGCCGAGGGAGAAGGAGTCTACGAAATTCCGGTCGGTCCCGTTCATGCCGGGATCATCGAGCCAGGACACTTCCGCTTTCAGGCGGTCGGCGAAGAGATCATCAACCTGGAGGAGCGCCTTGGCTACGTGCATAAGGGGATCGAGAAACGCTTCGAGTCCCTTTCCTGGGAGGACAGTGCGCGGTTGGCGGGGCGGGTTTCCGGCGATACCACTGTCGCCCACACCCTGTGTTACTGCCGGGCGGTCGAGGCGCTGGCCGGCTGCGTCCCGCCGGAGAGAGCCCTCTGGCTGCGGGCACTCATGCTTGAGCGGGAACGGATCGCTAACCACCTGGGGGATATAGGCGCCATATGCAACGACGTCGCCTTCGCCATCATGCTTTTCCAGTGCCATACGCTCAAGGAATATTTTGTCCGCACAAACGACCGGCTGTTCAACCACCGCTTCATGATGGACCGGATCGTGCCGGGTGGGGTGACAGTCAATCTGGACGACGCCGGGGTAGCGGAAATGCTGCGCGAGCTTGACACCTTCTCCGCTGAGTTTGATCGGCTGGTCCGCATCTACGACGACAATCCCTCGCTGGAGGACCGGGTGAAGGAGACGGGAGCCCTCTCTCCTGAACAGGCGAGGGACCTGGGGGTGGTGGGAATCGTCGCCCGGGCAAGCGGCCTCTCCCTCGACAGCCGCGTGCAGAGCCCGTTCCCCCCGTACGACCGATTGGCCCCAAACATTCCGGTCTATCAGGCGGGTGACGTGAACGCCCGGGTCTGGGTGCGGATCGATGAGATCCGGGAATCGGTGCGGCTCATCCTGCAGATGCTGGAAAGCCTCCCCGTCGGGGAACTGAGGGTCCCTTTCCCCCAACCGCAACCGGACCGGAGCGGTTTCGCCCTGGTCGAAGGGTGGCGGGGGGAGATCGCCTACTGGGTGCAGTCGGGGAGAGCGGGCGTGATCAACCGCTGCATGGTCAGGGACCCGTCGAGCGTCAACTGGCTCGGCCTCGAACAGTGCATCCACGGCAGCATCGTCCCGGATTTTCCGCTCTGCAACAAGAGCTTCAACCAGTCGTACTCGGGGCACGATCTATGACAGAAAACCGTTCAATGTTCGATGTTCGATGTTCGACGTCAGTTTCCGGAAGCGTGTTATAAGAGGGACGTCATACTGAGGATTCTCCACCAGATATTCCGCACCGGCGTCGTCACCGAGCCGCTTCCGACTGAGGTCGAAGCGGAAATCGCCGTGATCGGCGCGGAGCTTGAGGCACGGATCAGGAAAACCTTCCACCGGAGCCTGGTCATCCGGGAGGTTGACGCCGGTTCCTGCAACGGCTGTGAACTGGAAATCCACGCTATGAACAATGCCGTGTACAACTGCGAGCGGTTCGGCATCCACTTCACCGCCTCGCCCCGCTTCGCCGACATGCTCCTCGTGACCGGCCCGGTCTCGGTCAACATGGAGATCGCGCTGAAGCGCACGTATCACTCGACGCCGAACCCGAAGATCGTCGTGGCCGTCGGCGACTGCGCCTGTGACGGCGGGATCTTCGGCGAGAGTTACGCCTCCCTTGGCCGGATCAGCAACGTCATCCCGGTGGACGTCCACATCCCCGGCTGCCCCCCCCGACCAGCCGACCTTTTGCGGGGTATCCTGGAGATTATCCGGGGATAATGCCTCTCGGCATTATAGTCAACCTCCGTGCGCATAGCACCGCGCCGCCGGCTGGTTCAATTCCCTTCGGGCTCCCTGGAAATATCCATTGACAACCCGGGCGATATGGGGAAAATGAGTGACACCCCGAGGCTCTGGGGCACAAATCGACAAGGAGAACCCATGATTACCCACATCGTCTTTTTCAAACTCAAGGATGCGTCACCGGCGAACATCGAAGCGGCCAAGGCCAAACTCCTCAGCATGGACGGCCAGGTCGACCTGCTCCGTCACCTGGAAGTGGGAGTGGACGTGATCCGTTCGGAGCGCTCCTACGACCTGGCCCTGGTCACCCGTTTCGACTCTCTTGCCGACCTTCAGGCCTACCAGGTCCACCCCTACCACGCCGGCGACATCCTCCCCTACATGAGGTCAGCCTGCGCGTCAGTGGTCGCCGTGGACTACGAATCCTGACAGCCGCCCCGATGTAATGACCTGCCATTGAAGAAAAGACCACGGCGGAGCCGCTCAACCCGGCGTTCGCCGTGGTCCGACGCTTCCAGTCACAAGCGTCCCGGCCCCCTCCAGCCATCCCGCCCACCGCAATCCGGGCACCAGGAGCATTCTCTCCTTTCCTGAGGTACTCCACCGCGAACATCGCCGCAAAAAAAATTCCCCCCTCATTATTTATTAGTGGCGAAGGCAATAAAAAGGTGTTATATTTTTCACAACAATAAAAACAATAAGTTATAAGTTTTTTAATTTAAAAAATGGCATATTAAATTTATATTTTAAACATTTATTACTTTCAGGAGCCCGGCGCACCATACTAACCAATACCATACGATAAACCATATCCGGTCCGCTTGCACTTCCCGGCCCAACGGCCCAGACGAACTCGAGGGAGAACGCAGATGGCAGACGACGAGAATAGCGCAAAGGTCAAAGAACTTACTGCCCAGATACAGGCCCTCTCCGCCACGGTTGAACAACTGAACGCCCGTCTCTCGCCGCCCGCGCCCCAGGCTCCGGCCAACGTCCCCGCCACCCCGGCAGACGAGGAAGAAGCCAGCGAGCTGGCCGAAGTGACCGAAGAGATCCTCGCCTGGGCCGGGAAGGCCGCCCTCCTCCCCCGCGTCTCCACCCTCTGTTTCCTCCTGGTGGTGGCACTCGGTCTTCGCACACTTACCGACAATAACCTCATCAATACCCTGCTCGGCTCGGCCCTGGGGATGGGATACGCCGCCATCCTCATGCTGGTCGGCTGGTACAGGTACGGCAAGCAGAGCCCCCTGGCCCCGGTATTTGCCGCCTGCGGCGCGGCCCTGATGGCGATCATCGTGCTGGAGACCCACGCCCGCTTCGGTTCCCTCCCCCTCGTCCCCGCCTACCTCACCCTGATGGCGACCGGCATCGGCATGACGGTCATCAGCTATCAGTACAAGGTCTTCCTCCCGATCTCCATCGGTACCCTCGGCATGTGCCTGGCCGGCGCCGCCATCGATTACCCCCACCCGTTCTTCCCCTACCTGGCCATGATCCTCTGGACCGCCAACATGCTCGGCTTCTTTGCCGCCCGGTTGCAGCGCTGTTCCTGGCTCCGCTGGATCGTCCTGGCGGTGAGCGCGATGATGCTCCACCTGTGGGGGGTGCAACTCAGCCTCCCCTTTACCCGGCATGAGCAGGCGTCGGCGCTGCTTGACATCTCCTGGTTCCTCCCGGTGCTGGCCGCTTTCGCCTGTACCTATCCCGGCCTTGCCCTGGCCGGCATCATTCGCAGCGGCGCTGACAGGATTGCCCGCTTCGACTATGCCCTCCCGACCATCAACGCCCTCTGGGTCTTCGGTACCGCGTCTTTTGTGGTGCACGGCTGGGGACGCGGCACGACCCTCCTCGGCTTGGTGGAGATTGCCTTTGCCGCGGCCCATTTCGGCGTGGCGTTCTGGCTGACGGGACGCACGACGTCCGGAAGCACCGGAGCCAATCCCTTCATTCTCGCCGGAGCGGCACTGCTGGCTGTGTCACTGCCGGCAACAACCGGCAGCTTCCTCCTCTCCCTGCCGGCACTTGCCCTCACGGCCTTCTGGCTCCTCATCATCTCACGCCAGTGGCAGAACGGGGGAACCAGGGCCATCTCCTACCTGGTGCAGATCTATGCCTCCGGTGCACTGGCAATCTTTCTTCGCACCCACGACAAGGCCGCCGTCGATCCCCTGACGGCAATTCCGGCCGGGTTGCTCGCCGTTGCCGGTTATTACCATTATCGGCTGGCCCGCCGTTCGCCACCCCCCGGAGACTCAAAGTTCTTCATGCACATCGACTGGCGTGACCGCAGCGCCGTTCTCCTGCTGCTGGGGGCGCTGGCGAGCTCGTTCCTGATGCTGCGGGTCCTGGTCTACCAGACCCTCCTGGCGCTTCCCGGAGATATCGTCAATTCATACCGCTGCGCCCAGTCGATCATCATCAATCTCGCCGCAGCCGGCCTCATGCTGGTGGCCATCCGGCGCCGCAACAGGGAGATCCGCAACGTCGCCATCCTGGTGACGATCATCGGGGCCGGTCACGTCTTTCTTCACGATCTCATCCGCACCCACGGCATGCCGCTGGTGTTGAGCGTCTTTACCTTCGGACTGGCAGCCGCCCTCGAATCGATCACCCTCGGCCGCTGGCAGAAGGAACCACGGCACGACGAGGTGCCCCCGCCGGTCGGCCGGGCAGGGAAAACCGGTCCGCCACACCCGGCATGATCGTTACGCCCGCTGTCACGGCAGCGGCGTGTTGTAATTACCGGCAAAGCTGATAGATTTTAAGCATCTCCGGGCACCATGCCAGCGGGGAGCGCGCTGCAGGACATCCTACAAGGGGAGGTACATATCGCGTGAAGAATCATGTCTGGCGACCGCTCTACATTGCACTCTGCATCATCGCCCTGGTGCTGATCGCCAGGATGGTCATCGTGCCGAAGGATTTCGGCATCTGGGAACGGGGCTACATGTATGGCTGGCACCGCAAGGGGAACGAGGCGGACTGGAAGGCGGTCAAGGTCAAATACCGGACCGCGGCCTATTGCAAGGACTGCCACCCGGACAAGTACAACGACCTCAAGCAGTCACCCCACGCGAACATCATGTGCGAGAACTGCCACGGCCCGGCCCTCGGCCATCCCGAAGATCCACGTACCATGACCATCGACCGCCATCGGGAGCTCTGCATCCGGTGCCATTCCCGGCTTCCCTACAAGGCGAGCGGCCGGGGAGCCATCCGCGGCATCGATCCGCAGACCCATAACCCGGAACTGGAATGCACCGTCTGCCATTACCCCCACAATCCGAAACGGGAGGTGAAACGATGATCACCCGGCGATCATTCTGCAAGAAAGCGCTCCTCATAGCAGGCGGCCTTGCCGTTCCGCTGTCGGCCCTGGAGCTGTTCGACCCGAAAAGACTCCTGGCGGAAAAGGACAGCCCGGAAAAAGTGCGCTGGGGCTTCCTGGTAGATACCTACAAGTGCGTGGGATGCGGCTTCTGCGTCAAGGCCTGCAAGACCGAGAACGAGGTCCCCTACGACGCCAATGTCACCCGGACCTGGGTGGAGCGCTACGTCATCACCCGCAACGGCAAGACCTGGATCGACTCCCCCAAGGGGGCGCGGGACGGCTTCACCACCCGGAAGGTCGCTCTGGGCGAAGGGAACTTCCAGGACATCAAGGACGAGGATATCGAGAAGGCATTCTTCGTCCCCAAGCTCTGCAACCAGTGCGACAACCCGCCCTGTGTGCAGGTCTGCCCGGTTGGCGCCACCTACCAGACCGCCGACGGGGTGGTGCTGGTTGACCGGACATGGTGCATCGGCTGCGGCTACTGCATCATGGGGTGTCCCTACGGGGTGCGCTTCTTCCACCCGGTCTACCACGTGGCGGAGAAGTGCAACTTCTGTTACCACCGGCTCGCCAAGGGAATGAAGACTGCCTGCGTCGACGCCTGCCCGTTCGGGGCACGGCGCATCGGCAACCTCAAAGACCCCGATGACCCGGTGACTCAGATCATCATGACGGAACGCGTCAGCGTCCTCAAAGAGGAGTACGGCACCAAGCCGCAGGTCTTTTATCTCGGTCTCACCAAGGAGGTGAAATAGCCATGGTGCATGGAGAAGCCTGGACCATCAAAGAGTTTTTCGTCTATCCCAACGAGTACATCTACTGGACCATCCAGATCGTCATGTACCCGTTCATGACCGGCCTGGTGGCGGGGGCCTTCGTCCTCTCCTCCCTCTACCACGTGTTCGGGGTGCAAAAGCTGAAGGACATTGCCCGCTTTTCCCTGGTCTTTTCCTTTGCCCTGCTCCCGGTGGCGATGCTCCCCCTCATGCTCCACCTGCAACAGCCCCAGCGGGGGATCGAGGTGATGATGACCCCCCACTTCACATCGGCCATCGCCGCCTTTGGCATCGTCTTCTCCACCTACGGCATGATCGTCGCCTCGGAGCTCTGGTTCGTCTACCGCCGCCATTTCGTGGTAACTGCTCAAGCCCTGCGGGAGAAGGCCAACCGTACCCTTCTGCAGACCCTTCGCTGGCGGTTCTTTTCGCTCCTCACCCTGGGCGCCTGGGACATCAGCCACGAGGCCGTGGAAAAGGACGAAAAGGCCGTGAAGATCCTCGCCGGCATCGGCATCCCGGTCGCCTGCTTCCTCCACGGCTATGCCGGCTTCATCTTCGGCTCGGTCAAGGCCAACGCCCTCTGGATGACACCGCTCATGCCGGTCATTTTCATCTGTTCGGCGGTGGTCTCCGGGATCGCCCTCTGCATCGTCACCTACATCGTCACCA
>JAMXLF010000037.1 GCA_024281055.1 Geobacteraceae bacterium
CATAACGCAACAAGCGCCAAGCCGTTCAAGTGGACCAAGAGCGCATCAGCAATTATTGAATCAGTTCAAAGAGCAAAACAAAGTGCAAATATTACTAGAAAGAACTAACCAAACGGGACACTAGGGATGTCGCGCAATGGAGTCATGATTGCGGCAAGACGGCACGAGTCATTGGTGACTACTGGCGGAAATCCAGATATTTAAGCTGTACAAGTTGGCAGAAAATACCAACGTCCCCTTGGGTCCACACAGAAGTCCCGTTGGGGTGGCGATGACTACTTAATGGAAGTGATTACAGAGTCATAAAGTCTACGCGGCCTTAGTATGCGCCTTGAGCACCGACAATCCCTCAGGGTCATGATCCAGCAAGACAAGAGCGTTACTGACAGCACGACTAGGCAACAGATCACCGCTTTCGTATTTCTGGAAAGCCCGTGGGCCGCCGCCGATCAAGAGGCCTGCAGCTTCCTGCGTCAAATGAAGTTTCTTGCGAATACGGCGTATTTCCTCTGGCTCAAGCAGCCCTTCGCATCTTGCCTTGAGAAGGTTCAACGTCCGGTCGGAAACTTTCATATCCTCGCCGGTATGAATGCTTTCGTCTGATTGGTCACAATACCAGCCGGGCATATCGAAAGTTATGCTCTTCCCTTTGTAAGAAAGGGTCATGGGGCGCACCCCGCGATGCATCGGTGCCCCTGTTTCCGGACAGACGGGATTAGTCATTGTTTTTCTCCTTGAACGACAGCAGCAAAAACTCGGTTATGACATCGGCGGTAAATTTCACATACAACATCCCCACCGGAGACGGGACATGATACACATCCTGCCATAACCGGGAGTCGGCATAAGCCGTCATCGATTTGTAGAAATGGCCGCGCTGCATTGTCTGGATGGCAGCCACAATCTCGGCACGTCCGTAACCAAGTGCGGCAGCACTGCGAAGCGCCGTGCCAGTAACGGCAAGCCTCTCAACACTAGCAAAGGTGGCCTTAAACGCATCAAGATCGTATGCCGGTTTCCGTTTTTCGGCCATGAGAATTATATACACCTTTATGGTGTAATTTGCAAGACGAATGTCCAACTTTCGCCACAACCGGGCAAGCCGGTCAGGCTTATGATGTAATCCCAATTTAAAGAGGAGTGAAAAGATAAAATGCCGAATACTTGTAATGATCCGAATGCATGGAAATGACAGATAGCCCTGCTGCGGAAAACGTGGCGATCAGGTAGCTAGGGAATTACCAGGAGCCGATCCCGCCTCACCGGAGCGGCTCCACTTTCCAGATCCTCTCGCAGTACTCCCTGATGGCGCGGTCCGATGAAAATTTCCCCATCCGCGCCACATTCAGGATCGACATCCTCGTCCAGCGCGGCTGATCGCGGAAGGCCGATGCCACCAGGTCCTGGCAGTCGATATACGGCTGGTAGTCGGCGCAGAGGAGATACTCGTCCCGCTGCACGAGCGTATCGACGAGCGGCGCGAAGAGCTGCGTGTCCCCCCCGGAGAAATGCCCCGAACGGATGAGCTCGATCGCCTCCCCGAGCGCGGTGTTGGCCGCGCAGTATGCGCCCGGGTCATACCCCCGGCCCTTCAGCTCCTGCACCTCGTCCGCCCTCAGGCCGAAGTGGAAGAAATTCCCGGCCCCCATCTCGTCCCGGATCTCCACGTTGGCCCCGTCGAGGGTGCCGATGGTCAGGGCACCGTTCAGGGAGAACTTCATGTTTCCCGTTCCCGACGCCTCCTTCCCCGCCAGGGATATCTGCTCGGAGAGGTCCGCCGCCGGGTAGACGTGCTGGCCGAGCTTCACGTTGAAGTCGGGGAGAAAGACCACCTTCAGCCGGTCGCCGATATCGGGATCGTCGTTGACCACCCCGGCCACCGATTTGATGAGCTTGATGATGAGCTTGGCCATGGCATAGCCCGGCGCGGCCTTGCCACCGAAGATGACCGTGCGGGGGATGCAGTCGGCTGCGGGGTTCCGCTTCAGCCTTGCATAGAGCGTGATGACGTGGAGGATGTTCAGGTGCTGGCGCTTATACTCATGCAGGCGTTTTACCTGGATGTCGAAGAGATCCTCCAGATTGAAACCGAGCTGCTCCATGGCCTCGCGGGCCGCGTCGTAAATGCCCAGGTTGAGGATGTTGTTCCCCAGGTGCGGCCCGGGGAGATACTCCGCCGAAAGGTAGCAGACGAACCTGATGGTTTTTTTCGCGTCCACCCGCGAAAAGTCCTGCATCTGCGCGACCCAGCGGGCCGCAAGCCGGTCACGGACCGTATGGGCGAGCGCAAGGTAAAGATTCAGGGGGATTAGCTCGGTCTGACCCCGAAAGCAGAAAGCTCCCGATCTAAAAGAAAGGGCTCCCGAAAGAGCCCTTTTGTTATAAAAGCCGGTATTACAAACCAAGGTGTTTTTACGGGCAAATTTAATCACTAGTGTAATACGCCGGCAATTGCTGAAAGTGTTGCGGCACCCAGACTTGACAGGAAGCCCATGTTGCCGGTATTGGCAGCGATGGCGGCGTTGAGTGCGGTTATGCTGCTTGGAAAAGGTATCGCGGCTCCGCTCACCCCTACGCCGGGCGTCAGTGTCCCGTGACAGCTAGAGCAATTCGTAGTAAAGGCTGCCAAGCCGGCAGCTGTACTTGAAGTTATCGAGAGGGCCTGTGAAGCGGTGTTTGCGAGCGAGTCGGTAACCTTCACGGTGAAATTCGCTGTCGTGGCTATGGTCGGAGACCCGGAAATGACGCCGGTCGCCGGTGCAAGGGTCAGCTCTGTCGGGAGGGCGCCGGCGGAAATCGACCAGGTTAATGCGCCAGTGCCGCCGGTCGCGGTAAGGGTCTGGTTGTAGGCCGTTCCGAGAACTTCCACAGGCAGTGACGTCGTTGTTATAGTCAATGCGCTGGGAGCCGCGGCCACGGTTATCGAGAGGGGCTGTGTCGCGGTGTTAGCCGTCGGGGTGGCCGAGTCGGTAACCTTCACGGTGAAATTGGCGGTCGCAGCAGTGGTCGGCGTCCCGGAGATAAGGCCGGTAGTCGGATTGAGGCTCAGCCCCGCCGGGAGGGCGCCGACGGAAATTTGCCATGTTAATATGCCGGTACCGCCGGTGGCTGCGAGGGTCTGGTTGTAAGCCGTCCCGACGGTGCCGCCGGGAAGTGAGGTCGTGGTGATGGTCAGTACGCTCGGAGCAGCGACCACGGTTATCGAGAGGGCCTTTGTCGCGGTGTGTGGCGTCGGGGTTGCGGAGTCGGTGACCATCACGGTGAAATTCGCGGTCGCAGCAGTTGTCGGAGTCCCGGAAATAACGCCGGTCGCCGGTGTAAGACTCAGCCCCGCCGGAAGCGCACCGGTGGAAATCGACCATGTCAATGCGCCAGTCCCGCCTGTGGCTGCAAGGGTCTGGTTGTAAGCCGTCCCGACAGTGCCGCCGGGCAGTGAGGCCGTGGTGATGGTCAATGCCCCGACTGCGCTCACGGTGAGCGAGAACTGCTTCGATGTGGTATGGGTGGCCGAGTCAGTGACGGTAATGGTGAAGGTGGAGGTTGCGGCGGTGGTCGGGGTTCCGGAAATGACGCCGGCCGCACTCAAGGTCAGGCCTGCCGGGAGGGTGCTGCCGGTGGCAAGCGCCCAGGTAAACGGGGCCGTGCCGCCGCTGACTGCGAGGGTCTCGCTGTACGCCACGCCGACGGTGCCGGCGGGAAGTGGCGAGGCCGTGGTGATTGTTATTGCTGGCGGAAAGAAAATGAAGCCAGGGCCGCTATCCCCACACCCGGCAAACATCAACACGGATAGCGACAACAGAATTCCCGAAATCAGCCTTTTCATATGACCTCCTGTTCTTGGATGGACTCCGGTTTAACTGCGTGCTTGTGTTTTTACGTTCCCTTTTTATTCTCTTTGCTCCCTTCCGTTCTCCTTTCCGGCCTGTTGGCCTGACATCCAGAGTGTCTTCATTTTGGCCGAGCTTCACATGATAACGTCATGATATTTAATAAGAATTTCGGCGTTGGTCGCCAAGCCCCGACGCTTTTCAAGCATAGCATTGCATGTGTGGTATGCAAGAGGACGAGGAATGATTATTTGTTCGATCCGAAAGATGGAAAAAGGCCATCCGGATCCGGACGACCGAATACACGATCCGATAACTCCCTTGGCGGACCCGATACAGTCCGGCGAGTTTCTCCGCGCCCGACTTCTTGATAAAGTCTCGTTTGTGGTTGAAATTATGTCGAAATTAAAGTAATATCCGTTACGGTAATTCCGGTTACCCAATTACAGTCCAACCTGAAGGACAAAGCGACATGAAATTCTACAACCGCGCCAACGAGCTTGCCGAACTTGGAAAGTTGTATGAACAGGCGAATGAAGCCGCCCGGATGACGGTCATAACCGGGAGAAGGCGGGTCGGCAAAACAATGCTGGCCCTTGAGTTTGCAAAGGGCCATCGCTCACTCTATCTCTTCGTTTCCAAGAAGTCGGAACCGCTGCTGTGTGCCGAATATCTGGAAGAGATCAGGAAGACATTTGAAGTTCCTGTGTACGGCGAGATAAAACACTTCCGGGAAGTTTTTGCCTTACTTCTTGATCTGGCCAAGAAGGAGCGCTTCACTCTGATCATCGATGAATTCCAGGAATTCTATGGCATCAATCCGGCGGTCTATTCCGAAATCCAGCATCTCTGGGACGTGAACAAGTCAACGTGCAGAATGAACCTGATCTGCATCGGTTCCGTTTACTCCCTCATGCACCGGATCTTCGAAGAAGCAAAGGAGCCTCTCTTTGGCCGCGCGGATCGCATCCTGTTGCTCCGGCCCTTTTCCATCAAGAACATCCGGACGGTGCTGCGCGATTACAAAAGAGACGACCTGAAGACGCTCTTCGACTGCTACGCCCTGACCGGCGGACTTCCGAAGTACCTGGAGATCCTCGTAGCAAGCGGGGCTTTTTCGTATGACGAGATGCTCAAGCTGATGCTCAACGAGCACTCTCCTTTCATCAATGAAGGGAAGAACCTCCTGGTCGAGGAGTTCGGCAGGGAGTACGGTACGTACTTTTCCATTCTGGAGCTGATAGCGAGCGGAAAAACAGCCCGGACGGAGATCGAATCCATTCTGGAGATCCACGCCGGGGCGTACCTGGCAAGGCTTGAGCAGGATTACGGGATCATCTCCCGGCGCAAGCCGTTCAATGCCCGCCCCAACGCCCGGCTGCTGAAATACTTCATCAACGACAATTTCCTGAATTTCTGGTTCCGGTTCATTTTCCGCAACCGGTCTGCCGTGGAAACGGGGAACTACGCCTACATCAGGGAAGTCATCGACCGGGATTATGCTACCTGGTCGGGATTCATGCTGGAACGCTACTTCCACGATCTCTTTGCCGAAAGCGGCGATTACAATGTCATAGGTTCCTACTGGGAAAAGGGAAATCAGAACGAAATTGATCTGGTGGCGGTCAACGATCTGAAGAAGAAACTTGTCGTGGCGGAAATCAAGATGAACAAAGCGAGGATCAATATGGATGCCCTGAAGAAGAAGGGTGAGAGGCTGCTGGAGTCGTATCAGGGGTATGAAGTGACGTGGCTGGCGCTTGGGCTGGAGGATGCTGCGGACTATCTCTGAAATTATGATTTTGAGGTGATCAGAAAGCCTGATGTAGCGTCCTCCTGTGTCAAGTATCATGGCTTGTATCGCAGCGTCATTGATGGTAATATTTTGAAGGCCTCGGTCTATCCCGCCACGTAAGTCAGTTCCGGAGAATAATTCCTATGCCATCGTCATTCCTCTGGGAGGCGCTCGGAGGGCTTGGTCTCTTTATCCTCGGCATGAAATCCATGTCCGAAGGGCTGCAAAAAATTGCCGGTGAAAGACTCCGGCGTCTGCTGGAAAAAATTACCGGCAACCGCCTGACCGCGGCGCTTATGGGAAGCTGTCTCGCTTCGCTGCTCCAGTCCAGCAGTGCCGCATCGATTCTCGTGGTAGGGTTTGTCAATGCCGGTCTGATATCGCTTTATCAGGCCCTCGGCGTTCTCCTCGGCACGGGGATCGGTACCACGATAGCAATACAGTTCATCGCCTTCAAGATCTCGTCCCTTGCCTTGCCCGCAATCTTTATCGGTGTCATCCTCAAGTTTTTCGGCAGAAGACGGAGATGGGTATACACGGGGGAGCTCCTTCTGGGCGCCGGTCTGGTATTCCTCGGGCTGCAGACGATGGAAGCCGGTTTTGCCCCCGCCAGCCAGAGCACAATCGCTGCCGTGTTCCATAGCAGTTTTCTTTCCTGGCGCGTCTCCGCGGTCCTGTGCGGGACCGTCCTGACCTTCCTCATTCAATCGAGCAGTGCGGCCACCGGGATTGTCATCGCCATGGCGGGGAGCGGACTGGTGGGGTTCGAAACCGGCGTTGCCATGATTATCGGTGAAGTGCTGGGGACTTCCCTGATAGCGATCATAGCAACCATAAGCGGTACGCTGGCCGCCAGGCGAACAGCGCTCATCTATCTCTGCATGAATGTTTTCGCCGTCTGCCTGGTGCTCCTCTTCTTTCATGCGTTCCTGAACATCGTGCATCTTGTTTCCCCCGGCGACGCCGAATTGACGGTTATGCAGGGGATGAATCCCGCGGGGCTTCTGCGTCCCAACATAGCCCGCCACCTCGCCAATGCCCACACGATTTTCAGTGCCCTGAACGTTCTGCTCTTTCTCCCCCTCCTCGGCTTCTTCGCCCGCTCGGCAATGGTCATTCTTCCCGGCAGGGAAGGGGAGATCGATATCGAGCCCCGTCCCAAATTCATCGATCAACGGGTTATCAATACCCCCACGATCGCCTTCCTGCAGGCCAAGAACGAAGTCAAGCGGATGGCGGAGATTGCCGAGTCCATGTACGCCGACCTGGTGGAGCAATTCTCCCACTACGATCCCAAACGGTCATTGCAGATCAGGCAGAAGGAAGAGACGCTGGATGTGCTGCAGCGGGAGATTTCGGCCTTCCTGGTGACGCTGTCGCGCCAGACGGTGCCCCAGGAGGTTTCCGTCGAGATCCCGACCACGCTCCATCTCATCAACGAACTGGAGCATATCGGCGACCAGAGTGAGGACGCGGCGTTGCACCTGCAACGCAAGAAGGAGGACAATGTCTACTTTTCCATGGCCGCCATGGATGAGCTGAAGGGGATTGCCGCCACCGTGAGGGAAATGGTGCGGCTGGCCGTGGCATTTCTCGAAAATCCCGCCGGGGAAACCGTCACCAGAATGCAGGAACTCAAGGTCAAGGTCGGACAGTTGCAGGAAATCAGCAAGAACAACCATCTCAAGCGGCTGAGCAACGGCAGGTGTACCGTGATTGCCGGACTTCTTTTCGGCGACATCATCGCGTGCTTTGCAAAGATCGCCCAGTTTTCCGTGAATATCGTCGAATCAGAAAGGGATTTTCTCGATGTCTCAGCCAGCGGCAGCGATTGATCTGGGAACCAACACCGCACGGTTGCTCATCGGCTCTGTCGATGCAGCGGGAGCTATCAAACCGCTCCTGGTGAAGAGATGCATAACAAGGCTCGGTGGCGGTTTTACCCGCGAGCGGGGCATTTCCGAGGAAGCCTGCTTCCGGACCGTTGCCACCCTGAAGGAGTTTGCCGACGAGATGGAACGTTACGGTGTCACCCAAGTCAGGGCCGTGGCCACAAGTGCCGTGCGGGACGCGGTGAACGGCGGGGAATTCTGCGCTATCATTCTCCGGGAAACCGGCATCCGTCTCGAAGTTATCGACGGCCGGCAGGAAGGTCTTCTGACGCTGCGGGGGGTTCTTGCCGGGCTCGATGCGACGACCGGCAACCTGCTCGTATTCGACGTAGGCGGGGGGAGCACCGAGTATACCGTCAGCACGGGGATGAACCCCCTGTTTTCCCTGAGCCTCCCCCTCGGCGTCGTCAGGCTTACCGAGGGAAAGAGGTCTACGGAAGCGATGCGGGAGAAGATTGTCCGGGAATTGGCGATGCTCCGGGCAGAGCTCGACGCGAGAAACCTGCGCCGGGTGCTCGATGGCGCCACCCTGGTCGGTACGGCCGGGACCGCGACCACCCTGGCGGCGATCAGCCTGGGCATGACCGACTATGACTATCGCCGGGTTAACAATCATACCCTGGCTCTGGACGAGATCCGGCAGATCTTTTCACGCCTTCTCCCCCTGACCCCGGCCGAGCGCCTCACCGTTCCCGGGCTGGAGCAGGGGCGGGAAGACCTGATCATCGCCGGTATCCTGATCACCGTTGCAACCATGGAAACCTTCGGGTTTTCCCGGCTCAAGGTGAGTGACTTCGGCCTCCTTGAAGGGGTGCTGCTGGAGGAGCTCCTGCCCGTCTGCTGAGAGTGAACGAGCCGGCAAGGTCCGTTCCGACGGCCTGCCGGCCTCGCCGTTACTTTGCAGGACTAGCGAAGGTCCGGATGTACATGATCATGGACTTCATGTCGTCCGAGCCGGTGGGGAGCGGTTTTCCCGCAAGCGGCTTCCTGATGCAGGTGTTGATGATCTCCGCCAGGTCGTCCTCGGCATAGGTAGCGGCCTTTTCCAGTTTCCGCCCGCCGGGATGGCACCCCGCGCAACTCTTGCCGTTGGTCCCCAGCGTGCTCCCGTTGAAGAGTTCCTTTCCGCGCTCCACCGAAGGTCCTTCACCGGCTGCCAGGATGGCCGGCAGCGCCAGCAGCAGGAATAGCACAGCTCCCTTTTTCATTGTTACACCTCCGCTCGGTATTTCATTAAAGGGTGCCTGAAAAAAGCCGCTTGTCAAGGGTAGCCGGATGGTCGCGTTTGCGGAACCGTGTTCTATAAAGCAGTTGACATAACCGGTTACTATTCTGTATATTTCCAAGGCTAAATCCCCCTATTTTGTTGAGTAGAAGGCAGGTTCATGAAAGAAATTCTGTCCGGCAATGAAGCCATCGCCCGCGGGGCGTTCGAGGCGGGGTGCCGCGTGGCGTGCGCCTACCCGGGAACGCCGTCCACCGAGATCCTCGAGAACACGGTCAATTACAAAGAAATCGATTCATCCTGGGCCCCCAACGAGAAGGTGGCCCTGGAGGTGGCTATCGGCGCCTCCTTCGGCGGGGGCAGGGCGCTGGCCACCATGAAGCACGTTGGTGTGAACGTGGCGGCCGACCCGCTCTTCACCCTCTCCTATACGGGCGTTAACGGCGGGCTGGTGCTGGTCACGGCCGACGACCCGGAGATGCACTCCTCACAGAACGAGCAGGACAACCGCAATTACGCCAAGTTTGCCAAGGTCCCGCTGCTGGAGCCGTCAGACTCCCAGGAGTGCAAGGATTTCACACGGCTCGCCTTCGAGCTCTCCGAGCAGTACGATACCCCGGTCATGCTCCGCACGACGACGCGCATCTCCCACAGCAAGTCGATCGTCGCCCTGGGGGACCGGGTGACCGGGCTCCCCGAGCCGAAGCTGGTCAAGAATGCCGCCAAGCTGGTGATGCTCCCCGGCAATGCCCGCGTCCGGCATCCGCTGGTGGAAGAGCGCATCGTCAGGCTTGGCGCGGACGGCGCCACCATGGCCCTCAACCGCCTGGAGCTGCGCGACCCCTCCATCGGCATCATTACCTCCGGGGTCTGCTACCAGTACGTGCGCGAAGTGCTCCCCCATGCCTCCACCCTCAAGCTGGGGATGGTGCACCCCTTGCCTGCCGCCCTGATCCGCGAGTTTGCGGCCAAGGTCGCGAAGCTGTACGTGGTGGAGGAGCTGGATCCCTTCATCGAGGAACAGGTGAAGGCCATGGGAATAGCCGTGGCCGGAAAGGATATTTTCCCGATCTGCGGCGAGCTTACCCCGGGACGAATCCGGCAGGTCTTCGCCAAGGCCGGCGTCATTCCTGCGGATCAGGCTGCGCCACAGCCGGAAACCGCGGCGATACCTCTCCCGCCGCGCCCGCCCAACATGTGCCCGGGTTGCCCGCACCGCGGTGTCTTCTACGCCCTCAACCAACTCAAGGCGTATGTCACCGGCGATATCGGCTGCTATACCCTCGGCTTCATGCCCCCCCTCTCGGCCATGGATACCTGTATCTGCATGGGAGCCTCCATCGGCACCGCAACCGGCGTGGTCAAGGTGGTACCCGAGGAGGAGCGGAACAAGGTGGTGGCGGTCATCGGCGATTCCACGTTCCTGCACACCGGCATCAACGGCCTCATGGACATGGTCTACAACAACGCGCCGGCGACGTTGGTCATCCTCGACAACCGCATCACCGCCATGACCGGCCGCCAGGATAACCCGGCCTCCGGCTTTACTCTCATGAACGACCCCACCAACAGCATCGATTTTCCCCTCCTCTGCAAGTCCCTGGGGGGCAAGCATATCCGCACGATCAACCCCTTTGACCTCGAGCAGACGCGCACGGTGCTCCAGGAGGAGATGAACCGTCCCGAACCCTCGGTGATCATCACCAACAAACCCTGCGTACTGGTCAAGCGGGAAGGGGTCTTCCAGAAGGGGCCGGTCTACACGGTGGAGGCGGAAAAGTGCACCAGTTGCCGCGCCTGCCTCAAGATCGGCTGCCCGGCCATCGAATGGCGGTCGGGCGCGGGTGCGAAAGGCAAGGCTTACATCGATCCGCTGCTCTGTACCGGTTGTGACGTCTGCCGGCAGTTGTGCAAGTTCGACGCGATCGGGAGGAGCAAATGAGCGACCAGGTAACCAACATCCTCCTCGTCGGAGTCGGAGGGCAGGGGATCCTCCTCGCCTCGGAGATTCTCTCCGAGACCTTCATGCTGGCCGGTTTCGACGTCAAGAAGAGCGAGATCCACGGCATGTCCCAGCGTGGCGGCAGCGTCGTGTCCCATGTCCGCTACGGCAAGGAAGTTTTTTCTCCCATTGTCCCGGAAGGAGAGGGGGATATCCTCTTCGGCTTCGAGTTGATGGAAACCTGCCGCTCCCTTCCGCTGCTGAAAAAAGGGGGGAAGGTGGTGGTCAACGACCTGTGCATCGCGCCGCCGTCGGTGCTGATGGGGCAGGAACCCTATCCCGAGGGGCTGGTCGACAGGATACGGGCCGGATTCCCCGACGTTCTCCTGGTGGACGGCCAGCAGTTGGCCACGGAGGCGGGCAACCCCCGCGCCGCCAATACCGTCCTCCTGGGAGCGGTTTCCAAACGTCTGGACATAGCCGAGGAGTTCTGGCTTGCGGCGCTGGAAAAAATGGTGCCGAAGAAGGCGTTCGCCGTGAATCTCAAGGCGTTCCTGCTGGGAAGGGAGCTGTAGCTCAAGTTTCTCCTTCCAACACCGCTTCTCCCCTCACCCCTGCCCCTCTCCCTCAGGGCGAGGGGGGGGAATCGACCCTCTCCCAGCGGGAGAGGGTGGCCGAAGGCCGGGTGAGGGGAAAAACCATTCGGAACGTGAGGTAACCGTATGTTCTTCAACGAGGAATTCGAGACGCTTCCCCGGCCGGCACTGGAGGCGCTGCAGCTGAAACGGTTGCAAACGGTGCTGGAACGGGTCTACGCCAGTGTCCCCTTCTATAAGGCTTCCTTCGACCGGGCTGGGATCAAGCCTGCCGACGTCGCTTCCCTGGCCGATCTGCAGCGGCTTCCCTTCACGACCAAGCAGGACATGCGGGATGCCTACCCCTACGGCCTGTTTGCCGCGCCGATGGAGGACATCGTCCGCATCCATGCCTCATCCGGCACCACCGGCAAGCCGACCGTCGTCGGTTATACCCAGCGGGACATCGAGACCTGGACCGACCTCATGGCGCGCTCGCTGGCTGCGGCCGGGGTGCACCGGGGGGACATCATCCACAATGCCTACGGTTACGGCCTCTTTACCGGCGGCCTCGGTGCCCATTACGGGGCGGAACGGCTCGGGGCCTCGGTGATCCCGATATCCGGGGGGAACACCAAGCGCCAGATCATGATCATGAAGGACTTCGGCTCCACGGTACTCACCTGTACTCCCTCCTACTCGCTCTTCATGGCCGAGGCGGCCCGCGAGGAAGGGGTGGATTTCCGCAACCTCAAGCTGCGGGTGGGGATCTTCGGGGCCGAGCCCTGGTCGGAGGCGATGCGCGGGGAGATCGAGGAGAAGCTCAACCTGGCGGCCATCGACATCTACGGTCTCTCCGAGATCATGGGGCCGGGGGTTGCCATCGAGTGCATCGAAGCCAAGCACGGCCTGCATATCTGGGAGGACCACTTCCTCCCCGAGATCATCGATCCCGAGACCGGCATGTGGGTAGCCCCGGGGGAGAAGGGCGAGCTGGTCATCACCACCATCACCAAGCAGGGGATTCCGCTCATCCGGTACCGTACGCGTGACATCACCAGCCTCTCGTACGAGCCGTGCCCGTGCGGTCGTACCCACGCCCGCATTGCCCGCATGAGCGGCCGCAGCGACGACATGCTGATCATCCGCGGGGTCAATGTGTTTCCTTCCCAGATCGAGGCGATCCTCGTGGGGATCGAGGGGGTCGAACCGCACTATCTTCTCATCGTCGACCGCAAGGATAATCTGGACACCCTGGAGGTGCAGGTGGAGGTCGACGAACGGCTCTTCTCCGACGAGGTCAAGGTGCTGCAGGGGCTGGCAAAGCGAATCGAGAAGGAGATCAAGGACATGCTCGGGGTCACCTGTACCGCCAAGCTCGTGGAACCGAGAACCATCGCGCGGAGCGAAGGGAAGGCGAAGCGGGTCATCGACAACAGGCAATTGGTGTAGGGGCGAATCTTGTATTCGCCCGTTTGAAGGGCGATCACAGGGATCGCGCCTACAAAGGGGGCACACATGAAAGTTGAGCAGATTTCCGTATTCATCGAAAACAAATCGGGCCGGCTCGCCGAGGTCACCCGCCTTCTCGGGGACGCGGGCGTCAACATCCGTGCCCTCTCCCTGGCTGATACCTCGGACTTCGGCATCCTGCGGCTGATCGTCAATGACCGGGAAAAGGCCAAGACGGTCCTCAAGGAGAACGGTTTCACCGTCAGCAAGACCGAGGTGGTGGCGGTGGAAGTTCCCGACCGCCCCGGCGGGCTGTCCCAGATCCTCCAGACCCTGGACAGCAATTCCATCAACGTGGAGTACATGTACGCATTCGTGGAGCGTTGCGGTGAGAACGCCGTGATCATCTTCCGCTTCGACGAAACCGACAAGGCGATACAGGCTTTGCAGGACAAGGGTTTCACCGTGCTCGCGGGAGAACGGTTATACAGCATGTAGCATGTTTGCCCCCAGGGCGCTTACAATGAGAGGGAGGGTCAGAATGAAAAGAATGTTGCCAGTCGTAATGTGCTGCATACTGCTGTTGTCCGCCGCAACCGCCATGGCCGCGGCTCCGATCCGTATCGGAGCTTTGTTCTCGGTCACCGGCCCCGCTTCGTTCCTGGGCGAGCCGGAGAAGAACACCCTGGAAATGCTCGTGAAGGAGATCAATGCCAAGGGAGGCATAAAGGGGAGCAAGATCGAGCTCATGGTCTACGACACCCAGGGTGATGCCACCAAGGCGAAGCAGCTGGCCACGAAGCTCATCAAGAACGACAAGGTGGTGGCCATCATCGGTCCCAGCACCACCGGCGATACCATGGCCATCATCGATGATGCGGAAAAGGCCGGCATCCCGCTGGTCTCCTGCGCCGCCGGGATCAAGATCACCGAACCGGTAAAGAAGTGGGTGTTCAAGACCCCTGCCAACGACCATGTGGCAGCGGAAAAGATCCTCAACTACGCCAAGCAGCAGGGCCAGAAAAAAATCGCCCTCCTGACGGTTTCCGATGCCTTCGGCTCGTCGGGACGCGAACAGCTGAAGCAGCTGGCCGCCCGGAAGGGATTCTCGATCGTTGCGGACGAGGTCTATTCCCCCAAGGATACCGACATGACCGCCCAGTTGACCAAGATCCGCGGTGTCAAGCCCGACGCGATCATCTGCTGGGGGACCAATCCGGGGCCCGCGGCCGTGACCAAGAACGTGAAGCAGCTGGGAATCAAGATCCCCCTCTACATGAGCCACGGGGTTGCCTCGAAGAAGTACATCGAGCTTGCGGGAGCTGATGCCGCCGAGGGGGTCATGCTCCCGGCCGGCAAACTGGCCGTCTATGATAAGCTGAAGAAGAACGATCCCCAGGCAAAGGTCCTGAAGACCTACGACCAGGACTACAAGAAGGCGTACGGCGTCGAGGCGTCCACGTTCGGCGGCTATGCCTATGATGCGTTCCAGCTGATCGTCGGTGCCATCAGGAAAGGTGGCGCGGCTCCCGACCAGATCAGGAACGGCATCGAGCAGACCAAGAAGATGGTTGGTGTCTCCGGGGTGTTCACCATGTCGCCCACCGACCATAACGGCCTGGACCTGTCGGCGTTCGAAATGGTCAAGGTAAGCAAGGGTGACTGGGTAATTATCAAGTAGAGCAGCGCCACTGGTTTGTAGGGGCGATTCGTGAATCGCCCTTTCTACAGGTGCCATCAGGGCGATTAACGAATCGCCCCTACACAACCATACCATAAACGGAGACGTCCCATGATGACGAAAAGACTTCGATTGTTGTCAGCTGTCTTGATGGTCCTTTTCTGCTGCAATGCGGCTCTGGCCGCTTCCACGATCAAGATCGGCGCCCTGTTCTCGGTGACCGGTCCGGCGGCCTTCCTCGGCGAGCCGGAACGCAATACCGCCCAGATGCTGGTAAACGAGATCAACAAGGCCGGTGGCGTGAAGGGGCAGAAGCTCGAACTGGTCGCGTACGATACCGGCGGCGATGCCACCAAGGCGGTACAACTGGCCACCAAGCTGATCAAGGACGACAAGGTGGCGGCCATTATCGGTCCCAGCACCACAGGCGAGTCCATGGCGGTCATCCCGGTGGCGGAAAAAGACCAGGTGCCTCTCATCTCCTGCGCCGCCGGGATAAAGATCACCGAGCCGGTCAAGAAATGGGTCTTCAAGACCGCCCAGAACGATACCCTGGCCGTTGCTAGAATCTTCGAGTATCTGCAGAAGCACAAGGTTTCCAAAGTGGCCATCCTGACGGTCTCCGACGGCTTCGGCGCCTCCGGACGGGAGCAGCTCAAGGCCCAGGCCGGCAAATACGGCATCCAGATCCTCATCGATGACACCTTCGGGCCCAAGGACACCGACATGACCGCCCAGCTGACAAAGATTCGTGGCTCCCAGGCCCAGGCCATCATCTGCTGGGGGACCAATCCCGGCCCGGCAATCGTCGCCAAGAATGCCAGGCAGCTCGGCATCAAGATTCCCCTCTACATGAGCCACGGCGTTTCCTCCAAGAAGTTCATCGAGCTGGCAGGCAACGCCGCTGAAGGGATCAGGCTCCCCTCCGGCAAGGTGATCGTGGCCGACCTGCTTCCCAAGTCCGATCCGCAGAGGAAGTCGCTCATGGCCTTTGTCCAGGACTACCAGAAACACTACAAGGTTGAAGGCGATCACTTCGGCGGTCACGCCTGGGATGCGGTCATGCTGCTCAAAGGCGCCATCGAGCGGGGAGGGACCACGCCGGCGACCATCCGCGACCAGCTGGAGAAGACGAAGAACTACCACGGCATCGGCGGCACCTTCACCTATTCGCCCGCCGATCACGCCGGTCTGACCAAGGATGCCTTCGTCCTGGTCGAAGTAAAGAACAAGGACTGGGTACTGGTCAAGTAGGACGTAAGTTTTCTCGCGGCGTACAGCGTACATTCATGGCGCAGGCGGTGTCCCCGCCTGCGCTCCTTTTTCCACAACGGACCCCATGGAACTACACCAGCAGATATTGCAGTACCTCCTTTCCGGCTTCTCCACCGGGGCGATCTACGCGCTGATCGGTTTCGGCTTTGCCATCATCTATAACGCCACCACCATCATAAACTTCGCCCAGGGTGAATTCGTCATGCTGGGGGGGATGCTGAGCTACTTTTTTCTTTCCGTCGTCCATCTGCCGCTGCCGGCGGCGGTGGTGCTCGCCGTTCTCGCCACGACGGCGGTCGGCATCGCCTTCGAGCGCCTGGCCATCCGGCCCCTCAAAAACGCGACGCCGCTCAGCCTCGTGATAATAACCATCGGCGGGAGTATCCTCATCCGCGGCCTGACCATGCTCATCTGGGGCAAGGACACCCATGCCCTGCCGAGTTTTTCCGGCAGCGAGCCGATCGACATCGGCGGGGCGACCATTCTCCCCCAGAATCTCTGGATCTTCGGCATCACCATCGTGATCATCGTCGTCAACAAGCTCTTTTTCAATTACAGTATCACCGGCAAGGCGATGCGGGCCTGCGCCACCAACCGGCGGGCCGCGAGTCTCGTGGGTATCGACGTGAGACGGATGGTCCTCTTCTCTTTCGTCATCAGTTCGGCTATGGGGTCGATGGCCGGGATTATCATCGCGCCGCTCACCATGACCGCCTACGACGTGGGGATCATGCTCGGCCTCAAGGGGTTCTGCGCCGCCATCATCGGAGGGCTCTCCAGCGGCTTCGGTACGGTTCTCGGTGGACTCCTCCTCGGCGTTCTCGAATCCCTGGGGGCGGGTTTGATTTCGTCGGGGTACAAGGACGCCATCGCCTTTGTCATCCTGCTGCTCATACTCTTCATCAGGCCCCAGGGCCTGTTCAAGAAGGCCGATTCCGAACGGGTCTGAAAAACGGGCCCAGGGTGTTTTGTGAAACGTGAAATCGTCAAATTTCTGATCCTGGCCCTCCTCGTCCTGGTGGTCCCTTTGCTGCTCAAGGGGGGCTACCTCATGAACGTGCTGGTCTTCGTCGGCATCAATACCATGCTGGCCGTCGCCCTGAACCTTCTGCTCGGCTTTGCCGGCCAGATTTCCCTCGGGCATGCGGCATTTTTCGGCATCGGCGCATACTGTTCCGGAATCCTGACGGCGACGTTCGGCTTGAATCCCTGGCACGCCATGGCCGTCGCGGCCTGTGCCGGAACGGTCCTGGCCTTTGTCGTCGGCTTTCCCATTCTGAAGCTCAAGGGGCATTACCTGGCCATGGCCACCCTCGGCCTCGGCATCATCGTCTACATCGTCTTCAACGAGGCCGTCAACCTGACCGGCGGCCCTTCCGGGCTCTCGGGGATACCGAACCTCTCCGTGGGAAAGACGGTTTTCGACAGCGATACGAAAAACTACTACCTGATCTGGGGCTTTACCCTGGCCACGATCCTCCTTTCCCTGAACCTTGCCCATTCGCGGATCGGCCGGGCATTGCGGGCAATTCACGATTCCGAGGTGGCCGCTCGGGTGATGGGGGTCAATGCCCGGCTCCTGAAGGTCCGGATATTCGCTCTGTCGGCGTTCATCTCCGCCGTTGCCGGCAGCCTCTATGCCCATACGATGACCTTCCTCTCGCCCGCCTCGTTCGGCTTCAATTTTTCCGTGGAGCTGGTGACGATGGTGGTGATCGGCGGGCTGGGGAGCATCTACGGCTCGCTCTTCGGGGCTGTCCTTCTGACGCTGCTGCCGGAGATGCTGCGCACCTTCCAGGATTACGACATCGTGGTCTACGGCCTCATCCTGATCCTGATGACCATGTTCATGCCCGGCGGCCTGGTTCGCGGCATTCCGGCCATGATCGGCGCTGTCTCGGCCAGGCGCGGCAACGGGGGGAACGAGCATGCTTAGGCTGGAGGGGATAACCCAGGTGTTCGGCGGCATCAGGGCGCTGGAAGATGTTTCGTTCACCGTTAACGGGGGCTCCATCACCGGGGTCATCGGTCCGAACGGCGCCGGCAAGACCACCCTGTTCAACGTCATCTCCGGTCTCTACACCCTGACGTCCGGCAACGTCTATCTCGATGACCGCACCATAACCGGGTTTCCCCCGGAAAAGCTCGCTCCCCTCGGAGTGGTGCGCACGTTCCAGAATATCGAGCTCTTCGGCCAGATGACGGTGCTGGAAAACGTCATGGTCGGCCTGCACACGAAGAGCACGAGCGGCATCATCGCCTGCGCCTTCAAGCTTCCCGGCCATCTCCGGGAAGAGCGCATCATCAGGGAGCGGGCCAGGCACTGGCTCGATTTTACCGGTATCGGCGAGCTGGCCGGCACGGTGGCGGGGAGTCTTCCGTTCGGCAAGGGACGGCTCCTGGAGATCGCCCGGGCGCTCGCCCTCGAACCCCGGATCATCCTGATGGACGAGCCTGCCGCCGGGCTCAACAGCAGGGAGACCGCCGACCTGGCCGGGCTCATCGGCAGGATTCGCGAGGCGGGCATAACAGTTGTCCTTGTCGAACACGACATGGAGCTGGTGATGGATATCTGCGACGACATCCTGGTGCTCAACCTGGGGCGCAAGCTGGCGGAAGGGACGCCGCGCGAGATCCAGGAAAACCCCGCGGTCATAGCCGCGTATTTAGGGGAAGGATAACGACAAAGTTCAAGGTTCAACGTTCAAGGTTCAAGGTTAAAAGACTGACGAACATTGAACATTGAACCTTGAACGTTGAACAGATTTTATGCTGAAAGTCAAAAACATCAACACCTATTACGGCCAAGTGCACGCGTTGAAAAACGTCTCGCTCCACCTCAGGGAGGGGGAGATCGTGACCCTGATCGGTGCAAACGGCGCGGGCAAGACCACCACTCTCAATTCGCTGTCGGCGCTCATCCCGCCGAAGAGCGGCGAGATCCTCTTCAACGGCGCCCCCATCGCTTCCCTTTCTCCCGACCGGATCGTTGAGCTGGGGATCTCCCAGGTACCCGAGGGTCGCCAGGTGTTCAAGCCGCTTTCCGTGGAGGACAACCTGGAGCTTGGGGCCTATCTCCGTTACCGGCGCCGGGAGAAGCGAAGCGAGATACGAAAGGACCTGGAGCAGGTCTTCGCCCTGTTTCCGCGCCTGCTCGAACGCCGCAAACAGCCGGCGGGCACCCTGTCCGGCGGTGAGCAGCAGATGCTCGCCATCGGCCGGGCGCTCATGGCGCGGCCGAAACTCCTTCTCCTCGACGAACCTTCCATGGGACTCGCACCGCTGGTGGTACAGGAGATTTTCGCGGTGATCGAGACCCTGCGCCGGGAAAAGGGGACCACCGTGCTGCTGGTGGAGCAGAACGCCCGTGCCGCCCTGAAGATGGCCGACCGCGGGTACGTCATGGAAACGGGCAAGGTGATCCTCGAAGGGGAGGCGGCCGAGTTGCTGGAAAACAGGGACGTGCAGCGGGCGTATCTGGGCCGGGATAAGAAGGAAATCTGGGAACGGTGAGAGAGTTTCGAGTTCCGGGTTTCGAGTTTCGGAGTTGGCACTGAAGAAGAGGAGGGGCAATGGCGATCTGGGATGCCGTACATGAAAGCATGCCGCGGGAGGAACTGGAGCAGCTGCAGCTGGAAAGGCTGCAGGCCACCCTTAACCGCGTCTACAAGAACGTCACCTGTTACCGCAACAAGTTCAACGAGGCCGGGATCGTGCCCGAGGACGTGCAGTCCCTGGCCGACCTGAAAAAGCTCCCCTTCACCACCAAGGAGGACCTCCGCCTCAATTATCCCTACGGGATGTTCGCCGTTCCCCTGCGGGAAGTGGTGAGGATCCACTCCTCCTCCGGCACCACCGGGAAACCCACGGTCGTGGGGTACACCCGGAACGACATCAAGACCTGGTCGAACCTGGTGGCCCGGTTCATGACCGCCGCCGGGGTGACCCATGACGACGTGGTGCAGATCGCCTTCGGCTACGGGATGTTCACCGGCGCCTTCGGCCTGCACTACGGGGCAGAGACCATCGGCGCCTCGGTAATCCCCATGGGGTCCGGGAACACGGAAAAGCAGATCATGATCATGCAGGATTACAAGAGCACCGTCCTGGTCGGCACCCCCAGCTACGCCATCACCCTGGCCGACCGGATGGAGCGGATGGGTGTCGATCCCAAGGGGCTCTCGCTCAAAGTCGGCCTGTTCGGCGGGGAACCGTGGTCCGAGGCGATGCGCCGGGAGATCGAGACCCGGCTCTGCCTCAGCGCCACCGACAACTACGGCCTGTCTGAGATCATCGGTCCGGGGGTGGCCGGGGAGTGCCAGTGCAAGTGCGGCATGCACATCTTCGAGGACGCCTTCATCCCTGAAATCATCGACCCGGACACCGGCGAGACGCTGCCGCCGGGGAGCGTCGGCGAGCTGGTGCTCACCACCCTCACCAAGGAAGCCTTCCCCATGATCCGCTACCGGACCAGGGACATGACCAGCCTCGACTACGCGCAGTGCGACTGCGGCCGCACCATGGTGCGCATGAAGAAGACCATGGGGCGCAGCGACGACATGCTGATCATCAAGGGGGTGAACGTCTTCCCCTCCCAGATCGAAGAGGTGCTCGTCGCCATCGAGGGGTGCGAGCCCCACTATCAGCTCGTGGTCGACCGGCACGGGGCGCTGGACGTCCTTGAGGTGCGGATCGAGGTGACGGAAAACATCTTCTTCGACGAGATGAAGATGCAGCGCGCCTTCCTGGAAAAGGTCGAGAAGCGGATCGAATCGGTGCTCGGGGTCGGGGTCACGGTGAAGCTGGTGGAGCCGAACAGCATTCCGCGGCACGAGGGGAAGGCGGCGCGGGTGATCGATCTGCGCAAGATCTAGCCCCGACTTTCTATAACAACATTTCCTCTTCTGCATCAAGAGGCCTCCCATTTCGGAGGCTTCTTTGTTTTTGGCGATGCTGGAGTGTTTACCGCTTATGGCATCGGCCAAGAATCGGGTAGGGATCTACCGGTATCAGGGTGTCCTTGCCGATATGCAGGAGGGTGAGGTGGAGATGGGTCGGTGACCGTTTCTTGTGGGCATTGAAACCGGTCCTCCCCACCGTTGCGATCCGGTCGCCGGGTTTGACGATGGTGCCGAGGCCGACCATAAGTTCACGGTTATGGGCGTAGTAGACGAGGGTTTCGGTTGAGGGGTCGTAGATCCAGAGGTATTTCCCGCCGCGCAGCCCGCTTCCCGGTTCCCAGGCCGTTTCCAGCGCGACGACGACGCCGCCGGTCAGGGAGAGGACCGGTACCGGTTGGCCGGTCCGGTCGTCCCGCTCGTCCTGGTCGCGGTCGCGGATGAAGATGTCGAGGGCCGGGTGTCCCTTGTGCCGGTTGCCGTCGAGCCAGTCGTAGCCCCGGGGCTCGTAACCGTGCCTCCCGCCGCCATTGATCGCCCGCAGCGTGTATCCGGCGAGGGGGAACACCCACTCCGACCGGTCGTAGTTCTTACCGCCGTGGCGGTAGTAGTAAGAGCTGATGGCGGGAAGGAGGCGGGACAGCTCATCCCGCGCCTGCCGCCGGGCGATCTTGCCGTCCCGCACGCTTGTGTTGAGTGCATTGAATGCGGCGCACGGCTCGCAGGTCATGGCCGGCGGTGTCTCACGACCGGTCGAATACCGTCCATAGCCAGAGGCGCTGATTCCCGGGGAAGCTGAGGCGGCAAGGCCGAAGATGGCGAGCAGGGCGAAGAAGAGTCGTTGAAAATTCGAGGACATGTACCTTCCGCTGGCGAACAGGCCGGTGGTGCCTGTCTGAAAAAGAAAGGCCCGCAACGTGCGGGCCTTTGTCATTTCTTGCGTTCCAGCTCCAGGTCGAGATCTTTCAGCCGCTCGATGCTCTGGCGCAATTCCTTGTTTTCCCGGGCCAGGGAGAGATTCAGGTCTTTGTAGGATCTGACCTGACGACGCAACTCCTGGGCCTTCTGGAGCTTTTCCGTGTGTTCATCGAGAAAATCGGCGACGGGGGCAGCCTGGGCAGTCCAGGCACTGTCGGGGTATTCGTTCTGGAGCCTGCCGAGCAGCTTCAACGTTGTGGCGATGTTGTTACGGTCGAGTTCCGTGTCGATTGACAGGAGCGCCAGCCGGAAGAGGGCTTCATCGGTGATCCCGGGAACTCCTTTTTCGGCGCAGATCTGTTTGAGCAGCCTGGCCGCATTGTAGGGATTGCCCTTTTGGAGCGACTCTACCGCATCGGACAGCTTTTGTTTCTGGGAGTAACGCGCGACGAAACCCTGGCCCTTGAGGGAGGCGCAGCCTGAAGAAGCCAGGGTTAGTGCCGTAACAACCGCGATGATGACCTGTCTTTTCACCGAGCACCTCTTCCCCGGTTGATGAAATAATTGCTGCCCGACATTCCCTTGAGACGGTCCTTGATCGCCAGGGCGGCCTCGGCAATTTCCGTGGCCGAGCCGTATTCTCCCTTGCGACAGACGAGCGCTGCAATCGAGATGGTCATGATCGGAAACGTCCGATGCACCCCATAGCGATCGACCCCTTCGATTGCGCCTCTGGTAAGATCCTCAGCGCTATATTGCTGTACGATCATGGCGCTGAAGGCGTCGATCACCGTTTCGCAGATGGCGGCTGCCTTCTCCGGCGGAACGACCATGACAAAATCATCGCCGCCAACGTGGCCGACAAAAGCACTCTCTCCGGCAAGATTAGTGACCGTCTCGCAGATGATGTCGCCCGTCATCTTGATCACGTCGCTGGCCTTGATGTAGCCGTAATGGTCGTTGTACGCCTTGAAGTTGTCCAGGTCGCCATAGCAGACTGCAAACGGTTCGTCTTGTTCGAGTTTCTGCGTGAGAAGCCGCTCGATGGCGATATTGCCGGGAAGCCTCGTCAGGGGGCTGGCGTCCAGGCACATCTGCTCCAGGTCCTTGAGCTTTTTCGCCATCCGGGCAAAGTCCTCGGCAAGATCCCCGATCTCGTCTCCGGGAGAGATCTGAAGGTTGAAATCGAAGTCGCCCGCCGCTATCCGGTGGGTCCCTTTTTTCAGTTTGCGCATCGCGGACGATATGTTGTAGGCGAAGATGCCGGCGACGGAAAGGGCAAGGATGAAGCCGGCGAGCGCGAGCACCAGGGTGAGCCGGACGGTCGTCGTTTCGCGCCGGTCCGCTTCGGTTAGCTTGTCGCCGAGGAGCAGTTGACGATTGGCGGAGATTGTCTGGATGTCGTTGAAGACGCGTTCGGTAATCACCTTGTCGGGCGCGGGGGGGGTGCCGGATGTCGAAGCGAACAGTGCCTCTATCCGCTGCCGGTAATCCTGATAGTCGGCGGTAAGCCGGGCGGTGAAGGCGTCAGGGCTCTTTTGTCCCATCTCGGCGATGATCTTGAGGAACTCCGCTTCCTTCCGGTGAAAAAGGTCCCGGAACTCGGGACTCTTGAGAATGAGGTATTTCCCTGCGTACCGCTCCTGGGCGAGCAGCGATTCACGCAGCTGGTTGGCCGCGTTGATCACCGGCAGGTCCGTCATGATGATATCTTTGGCCGTCTTGTTGAGGGAGTATAGTCCGACAATCGAAAAGACAAGGGCAGCCGTGGTGAAGAACAGCATGGCTGCGTAGCTGACGATGAGCTTTTGAACGAGTGTGAGTCTTTTACGTGATCTTTTTGTATTCATTTCGCAGGGGATCTTGTTCGTCGTTAAAGTGCATATTGTAAAACAGCGAGGTGGGGAAGTCAATCTTAACGCGTGGAACCCGGTCCGGCCGTGCAGTAGGACACGGTCTACTGTGTGGGATTTCCCGGTTGGAGCCCTGGTTGGCTCTTTCCGTGCGCGGCGGAAGTGGAATAGCTGTCCGGCAGCATACCTCGCGCCTGTTTGACAGCCGATATCCGTCTGCTACGATTAATTATATCGGGTCGAGTTTCGCCCCGATCGCCATTTTCCCGGTTTCTCTCTGGGGAACAGTATGAAACTTTCGTGGCTTATCGGCGCGCTCGCCGTTGTGGCTGTCGCTCTTTTCGTCGTCCTGGCGTGGATGTACATTCTCCCGATGGATCTCCGGGACCGCTCACCGGTCCAGCCGATTGCCTTCAGCCATAAGGTGCATGCCGGTACGAACGGCATCCAGTGTCTCTTCTGCCACAGCTCAGCCTCGAAGTCGCCGGTTGCCAGCATACCGGCGGTGGCGGAGTGCCGGGCCTGCCACCTGTTCATCGCCCCGGATGCGCCGGAAATCAAGAAACTGATGGGATACTGGGATAGAAAGGAGCCGATCCCCTGGGTCAGGGTATACAGCCTGCCGGACTTCGTCTATTTCCCGCACATGATGCACGTCCGGGCCGGGCTTGGCTGTGCTCGCTGCCATGGCGTGGTGGCCACCATGGACCGGATCACCAGGTCCGTCAAGCTCAAGATGGGGTGGTGCCTGGACTGCCACCGGAAGCACAAGGCCAGTATCGACTGCTGGACCTGCCACATCTAAGTTAGATAGAGGGCCGCATGAAACGGAGAACCTTTTTGCAGCTCGGCACGATGACGGCCGCCGCTTCCTGGCTTTCGGGGTGCCGCTCGGCAAACGAGAAGCTCATCCCCTACCTGACCCCGCCGGACGAGGGGGTGACTCCCGGCATGGCCGTATACTACGCCAGCTCCTGCCGGTTCTGTCCGGCAGGGTGCGGTATCCTGGTGCGGGTGTCGGAGGGACGGGCCAAGAAAATAGAGGGAAACCCCGCTCACCCCCTCAACAGGGGAAAGCTCTGCGCCCGGGGCCAGGCCGTTGTCCAGGAACTCTACCATCCCGACCGGGTGACGCAGCCCCTCAAGCGGAGCGGTCCCCGCGGCTCCGGACAATTCACGCGGATTTCCTGGGAAGAGGGGCTCGCGCTCCTCACGGAGCAGCTCGGGAAGCTGCAACGGGAACGGGCCACGGACCGGCTGGCCCTGGTGACGCCGCCTCTCCGGGGAACCCTGGCGGAACTCGCGGCTGGTTTCATGCGTTCTTTCGGTTCCCCCCGGCACCTCTCCTACGAACTCCTCGGCCCCGACTGGCTTCGCACCGCCGCGCGCCGCAGTTTCGGCCAGCCGAGCCTCCCGTACTACGACATCGCCGAGACCCGTTATCTCCTCAGCTTCGGCGCCGATTTCGTGGAATACCACCTGTCGCCGGTCCAGTACGGCTTCGCCTTTGGCAGGATGCGCCAGGGGCGGGACACGGTCCGCGGCCATTTCACCTATGTCGGCGGGCGCATGTCCCTCACCGCCGCCTCGGCCGACCGCTGGATGGCGGCCCGACCGGGCAGCGAAGGGATGCTGGCTCTGGGCATTGCCCGCCTGATCCTGGCCGAGTCTCTTTTCGACGCGGGTTCCCTCACTGCGAACGGCCTGCGGGCCGATGACCTCCTGCGCCGGCTGGAGGCGTACGATCTTGACCGGGTGGCGCATCTTTCCGGCCTTCGTCAGGATGTCATCGCGGAGGTAGCCAGGGAGTTTGCCACGACCCGACCGGCGCTGGCCATGGCGGGGGAGCCGGTCGCCTTCCAGACGAACGGCCCGGATGCAGTCCGCGCCGTCCAACTGCTCAACGTGCTGGTGGGAAACCTCAACCGGCCGGGGGGAATCTACCCCGATGCCGGGGAGACGACCGGCCCCGAGGACTCATTTGCCGAGCTCCTTTCCCTGGTCGACAGGATGCTCGGTGACCGGATCAGTGTTGTCATGGTTCATGGTGACCCCGTGCACGCCGTTCCGCCTGCCACCGGTTTCCAGGAAGCGCTGGCGAGGGTGCCGTTTATCGCGAGCTTCTCCTCGCTCCTGGACGACACCGCCCTGCAGGCGGACTTGGTCCTGCCGGACCACGCTGCCCTGGAGAGTTGGGGAGACGTGATTCCCCTGGCCGGGACGCGGGAACCGGTGATCGGGCTCATGCAGCCTGTGGTAACGCCACTTTACGATACCCGCCAGTTCCCCGAGGTGTTGATGGCGACGGCCCGCGGGCTGGGGGGGACGATGGCGGCGGCTTTTCCCTATCAGTCGTACCTTGAGATGTTGAAAAGTTCGATTAAAAAGCGGGTCGGTCCTGCGGGTGGGGGCGATTTCGAAGTGGTGTGGGTGGATCTGCTCCGGCAGGGGGGGCTCTTCAAAGCAAATAACGGCCAGGGGAAGTCGCTTCGATGGGCCGCGGGCGCAACTCTGCCCGACCCGGGCGAGCCCCGGTTTGCCGGGGATGAGAAGCAGTTTCCGCTCCATCTGCAGGTTTACCCCTCCACCGCCTTCCTTGACGGCAGAGGTGCGCCGCTTCCCTGGCTGCAGCAGCTCCCCGACCCGATGACCACCGTGGTCTGGGACAGCTGGGTCGAGCTCAATCCCGAAACCGCGGTCTGGCTGGGAATCTCTTTCGGCGACCTGGTGGAGGTGACCTCGCCTCAGGGCTCGCTGCGTCTGCCGGCGGTGATCTACCCCGGCATCCGCCCCGACACGGTGGCGATCCCGCTGGGGCAGGGGCACCACGGGGGAGGGCGTTACGCAAAAGGGAGAGGGGCGAATCCTCTTGCGCTGGTAGCGCTTATGGGCATTAACAGGGAACCGCAACCCGCCTGGAACGCCACCATGGTGCGGGTGACGCGGATTTCCGAGAAAGGCGAACTGGTGACCGCCGGAAACCCACAGGGGAGCTACCGGAGCGAGCTGATAGAGATATGATGTCGACACCGTTGGTTAATAAATCCCCCTCCCTTGATGGGAGGGGGGTAGGGGGAGGGTGAAACTGCTGGCGACATCAAAGGTGGCAACTTCCCCCCCACCCTGACCCTCCCCCACTAAGGGGGGAGGGGACTTAATTAATGGTACAAGTTGAGACACCCATGGAAAAAATGACGAGCCCGTACAGATGGGGAATGGTGGTCGACCTCGACCGCTGCACCGGCTGCGGCGCCTGTGTGGTTGCCTGCCAGGCGGAGAACAACGTGGGCATCTGCGGAAAGCGGGAGATCGCCGAGGGGCGCGATATGCACTGGCTGCGTATCGAGCGGTTCTGGGTTGGGGAATACCCCAACGTGAGGGTCCGTTTTCTCCCCGTTCTCTGCCAGCACTGCCACGACGCGCCCTGCGAGCCTGTCTGTCCGGTCTACGCCAGCTACCACAACCCCGAGGGGCTGAACGGCCAGGTCTACAACCGCTGCGTCGGCACCCGGTACTGCGGCAACAACTGTCCCTATGCCGTGCGGGTTTTCAACTTCTACAGCCATGAATGGCCGAAGCCCCTGGACAACCAGCTCTCCCCCGACATTACCGTCCGTCCCCGGGGGGTGATGGAAAAATGCACCTTCTGCATCCAGCGGATCCGCAGGGCCAGGGAGGACGCCGAGGGTGAGGGGCGCAAGATCCGGGACGGCGAAGTCCAGCCGGCCTGCGCCCAGACCTGCCCGACCGAGGCTCTGGTCTTCGGGAATCTGGCCGACCCGCGCAGCCGCGCGGCGCGCCTTTCTCGCAGCCCCCGCGGCTTCCGCCTCCTGGAGCACCTGGGGACCCATCCTTCGATAACGTACCTCAAGGGAGGAGGCAGAGAGCATGTCTGAGATATCGGATCAGACTGGTCGGACAATTCCGACAGGCCCGACATCATCAACCACCAAGAGCGCCACGCAACTCAACGACGAGCTCCTCTCCTCGCTCCGAACCCCCACCTGGAAGTGGTACGGGCTCGCCCTGTTCCTCGGGGCGGTTGTCGCATGGGGCCTCGCGGCATTCTCCTACCAGATGTACACCGACATGAGCGTGACCGGTCTCGACCGGCCGGTCATGTGGGGGGTCTACATCGTCAACTTCGTCTTCTGGATCGGACTTTCCCACTCCGGGACCATGGTGTCCGCCATCCTGCGCCTCTGCCAGGCCAACTGGCGCCGGCCGATTCTGCGCGCCGCCGAAACCATGACCGTCTTCACCGTGGCCGTAGGGGGACTCTTCCCCCTCATCCACCTGGGGCGCAACTGGGTCTTCTTCTACCTGATCCCGTATCCCAACCAGCGGGGACTCTGGCCCAACTTCCGCTCGGCACTCCTCTGGGACGCGACGGCGATCTTCACCTACATCATCGGCAGTTCCCTCTTCCTCTACCTGGGGATGCTCCCGGACCTCGCGGTGGCCCGGGACCGGGCCAGCGGCTGGCGGCTCAAGCTGTACACCGTGCTGGCCATGGGGTGGCGGGGGACGGCCCGTGAGTGGGTGGTCTTCCAGAAGGCCTCCACCCTGATGGCGGCCCTGATCATCCCGGTGGCCGTGTCGGTCCACTCCATCGTCGCCTGGGACTTCGCCGTCACCGTGATCCCCGGTTGGCACAGCACCATCTTCCCACCGTACTTCGTCATCGGCGCCATCCATTCCGGGGTGGCGGCCGTCATCACTCTGATGATCATCATCCGCAAGGCCTTCCACCTGGAGGAGTACCTGACGCCGCTCCACTTCGACAACATGGGGAAGCTCCAGCTGGTCATCGCACTGCTCTGGTCCTACGCCTACTTCGTCGAGGTGCAGACCACCTGGTACGCCCACGAGCCGATCGAATGGGAGGTCTACGGCTTCATGGCACACAAGTACACCTTCATCCTCCTCCTGATGCTCGTAGGCAACGCGATCCTGCCGATCATCTGCCTCTGCTTCAAGCGGCTGCGCCGCTCAATTCCGGTCATGCTGGTGATCACGCTGCTCATCAACGTCGGGATGTTCATCGAGCGCTTCCTGATCATCGTGCCGTCCCTTTCCCACAAGAACATGCCGTTCGTATGGGGGACTTACCGTCCCACCTGGGTGGAGATATCTGTCACCGCGGGGGCCTTCGCAGGCTTCGCCCTCATGTACACCCTCTTCGCCAAGACCTTCCCGATGGTGGCTACGACCGACGTGCGGGAGTACGAGACGCAGAAGAGACTGGTCCCCGTCGGCCGGACCCGCCTGCCGTCGCTTGCGGGAAAGGAGTAAGGCATGGAACTCCTGGGGATTTTCAGGGACGTGGAGAGTGCGGCGGGCGCGGTGGAGCGGCTGGTGCGGGAAGGGTTCACCGAGGCCCAGATCACCTCACTCACCTCGTCCCCCTATCCAGACGGCGTGCTCGTGAAGACCGACCAGCGCTCGTGGTTTCGCTGGTTCACCCTGGCATGCGGCTTCGCCGGCGCGGGCGCCGGCTTTCTCCTGGCTGCCGGCACCGCCTGGCTCTACCCGGTCAGGACCGGCGACAAGCCGATCATCGCCTTCTACCCGACCGGTATCGTTACCTACGAGCTCACCATGCTCTTCTTCCTGGTGGGAACCATTGTGGGAATGTTCCTGGAGATGAGGCTTCCACCGCGGGGAAAACGCCTGTACGCCCCGGAGATCAGCGAGGGGTGCATCGGCATCGGTATCACCATTCACGCGGGGGGGGAGGCGGTGGCCTGCGGTGAGGGGTTGAAGCCGGGCGAGTGTGTCGGTGGCATCGCCGTCCTTCCGGCCGATGAACAGAAGCGCCGGGCGGAGGAGATCATGAAAGAGGCAGGGGCGCTTCGCATGGTTACCGAGGCTACGTTATGAAACGCTTCGCGAAAGTGGTCATTCTCGTCGCTGCGCCCTTGTTGACGGCGGCGATCTGGCTGGACAAACAACCCTCGTACAAGCCCTACCAGGCGCCGGTCCTCTCCCCGCCTCCGGACTCCGTGCCGGTATCCGGGAAGGAAATCGTCCCGCAGGAGGCTGGGCAGAAGAATCCCGTCGCTCCCACCGAAGAGTCCCTGGCAGCGGGGAAAGCACTCTTCGAGATCAACTGCGTCATGTGCCACGGCCAAACCTCGGCAGAGCGGGGGCCTGTAGGCAAAAAGCTCGTTCCACCCCCTCCGGCGCTCGACCACGACATGGTGCACGGGTTGAGCGACACCACGATATTTACCGCCATTACCCAGGGCTTCGGCCGCATGCCGCCGTTCCAGAACAAACTCACGCCCCGGGAGCGGTGGGAACTGGTCAATTTCCTGCGAACCCGCAGATGACGATGCCTTCTTCCCCGGAAGAGCCGCGACGTAAATCACCGCCGGATGCCGAAGCTGAGACCTGTTCGTCTCCCGATGGGCTCAGCCGCGAAGAGGCAGCGCGCCGCCTTGCGGAGTACGGGCCGAACGAACTCCCGGAGAAGAAGGAGAATCCGCTCCTCAAGTTCCTCTCCTACTTCTGGGGACCCATACCCTGGATGATCGAGGCCGCGGCCGTTCTCTCTGCCGTGGTGCAGCACTGGGCGGACTTCGTCATCATCCTTGTGCTGCTTGCAATGAACGCGCTGGTCGGCTTCTGGGAGGAGTACCAGGCGGGAAACGCCATTGCCGCCCTCAAGGCCAAGCTGGCGCTGGTGGCAAAAGTGCGCCGGGACGGCGCCTGGACCACGGTGCCGTCCCGCGAGCTGGTGCCGGACGACCTGATCCGGGTCCGCATCGGCGATATTGTCCCGGCCGATGCCCGGCTCGTTTCCGCTGAGGAGATGGAGGTAGACCAGTCGGCCCTGACCGGCGAGTCTCTCCCGGTCACCCGCGGCGAGGGGGAAACGGTCTATTCCGGCTCCATCGTCAGGCGCGGCGAGGGGGACGCGGTGGTTACGGCTACCGGCCAGCAGAGTTACTTCGGCAAGACCGCCCGCCTCGTGGAGGAGGCGCACACGGTCAGCCATTTCCAGCGGGCCGTGCTGAAGATCGGCAACTACCTGATCGTCATCGCCCTGGCGCTGGTGACCCTGATCCTCGCGGTCGCCCTGTCACGGGGGGACAGCCTGGTCACTTCCCTCCAGTTCGCACTGGTCCTCACCGTGGCGGCCATCCCGGTCGCCATGCCGACGGTGCTGTCGGTGACCATGGCGGTCGGCTCCCGGACGCTCGCCCGGCGGCAGGCGATCGTCAGTCGGCTTTCCTCGATCGAGGAGCTGGCCGGGATGGACATCCTCTGCTCCGACAAGACCGGCACCCTCACCCAGAACCGCCTCACCATGGGGGAACCGTTCGTGGTCGGCGGGAGCAGCGTGACGGAGGTGCTCGGCTGCGCGGCCCTTGCCTCCCGGGCCGAGGACCGGGACCCGATCGACCTGGCCGTGCTCGAAGGGGCCGGTGATGCTGCGCTGGAAGGCGGGACGGTGACCGGCTTTTCCCCTTTCGACCCGGTCCGGAAAAGGACCGAGGCGGAGGTGCGGGGCCCGGATGGTGAGCGGTTCAGGGTGGCCAAGGGGGCGCCCCAGGTGATCATGGGGCTCGCAGTCAATGCGGCCGAAGTGGGGCCGGAGGTGGATCGCGCCGTGGAGGCCTTTGCCGGCCGCGGCTTCCGCTCGCTGGGGGTGGCCAGGAGCGCGGAAGGGGAGGGGTGGAAGTTCATCGGCGTCATCCCCCTGTACGATCCACCGCGCGAGGATTCGAAGGAAACCATCGAGACTGCCGCCCGGATGGGGGTGGAGGTCAAGATGGTGACCGGCGACCAGCTCGCCATCGCCCGGGAGATTGGGAACCAGCTCGGGCTTGGCGCCACTATCGTCGATGCCGGGGTGTTCGACAGCCCCGAGACGCATCAAGCGGGGCTCATTGCCGCCATCGAGCAGGCCGACGGTTTCGCCCAGGTTTTTCCTGAGCACAAGTTCCGCATCGTGGAGGCGCTGCAAAGCCAGGGGCACATCGTCGGGATGACCGGCGACGGGGTAAACGATGCACCGGCCCTCAAGAAGGCCGATGCGGGGATCGCCGTTTCCGGGGCGACCGATGCGGCCCGGGCGGCGGCTGCCATCGTGCTCCTCACCCCCGGGCTGTCGGTGATCATCGACGCCATCAGGGAGAGCCGCACCATCTTCCAGCGGATGAACAGCTATGCCATCTACCGGATCTCCGAGACCATCCGGGTCCTCCTCTTCATGACCCTGTCGATCCTGGTCTTCAACTTCTACCCGGTGACAGCCGTGATGATCGTCCTGCTGGCGCTTCTGAACGATGGCGCCATCCTGGCCATCTCCTACGACCGGGCCCGCCCCTCGGAGCGACCCGAGGCGTGGAACATGCGGAACGTGCTGGGAGTGGCGACGGTCCTCGGCTGCATCGGCGTGGTTGCCTCCTTCGGGCTGTTCTATCTTGGAGAAAGGGTGTTCCACCTCGGCCGGGACATGATCCAGTCGTTGATGTACCTGAAGCTGTCGGTGGCGGGGCACCTGACCATCTTCCTGACCCGCACCCGCGGTCCGTTCTGGTCGACACCCCCGGCACCGATCCTGTTTGCCGCGGTCGTCGGCACCCAGACGCTCGCCACCCTCATCGCGGTGTACGGAGTGTTCATGGCGCCGACCGGTTGGGTGTGGGGGGCTTTCGTCTGGGGATACGCGCTCTGCTGGTTTCTGGTGAACGACCGGGTGAAGCTTCTGGCCTGGCGGCTGTTAGCCGGTAAAACGTTCCCTTAAGGGGGGCGGTAATGTGCCGCCCGGGTGAGAAAAGATGAAGGCATCGAGCGTCAAACCCCGGCTCCGCATCGAACTGGTCACGATCGCGATTCTGGCCACCCTTTTCCTGGTGGTGTTTCCGCGGCGGAGCATCCTTCTCGACATCGCCCTCGCTCTGTTCGCCCTGGTGCTCCTGTCCTTCGATGCCAGGTTCACCACCAACATGGTATGGGGCCGGATCGAGTCGCCGGTGCCAGAAGCGCGGAGGCTGCGTGGAGTCCTGTCGGTACTCGTCCCGTTGACCGTCCTGCTTCTTTTTCTTTGCTTCGGCACCGGCGTCCTGCTCGGCTACATGGCGGGGGGCTGGCAGGGGGCCATGGCTCGTGTGGGGCGGTGGCAGATCTTGCTGGCGGTGGGTTTCTATCTCCCTTGGGCGCTTCTCCAGCAGACCCTCTTCCAGTTCTACCTGTTCGGCCGGCTCCTCGTGCTTCTCCCTCCGTGGATGGCCGTGATCTGTACCGCCTTGGCATACGGCCTCGTGCACCTTCCTGATCTGGGGCTCTCCGTTGCCGCTGTGTTTGCCGGGGTCATCTGGACCGTCATGTACTACCGCTACCGCCGGCTCATCCCCCTGGCCTTTTCCCATGCCTGCCTCGGCGCGGCGTTTCATTACTGGATCTACAATATCGACCTGGCCCAGGAGTGGCGCGCCCTGTTCGGCTGACCGTCAGCGGGGGCTCCCTAGGCGATGTCGGAGCGACGACGCTTTTTTTCCGAAATAGAGCCAGAAATTGAAGAGACAGAGCAGGATGGTGGATACCTCGACGAAGTGGAACGGCAGGTCTATGTGGAGGAGCTTGTCGGCGTAATAGCCGATGAAGTGGCCTGTATACGTGGTATGGGGATTATACCTTTCGAGGAGCCAGAGCCTCAGGGTGGATAATGGGCACGGCGCGTCGAACGGGACGGTGACGCCGGCATAGACGAGCCCCAGAACATGAACGAGCCGTACAGCTCTGGAGCGTACCCCCCACCAGGCGCCGATGACGAGAAATAAGGTCCAGAGTGTATGGACCAGGACGACGATGTCTGCCAACACCATGTAGGTCATTGGTGATCGCCTTTAGTCGGTATTTGTATCAAAGCATATCGGTGGATGGCCGAGTGTCAACCTTGACGATGGCCCGGGTGAGCTGTTGCGGCAGGCAGACCTTTCTTCTACACCCGCTCGAAGATCACCGCGACGGCCTCTCCCCCGCCGATGCAGAGCGTTGCCAGTCCATACCTGGCCTGCCGTCTGTGCAATTCGCGGATCACCGTGGCCGCCAGTCTGCCACCGCTGGCCCCGATCGGATGGCCGAGGGCGCAGGCACCACCGTTCACGTTGACCTTGTTAATGTCGAGCTTCAGTGATTTGATTGCGATGAGCACGACCGAGGCGAACGCCTCGTTGATTTCGAACAGGTCGATATCGGCGAGAGAGAGGCCCGCCCGGGCGCACACCTTTTCGATACCTCCGACGGGCGCCTCGGGGAAATGGTCCGGATGGCGGCTTTCGGTGGCCATCGCCACGACCCGCGCCTTTGGCTTCAGGTTATGCTTCTTCAGTCCCGCCTCGTCGGTAAGGAGCGCAAGCGCCGCGCCATCGGTGATGCTGGAGGCATTGCCGGCAGTGATGGTCCCCTCCTTGCCGAACACCGGTCGCAGCTCACTCAGCTTGCCGATATCCCCCTTGAACGGGTCTTCGTCGGTGGCTATCGTCTCAACGCCTTTCTTCCCCTTCTTCACCACCGGTACGATTTCCCCCGCGAATATCCCTTCGTTGACCGCAGCCTGGGCCAGCCGGTAAGAGCGCAAGGCGTATTCATCCTGCTCCGCGCGGCCGATGCCGTTTCGTGCGGCGCTTGCGTCGCCGATTTCTCCCATGTGACGCCCGGAATACGGGTCCTGAAGCCCGTCAAAGATCATCAGATCGAATATCTCGCCATGCCCCATGCGGTAACCGGTACGGGCTTTCCTGAGAAAGTACGGGGCGAGCGACATGCTCTCCATTCCCCCGGCGATCACCACTTCGGCATCTCCGAGCCGCAGCGCGCCGGCGCCGAGCATGATCGCTTTCAGGCCGCTCCCGCACACCTTGTTGATCGTCATCGCATGGGTCGAGTCCGGAATCCCCGCGAAGCGCATGGCCTGCCGCGCCGGCGCCTGCCCGCATCCTCCCGGCAGCACCTGGCCGACGATTACCTCGTCCACGGCTTCGGAAGCGAGGCTAGCCCTCTGCAGCAGCCCCGTTATAACGGCAGCCGCAAGTTTCGGTGCCTCGACATCGGCCAAAGCGCCGCAGAATGAACCGAACGGCGTGCGTAACGCTTCCACTACGAAGACATCTTTCATGTTGCCACCTTCCCAACCGGCCATAATTATGCTCCGGGATCGAGGGTTTACCTACGTTTTGTTGTTGTTGTGGTTCAGGATGTTCTCTAACGGTATCTACTTCTTCTAGCAAACTTTCTGGAGCGCGCAAGAGCAAGTCAACATTAATTCTTGGGCCTTTCTGGATGAATTTGAGGTCGCTTCCGAAGCGTTTCTCCCTGTACCTGAAAAATTTTTGTCAACGACTTGCATAACTTCGTAACGCGGTATAATTGCGAGTGTTGAAGTCCACAGCACATAAACATAAGGAGGCGGACAAATGGCACGCAAAGAGTACAATCCCATGGCAGATTCCCTCAAGGTCATCGGCGGCGGAATACTCGGAGCAGGGCTGGCATTGCTGCTTGCGCCGCAAGCGGGAAGAAAGACACGCAAGGACATCGTTCGTTACGCGAAAACGGTTGGCGGCAGAACAGACAAGGCCGTCCATCAGTTTTCCGAGAAAATGGACGAATATGTTGATGCGGTGGGACATGACGTATCGGAACTGCTGCACAACGGGAAGGAAATGACCCAAGAAGCGAAGAGGGATCTCTTGTCGGTAATTGATAAGGGACAGCAAAGGCTGGAAAAGCAGAAGAGCAAGATTGCACAAATGATCAGCTAAACACCCGCCTGAGTTTTGCTGCCGGTGTGCCCCCCTGTCGGCTCTTGGCAGTCGGCCTGGGGGAATTAGTTACATAAAAAGCCGGCCCCTTTTCAGGGTGCCGGCTTCCTTTACGCGGTGAGGTTGCGGTACTCAGGCTGCATGGGCCAGTTCGTACCGCCCATGGAGTTTCTGGATTTCAGCCACGACCTCGGGGTTGGCCAGGGTGGTCGTATCGCCGACGTCTGCGCCGCCGGAAATTGCCGCCAGCACACGGCGCATGATCTTACCCGAGCGGGTCTTCGGCATGTCGGGGACGATCAGCACCGCCCGCGGCCGGGCGATGGGGCCGATTTCCGCCACGACGGCGTCGGAAATCCGCTGCTCCAGCTCCTCGCCGGACGCGTAGCCCGCTTTCAGGGATACGTACAGCTCGGGCATTCTCCCCTTGATCTCGTCCGCGACCGGGACTACTGCCGCTTCGGCTACCTCGGGGATAACCAGGGCTGCGGATTCGAGCTCCTTGGAACCGAGCCGGTGGCCCGCCACGTTGATCACGTCGTCGATCCGGCCGAGGATGCGGTAGTAGCCGTCGGCCTCCTGGGTGGCGCCGTCGCCCGTCAGGTACGGCCAGTCATGCCAGTCGGTGCTCGCGGGGTCTTTGCAGTAGCGGCTGTAGTACTGCCCCACGAAGCGGTCAGGGTCTTTCCAGATGGTCTGTAAGACGCCCGGCCAGGGGTTGCGGATGCAGATGTTCCCGGCCCGGCCCGACCCTTCGGGGATTTCGTTCCCCTCATCGTCGAAGATGACCGGGTAGATGCCAGGCATTGCCGGCCCCGTGCTCCCCGGCTTCATCGCGTGGAGCGCCGGCATGGTGCTGGTGAGGAAGCCCCCCGTCTCGGTCTGCCACCAGGTGTCGACGATGACCGCCTCGCCTTTTCCCACCACATTATAGTACCACCGCCACACCTCGGGCTCGATCGCCTCGCCCACGGTGGTCATCAGCTTGAAGTGGTACTCGTACTTGGCAGGCTCGTCGGGACCGGCCCGGCGCAGTGCCCGTACCGCCGTCGGGGAGGTGTGGAAGATGTTGACGTCGAGATCCCGGGCGATCCGCCACGGACGACCCGCATCGGGCCAGGTGGGAACTCCTTCGTAGACCACCACCGAGGCCCCCAGGGCGAGCGGACCGTAGACGATGTAGGAATGCCCGGTGATCCAGCCGATGTCGGCCATGCACCAGTAGACGTCCTGCGGATGGATATCCTGGATGTATTTAGCAGTGCCCGCCACGTAGGAGAGGTAACCCCCCGTGCTGTGCTGGCATCCCTTCGGTTTCCCGGTGGTGCCGCTGGTGTACATCAGGAAGAGCGGGTCGTCGGCCAGCATCTCTTCCGGGGCGACCCGGCGGCCCCGATACCCTTTCAGCAGGTCGTTGATGATGAAATCCCGCCCTTCAACGAGGGGGGTCGGGCTGGAATAGCGTCCCGGATAGCGCTGCCAGACCAGGACCTTGTCGATTTTCTGCCCCGCTTTAGTGGCCAGTTCCACTGCTTCATCGGCATTCTCCTTGTGGTCGAGGAGCTTGCCGCCCCGGTAGTAGGCATCCATGGTGATCAATACCCGGCTTTCGGCGTCTGCTGCCCGGTCGGCTACGCTCTTGGCGCTGAAGCCGCTGAATACCTGGGAGTGAATGAGCCCCAGCCGCGCGCAGGCGAGCATGGTGATGGGCAATTCGGGCACCATCGGCATGTGCAGCGTCACCCGGTCACCCTTCTTCAGACCGGCGAAATCCCGCAACAGCGCCGCGAACTCGTTCACCTTCACGAACAGTTCCTGATAGGTGACGTGCTGGGTTGCCTCATCTTCAGGTTCGGGAACGAAGTGGATGGCTGCCTTGTTCCGGTAGTTCGGCAGGTGCCGGTCGATGCAGTTGTCGCTCGCGTTCAGTTTGCCGCCCGCGAACCAGCGCCAGAATGGGGGATGACTGCTGTCCAGGACCGCGTCCCACTTGCGGTACCAGTGCAGAAGGTTGGCATATTCTTCGAAGCTCCCCGGGAACTTGTCGGGGGAGAAACGCTCGTAAACGCCCTTGTCCGTCAGGTTAGCCTGCTCCACGAACGACTCGGGCGGTTGATAGTACTCTTCTTCCTGCCAGTGAACGGCGATTTCAGCCTCCGATACTCTTTCTCCTTTCTCGGTTTTCATGGTGTAGTCACCTTCCTTTTGTCATTAAGTTTCTCCTTTCCTGATTACAGTATACTCCTCTTTCAATGCCAGGGGATGTGTGCAACATGTTAATATAATTACATTAAATCGTATGTCGCACACTTTGTGTCATCTGTTGATTATCATGATTGCTCCGGTATACTTTCGTTATAAAATCCTGTGCGTTATCCCCTATTGCAGCCCTTAGCAGGAGGACCATCAAGGGTGACACGCGCCAAACCTGGTGACAGATTGCAGATCGACACGTTCGAAATGAGGCTGGCCCGCGAAGTGGAGCGGCTCCTTTTCCCCAAAAGCTCGCCGGTCTGCACCTGGAACTGCATCGGGGTCAGGAACCGCACGGCCGGCGTCCTGGGCGGAGATTATTTCGATTTTGTCTCCGTGCCGGACGGCGGACTGGCCGTTTTCATCGGCGATGTGACCGGTCATGGCCTGCACGCCTCCCTGGTGATGGCGCTTATTTACGGTTTCATCCACCGCGCGGCCCTCGACGCCGTAGCTCCGGTCGAGCTGGCAGCGCAGGTGAACGACTTTCTCCTCCGCTTTGCCGAGCGCTCCCGGACCCTCGATCAATATTTTTCCTCCACCCTCTTTCTGGGTATCATCGACCCGAAAACCCTGGCAATGGACTATGTCAACGCCGGTCATGTCCCCGCTCTGGTGCGCCGGGGCGGGGAGGTCATCGAGCTTGCGCCCACTACCCAGCCACTCGGATATTTCGAGACCATCGACACGACAACCGGGTCGTTCCGTCTGGCGAAGGGAGACCGGCTGCTCCTCTATACCGACGGCATCATCGAAGCCGCCGGCGCCTCCGGGGAACGATTCGGTGCAGAGCGTCTCAGGGCGGCACTGACGGGAAGCGAGGCTGGCCACACGGAGTTCCTGGGCTCTCTCTTCAAGGCCCTGCGGGACTTCGGTATTGCCGATCCGCCGGAAGATGACTGCACCGCCATGGTCGTCGACATCCGGGGGGAGGAGAAATGAATCGCGGCGGCTTTCCCGATGCCTGCAGCCGCCATTTGCAAACGGTGCGAAGAGAGAGGTGCTCATGTCCAGGATTATCCGCGACAGCCTGAAGGTTGGCCTTCTTCTCTGCGTGCCGGGCGCAATCGCCTGGGTGACGGGTCGGCCGTTCATCTTTCCGAGCCTCGGCCCATCCGCTTTTTCCCTCGTTATGGAGAAGAAACCCGGGGATATGCTGCGGACGGTAATCGGCGGCCACCTGATCGGGGTCGTCGGCGGGCTCCTGGCGTATTACACGATTGCAGAGGAGCTCGACCTCGGGAATTTGCCGCCGTCCCTTTCCCTCTCTCTGCTCCGTCTTGCAGTCAGCGGGGTGATTTCCGTCATCCTGACGACCGCCGGCATGCTGGCGGCGGGTGCCAGGCATCCTCCCGCCTGCGCAACCACCCTGATCGTTTCGCTCGGCATCATGGCGACGCTGCGGGATGCATTGTTCATCATGCTCGCGGTCATCATCATGTGCGCCGTCCATCGGCTCATGCCGCGGGAGGCCTGAAGGAAAATGCGGGCCCCAGACACACCAAAGCCCCTGGTGTTAACCGCCCAGGGGCTTGGTGGTATGCCTGTGTCGGTGAGGGTAGAATCAAGGGTCAGACTGGTACGCCTCGCTCTTTCGCTCATTTGCGCTTTAGGCCCTGTGGGTCCTCATGACGTTTTTCAACAGTCTGATAATGCTTCTAGTTTTGTTCAATGCCCGCATACCTCCCTATGCCCGAGACCTTCTGCTATCAGGGCAAGAACCAGCGTATTCAGACTGACCCCTTCCTGCTTGGCCCGTGCGGCAAGGCGGGCATGCAGGCTCTTGGGGAGGCGGGCGACGAACTTGCCGGAGGCCTCGATCAATTCGACCGGCTTCGCCGTCGGCTTCGGGACCGGCCGCCCCATGTCGACGACCGCGGAAATCCAGGCGGCAAACGCGTCCCTTCCGTTGGTGATCGCCTCTTCGATGGTTTCTCCATCGGCCATGCAGCCGGGGAGGTCGGGAAAGGTGATGAGAAAACCGTCACCATCCTCTTTGGGCAGCGGTGTGATTTCGTGCATGTATTCTTCGAATTTATAGGGAGGCTTGATGGCTTTGACCTTTTTCACGCTCATGGCCGTTTCTCCTTTGCCTGGTCGATCAGGACGATAAATTGTTTGATGTACACCGGCTTTATCGGTCTGTGGGCCGGGACGCTGACCGCAAGCTCAACGCCGGGATAGGAAAAGATATAATGGCTGCCCCCATGATTCCGGATCTCGATACCATACTTTCCGGCAACGGTAACAAGGTTCTCTATCCGCCAGTCATGCGGGTTGTGTCGCATGTTTTCCAGTAGCTTCTCGGCTGTGCCCATGTAATGACGATACTACATGTGGTACTATAAGTCAAGCTTCGCTCGAATTGGAATTGCAGGGCCGCGGGACGAGACCGCTCCGCAAAAAAGCCACATCCTCACCGGAAGCGGCTTTTTCCCAACTAACTCCTCACTACAACAAACACAGCGGCCGGCTACTTTTCCTTCCGATAGCTCTCGAAGACGAGCAGAGCCACTATCCCCCAGCACACCAGGAGGGCGACCACGACACCGCCCCAGACCTTGCGGCGTTGCAGCTGGGCTTCGATCGCGGTAATATGCCCCTGGATTTTCTGCAACTCCGTCTGGAAATCAGCGGTCTGGCTGCGGACCTTGTCCACGTCGACGCTGTGGAAGATGCGGTGGAAGCGGTTCCGCAGGGAGAAGAGCTCGTCCTCCATCTCCTTGGTGACGATGCCGGTCCGGTGCAGGTCGGCCAGCGACCGGTCGACCTCGGTGATCCTCCGGTCGGTTTCGACTACCGCCGCCTTGATCTGCTCGGCCCGGCCGTAGTCGTGGCAGCGGCTGCAGCTCTGGCTGTTGATCAGGTCCGGCGTGGCTTTCTGGACGGCGTGGTTGGTGTGGCAGGTGACGCACTGCGGGCCGCCATGGCCGAGTGCCCGGCCATGGGCGCTGGCGAGGTAATCCTCCTTGACCCCGACGTGGCAGCGCCCGCAGAACGCGGGAATATCGTTCTCCTTGGGTGCGCCGAGGAACCCCCGGGCCGGGTTCATTGCATTGGCCATGTCGGTTGGATCGCCGCCGTGACAGTTGTGGCAGGAGATGCCGTTGGCGGCATGGATGCTCGTGCGCCATGCGGCGACCGGGGCGCCGAGGGGGCCGGGTTGGCTGCCGTGGCACTGGATGCAGACCGTCTCCGCCGTCTGGGCGAAGGAGGGGACGGCGAGAAGGGGGAACAGGAGCGGCCAGGCAGCGAGCAGCAGTCGGAACCGGTTTCGTCTCATGAGTAATGTCCCCACACGCCGAGTGCCAGGAAGATGGCGATCCCGAGCAGGTAGACGGCCACGAAGAGGGGTCGCCGGACCGGCCGCCGCTCCGGAGAGCGGTCGAGGAACGGGAGCACGAGGAGCAGGGTCACCGCCACGCCCTGCACCGCCAGGCCGAGGAACTCGCTCGGGAAGATCTTGAGGGTCTGGTAGGCCCAGAGGAAATACCACTCCGGCTTGATTCCCTTCGGGGTGACGAAGGGGTTGGCCGGCTCGAAGGTGGCCGGCGGGAAGAAGAGCGTCGGCGCGAAGAACACTACCGCCAGCAGCAGGGCGAGGAAGAAGGCAACCAGCGCGCCGTCCTTGGCCACATAGTGGGGGAAAAAAGGAATCCCGCCCGGATGCTCCTCGTGGTGGAAGGCCTTCGGAGGCTCGGTCGGCCGCCAGTCGGGGCCGAAGGGAGGTTTGGAGATGCCGACCCGGCGAACGAAGAAAAGGTGGGACGAAACCAGCAGCCCGAAGAGCAGCGGGAAGCCGATGACGTGCAGCGCGAAGAACCGCCCGAGGGTCGCCTGGCCCACCGTGGCCCCGCCCCGCAGGAAGCGGAGCACCGCGTCGCCGATCATGGGGATCTCGCCGGAGCTGCTGGTGGCCACCGTGGTTGCCCAGAAGGAGAGCTGGCTCCAGGGGAGGAGGTAGCCGGTCAGGCACATCCCCAGGGACAGGAGCAGCAGCAGGAACCCCGCCACCCAAGTGAGCTCGCGGGGTGGCTTGTAGCTCCCCATGAAGAGGACCGAGAGCATGTGCAGCAGGAGCGCCAGGACGATGACGTTGGCCCCCACGGCGTGGACGGTGCGGATCAGCCAGCCGAAGGGGATATCGTTCATGATCCGCTGGACGCTGTGGAAGGCGCCGTCGGCAGTTGGGGTGTAGTAGACAAGGAGGAGGATGCCGGTGCCGATCTGCAGGGCGAAGAGGGTCAGCAGCACCGCTCCGAGGGTATACCAGCTGTTGATGTTGCGGGGGAGGAGGTATTTGGTGAGGTTCTGCTCGAGGATGTCGCGAACCCCCAGCCGCACGTCGATGAAATCAGCGATTTTTTTGCCCAGCCCCATTGATGTCTCTCCTATCCGATCAGCAGGTTGTCGCCAGCAAGGGCGACGGGAATTGACGGCAGGGGCTTGGGCGGAGGACCGGCGAGGACCTTGCCGTCGCTGGCGTAGCGCCCGCCGTGGCAGGGGCAGAGGAACTCCTCCTTCTC
>JAMXLF010000038.1 GCA_024281055.1 Geobacteraceae bacterium
TTGAGCGTAACAATTTTCGAGCGAATTCCATTATTACAGGCACTTACAGACATCAACTGCAAAAATGAACCGAACCAGAACTCTAACCAACTGATTTTATTCAGTTAAACGTTGGGACACTACTGATAAATCTTGTAAATGAGAAAAAGCCCACACAGTGGGGATCTCAAATAGCTTTTCATCATCGCTAATTTTAGGTAGTGGTTTTTGCTTATTTACTTTCCCCTCTTTAAACAACCGCGCTTTTTCGGCGGCAATTTTCTCCAACAACACACTCGCCGGTTCATCATTCGGGTCTTGCGGCACAAGCCTTCCCATAACTGCAAATTGGAGGATGGTTTGTCTGAGCTGGTCGATGCTCTGTTCGGTGGTGAACAGGGTGTCGAAGTGGTCGGCGATGCAGGCCCAGGCTTCGGCAAAATCCTTGGGCGATGTGGCGCTGGTGAGCATGCCGAGAAGGGTTTCTACTATGGTTTGGTAGGCTTCGATGCCGGTGGTTTGCTGCTGCTCCAGTTGGTCGCATAGGGCCATGAGTTCATCGACTTTGGCAACGATGCGGTGTTGTTCGGCTGTAGGAGGGAGAGCAATTACAGTTGCAATAATTTTCTCACGCGAAATGTTTGGTTGTGCTCCACCTGCTCCCTGACCAACAAATCGACTTTTATAGGCTTTCAATAATGTCAGCAGAAATCTATTCGAGAAACCGGTAAAAGGAGTGCATGCGCAGACAGCTTGGTTTGTTGTCGCAGCAACCTTTAGTATTGAGGTTTTTCCTATTGTTGCGCCATACATAGCAATCAAGACATCCCCTGGCTTGTTACACCTCAGCGACGTCTCTTTAAGAGCTAGCTTCGTTATGTGTTCTTCTGCCTCTAAGATATAATCGTCAACGAGTTCGCCAGATTTGAACCATGGTATATCACCACCGTAATAATCATGACGGCTACGTGATGGCGTTGCGCCAGCACCCCATTCTCCGAGGTCGTTTAACCTTACATATTCCCATCCCCTTGGGAGCCCAAATGGCCGTTCATCCTCACTAATCTCTGGCAATTCTTTTGGCTTCTTGATTTTGCCTTCTTTAGCCAGTTGATTTCTTTCTTTTGCAATTCTTCCCAAGAGTGCATTCACCGGCTCGTCATTGGGGACCTGTGGTGCAAGCTTCCCGCGCACAGACAGTTCCAAAATCAGTTCCCGCAGTTTCTTAATGCCGTAGGCTTCCACCTTGCCGTTGCTGCCGCGCCCGGCGGTGGATTTGGTAAGCAGGGCCGAGGTCCAGAGGTCAAGGTGATCGGTGATGGTTGATATATTCATGTGTTCCCTGTAGGGGCGGGTTCCAAACCCGCCCTATCATGACCAAAACATTTGAAACCTGGGCAGGTTTAGAACCTGCCCCTACGTATGCGTTAACGGTTAACCTGGGCAGGTTGGGACCTGCCCCTACGTGCCCAATCCTAACCCGGAATATTCATAACCGGGCGGGTTTGGAACCCGCCCCTACAGTCATGTTAAATTATTCGGGTGGTTTTCGTCCATTTCCCATTGTGCCGGGTTGTTGGCGATGTATTCACGGATTGATGATAATTCCCGATCGTCGCGGATCACCCGCTCATAATAATTGCGTTGCCAGACCGGGCAACCGGGGTTGGCACGCAATCCATTGATGCGTTTGGCGGAAAACGTTTTGAATTGCCGAACAATTTCCGACAACGTAGGGGCGGGTTCCAAACCCGCCCTAGGTTCTAAACCCGCCCGTTCCAAACCTGCCCCGTCCAAACCCGCCCGTTCTGACCCCGCGCCGGTTTCAATGATTACTATGAAATGGACGTGGTTGGGCATTATGACGAAGGCATCCAACATAATGCCGACATTATGTCGTGGCAAATCATGCCAGGTAAATTCAACCTGTTTGCCGAATTCGTTTAACTGTATGGTTGTTTCCTGGGCGGGTTTGGAACCCAGGACGGGTTTGGAACGAGCGGGTTTAGAACCCGCCCCTACGTGCATGCCGAACAGGCATTCCCGTTGCCAGGCGCAGATGGTGATGAAATACGCGCCGGCGCTTGAATAATCGTATTCTTTAAGCCGTATCGAACGACGGTGATGAATGTCTGGATTGTATGTCATATGGATGGGCCTGTAGGGGCGGGTTCCAAACCCGCCCATTATTTCCGCGGGCTCACCCGCCCATTATTACCATGTTTCGGTTTAAAACGGGCAGGTTTGGAACCTGCCCATTATGTCTTTGTTTAAAACGGGCAGGTTTGGAACTTGCCCCTACTTCCCACCCAGCGCCGCCATCAACTCCTGTTTCAACCGCTCCCGAATCGATGCCGCCTCGGCCATGATGGTGCGGTACTTGGCCAGCAGTTCGTCAGGGTCGTGGCTGATCTGCTCCCCCACGTGAGGGTTCTTGATGTCCAGGTTGTAGTTGCGGGCAACGATGTCCGCTACCGGCACCTTCCAGGCCTGCTCGGTCTGCACGCGGGCGCTGAAGCCGTCAACCTCGCTCCCCCACCAGTCGATCTCGGTCTGGAATTCCTCGAACCGCATCGGCTTGGTCTTGTTGTAGTTCTTCACGCCTTCGGGATAGGGGTGTTCGTAGTACCAGACGTGCTTAGTGGGCCGCCCCTTGGTGAAGAAGAGCAGGTTGGTCTTGATGCCGGTGTAAGGGTTGAACACGCCGTTGGGAAGCCGCACGATGGTGTGCAGGTTGCACTCTTCCAAAAGCGACTGCTTGAGGCGGGTCTTCATCCCCTCGCCGAACAGGAAGCCGTCGGGCAGGACCACGGCGGCGCGCCCCTTGTCCTTGAGGAGCTTGATGATGAGCGCCATGAACAGGTCCGCCGTCTCGCGGGTGCGGTAGGTGGCGGGAAAGTTGTTCTCAATGCCGTCTTCTTCCATGCCTCCAAACGGCGGGTTGGTGACGATAACGTTGACCCGGTCGGCGTTGCCGTAGTCCTTGTAGGGGCGGCTCAGGGTGTTGTCGTGGCGGATCTTGGTGGGGGTATCGATGCCGTGCAGGATCATGTTGGTGACGGCCAGCATGTGCGGCAGGGCCTTCTTCTCGACGCCATTAATGGACTTCACCAGGGTCTCTTCGTCTTCCCGGGTCTTGACGTAGTGCTCGCGCTTGTGGTCTATGGCGCAGGTCAGAAAACCGCCGGTGCCGCAGGCAGGGTCGAGCACCGTTTCGTCCAGGCGAGGATTGACACGATTGACGATGAACCGTGTGACGGCACGCGGGGTGTAGAACTCGCCCGCATTGCCGGCGCTTTGCAGATCGCGGAGGATCTGTTCATAGATGCTGCCGAAGGTGTGGCGGTCGCTCGTGTTGTTGAAGTCGATCTCGCAGATCTTGTTGATCACTTGGCGCATCAGCGTGCCGGACTTCATGTAGTTGTAGGCGTCCTCGAACACGTTGCGCACCACGCGGGCTCGCTCGCCGGCCGGGCCGTGGGTGACCAGCTTTTCCTTCAGGGTGGGAAAGAGCTGGTTGTTGACGAAGTCCGACAGGGCATCGCCGGTGATGCCTTCGGGGTCTTTCGCCCAAGCGCGCCAGCGCAGATGCCCCGGCAGCGGGGATTTGTAGTCGTCTTCCAGAAGCTCCAGCTCGGCTTCGCGGTCGTCGAAGATCTTGAGAAAGAACATCCAGACCAGTTGGCTGATGCGCTGGGCGTCGCCATCGACGCCCACATCCTTGCGCATGATGTCCTGGATGGATTTGATGATGCCGGAAACATTACTCATGCAGTTTGATCCTGTCTGAACAACTCCTGCTCCAGTTCCTGGATGGCGTTTTCGTAGCCGTCCTTACCGCCGAAGATGTCGTTGATGATTTCCACGGGGGTGCCCATGGTCTTGAAAGGGTCCAGACGCAGGACCTTGGCGCTTTCCAGTGTGCCGATGCCTTCGTCGGCGTATTTGTCCAGCAGCGCGGTAAGCACGCCCTTCGCCTGCTCGCCGTACTTGGTGAAGTAGTTGCGCTTTTTGACGTTGCTTGCCCGCTCCTTGCGGGTGAGTGGGGGCTGGCCGTAGGCGATGTGGCAGATGAGGTCAAAGTCGCCGTACTCCTTGCCGACTTCCTCGGCGAGGTTGGCCAGGACGATGCCGTGCTCTTCCAGTTCTTCGATGATCGCCTGTTTCTTCTTGGCGCCGTTCCACCGGTACAAGAACTGGTCCAATGAAGCATACTCGGATTGAATCTGCTTACGGGTGAAGTCTTTGTAGGACTCGGTGATCAGGTCGCCATCCGGGCCGATGTACTCGATGCGCTCGGCTATGATGCTGACGGGCACGCCACTGACACGGATTTTCCTTGTGCCCTCGCCGCCTTCGTCTCCGCCATCATCTTCGCCGTCGCCATCATCGGGTGGCGGATCGGGCGGCACAGGACCGTCGTCATCGTCGGGCTCGTAGATAACTACCGGCTCGCCATCGAAGTCAGGATCGCGGAACAACTCGGTGGCTTTCTTGAAGTCCATGATGGTGAAAAACCACTTGCCGTTTTCCTCGTCGATGCGGGTGCCACGACCGATGATCTGCTTGAAAACCGTCATGGAGGTGATGGTTTTATCCAGCACGATGAGCTTGCAAGTCTTGGCGTCGACGCCGGTGGTCAGCAGCTCCGAGGTGGTGGCGATGACGGGGAACCTGCTTTCCGGGTCGATGAAGTTATCCAGCTCCGCCTTTCCCTCGATACTGTCGCCCGTGATGCGCATGACGTATTTGGGGTTGTCCAGCGCGAGCTGGCCCGCTGCGTTGACGATGGCCGCGCGCATCCTCTCTGCGTGGTCGATGTCCTCGCAGAAAATGATGGTCTTGGAGAAGGTGTCGGTGGCGCGCAAATACTGCATGACACGGTTGGCCACGAGCTTCGTGCGTTGATTCAGGACCAGAATCCGGTCCATGTCTTTCTGGTTGTATTCGCGCTGCTCGATCTCCTGCCCAAGGTCATCTTTCATCCCCGGCGGAGGGGTCCACCCGTGAATGTCCTTGTCTATGTCGATCCGCACGACCTTGTAAGGCGCGAGGAATCCGTCTTCGATCCCTTGCTTGAGGCTGTAGGTGTAGACCGGCTCCCCGAAGTAGGTAATGTTGGAGACGTACTTGGTTTCCTTGGGGGTGGCGGTGAGACCGACCTGCACGGCACCGGAGAAATAGTCGAGGATTTCGCGCCAGGCGGCATCGTCGGCTGCGCTGCCGCGGTGGCATTCGTCGATGACAATCATGTCGAAGAACTCGGGCGAGACGCTCTTGAATATCTTGTCTTCCTCGGCGGGACCGGTAATGGCTTGGTACAGGCCCAGATAGATTTCGTAGGCCGGGTCAATCTTCCGGTTCTTGATTTTTGTCATGACCGAGCCGAAGGGCTTGAAGTCATTGACGAGGGTTTGGTCGACCAAGATATTCCTGTCTGCCAGGAAGAGGATGCGCTTTACTACGCCTCCCTTCCAGAGTCGCCAGATGATCTGGAAGGTTGTATAGGTTTTCCCGGTGCCCGTTGCCATGACGAGCAGCACGCGCCTTTGGCCACTGGCCACGGCCTCAACCGTCCGATTGATCGCATCGACTTGGTAGTAACGGGGCTCTTTCCCGGAGGGGTCTTCGTGGTAGGGCTGCACAACGAGTTTTTCAGCTTCGTCTTCAATGCCGTGGAATTGCTTGTAGCGACGCCACAACTCTTGCGGCGGAGGAAATAAGGCGAAGGGAAACTCAGTCTCTATATCTTCGCCTGGAGTGGGCACCTTGTTGTGCGAAGCAAAGGCGTCGCCGTTCGAGCTGAAGGCGCTTGGAACCTCCAGAATCTCCGCATAGCCCAGCGCTTGCTGTAGACCGTGACTGACGGTGTGATTGTTATCTTTGGCTTCAACTACGCCAATTGGAACGCCTGGCTCCCACGACAGGACATAGTCGGCAAACTTCTTCTTATTCTTGTTGCGTGAAGACACATTTCCGCGCACGACAATCGGGCCTGGCGTAAGCGTAACTTCACGGCGAATCTGCTTCATTTCATCCCAACCTGCATCAATGATTGCAGGGGTTATGAACTTGGCACATATGTCCGCTTCGCTCAGCTCTCTTTTCTCTTTGCTATTCATGCAAAAAGTCCCGTCTACGTTAATAAAAAGCCGCTCAAGCCCATAACCCGGCCCGCAGCGGCTTAACTAAACGTCAGTCAGAAGTAAGACGTTAGAAGTGAGACGCTTAACAGCGCCAAGCAGCTCCAAGAAATTCACTTACCCTACTCCCCGCTCTCCTACACCCGATAAACTCCATGGTGAGCCTCTGTATCGGCACGATGAGCAGCGAGATCGGCACCCACGGCATCGATCTTCGCCTCCACCTTTTCCAGCTTCGATTCGACGCCATCCAATCTTCCTTCGAGACGCTCAATCTTGTCGCCCAGCATCTGGTGCCCCTCGACAACCAAGTCCAGCTTGTGCTGAAAGTCCTCGGACATGATTCCAAGCCTGTGCTGGAAATCCTCTGACATGATCCCGATGTTTTGCTTGAACATCTCTTCGATCTTCTTTAAATCATCGGCATCCATGGGTCAACTCCGGTGAGACGTAAGATGTAGGACGTGAGAAGTGGAAAACCCGTCACAAAACGCGATTTCCGCGCCCAATGTACCGTAAAGACGGTCCTGGGTCAATTGTTCTAATCATCCGAGCCCGGCACCTTCAACAGCCGCTCGCTGCGCCAGACACGGATAATCCAGATACGGACGACATCGACCCTATAGACGATGCGGAATGGGGGGTAAATGATCTCGCGCAGATTTGCCAGCCCGAACTCCGGCACAATGCGCCCGCTTTCCGGAAATTCGGCCAGGCGCTCCGTCTGGGCGACAACCTCTCCCACCAGGCGTTTACCCACCGCGGGCGCCTGCTGGTCGGCATACCAGTCGCGGATATCCTCAAGATCGACGACTGCCGACTCGGCAAACTCAATGGTTTTCCTGCGCGCCATGAAATCAATCCAGTCCGAGACGCTTCTTGGCGTCGGACAGGCTGACGGTCCGCCCCTGCTCGACATCAATGAGCCCCTGAACGACTGCCTTCAGGAAAGCCCGCTCTTCGGCTTCGGCTTCGTAGTCCTTGACTGATTGGACGACGGCTACCCCCCGGCCCCGGCTCGTCAGGAGCACCGGCCGGTGAGTCTTGTCCACCTGGTTGACGACGCGCCCCGGATTAACCTTCAAATCAGAGAGGGGGATAACATCCTCGGAAAACTTTGTGTTCATCTTTATCGACCTCCCAACAAGTGCTTTTAAACAACCTGATATTAGCACCTGTTAGATAACAAAACAAATCTAAATACAAAAAAACCGCCCAAGCCCATAATCCGGCCCGCAGCGGCTTCACAGCGCTATGCTGTCGCTCCCTCCATCGAAACACTCCTAGAACTGCAAGGATGAAGGATGAATTATGAAGTATGAAAGTTCACCCCTCGATAACAGAGCCTCAATGTACCTCAAACAGTAGCTTCGGTCAATTTTTCTAATCTTGCAGCCTGGTTAGCCGCCGGTCAGTGCGGGTTCTCAGCCGGCCGCCTCGTTGCAGCGCTCCACCACCTCCCGCAGCCAGGCGATCTCGTCGGGAAGAAAGCTCTTGGTGTACTCGGTGCCGACGTTCAGCGCCCAGTGGAGCGGGGGCATGGTGGTCGCCGCCAGCACGTGCCCCGGCACCTCCACGCAGGGAGCGTCGGTCTGCGCCCAGGAAACCAGGCGCTCCTTGGTGTCGAAGAGCATGAGGTAGTCGTTCCCCTCCGCCTCGATCACGAGTGGTATCACCTCCCCCTCCCCGGCAGGCTCCCCCGATCCATCGACGAAGGTCGGGACGAAGAAGGTCGCGTTGAGGAAGAGGTCGTAGAACTTCGACTGGCTCGTGGCGTCGTACATGTCGCGGCGCAGGTTCTCCAGCGCCTGGTCCAGTTCGGTCATTGAAGCTCCCCTTTCGTTGTTTCTCAGAGTGTCAGGTCGGCATGGCCGTGATAGAGCGCGTCACGCTCCCGGGCCACGTCCTCGCTCTCCAGGTACTCGTCGAAGCCCATCATCCGGTCGATCACCCCGCCGGGGGTGATCTCGATGATCCGGTTCGCCACGGTGGAGACGAACTCGTGGTCGTGGGAAGCGAAGAGCACCACCTCGGGAAAGGCTATGAGCCCGTCGTTCAGGGCGGTGATCGATTCCAGGTCGAGGTGGTTGGTGGGCTCGTCCAGCACGAGCGCGTTGGCGCCCGAGAGCATCATCCGGGCGAGCATGCAGCGCACCCGCTCACCACCGGAGAGGACGCGGGTCTTCTTCAGCGCCTCCTCCCCCGAGAAGAGCATCCGGCCGAGGAAGCCGCGGGCAAAGGTCTCCCCCTCGGTGGGAGGCGAAAACTGGCCGAGCCACTCGATCAGGTTGAGGTCGTTCTCGAAGAATGCGCCGTTCTCCTTGGGGAAGTAGGCACTCGTGATGGTCACCCCCCAACGGGAGGAGCCCGCGTCCGGCTCCAACTCGCCGGCGAGGATCTGGAAGAGCGTCGTGCGGGCAAAGGTGTTCCCCCCGACGAAGGCGATCTTCTCCCCCTTGCGCACCACAAGGTCGAAGTTGTCGAGTACCCGCACCCCGTCGACCTCCTTGGTGAGCCCCGCGACCTCCAGGATGACGTCGCCGCAGGGGCGCTCGGGCTTGAACATGACGTGGGGGTACTTGCGCGAGGAAACTGGCATGTCCTCGAGCGTCAACTTCTCCAGGAGCTTCTTGCGCGAGGTGGCCTGCTTCGCCTTGGAGGCGTTGGAAGAGAAGCGCTGGATGAACTCCTTCAGCTCGGCGGCCTTCTCGGCGATCTTCCGGTTCTCGTTCTGGCGCTGCCGGAGGGTCAACTGGCTCGCATGGTACCAGAAGTCGTAGTTACCCACGTAGACCTGGATCCGGCCGAAGTCGATATCGGCCGTGTGGGTGCAGACCTGGTTCAGGAAGTGGCGGTCGTGAGAGACCACGATCACCGTGTTGGGGAAGCGGCAGAGGAACTCCTCCAGCCAGGAGATGGATTTAAGGTCCAGGTTGTTGGTGGGCTCGTCGAGGAGCAGTACGTCCGGGCTCCCGAAGAGCGCCTGGGCGAGCAGCACGCGCACCTTGTCCCCGGCCTCCAGCTCCTTCATCCGCTTGTGGCGTAGCTCTTCTGGAATGCCGAGGCCGTTCAGGAGCACCGCCGCCTCCGACTCCGCCTCGTAGCCGTTCATCTCGGCGAAGTCGCCCTCCAGTTCCGCCGAGCGGACGCCGTCCGCCTCGCTGAAGTCGGGCTTGGCGTAGAGCGCCTCCCGCTCGACCATCACGTCGTAGAGACGCCGGTGCCCCATGATGACGGTGTTGAAGACCGTCTCCTCGTCGAAGGCGAACTGGTCCTGCCTGAGGACCGCGATCCGCTCCCGGGGGCCGACGGTGATCTCCCCCTTGTCCGGGCTCACCTCGCCCGAGAGGATCTTGAGGAAGGTGGACTTGCCGGCGCCATTGGCGCCGATGAGGCCGTAGCAGTTGCCCGGCGTGAATTTGATGTTCACGTCCTTGAAGAGGACGCGCTTGCCGTAGGCAAGGGTGATGTTTGTTGCGGTGATCATGGGTAATGCTTTTCCTTTCGCGCAAAAAAGAGAGCCACAGGGTCGGTCCCTGTGACTCAGGTACAGATAACTATAGCATTTTTGGATTCCTAGCGGCAATCGTTAATTTTTGACTTGCCTGTGCCTGTGTTGCGTCGGCCTTATTGCGCCTTGCGCAATATCCTCTTGTCCCCGGCCCTGATCGTAAGCTTTACACTGTCGAAGTACTCCAGAAGAGGTATCATGAACTTTCGCGAAAGCCCGGTCAGCTCGCGAAACTCGGGAGGAGTGATCTCGCCGGTCGTCCGCAGGTGGGCGATCAGTTTTTCCCTGATGGCGGCAAACGGCTCGGCGGCGTAGAAGATGTCGCTCTTGACCTTGACCGCCTTTCCCTCGCGCGCCAGGAAGTTGAGGTGCTCCAGGGCCTCCTTTTCCGTGCAGCCGAGGGCCTCGCAGAATTCCTTGATGGTCGGCGGCTCCATTCCCCCCTTGCGGAGCGTCGTCGCGACTCCCGCCTGGAGATCGACCTGCTCGGCGGCAACGCCGCTCTTGCGCCCCGGGAGGTTGACCAGATCCCGCTCCGCCACTGCCTTCCCTTCCTTTTCCAGGGCAGCCAGACAGGGGCCGAAGAAGCGCAGGTCGCTCCGCTTGGGGATGCGCGACTTCAGCTCCTCCTTGCCCATCCCCTCCTTCATCGGGTTGTCCTTCAAATAGGACTGCAGTTCGGTGTGGAGCCTCGTCTTGAGGGTGCCGAACGCGTGCCGGGAGAGAAATATCCTCGGATCCTTCACCACCTGGATCAGCTCCCCCGCTGAGAGGAGAGCAGCCAGGGCGGACTCGATCCTTTTCACCGACATGCCGGTCCGGTTGACGATCTCTTCGAGAGGAAGGCCGGAGAGAAGGCTTGCTGCCACCATCAGCCGGATCTTTTCCGTTTCCTCTCCCGATTCGAGGGCCTGCAGGAGCTCACGCGCTTCCGCAGACCGTCGTCGTCTTCTGAGGGGAGCAGGGTCGAGGACCGTTCCGCCGGCCAGGGTTGCCTGAGGGGAATAGGTGCGGAGCACAAAAGGGTCGCCCGGCAGCAGAAGTACCGGCTTCGCGAGACGGAGCTGGACATAGGTGCTCTCCCCCGGCAGGAGCGCATCGCGGTCGATCAGGATCACCTTGGCCGGCACCTCGTAGGTGGCCGAATGGAGTCGCAGTGTTGCGCGGTGCTTGAGCTCCCGTGGTGCCGTCTGGAGGTAGTCGAGGCGGGCATCGATGGCACGGGTGGGGCGATATATCCCCCGGGGGACCACGATGTCGCCGCGGAAGATCTCGGTGTGTTCCACGCCCTGGAGGTTCACCGCCACCCGCTGGCCGGCTGCCCCCTTGTCCGCCTTCCTGCCGTGGGTCTGGATGCCGCGCACCCGGCAGGGAAGGGCGGCAGGAAGGACTTCCACCTCGTTTCCCAGGTTGATCTCGCCGGAGAGAAGGGTGCCGGTCACCACCGTCCCGAAGCCGGTGATGGTGAACACCCGATCGACCGGGAGGCGGAATGGCCCGTCTCCGTTCTTTTCCTCCACTTCGCCGGCGAGCCTCGCCAGTTCGTCCTTGAGGCGATCGAGCCCCTCGCCGGTGCGGGAGGAAACCGGCATGATCGGAGCGGCTTCGAGAAAGCTTCCTGCCAGGTAGTCCCGCACTTCCTCGGTCACCAGGCCGAGCCAGTCCGGGTCCACCATGTCTGTCTTGGTGAGGGCCACGAGCCCCTTCTTGACGCCGAGGAGCTGGCAGATATCCAGGTGCTCGCGGGTCTGGGGCATCACCCCTTCGTCAGCGGCGATGACCAGCATCACCAGGTCCATCCCGCCGACTCCCGCGACCATCGAGCGGACAAATCGCTCGTGCCCCGGCACGTCGACGATTCCGAGCTCGAATCCCCCGGGCAGGTCGAGGTGGGCGAAACCGAGCTCGATGGTGATCCCACGGGCCTTCTCCTCCTTCAGCCGGTCGGTGTCGATACCGGTCAGGGCCTTGACGAGGGAGGTCTTGCCGTGGTCGATGTGGCCGGCGGTGCCGAGGATGAGATTCTTCGCCATAATCACTCCACGTAAGCGGATGAGAATTTACAGAAGAGAGGGAAGGGAACAAACGGGGCAGAATAAAAGGGAAGCAGGCGTGTGCTAAACGTTTTTGCCTTGATTGGCGGAAGTACATGGGAATCGAACCCACCGGGGAGATTTCTCATCCCCCCCACCGGTTTTGAAGACCGGGCAGCCCACCAGCGACTGAGGTACTTCCGTTGATATCAAGGCCGGAACACTACAAAAACGTCCATTAAATATTTAAAAAAATATATATTATTGTTTTTGCATGTGCAAGAATTTTTTCTTACCAGCACCCTTTACTTCCCGTTGATCTTCCATAAACGCGCCGCCTCCAGACTCAGGTCTTCGTAAATGACCAGGGATAGTTCGCATGCCACGTTCTCACCTCACAACAGCATGTCGATTTTGGCGTTCTTGCGCGCCTCTCCCACAAAAGCTTCGACAGCGGCATTGGTCTTTTGAGCCCCGAGATAACTTTCGATCCTGGCTCTGGCGGCCGATAACGGTATCGTCTCTGCTTTTTTACGGTCGACCAGCTTGATGATGTGATAGCCAAAGGAGGTTTCCACTACGTCGCTCAAGCCTCCAGGCTGGAGCGCAAAGGCGGCCTGTTCGAATGGGGGAACCATTCTCCCCTTCCCGAAGTAGCCCAGGTCACCACCTTGCTTGGCGCTCGGACAGGTCGAGTTCTCCCGGGCAAGCTTGGCGAAATCGGCGCCGTTTACCAGTTCCTTGTGCAGCTTTTCGGCTTTTTCGCGAGCCGCTTTTTTCACTTCGGGCGCTGCCGTGCTGTCAACCCCGATCAGGATGTGGCTTGCCCTCACCTGTTCTCCCTGGCGAAACTTGTCAGGATTCTGATCGTAAAACTTTTTGATCTCTTCATCGCTCACTTTGATGTCGGGTGCGATCTTCGTGTTGACCAGATAGGCGATGGCCATATCACGACGGGCAGACTCAAAGAGGCCCTTCTCGTCGACGCCGATTTTCTGCAGTTCAGCGGCATACACCTTCGGATCGGGGAAACGCTTTTTGATCTCGGCCAGTTTAGCCTCCGCCTGTTTGTCGAGGTCCTTTATGTCCAGCTTCTGGCTCGCCTCGTACAGCAGCTCCGAGCTGATCAACTGGTTAAGGGTCTGCGTCTCGAATTCCCTGACCCTGAGTGGTGGGACCTGCATGCCGGGCTTGTTGGCGAGGATTATTCTTTTTGCCTGATCGAGTTCGGCACGCGAGATCTCCCTGCCGTTCACCCGGGCAACGGTTTTCCTGGAATCGGGAGCGGAAGAATCCGCAGGCGCCAATTCCGTTGCCACTTTCGGCGTCGCGACGGAACAGGCCGAAGTGAACAGCAGGAGCATCGAGACGGCGACCAGTGATCGTGATGACGTTTTTGAGAGATGCATCGACAATTTCCTCCACAGATATCGGTCATGTTTCCTGAAGCCTCACGCCCGTGCGTTCGGCGTTATTGACAATCTAACGGCAAAGCTCACTTCCGGTCCAGCTCTTTCAGCATTTTTTCGGCTTCCCGGTATCCCTGGTCAGCCGCTTTACGGAACCACTTTTCCGCCTCGTCGCGGTCCTGCGTCCCCCCCAACCCATCAAGAAGCATCATACCCAGATCGTACTGGGCATTGGCAAACCCGTTCTCCGCGGCTTTGCGGAAAAGCCGGCGCGCTTCGGCAAGATCGGTTTCGACTCCTTCCCCTCTCACGTACATGAACGCGAGGTTCCACTGGCCGATCGGGTTTCCCTGCTCAGCCGACTTGCGGTACCATGTGACCGCTTTCTGCTTGTCCATCTTCATCCCGACGCCCGAGGAATAGAGGACCCCCAGTTGGGACTGGGCATCCGCATTGCCTTCTTCCGCCATTTTTTTCACCGTGGCGATATCGACGCCGCCGAACCCCCCTGCGGGTATGCAGGCAACAAATAATAAAATGACATAGATAACGATTACAAGAGTTCGTTTCATCATCTCGGAATTGCTTGCTTTCATCTGTTGCGCCCTTTATCAGCCGGGTGAAATGAGGTTTTTTCGTTGATTGTGACGGCACACCATCAGTAGGTATCCCGGCTCTCAGTGAATGAGAGCCGGGATTTTTCAATTACATCTGCCTATCAAGGCGACACAGTCTTCGCCGCATTGGTGACGGCGTTTACATCGGTCAGGTACTGGATCCATGCAGCCCTGTTGACATAGGTTTTACCCGTGACGTCTTTGTAAACATACGAACCGTCGTCGATCGGGTAAAGCGTCTGAGATTGGTCGAGCGGGGCAACCTGCTTGTATTGACCATTCGCATTGGGAGTGCATGTTTTGGTAGCTGCATTCCAGTCGCAGAGTTGCTCGAACGGGAGTTCATAGGAGTAACCGCGCTTGGTGGTCACCTCTGCGCCCGTCGCGATATCGGCCGCCTTCCCGACTACGGTCATCTGCGTGGCCGGAGCCTGCATGTATTGACCACCGGATGTTGCCATTATTGCCGTGCCGAGCATGTCGACCTGCCCGCTAAAGAGGGGTATCATCGGCGTCGCAGAGTGGCAGTCGGTGCAGCTTTTGCCCACCACGTAGGTTGTTGTCGGCCTTGCGCCATGCGTCATGGCGAAAGGTGCGCCAATGAACGTCAACTGGGTACCGTTCCAGCTCTTGTTGTCGACAGCCCCTTTGATCTGCTCGCGATAGGCCTTGTACCCGGAGATCTCTTCCGGGGTCGAGAACATGACGTTCCCTCCGTATACGCCTACAAACTGCCAGGCGCCGGTGAATGAGCCGTCCTGCTTATAGGCGGACTGGAAGGCGCCGCCGCCGAAACCGACCGGGATCGGTGCAAAGCCGGATGGACCGTAGTTCATGCCTGCTTTCAGGTCGCGGGAGATCCATGGGTCGTAGACGGTCGACACGGAGCCGGGATAATCGCCGTCAATACTTGCATAATTGCCGACGTGGTGCAGCTCTGGGCTGCCGAACACGCCGTCGCCGTTGGCGTCGACAGTCGGGTCGACGTTGTTCCAGAGTTCTGCGGTGATGAAGTTGACCGGATAGACTTTACGGCGCCAATCAGGGTTGACGCTGCCGTCATCCTTGGTCTTCCAGTAGGTGCCGTACTTCTGCCAGATGTAGGCCGGATTCCACGGTTTCAGGTTGGTGTTTGCCGGAATACCCATGCCGGGGTCGGAGAACAAGCCGAGTAGGCCGCGGCTGGCATCGAAACCGATCATGTTGGGGAAGCGGGCGCCGGATGTGGAGTCGAGCGAGCGGACTGTTATCTGTTCCCGCGCCAGGTGACAGACGGTGCAATCCATGACATCAAGGTGGTTGCCCCTGGCGAACGCTTGACTGCCATCAACATTGGCAGCACCCGTTGCGGTAACGTTATCACTCGATGTGGCAACGACCTTGGTGGTGATATTGCTCAGCAAGCCATTCGCCTGATGCTTGGCGGTGGGATCGGGAGCACCGAAGGTGTCAATGGAGATGCCATCCTCGTTTTTACCGGTGATGTGGCAGTTCTCGCATTTCTTGACGGTGTTCTGGCTGTTGACTTTCGTCCTGAGGGCCGCATTGCCCTCGGTGCCGCTCAGCCAGTCAAAACCCCTGCCCGGATCACAGAGGCTCTTGCCGTTGAAGACGGTTTTGGAGTTGGTGGGATCCGTTGGCGCTGCGAAAACGTCCACCTTTGTCGTGTTGGTTTGCATGTGGCAACCGGAGCACTCGATGTTAAGATGGACGTCGTACCCCGGGGCCCAGAGATCGCCACGCTTGAACCATTCGGCCCTCGCGAACGGGACGATGCCCTTTTTGAGTGCGTTCTGGTCCTGCATGCCGCCGGAGCCGGGGATGGTGGCCTGAAAGTAGATCGGGCCGGACTTGACAGGATCGCCGGCGGGGTTGCCGCCACCGAGGAATCCCGGCGTCGACATGGCAGCGGCTGCGTTGAACTCGGACATCCCCATGGCGGCCGGCCATCCGGCCGGGATCGCGGGAGAGGAGCCGTCGCTGGTTGTCAGGCCGGTCATGGTCATGGACACCGTGGGTGAAGTCGCGTAGGGTCCCTTTGACCAGTCCCATGTGAACCCGAAGGGAGCGTTGAAGTCGTAGGCCGGCATGGCGAGACCGGTGAACGATTGCGTGAAGTTCCCTGTGTAGGCCATCGGGGCGCCCGAGAGGAAGTCGTTCATAAAGTCCGGAAGGTCTTTGAGTCCGGACGGCATATGGCAGTTGCGGCAATTCTGAGTTGCAGGCTGTGCCTTCATTTTGGCAAAGAACGCCGGAGTCAGGGATACGATGCCGTTAGTGTCTTTTTGTATTAATCCGGTGTTGAAGTCATAGGCCTGGGTGAACATGTTCATGAAGCCGGCGGCAAAAGCCGGAGCCACGTTATGAGCGCCGCTGAAGGTCATTACGGACGCCATCAGATTGTTGTAGCCCTGTAAATGGCAGGTGAGGCAGTCAAACTCCTTAACGTTGGGCATCATGACTTGATTGTTAAACACCTGCATCGGGCTTCCGTCAGGCAAGGACATCATCGCCGCCTGCCCCCACCCGCCAGGGGCCGTGACAGGGGCATTGTTCTGGTAGAGCGGATAGGACCACGGCGTTACGATGACCCGATGCTTCGGCAGTCCGGTGTTGGTGGAGTACATCTCGAATACGGTCGCGTTGAGAGGCGTCATGCCATCAACAGCCGGATTCATCTGGCTGAAGCGTTTGCCGTTTCTGTCTTTCTCGACAAAACCGCCACCCGGATGGCAGAAACCGCATTGTGTAGCTTCCTCCCACATTGAAAGGTCTACCTTGGTGTACGTGGTGTTGGCAGGAGCAAGCAGGTTGATGCTGGCTGCGGCGGCAGTGGTGTCGCCGTTTAAAAACTTGTCAAGAGCATTCGTGTAATCCAGAGCTTTGATGGGACCGGCAGGGTTGCTGTTCTGATTCTGTAAATTCGCCACCTGGCGAAGAGAGGGAGGTCACCACTTGCCAATCATGGCTGTCGACTGCACCCATGGTTTGTCCAGCCCTGGCATTAACTTTCCACCATTCAGATCCATGACCTCAGCGCTTCCCTCGTGAGAATGGAATGCTGTGTCGGATATTTTGTCGTAGCTGTAGTCTGCGCCATTGTACACATGGCAGCCCGCGGTGCTGCCGCAGGTCTGTTTCGGGCTGTAGGGCATTCCCTTGCCGCTGCCGTCGACCTGGACCGGCACTTTCTGGCCGTTTGCCATCTGCATGCCGATCTCTTCGTAGGTGTAGAGGGTGACGGGCGGATGGGTCCCCAAGGCCAGAGCGGCACTCGTGTTGGACGGGTTGTGTCCATCGTGGCAATCAAGACACACTCTTGAGCCTGTTGTCGCCGCAGTGTGGTTAGTCACCGTGGCATGACAGCCTGAGCATGTCGCCGAGGTAACTGTGGGCCCCGGATGCCCGCCGGTGTTGGCACCGACGTGGCAGGTGGCGCAGAGCACCTCATCGACGTGCGGCGAAGCTACCCATTTCGCGTAGACGCTGCCGGCTGCAGTGCCGCCGCCCACGCCGTTTGCAGCGTGGCAGTTTACGCACTGGTCTAAGACGGCGTTCGCGGCAGAAGCCGTCACGGTGATGCTGGTTGTTTTGAACGTGCTGCCGTTAACCGTCAGTTTGAAGGTGTAAACGCCCAGGGCGGTCATGCCGCTGACGGCGGTAGTCACACTCGAGGGCGAAGCAAGCGTTGCCGTGGCCGGCCCGCTGGTCTGTGCCCAGAGGTAGGTCGCAGCGTTCACGCTGGCGGATCCGTTCAGGAGTGCCGTTGATGAGGGAGAGACGATGGTCTGGGGCGCACCTGCATTGGCGATGGGTTGAGTGGTCGTGAACGAAGCGACGAGGTTCACGGGGACGTTGGTGAGCGTGTAACCGGCCGGGAGGATGACCGACACGACCTGGTTGAGTGCCCCACCCGCAGTGTTGGCCCCGGCGGGGTTCACGATTGCGCCGGCGGGCACGCCGGCGATGCCGGTCACATTGTAGCCGGCAAGCGGGGTGAATTTGAAGGTAACAGCACTGATAAGCTTCTGGCCAACGAAGATGTTGGAGAGTTTCGTCATGTTTGCGTGGCCGCCGGGGCCGGCCGAGGCCGCCACGGTGGCAGCCAGCGGTGCGTTGGTGAACAGGGCAGAAACCGATCCCCCATCCGCACAGCTCAAGGTGGACGGACCGTATCCTGACGTGACGGTTCCCGTGCAGGTCGTGGACCCGGTAACCGAGAAGCCGGGGTTCGGCGTAACGGTTACAACCGCAGGGGCACCCCCCGCCGTGGAGTAGGACCCGAAAACCTCCCCGTACGCCGAGGTCAGTTTTACCGGGTTAGGTAGAGCATTGTCGACGGAAATTATGCCACCGGCGGACTTTGCCCAGATGTCGACATTCACTTTTGTGGCATTCGCTAGCGCTGGAAGCGCGCACACCATGGTAGCGAAGGCCAGCATTCTCTTAAGCATACCATTCTCCTTTCTTACAGATTATGTGCCATTTGTACAGCTGCGCATCGAGCCCAGTTCGACCTCTTTCGGGCTACGGTGCGCTCCACAGCTACTTGACGTGGCAGGAGAGACAGATGGTGGAGTTCTCCTCCGGAGCCCACAGGAAGTAGTTGTAGGTGTTGGCAGGGTTCAGCGGCTTGGCGTTGTTCGTGTTATGCACTTCGTGGCAGGAGGCGCAGGTGAAATAGCCGCCATACAGGGTGTCGCCGATGGTCTTGTTCCCCTTGGGCCAGCCACCGCGGTTGTGGGTATCGGGGCTGACCGGTACCGACGCGAGGAATTTCTGGTCCGGGGTGACGATCTCGGTCAGACCGCCGCTGTTACGGGTGGTCACTGCATCATTGTACTTGAACCCGATCGGGTGGGTGACGGCCAGGTCTTCGATGTAGCGCTTGGCGGTATTGCCCAGGCCATCGATGTAGGAAGCGGTCATCGGGTTGTTGCCGTTGTTGGCGCTGCCGGCGGAACCGTGGGAGTCAACGGCGGTGACGCCGTCATGGCAGGCCATGCAGAGACGGCTCGGTCCGATGAGCGGGTCGGCGTCGAA
>JAMXLF010000039.1 GCA_024281055.1 Geobacteraceae bacterium
GCCGGGAATGGGAATAATCCCTTGATTTTTTCCCCTGCTCGGTTATTATTATCACTACTTCCGGGCAGATAAAAACAGGACAAAAGGAGACTTACATGGCCAGCGACAAGGTTCTCACCTTTGGTGACAATAACTTCGACAGCGAGGTGCTGCAGGCGGGAACGCCGGTCCTCGTTGATTTCTGGGCCACCTGGTGCGCGCCCTGCAAGGCGATTGCTCCCCTCATCGATGCCGTAGCCGAAGAGTACGAGGGAAAAGTCAAGGTCGGCAAGGTCAATGTGGACGACAACCCCAACACGCCGGGCAAGTACGGTGTGCGCGGCATCCCGACCGTCATCCTCTTCAAGGACGGCAAGGTTGTCGATCAGGTGGTGGGGGCGGTTCCCAAGGCCCAGCTGGAAGCCCTCATCAAGAAGGCCCTCTAAGAGTGACCGGTCGCGTTTCCAGGCAGAATCCCTCCGAGGGGAGGCTCATTGCGGCGCTGGCCGCTGCCCTGCTGCTAGCCTTGCTGCTCGCCCTGCCGGTGCCGGCCCTGGCGGTGCCCCAGAAGGGGAAACCGGCTCCCCCGTTCAAGACGGTGACCACCTCCGGACAGCAGGTCACCTTGGCCAATTACAAGGGATATGTGCTCATCATGGATTTCTTCGCCACCTGGTGTCGGCCCTGCCAGTTGACGATCCCCCACCTCATCGAGCTCAACCGCAAGTTCGGCAGGCAGGGGCTGCAGGTCCTCGGCATGAGCGTCGGCGATGAAGAAGCATCGGTCAGGGAATTCATCTCCGAGAAGAAGATCAGCTATCCGGTGGCTGTGACCGACGAGGACCTCCAGACGGACTACGGGCTGCGCTCCATCCCGGTCATGTACGTCGTCAACAAGAAAGGAGTCATCGTCGAGACCTTCCGCGGTTACAACGACGAAGCAGAAAAGAAGATGGAAGTGTTGATCAGGAAGCTCTTGGCGGAATAGGACCTGTTCAACGTTCAAGGTTCAATGTTCAAAGTTGAAAAGTCAGGCCAAGCACCTGTCACGATATTCTACAAGAGCAATTAATTTTCAATAGAGAAAAAAGGCGATGCGTCCAAGGACCACCGCCTTTTTCTTTGCCACTAGCTCCGATTTTGAACCTTGAACATAGAACCTTGAACCTTGAACGTTGAACGTTGAACTAGTCGTCCTTGCCGTGAAACCTCTCCCACACCGCTCTCGCCGCCTTATCGCTCATCCCTCGCACGTTGGCCAGTTCCTCGACCGTGGCTTCCTGCACCCGTTTGAGACTGCCGAAATGGCGCAGCAGTTCCTTGCGCCGTTTTTCCCCCACGCCCGATACCGTGTCGAGGGCGGAGGCGAGGGTGCTCTTTCCCCGCAACGTGCGGTGGTAGGTGATGGCGAATCGGTGGGCCTCGTCCCTGATCCGCGCCAGGAGGAGGAGAGGGGCCGAGTTCTGACGCAGGACCACCGGGTTTTTCCGCCCCGGGAGAAATACCCGTTCGTCGCTCCGTACGATCTCTTCCTGGGCCATTTCCCTGGCTACGCGGCTCTTGGCCAAGGCGGCCATGTCGATCCCTTCCACTCCCAGCTCGCGGAGGACGGCGGTCAATACGCTCAGCTGGCCGAGGCCGCCGTCCACGACGATCAGGTTCGGCACGTCCATGGATCCCTCCTGAGGCCGGAAACGGCGGGCCAGCACCTCGTGCATCATGGCAAAATCGTCGGCCCCGGGGACGGTCCTGATCCGGTAGCGCCGGTACCCTCCCTTGTCGGGCCGGCCATCGGTGAAGGTGACCCGGCTTCCCACGGCCAGCTCCCCCTGGATGTTGGAGATGTCGTAGCACTCGATGCGCCGGGGGAGCTTCTGCAGGTGGAGCCGTTCCTGGAGCTCTGCTAAAACCGCTTCGGAGCTTTCCTTCCCCTGCTGCCGTTCCCGGGCGGCGGTGGCGGCATTCTTTGACGCCAGCCGGACCAGGTCGGCCTTGATGCCTCGGTGGGGGGAGGTGACGTGCACCCGCGCTCCCCGTTTTTCCGACAGGAGCTCCGCCAGGGCCGCGGGTTCGGCGATGGGGAGCGGCAGGAGCACTTCGGCAGGAACATAAACGTCGCGGTTGTAGTATTCGCCCAAGAAGGAAGCAACCCCTTCCGCGTCGTCCATCTCCCAGGCGAGGGTATAGGTGCGGCTGCCGATCAGCTTGCCGCCGCGGATGAAGAGGATGGCCAGCTCCAGCAGGCTCCCGTCCCGATACAGGCCGAGGACGTCCTGGTCCCCCCCGGCGGTGACCATCTTCTGCTGCTCTACGGTCACCTCGATGGCGCGGATCCGGTCGCGGAACGTGGCAGCCTCCTCGTAGCGATGGGCGGCGGCGGCCTCGGCCATTCTCCGTTGGTAGAGCCTGACGAGGTCACGGTCTTTTCCCGCGAGGAAGAGGGCTGCTCCCTCTGCCAGGACGGCGTAATCTTCCCTGGTGATGAGACCGTGGCAGGGGGCCGAGCACTGCCGGATCTGGTAGAAGAGGCAGGGGCGGCCCCGCCTCCGGCAGGTTTCGAGGGGGTAGTGGCGCAGGGGAAAGAGCTTGGAGAGCTCTTTCAGTACTTCCCGGGCGGACGAGGCCGATGAGTAGGGACCGAAGTAGCGGGCTCCGTCCCGGGTCACCTTGCGGACGATGGTGAGGCGCGGGAACTCCTCGGCCATATCGAGACGGAGCGAGAAATAGGTCTTGTCGTCGCGCAGATTGAAATTGTAGCGGGGACGGTAGCGCTTGATGAGGGTGTTCTCGAGGATCAGCGCCTCTTTCTCGGTGTCGGTGACGATCACCTCCAGGTCCGCCACCCGCTCCATGAGAAAGCGGATGTGCCAGCGGGAATCGCGGGCCGGGGTGAGGTAGGCACGGACCCGTTTCTTCAGGTCCTTGGCCTTTCCCACGTAGAGGACCGTCCCGTCCTTCCCCTTCATGAGGTAGACCCCCGGGGAGGAGGGGACGGTGGCTATTGTGGAGGTGTCGATCATAGAAGGTTGAATTATGAATTATGAATTATGAATGTTGAAGGATGAAGGACGAAAGACCGCCAGCCATTAACGTTCCCGCTTTGTGGGTTGATTTCATAATTCATACTTCAACCTTCATAATTGCTTCCCGGAAGTTCTCGATCCCCATCTCCTCGACGAGGCGCCCCAGCCGCACTTCCCGTCCCGAGTTCTTGTAGAAGGCGATGATCTTCGCCACTATCGCGAGCACTTCCTCTTCGGTCGGGACGTCGTCCGCGAGCATCTCGGCCAGGCGCGGGCGAGCGCCGGCATTGCCGCCGACATAGATCCGCCACCCCTTCGGCGTCCCCATGACGCCGATGTCCTTGACCGCTACTTCGGCGCAGGAGAGCATGCAGCCGGAGACCCCCATCTTCATCTTGTTGGGAAGTTCCATGGCGTGGTAGGCCGCGTCGAGCTTGAGCCCCAGGGAGAGGGAATCCTGGACGCCACGCTTGCAGTAAGTGGTGCCGGGGCAGATCTTGACGCTCCGCACGCAGAGGCCGATTGCTGCTCCCGGTTGCTGGGCGAGTTCTTTCCAGACTGTGTCCAGGTCCTCCTCGTGTACGCCGATCATGGCGATGCGCTGGGCCGAGGTGAGCTTGAGCGCGAGCCGGTACTTGTCCGCCACGTCGCAGATCTTGCGCAGGGTGGCGGTATCGGTGAGCCCGCCGGGGATATGCGGGGCGATGGCAAAGGTCTCGCGGTCGCGCTGCAGGATCGCCCCGTTGGCCAGAATGTCTTTTTTCATGGTTCCTCCGTGGTGTGACTTTCTTTTAGAATTAGCATATTGCGTCGGGAAAATAAAGCGGTGCTTGTATCGCCCCTTGTGGTAGACACGGGCAAGTTGCCATTGACTAACCGTGCGGAAAATGATAAGAAATACTCCTTATTTTATTTAATCTTTCATGTATTGATTGTGTTCGGGATTTGTATGAATTTGCTCAACAGGCTTTGGGGGGGCATGCTCCTCGTCGTGGTTTTCCTGCCGTTCGTGCCGGCATGCGCTCCCTACAGCGACCTCCGTCCCGGCACCGTCAAGCAGATCGGACCCTCGGCTGTGGTCGAGCGGCAGGAGGTGGCGGTCCCTGCCATCGAGGCCGGGCCGCCTCCTTCCCCTGATTACGTCATCGGCCCCAATGATGTCCTCTTCGTGAACATCAGCGGTCACCCCGAGTTTCTCGTCGCTCCCGGAAATATGAACAGCAAGGTGCAGGGGAGCCGGGTGGACGGCAACGGCAACGTTCACCTCCCGCTGGCGGGCGCGGTTTATGTGGCGGGACTGACCGTGGCCCAGGCCCAGGAGCGGATCCAGAAGGCGTTGCGCAAGTACCTGCAGGAGCCATGGGTGGTGGTGGAGATTGCCGACTACAAGAGCCGTCCACTCTACCTTCTCGGTCAGTTCAAGAACCCCGGCACCCAGTACATGGACCGCCCCCTTACTCTCCTCCAGGGGATCGCCCTCGGGAGCGGTTACGACACCAATGCCAGCCTCCGCGGCGCTCGTCTCATTCGGGCCGGTAAAACCATGCCGGTGGATGTGTACGACCTTCTCACCTGGGGGGACTCCCGGGCCAACGTCTGGCTCCAGCCCGGGGACACCATCTATATCCCGGATATCCTCTCCCAGCAGGTGTTTATCTTCGGGGCGGTGAAGAAGCCCGGCCCGGTGCCGATGCAGCAGGGTGGGCTCAACATTGCCCAGGCCATCGCCAACGCCGAACTGCGGGAGACCGGCTACGACTTCCATCACGTACGCATCATCCGCTCCCTTTCCACGACCCGCGGCGAGCTCCTCGTCGTCGACTTCGACCGGGTCCTGCGGGGTGAAGCCCTTCCTATCCCGCTCATGGGAGGAGACATCGTCTACGTCCCCAAGAGTGAGTTCGGTACCTGGAACGACGTCATCGCCGACATCATGCCGACCCTCCAGGCCATCAGTGCTCTCTTGCAGCCGTTTGTCAACATAAAGTTTCTGAGCGAGCATAACTAGCAGCTGTTCAGCCCGTTCGCTGAAGCGCTATCAGGATTTCGTCACCCATGAACCAGCCACCAACCCCACTTCCCGCTATGCACCATCCACAGCATGAAGAGGTCCACCTCCGGGATTACCTCAACGTCATCCGTCGGCGTCGCAAGCTATTTCTCATTGCTTTCGGGGTGGTCCTTTGCGTCGTCGTCCTCTACACCTTCACCATAAAGCCGGTCTATGAGGCGTCAGCCACCCTCCATGTGAAGGACGAGAAGTCGAAGACCGGCGTGCTCGGCGAGCTTGCCCTGAGCGAGGTAAGCCCGGTCGATTCCGAGATCGAGATCATCAAGGCGCGCACCAACGCCGAGCAGGTGGTGAAATCCCTCCACCTGGACTGGCGTCTCCGGGACCGGGTGCCGGGGATGAGCTTCCGGCTGCTGGATTTTACCAGCAGCGCCGTAAAGCCGGTCTACAAGCTGGAGTTGACCAGCGCTGATGGCTACAAGGTCTGGGACGAGGACGGCCACCTGGTAGGCATCGGCAGGAGCGGCATCCCCATGCAGGGGAAGGGGATTACCCTCCAGCTCGACGACCTCAAAGGTAAGCCGGGGGATACCTGCGGCCTTGTGCTCCACTCGTTCAACGGAACGGTGTCGGGCTTGCAGAAGCAGACCAAAGCGGTTGAGGTCGGCAAGAAGACCAACATCATCAGGATTTCCTACCCGGACACCGACCCGGAACTGGCACGGGACGTGGTCAATACCCTGGTTCAGGCCTACCTCGAAAAAACCGTGGCCCTCAAGGCTGAGGAGGCGAGCAAGACCGTGGATTTCGTCGGGGACCAGCTCAACGGCGTGCGCCAGACTGTCGACGCCGCGGAGAAAGACCTCCAGGCCTACAAGAGCAAGTCCGGGGTGATGCAACTCGACACCGAGGCCCAGACCCTCATCGAGAACGTCTCCGATGTGGAAAAACAGCGGGCCGAGGTCGTCATCCAGAAGAAGCAGGTGGAGTTCGCCCTCTCCTCCCTCAAGGACGCGGCTCGCCGCGGCGTCGTCTATTCTCCGTCGGTCCTCGGCGATAACCCCCTCGTGGCGGGGATGGCTTCCAAGCTGGCCGACCTGGTTGTGCAGAAACGAGCGCTCATCTCGGAATATACCGAGGCCGCTCCCCAGGCGAAGGCCCTCCAGGGGCAGATCGACGAGCTGCAGCGCAAGCTCCAGGCAACCTACGAAACAGCCCTCAGGAACCTGGACAAGCAGGAAGGCACGATCGTCCAGGGGTTGGGGGTCCTCGAAGGGAGGCTGCGCCAGCTGCCGGGCGCCGAGCGTGACCTGGCGCGGCTCACGCGGCTCGCCAAGGTGAACGCCGACATCTATACCTTCCTCCTCCAGAAGCACGAGGAGGCCCGCATCGCAAAGGCCTCCACCATCAGCAACATCGACATCGTCGACCCGGCCATCACCCCTGACCGGCCGATCAAACCGCAGAAGGTGAAGAACCTCATTCTCGGCCTCCTGGTCGGCTGTATGTTCGGGGTCGGGCTCGCCTTCTTCCAGGAGTACCTGGATGATACCATCAAAGATCCGGAACAGGCCAAGCGGATTCTTGGACTGCCGGTCCTGAGCGTCATCCCCTACCTGAAACCAGCGGAGGGAAGCGGCACCATCGACGCCGTCGCCCTCCTGGAACCGAAGTCGGCCGGGGCCGAGGCGTTCCGGAGTCTGCGGACGGCGCTCCACTTCTCTTCCCTCGACCGGGATGCGAAGGTCCTGCTGGTGACCAGCGCCTTCCCCGCCGAGGGAAAGTCCACCGTCTCCGCCAATCTCGGCATCCTCCTGACCCAGAACAACGCCCGGGTCCTCCTGGTTGACTGTGACCTGCGCCGTCCCTCCCTGCACACCAAGTTCAGCCATTCCAAAGTGCCGGGCCTCACTGAGATCATTTCCGGCGCCGCATCCCTGGCCGGCGCCATCCATTCCACCGGCGTCGAACGGCTCGACTTCGTCAGCGCGGGGACGATTCCGCCGAATCCGGCGGAGCTTCTCGGTTCCGACGCAATGCGGCGCTTCCTCGAAGAGGCCCGCGGGCAGTATGACCGGATCATCCTTGACGCTGCGCCGGTCCTTGCCGTTACCGACACGGCAGTTCTCTCTTCTCTGGCGGACCAAGGGCTGGTCGTCATGGAGATGGAACGGGTCCCGGCCAAGGCCGCGCAACGAATGCGTGATATTCTTCACGCCACCGGCATGCGGGTTTCCGGCTTTGTCTTCAATGACAAGAAAAACCACGGCCAGGCTTACGGCTACGACTACTACGGCTACTACGGGTATGGCTACAATGCGTATTACGGAGAAGAGCAAGCTTCGGCCAAGGGGCAGAGTTGGTGGAGAAAGCTCCTGAAAAGATAGCCTTTGTTCAAGGTTCAAAGTTCAATGTTCAAGGTTGCAACTAAAAACCGAAAGTCTGAGTCGTGAGAATAGAAAACTTTGAAGATATAGAAGCATGGAAAGAAGCAAGGTTGTTGGTCAGTCAGATTTACGCCTGTTTCAGGGATTGCAGGGATTTCGGATTCCGGGACCAGATTCAGCGAGCAGCGATTTCAATCATGGCTAATATAGCGGAAGGCTTCGACCGAGGAAGCAACAAGGAATTTGTCCAGTTTTTGATCATTGCCCGCGGTTCGATTGCTGAAGTGAAGAGCCTCAGCTATGCTGCTTTGGATATCGGTTACATCGCCAACGATCAGAGCGCCGTCATTCAAAACAAATGTGTGAAACTCAGCAATCTGATCAACGGCTTCATCAGGTACTTGAGGAGTTCAGAAAGAAAATGCTGAACCCGGGATCGAAACCTTGAACATTGAACCTTGAACATTGAACAGGTTTCCTAAGACAGACTGGCACTGCCACATCCTTCCCGGCCTGGATGATGGCGCGGGGAGCCTGGACGAGGCGGTGGCGATGGCCGCGGCCCTTCGGGATGCGGGTTTTTCCACGGTCCACTGCACGCCCCATCTCATCAGAGGGTGTTACGAAGCGGACAATGCCACTGTCAGAAAGGGAGTCGAAGTGCTCCAGGGAGAACTCGACCGGCGGGGGATCGCCCTGCGCCTCCTCCCCGGCCGGGAGTATTACCTGGACGAATACCTCGCCGAGTACCTGACGGACCCGCTCCCTCTCGGCGACACCCGTTTTCTCCTCATCGAAGTCCCTGCGCACACTCCTGTTGACTTCGTTAAGGAAACTTGCTTTCGGGTCTGCAGTAGCGGATACACCCCGATGATAGCCCATCCTGAGCGTTGCCGGCTCTTTGATCTCCCTGCACCCGCCTCGGGCAGGCTCCGGGAGATGTTCAAGGTTCAAGGTTCAAGGTTCAACGTTTTTAAGTCAACATCGAACGTTGAACATCGAACGTTGAACGCTCCATCAAATAGTCTGTTGGACTATTTAGTGGAGATAGGCTGTGCCTTCCAGGGAAATCTGGGGAGCTTCACCGGCCGGTACGGCGAGCGGGTCAGGCAGGCTGCCGAGCGACTGCGGGAGGCGGAGGTCTACAGCCAATTGGGGAGCGACGCCCATGGGGTTGAGCATATCCGCGGCATGAGCTTTCCTATGATCCGTTTCCCTGATCGTTCCTGACCCGTCCTCCCCCTGGAAACCATACAAGCATCTCCTTTCCGTTCGTTTTCTCCAGACTTTCTTCCTGGATGAGTACCACGTTTCCTCCCCTCTGCCGCCCTGAATATGGGCGTTTCGGATTGTTGCGCCGTAAATTGCGGAAACGTAGGCGAAAAACATTGACTATATTAATTATAATAAATAAAATATTGGTTAATTAATTATGGTATCAGTATATTGCGTAATTGCCTTGAAATTTACTTCGGGAGGGCTTTGATGAAAAGGCTAGTGTGGCCGGACATCGGTCAGGAACTTCTGTTCCGTCCTTGGTTGGTCAGGCAATGCTCGTAAGATATTGGGCCGTTGGAGCTGGTGTTAATGCCGGTGCAGCGGCCTTTTTTGTTTTTTTATTCGGTCATTGAATACTTTCTGGGAGGGATGTATGCACAATGTTAAGTGTCTCGTGAGTTCGATGCGGCGGCATTTCATGGTGTTAGGGTTTGCGCTGCTGTTCATGCTGGCTGCCTTTTCTCATGCGATGGCGGTTAGCCAACCGTTCATGGTGAAAGACATTAACAATGTAGGGTCAGGCACCTACTCAATTACGAGCTCGCTTGTTACCATCGGGTCAGTGACTTATTTCGCGGCAGTCGATGATGATCACGGCTCAGAGCTATGGAAAACTGACGGGACAGAAGCAGGCACGGTCATGGTAAAGGATATCTGCCCTGGCAGTTCCGGCTCTTTTCCCGACAATCTGACAAACGTGAACGGCACGCTCTTTTTCACGGCGGATGACGGGGTCAATGGGAGAGAGCTCTGGAAGAGCGACGGCACGGCAGATGGCACCGTCATGGTGAAGGATATATCCCCCGGCTCAATGTCATCTAATCCTGCCTATTTCACCAATGGAAACGGCACTCTCTTTTTCGCGGCGGACGACGGGGTTCATGGCAGGGGACTATGGAAAAGCGACGGAACAGCGGAAGGCACGGTGCTGGTCAAAGATATAACTCCCGGGGGAGGAACCTCGGACCCGCTCCTCACAAATGTCAATGGCACCGTCTTTTTCAGAGCAGCCAATCCAGTTTATGGCCTGGATCTCTGGAAAAGCGACGGGACGGCCGCCGGCACAACGCTCGTTTGGTCGGTAAACGGGTATGGTCTGCAAGAGCTCACCTCTGTGAACGGCAAACTATTCTTCGGTGTCTATCAACAACTGTGGGTCAGCGACGGGACTACGGCCGGTACAGTCAAGGTTGCGGACGTCTGTTACTCTTCTTACTGCGCCAACCCCACTTCCCTTACCAATGTGAATGGTACAGTATTCTTCGCCACCAACTGGCCGACTGTGTATCTCTGGAAGAGCGACGGGACGGCGTCCGGGACCGTCCGCATCAAGGAGGTAGCACCTAACAACATTTCTGCCCCAGCTTATCTTACCAATGTCAACGGCACGCTTTTCTTTAATTTTATGAATGAACTGTGGAAGAGCGACGGAACCTCGGCCGGTACGGTACCCGTGAAAGACCAGTACTTCAATCCTTCCGATCTCATCAATGTCAACGGCACCCTGTTTTTCACGGCCGACGACGGGGCCGTCGGTAGAGAGCTCTGGAAAAGCGATGGGACTGATGCCGGGACCGTATTGGTGAAGGACATTTATCCCGGCCCTGGTCCTTCCTATCCATCCTCTTTGACCAATGCGAATGGCACGCTCATTTTCTCCGCTTCCGACCCGATCAATGGAGGTGAACTCTGGAAGAGCGACGGGACGCCGGAAGGCACGGTAATGGTGAAAAATATCTTTTCCGGTACGGGAGGCTCGCTGCCTACCAGCTTGACTGACGTGAACGGCACACTCTTTTTTGCGGCAGATGACGGGCTTAATGGGATTGGGCTCTGGAAGAGCGATGGAACGGCTGCCGGAACTGCGCTCGTCAAGGATTTTTACACTAGCCCAGGGTCAATTAGACCTGACAATTTTCTCAATGTGAACGGCACGCTATTTTTCGCGGCTGATGATGGTGTGAATGGTCGCGAACTCTGGAAGAGCGACGGAACTGCAGCCGGTACAGTGCTTGTCAAGGATATTTTTCAAGGCGCTCAAGGCGCTTATCCTTCTTATCTCACTAATGTGGCGGGCACGCTCTACTTCATGGCCACCGACCAGGATCACGGCGCTGAGCTCTGGAAGAGTGACGGGACTGCGGACGGGACGGTGCTGGTAAAGGACATCTATCCAGGGATGAATGGCTCAAATCCCAATCCTCTTACTAACGTGAACGGGACGCTTTATTTCACTGCCGATGATGGGAACAATGGGAAAGAACTATGGAAGAGCGACGGGACTGCGGACGGGACGGTGCTGGTAAAGGACATATATCCGGGCGCGGGAGCTTCCTATCCTAGCTATTTGACAAACGTTAACGGGACACTGTATTTCACGGCTAACGACGGTACGAAAGGGGCGGAACTCTGGAAGAGCGACGGAACTGCGGACGGGACGGTGTTGGTAAAGGACATCAACCCGGGCGCTGGGTCCTCCATCCCCAGCTATTTGACCGACGTGAACGGCACCCTCTTTTTCAATGCTGATGACGGGGTAAATGGTAACGAGCTGTGGAAGAGCGACGGCACTGCAGCCGGCACCGTTATGGTCAAGGATATCTTTCCCGGGGGCTCCTCATATCCGTGGAACCTCATGAATGTGAACGGCACCCTGTTCTTCGTTGCCGACGATGGAATCCACGGGTCCGAATTATGGAAAAGCGACGGCACGGCGGCCGGCACCGTCATGGTGAAGGATATCAAACCCGGCAGCGGTTCATCGAATCCCAGTGGGCTCACGATGGTGGGGAATAAGCTTTATTTTTTCGCGGACGACGGCGTCCATGGGCCCGAATTGTGGACCAGCGACGGTACGGATGCGGGCACGGTCATGGTGATGGACATCTTGCCCGGCAGCGGTGGCTCGATGGACTTTTACTCTCAGACCATGCTGAATATCAAGGGAAATCTCTTCTTTGTTGCCAACGACAGGCTCCATGGTTACGAGCTCTGGGCGCTTGATTTGACCCCTCCTGTTACCGCGATCAGCCTCCCGACTTCGCAAGAAATCATCGCCGGATCGACGTACACGATTGCCGGATCGGCAACGGATGCATTGACCGGCGTGGCCCTGGTCGAAGTTTCCACCGACGAGGGGGCCACCTGGAATTCCGCCGTAGATACCTCGGGCAATGGCAGCTGGTCGACTTGGAGCTACACATGGGCACTTCCCACAGATGGCTACTATATCATTCGTGTGCGTGCCACTGACAAGTCGGGAAATATCCAAGACCCGGTGACTGGCCGGGGAGTGACGGTGGACAACTACACAACATCTGTGGAAGGACTCACTGTCAAAGCAGATGGATTAGGACTCGGCACCGTCACCGGGCCGAACATCAGCTGCATATCCGGTGCGCCAGATGATTGCGGTTCTTCATTCAGCAGGGGCACTCCTGTAACCCTCACGGCGACAGCATCTTCGGGCTCCGTTTTTGCCGGTTGGAAGGGGCAATGCTCCGAGGTCTCTGGAAATCAATGCACTGTGGTCATGAATGTTCCCAAGAGCGTCACGGCCACCTTCAACATGAATTGCGGGGTCGGCCCCTGTCCGGAGGTTGTGGCCAGCGGTAACATCGGGGGCGCCCCCTCCATCAATTCCCTGGGAGAAATCGTGTGGAACCAGCCCGACCAAAGCCTCCCCCTCCTCCAGGTAGTCTCGTCACAACGCGGGCTGCTGTTTAACGATCAGGTCAGCCGTTCTGGACCCGCCATCAATAGCATGAGCGATATGGTCTGGTCGGAAGGGTCCGGCCCGGGTACCGTCATGTTGCGGGGGACCATCGGCGGGCATCTGGTGACGGTGGCGACAGCGGCGTGGATCGGCAATGCTGACATCAACGACCGGGGGGAAGTGGTCTGGGTTCAGCATGACGGCAGCAACCCCGACCCCACCTCCACCCAGATTTACTCGAACCTGCACGGGCAGCTCACCAGCGGCAGTTTTAAAGATGACATGCCCTCCATCAATAACCAGGGGGACGTGGTTTTCATTCGGAGAGACATTCAGGGGCATCGGCCGCAGGTTTACAAGCTTGCGGCGGGGACCACGGCGCCGGTCGCCGTGACAAACGACGGACTGGACCACGACCGCGCGGCCATTACGGACAGCGGCGAAATCGTGTGGACTGAGCATGACACGGTGAATATGACCCCTGGACGGATCGTTTCGTCCACCAGGGGAGTGCTCTTCTCGCCGCCAAGGAACATCTATAATGTGGATATGAACAACTGCGGTGAAGTTGCCTTCCTTGATGATAATAACACCCTGTACCGGCTGGGGAGTTCGGAAGCATGTGTCACCTATCCTGCGCCGAACGACACGCGGGAGCAGGCATCGGCGGTCTCCTTCGGGGGGATTTTCACCGGCGTGGTGGACGTCGCGGCAAACCCGGTCGACTGGTACAAATTCAACGCGGCGGCCGGCGACACGATCCACATCACGGTGAACTACGACAACCGGGCGCCGAATATGCTGGCAATTGGCCTGTACGATGGCCAGGGGACCCTGATCAGTGGGCCGACGACGCCCAGTCCGCTCGGCATCCAGGTACCGGCGAAGTCCAGCGGCATCTACTACCTGAAGATGGAGTCTCAGGGGGGGCGGTTCGGCTACACGGTGTCCCTCAACAAGCACAGCAGCAACTGCGGAGCGGCGGTCTGTCCCGAGGTGGTGGCCAGCGGCATCCTTGGCTGGGGCACCGCCATCAACTCCCTGGGTGAGGTGGTCTGGAGCCAGTACGACCAGGCGAGTGGCTGGAAACAGATATTCTCCTCACAGCGGGGGCAGCTTACCGCCGACCCTTCTAACCATAACAGCCCTGCCCTCAACAATATGGATGACCTGGTCTGGGTGGAGGCCAGCGACTCTTATCCCTACACCTACACCCTGCGGGGTATCATTGCCGGCCAGCCGGTCGTAGTGGCGACCAGTCAGAACTGGATCAACAAGGCTGACATCAACGACCGGGGAGAGGTGGTGTGGAATCAACCGGATTCGAACAACTTCAGCCAAATCTTCTCCAACGTACGTGGGCAGTTGACGAGCGGGAGTGTGTATCACGACATGCCCTCCATCAATAATCAGGGGGACATTGTCTATACGCAAAGTGATCCGGCACAGCCGGGGCCTGCCCAGGTCTACAAGCTGGCGGCCGGGGCTGCGACGCCGGTGGCGGTGACCAACGACAGTATTGATCATCAGTACCCCGCGATAAATGACGCCGGCGAGATTGTCTGGGTGGCGATGAATAGTCCGACGGGGGGGGAGCAGCTCATCTCGAGCGTGAGGGGAGGGCTTGTATCGACGGCGGCGTGGTTCATGGTTACTGACTTGAACAACTGCGGGGATGTCGTCTATCTCGTGGATAATAACGGGCAGACCACGCTCTACCGTCTGGGAGAGAGCTCCCCTTGTATGGCGGTGCCGGCCCGCAGCTATCTCCTCTGGGTCACGAAGAGCGGCAACGGCAGCATCGTCAGCAACCCCGCCGGGATCAACATCGCGGCGTCAGGCCAGTCCGGCGGCGCCGGGTTCGCCGTCAACAGTCAGGTGACTCTGACGGCCACCGCTGCAGCCGGGTCGGTCTTCACCGCTTGGGGCGGGGCGTGTGCGGGGACGAGCGGGACGACGTGCACGGTGACGATGGATCAGGCGAAGGGGGTAACGGCGGAGTTCGCCCTGCAGGCGGCGGCGCCGTCATACTTCACGGTCCCGGCCAACGTCAACAGCCTGGGTAACGTAACCGTTTCCACCGGGACCTCTTCGACTTCGGGTGCCCAGTATGTCTTCCAGTACAGCTCTGACGGCGGTGCCACCTGGGCCACCTACAACAGCGGCAGCGTCCGCAATCCGACCTTCACCCTGGCTTCGGGGACGTACCTGTTCCAGGTGTACGTTGTTGCCGACAATTACCTCCCGAGCTCCGTCAGGGCGGCCAGCAATCCCTGCGTGGTCAGCAACGTCGCCATAGCGCCGGCGCTTCTCACTGTACCCATGACTACCACCGGTTCAGGGACCGTCGGCATTTCCGCGGCGGCTTCACCGACACCGGGTGCGCAGTATGTCTTCCAGTACAGCGCCGATGGCGTCAGCTGGACCACATACAACAGCGGCAGCGTCCGCAATCCGGCCCTCACCCTCCCTGCTCCGGGCACTTACCAGTTCCAGGTCTACGTAACGGCCGCCGGTTACGCCCCGAGTGCCATCACCGCCGGCAGCAACACCTGCACCTTCTCCGGCGTTGCGGTGGCACCGGCGCTGCTCACGGTACCCACGACTACCACCGGTTCAGGGGCCGTCGGCATTTCCGCGGCGGCCTCACCGACACCGGGTGCGCAGTACGTCTTCCAGTACAGTACGGATGGCACCAACTGGACCACGTACAACAGCGGCAGCGTCCGCAATCCAGCCCTCACCCTCCCTGCTCCGGGCACGTACCGATTCCAGGTCTACGTAACGGCCGCCGGTTACGCTCCGAGTGCCATCGCCGCCGGCAGCAACACCTGCACCTTCTCCAACGTCGCGGTAGCTCCGGCACTGCTTACTGTACCCACGATAGCTGCTCCAGCAGGGACGGTCGGCATTTCCGCGGGAGCGTCCCTGACACCTGGGGCGCAGTATGTCTTCCAGTACAGCGCGGATGGCGGAGCAACCTGGACCACATACAACAGCGGCAGTGTGCGTAACCCGGCCCTCACTCTCCCCGGTCCAGGCACGTACCGGTTCCAGGTCTACGTGACCGCTCCAGGGTTTGTTTCCAGCCCCGTTGTCGCCGGCAGTACCACGTGCACCTTCTCCAACGTCGCCATGGCCCCGGCCAACCTGTACATCCCGGCCAGTACCACCACCGGGAGCATCTATGTCAGTGCCGGCGCCTCCCTCACCCCGGGGGTCTACTACCGCATCCAGGACAGCACCGACGGCGGTGCCAGCTGGACCACCATCTACCAGGGTGCCCAGCGCAACCCGACCCTGAACCTGGGGGTGGCGTCCGGGAAAACCTACCGGTTCCAGGTCCAGACCTACGATCCGACCCTGCCGACGCCACTCTTCCAGCCGAGCAGCTGGACGGCCGGCAGTAATACCATCACTTGGTAGTGAACTGAACGCTGGAAAATGTAGAAAAATTAGGAATGAATAATGAGGGTGATCGAAAGATCACCCTCTTTTTTGCCCACTGACCTAAATATGGCATCGTGTACGGAACTACACAGTGAATTCGACTTAACGTAGTGCAAAGCTTGAGCTTTTATCTGATGGCCGGTTGGGGCAATAAGACTTTAAATGTTTATAGAGGTATGATAGATTGAAGCGCAATAAGGCCGTTATTGGTTAACAAGTTGTAATCACAGCTCTCTAGCAAATCTGGGCAAACGTTAACAAGCTATGAGCGATTATGTTTCGGATGATCTGTAGTCTTTTATTGATATTGCTGCTTGCCTCTGGAAGCGATGCCGCAGAGATCGACGCCTCGGCGTACAAGAGCTTTTCCGCTTGCATTGCATCCCCTGCAACGGCCGGCAAGACCATCCTGGTGTCTGCGCCAATGCCGATAGATTCCATCATGATCCCGGCTGACCGGCATCTCAGGTTCGTTGCCAAAGGCATGCTGGTCGCACAGGCCGGGGCGACCCCGATCGTTCGGACATCGTGGGAGGCTGGCCGGGTTCAGATATTCAAAGGGGAGGGGACCGGCAGGTTCATCTTTCAGCCTGCATCGGGGAAGCAGTTGAAACTGTACTGGGAATGGTTCGGTGCCAGGGGAGACGGCAAAACAGACAACGCTACTGCCCTCCAGTTCATGTGGAGCTGCCTGGATGCCTCCGATCACAACACCACGTGGCTGTTCGACCTAGTGCCGAAAGGCCATTACCGGTACTCGTTCAACCGGTTCCTGCGGCTTAAGAACTTCGTGCTGGAAGGCAACGGAGCCAGCCTGCAGAATATCGCCAGAGACAGCTATGACTATCCGCGCTATCCGCTGGTGGTGGGTGGGAAAGGGAGGGACTTCTTCCAGGATTCTTACCGGGGGCCGGAAAAGTACGGTTATCTCATAAAGAGTGCCGCTCCGGGCACCACGACGGTGAGGCTTAAACAGGCCGGCGATGCATCGCATTTCTTCGTGGGAGGGGCGGTAGTCGTCTATTCATACGACCGCCAGTTCGGCGGCTATCCTCCCAATCCCAAATTCTATGATTATGCGCGGGTGAAGGCTATTAACGGCGGTGTCATCACGCTGGATACCCCGGTATCTCACTCGCACAGCGATAACTATCCCGAGATACCGTCGATTCCTTCGTCCAGGGGGAAGGCACGTATCGCGCTGATTGACCGAAGGGACGACAGGGGAGCAGTAGTTAACGAAATGGCCCATAGAATCACCATGCGGAATTTCACGCTACTCGATAACCCGAATTTTAACTCCATAGCCCAGTATCTCCTGGCCGAGTCGATTGAAGAGTTTACCATCGAGGGTGCCAACATCAACATGTTCGAGCCGACCGAGTCAATCGACGTCGTTGCACGCAATTGCACCTTCAGGGGTCACACGGACTACGATAAATTCATGGTGCGCGGCCTGTTCGAAAACTGTGACATCCAGCAAGGATTGAGGGGGGTCGGCCCGAAAAACCTTACGCTCCGCAACAACAGGATCGGCGGGACAGTCAGGACGTGCGCGGACGTGGTGACAGTTATCGGTAACACCTTCACCGCCCAAACTGCGCCGGGGGATCGCCAGCATGCCTTTGTCGTGGCGAACAACCGGCAGGCCGTCATCAACAACAACCGGTTTGTCGGCAAGAACAATTCCACCGACGAAAGCGTTGGCAGTTACGGCGGGGACACGAAGAAAATCCGGATAGCCGGGCCGGTTTCCATTGCCAACAATTACACGATCACCATTCCGATGAACGATTTAGGGTGCCAGCAGTTTCTGGCCGCAATCGAGCCGGGAGCACTGGTCTATGCCGGGGAGCGTATCAATTCCCGGTACACCACCCGCAACAATTTCGGCGCGGTGCAAGCGATCCGCGACAGCGGAGACAACGGCAGGACCGCACAGATCGACATCCGGTTTGACAGGACCGTGAAGGCGAACGATTACGTCGTTGCGGTCCTGCCAGTTGTTGTTGACGTGGAAAACAATTCCTATGAAGGTGCAAAACATGTCTTCTCAATGGGGCCGGCTGTTGCGACCCTGGAGGATTATCTTAACAACGGTGTCTATACCTATCGGTTTGACCGGGATATCTCCACTGTGACATTCGATGTATTCCATAGGATCAACAAGATCGTTGTAGAAGTTGTTAAGCCGTATACCGGCACCCAAAAGAACGCCTTTCTTTTCCTGGCAGATGTCGCGCCGGATTTTCATTCGATTCTAGACAGGATCGATCTAAAAATAGCGGGGAGGCGTGAGATAACCCTGTCGGGCACGGCCGGATCCGCGGTGACCGACAAAATCACAGCATTACCAGCCGGTAACTTCCCCAACTATTTCAGCTTCTGGAATACCAACTCTGTTGGGGGAAAATACTATCAATTCACCGATAATGGTAATCAAATGGCCGTAGTCAATGTCAAAATAGTTACTGATAAAGCGGCCTTTAATAGCCCAATGAAATAAGCAAAGCAGTTTGTTAGTACGGTTTTGCCAAGTGTTATGTCAGCCATGTGAAAATATCTCCCAAGATGATAGTTTCGGATCGTAATCATGACGGTTAAGGAAGGCGCGAGCGTTTCGCCTGAAAAGCGTTCCCGTACCAGTTCCTATGTCGGGACCTTCGCCACGAATCTCTTCATCCAGGGATGTACGATTCTACAGGGAATACTTCTGGCCCGACTCCTTGGGCCTGCCGGTCGGGGTGAATTCGCGGCCATTATACTCTGGCCAACGTTGTTCGCCGGCGTCGGCATCCTCGGCGTCAACATGGCGATCGCGCGCCGGGCAGGGAGGGCTGCCGATTACGAGTCGCTGGTACGGACTGCCGTTGCCGCTGCCCTCTTAACCGGCGGTGCCACGACGGTGGTTTGCGGTGCATTCCTCCCGTACCTTTTTCCTGCGACCCTGAGACATGTGTTGCCTGCAGCGTACCTGTTCCTGCTGTTCATTCCCCTCAACCATATGGGGACTAACCTCCAGGGGGTCGATCATGGCAGAGGCAATTTCTGGCTCCTCAACGTAACCCGGGCGCTCATTTACCCGACATTCTTTATTGGACTTCTGTTGTGCTGGTTTTTCGGTAAGGACAAGGTTTTCTGGATTGCCGTGGCCCTTCTGGTCGCCAACGGTGCCGCGGTTGCCGTCCGGTTGTACAGCAAGGCAGGTGCCATGCTGTCACGCAGGGCGATTTTTCAGACGGACGGTCTCCTGCGCGAGAGTTTTCCCTTTTTCAGCGCCAACCTCCTCACTATTCTTCATCAGCAGTTCGACAAGGCCCTGCTGGTCTGGCTGCTGTCCGCGCGTGAAATTGGTTTCTACACGATCGCACTGTCTGCCGGCAGCCTGCTCAATGGACTCAACCAGGCCTTGGGGACTGTCACCTTTACGGATGCGGCGCAGCGTGTTCCCGGCACCGGCTTTCCGGCCCTGGCCCGGATTCTTCGCCGTGGCGCGATCCTGTCCCTTTTTGGGGGAGTGGCGTTAGGATTTTGCCTCCCGTTCCTGCTCCCCCTGGTGTATGGCGCATCCTTCTCGCAGGCCGTTCCCGTGGCGTTGTGGCTTCTCCCGGGGGTTGTGATTGCCGGCCTGGGGGACATCGTCAATCAGGACATGCGTGGGCAGGGGAAACCCATTGCCGGCGTCGCTTCGAAAATTCTGGGTCTTGTTGCGATTGGGACTGTGGGTACGGCGTTGGCCGGACGAATGGGGGCGAGCGGTATAGCTGTCGGGTATCTGGTTGGAGAGATGCTCAGTTTCCTGGGCTTGCTGGCCGTCTCGCTGAGATTTTACCGGGATGCCCACCTTGCCGACCTTGTTCCGGCCAGGGGCGACATGTCTTTTATCTGGCAAAGGATCGTCCGTATGGGGGGGAGGGCCTGATGAGCTTGACGTACAATCTGACGGGGATATTCTTCAGACTTTTCAACCGTCAGCTAACAATGGAGAAAGGTGCCAGGATCGATCCCCGGGCTTTCGTTGCTCGTGGAGGCACAGTCCATATCGGCGAGAACAGCATTGTCCGGGCCGGGACCATGCTCCTTCCTTCAAGTGGCAGAATTCATATCGGCAAACGAACCAGCCTGAATCAGTACGTTGTTATCAATGGTGAAGGTGGCGTGAAAATCGGCGACGATGTCATGATTGCTGCATTTACCTCGATCTTTGCAGCCAATCATCGCTCCGACCGGGTCGATGTACCAATGCGGCAACAAGGCATGTATAGCAAGGGGGGCATCGTCATTGAGGACGACGTATGGATAGGTACCCATTGTGCCATTCTTGACGGCGTCACAATCGGCCATGGCAGCATCATTGCGGCCGGAGCGGTAGTGAATCGGGATGTCCCGCCCTTCAGTATCGTTGGTGGTGTCCCCGGGAAGGTAATTGGGACAAGGACGTAGAGAAAGCCTACAGACAATGGGGAAACCATAATAGTGACTGGTTCACAACACAAAATTCCGCAAGTCCTTGTCTGCCAGCACGGAGCAAGACGGCGCTACGTCGTTCCGCGAATGCTTGAGGCTGCTGGGATGCTTGCCGCTTTGTATACGGATTCCTCTGCCAACAGCCCGCTTGGGAAAATAGCCCGATTTTTAGGGAAAAGTGCTCCAGCTCGAATTCAGCGGTTGGCAAGGCGAGAGATACGGGGTGTTCCTGAAGGGAAGATTTACAGTTCCGATGCACTTGTATACCGCGATATGATCCGGCGCTTGGCAAAAATTGATTATACTGAATACGATCAGTGGTGCCACGTTCTGTCTGAGAAAATGATAACGTGGTCTACTAACGCCTCGTTACCACACATTGATATAATTTATAATATGTTCTGCGAAAACTTGGAATTTATAAGGTATGCAAAGCAGCATATGAAGACAACTATTGTTTCAGATATATACGCTCATCCTTTCGGCGATGTCATTGTTGCAAATGAAGCTCAACGGCTAGGACTCGATTATGTCAGGGCAAAGGGTATTCAAAATATTGATATACAATACATTAAAGAGACTTGCGACCTTAGTGACGTTTTGCTGTGCCCATCACAATTTGTTGCCGACGGAGTTTTAGGCATAGACTCAGCCTATGCCGACAAAATTCTGATCTGCCCATACGGATCTTCAATCGAGTACGATCACGGCGAAATGCAGCCAAAGAGAGGACAGGTATTCTGGGCTGGAGGAGATTGGGTCCGCAAGGGATTGCATGTGGTTGCGGCGGCGGCTGACACGCTTAAAGTGAAGTACCCTTCCATGAGGTTTCGTGTCGCCGGGATCACTGATGAAGCCGTGATCAGGATGGCGAGATTCCGGAACCTGGAATTCGTCGGGAAGTTAAACTATGAGGAGATGAAATCCGAATTCCTGAACGCTGATTGCTTTGTGCTGCCCTCATTTTCAGAAGGGATGGCCGGTGTTGTTGTCGAGGCTTTGGCGGCCGGATGCCCAGTGATCACCACAAAAGCATCCGGCATCGACGGGCTTCTGGATGGTATTAATGGTTTTGTCGTTCCGGAGGGAAATGCCGAAGAAGTTGCGCGTCGGATTGAGATCCTTTACGAGAACAGAGAAGTGAGGACCGAAATATCAAAGCAAGCTCTGAATCTCTCAAAAAGCTACACAATGGATAGTTGGCAACAGCGACTCGTTAACGCTCTATTGGATATTATGGAGGGGGCGAATGGAACGACAACCCCAATTTCGGGATAATTTTCTCAAGATTATCAAGCGGCAAAACGTTACACCGGTCCAGGTTTTGTCGCTTGCACTGTACTACCTGCTCGCCAGGCATCTCCCGGGAGGAAACTGCCTACGATCTTTCCTGGCAAGACGTATCTTTAAAAAAGTTGGCAAGGACGTCACAATTCTCAAGGGCGTTAATTTCGGTAGTGGAATCAATATCGAAATAGGGGACTATTCTTCCTTGAATCGAGGTTGCTGGATTGCCAACGATACCAACATCGGCGACGATGTCATGATGGGGCCGGAAATAATAATATTGTCTGGCAGCCACAATTTCGAGCGCATAGACATTCCGATGCGTGAACAAGGCGCCCCGTCGCGTCGTCCTGTGATAATTGGAAATGACGTCTGGATCGGAACACGATCGATCATCCTGCCGGGGATCACTATAGGTAGCCATGCGATTATCGGAGCGGGCAGCGTTGTCACCAAAGATGTCCCCGAGTGGGCGATTGTCGGTGGGAATCCGGCCAAGTTCATTCACTCCCGTAAGGACTAAACTGGATGGGTTCAGATGTCTGATATATTGCTGCTATTGTTGTTGTTTGTCTGCATCGGCTGTGGTCTTCAAGGAATGGCCAGGGCGGAGCGTGTCTACGAGCCATTGCTTCCGATGGCTTCTGTATTTATTGGATTCGTCTGGATTCAGCTGCACGGGTTGTGGCGTAATGAATGGTCACTCCCTCACGGTTCCCTTAGCAAAACGTGCTTCATGGCTCTTCTCTGCATCCTCGCATTTTGGTGGGGGTATTCGCGCAGAGTACGGCCGCTGCGCATGCTGTCCGGAGAGTATGACACGCGACGGCTTTTGCTGGCGAGCCTCTGTCTGACCCTGTTTGGCGCTGTCTTCTTTTTCTTGATCAGCAGGTTGCCTGAAGAGATGGTGAATGCATCCCAATGGAGTGGCTTGGCCGTTGCCTATCGGTTTTTTGCCCAGACCGTGGGCTATGGATTCGCAATCGCCTGCCTTCTCTGGGCACGGTTTCGCAGCCGTCCGGCGCTTGTTGTCGCAATTGCCGGGGGGGGGCTGTACCTCGACCGGATTGTTCTGGCTGGCCGTCGTGCGGACGCTGCCGAATTCTTCTTTATCATCGTGCTGGCACTGATGTTTGGGCGCGGGTGGCGCATTCCCCGCCTTGGAATGCTGCTCGTTATGATCTTCATGGTCTTGGGCATGAACAGTACGGGTCAATATCGGACGCTTGCAGAAGAGGCGCGATGGTATTCCCCTTTGATGGTTGGGTCGATCAATTTCGTTAAAAACATGGAAGATATCTTTTGGAACGGCGGTGAAGAGATGAAAAACGCCCTTTACATCGTCAACGCATACGATGAGACGGGTGATTTCGATTATGGCGCCTCTTACTGGAACCAGTTCATTTTCAATTATGTTCCCGCCCAATTGGTCGGTGCCGAAGCTAAGACCGGTCTCCAGATCGAAAAGCCTGACCTCGCTGCGAAGGTCTTTGGCCACAGGGCATCTACAGGATCGACGATGACAGGATTGGCGGACAGCTTCGGTTCCTTCTGGTATTTCGGGGCATTCAATTTTGCAATTGTCGGTTTCGTCTTGCGAAAAATATGGAATGCGGCGAAATATGGATCGATGGCCGCTCAGCTTCTCTATATGCTGCTCATAACGAAGGCCCTCCATGTCATCACTCACCATACGGACTGGTTTTTTTTCCCGTGGATACATATGGCCATCTTCTTCTTTCCTTTTCTGTTTTGGGCTCGCCTCCCTGCTCGCCTAGTTGGAGGGAACCTTGAAGGAGCTAGGTGTCAGATTTAGAATTTAACTATTTATGACTGCCATTTAAGGGGCTTCTGTCTGGCCACAAGCGCTCAGCTGCCACAAGCCTTTCTAATACGAGTATTGCGAATGAAAGTAACTAACCTAATTGCATCAATCGATAGAAGTTCGGGTGGCGTTGGTGAAATGTTGCAGCACCTTTGTAAGACGCTGTTTTTGCAAGAAAGAGTGGAAATAGAGATTTTAAGTCTCATCCATGAACATACTTTTGATGACATTACTGGTTGGGAACCGCTAAAGCCACGGGTGTTCCCAATTAAATACAAGAATCTTTACAGGTACACCAAATTTGGATATTCGCCTGAAATGTGTTCATGGGCACGCAATAGCGAATTCGATATTGTACATACACATGGTTTATGGATGTATCCTTCAGTTGTGAGCTTGCTGTTAAGCATGCACAATAAACGCCCTTACATAATGTCTGTTCACGGCATGCTGGACCCGTGGGCACTGAAAAATTCAAGGCTTGCAAAAAAGGTATTGGGAGCACTATACGAAAACAAGCACCTGAAGAAGGCTACTTGCGTTCATGCTCTCTGCGAGCCAGAAAAGCAAGCAATACGGAAATACGGCCTCACCAATCCAATTTGCACTATCCCAAATGGTGTGTCCATTCCAGATAATAAAGCTATCAGTCTCCCTCCATGGCAAGAACAGACAGTAAATGGCAGAAAAGTTCTCTTGTTTCTTGGTAGAATTCATCCTAAAAAGGGGCTTGTTAATCTAATTAATGCCTGGTCATTGTTGTTGCGGCAATCTTCTAGAGAAGCAAAAGAATGGATTCTTGCAATTGCGGGATGGGATCAATTAGATCATGAAGCTGTTATTAAGAGACTTGTAAAGGATCTGGAGGTTGATAACAGTGTGCTATTCTTGGGCCCTCAATTTGGAGAAAAGAAGCTGGCCGCATACCGCAATGCTAATGCCTTCATACTGCCATCGCTAAGCGAAGGATTGCCTATGACAGTACTTGAGGCGTGGGCTAACGGTCTTCCTGTACTAATGACAAAAGAATGTAATTTGCCGGAGGGTTTTTGTGCCAATGCGGCAATTCAAATAGGTACCGACATAGCTGGCATCGGAAGCGGCCTTCAGCAGCTTGTGTCCATGCACGAAGACGAACTCTGCCACCTTAAGGAAAATGCATTGCGGTTGGTGAAGGAAAATTTCAGTTGGCAAAGAATTGCCTCTGATATGAAATCTGTATACGAGTGGATGCTTGGGGGTGGCCCCGTTCCATCTTGTGTTCGTACAGACTGATTTGATGGAGACTATTATGGAAGGAATGAAATGTAAAATTTGCGGCAGCGTCTGTTTTTCTGATGTAGTGAGCAATGGCTACACCTATTGGAAATGCAAAAGTTGCTTTACGTCACAGGTGATTCCACAGCCCACTCCGGCTGAACTGAATCAATATTACACAAAATTTCATCTTTCCCTGGATGAAGGAGGAGTTTATGCCGAGTACGAAGAAAGAATCCAGGAAGATTTCAAATGTAAAGTCGATTTGGTAGCTAAATATATTACCGGAAAAGATTCCAAATTACTTGATGTGGCTTGTGGAAAGGGTTTTTTTCTTAAACAATGCAGTCAGTTGAATGTTGAAACGTTGGGGATTGATCTGTCTCAAAGTGCTGTTGAATTCGCTGAAAATAAGCTTAAAGTTAAAGCTATATGTGGCAGATTAGAAGATAGGAACCTCCAAGACAGCTTTAAGAACAAATTTGACATAATAACAATGTGGGCGGGTATCGAGCATGTCCCTAACCCTGCTGAAGTTGTTCAAGCGGTTTATCATGGCTTGAAACCTGGCGGCATTTTTATTATGGACACAGGCCTTGGGAACGCTCCATTCGAAAAGTATCTAACCGGACATTCACAGTGGTATTCAGCACCTGAGCATCTTTTCGTATTTAGTGTTGAGGGGTTGGCTCGGTTGGCAAACGATGCTGGCTTTCAGTTACTGAGGATCGATAAGGATTTCGATCGAAATATTGCCAGAAGATATGTGAGAAAATTACGTCATGCATATCTATGTCTGGTCAGTCACCTTTTCATAAAGCCTGTTTTGGGAAGTAAAGCCTTCATGACCATGAAGGAAAGCGCGAAATGGCCTATCGGAAAACTCGTTAGCCTGACGTATAGGAAACCAAATGAGTAATAAGCTTTCTGTCACGGCTATAATAATGACATTGAACGAACAGATTAATCTCCCCGATTGTCTGGCATCGATCAAGGATCACGTCGATGATATCATTGTTGTCGACTCTTTTTCTTCGGACGCGACTCTTGAGATCGCGAATAAATACACTGCCAAAATATATCAAAACAAATTCCTTAACCATTCCAAACAATTTATCTGGGCCTTGAACAACACGGAGATCAAGAACGAATGGATCCTCCGCCTCGACGCGGACGAACGCTGGACCCCGGAGGGGTTCGCCGCGCTGCGGGACATCATCGAGAACGACCGGGCCGACGGGGTGTACGTGAAGATGAAGATTTTCGTCATGGGGCGCTGGATCAAGCACGGCGGCTTTTATCCCAACTACTTCCTGCGGGTGTACAAGCGCTCCAAAGGCTCCATGGAAGACCGCTGGATGGACGAGCACATCCGGGTCGACGGCCGGACCGTTGTCTCGGATATCGACGTGATCGAAGCCAACTACGACCGCCAGAAAAACCTCGTGCTCTGGACGACCAAGCACAACGGCTATTCCACCCGCGAGGCGGTGGAGTTTCTCATCGCGAAGCACAGGCTTGCCGAGGTGGATACCGTGGCCAGTCTCTCGGGCACAAAGACGGAAAGGAAACGCTGGCTGAAGGAGAACGTCTACTTCAAGGTGCCGCTCTTCGTCCGGCCGTTCCTCTACTTTTTCTACCGCTACTTCCTCAAGCTCGGTTTTCTCGACGGCATCCAGGGGTTCATCTTCCACACCCTGCATGCCTTCTGGTACCGCTTCTTGGTCGACGCCAAGGTGTACCAGATCGAGAAGAACGCCAGGGACGAGGGGACCGACATCAGGACCGCGATCAGGACCCATTACGGGCTGGACGTGTAACCGTGGCAAAGAAGCAATTGAAGAGATTTGCCTGTCTTGCGGGCTTCCTATGCATCGTCCTGGCCGTGATCGGCTTTCTCCGGGCCGGCGTTTTCCTCTCCTCCCCGGCCAGGCAGCCCGTGAAGGCCGATGCCATGGTGATCCTCGGCGGAGACGCCGGGGCGCGCACGCTCAAGGGAATTGAGCTCTACAAGAAGGGGTACGCCGCGCGAGTGATCCTCACGGGGCTCGACGAGGGGGAGCCGGAGGCGCAGAACTATTACCTCCACTGGCGGTCGCAGATGCTGATCGGCGCCGGCGTGCCGAAACGGGCGCTGCAGTTCGACACGGTTTCGAAAAACTCCTGGGAAGAGGCCGCAAACACGCTGAAGCGGGCGCAGGCCGCCGGCTGGAAAACGGTGCTGGTGGTGAGTGATCCGCCTCACATGCGGCGTCTCAAGTGGGTCTGGGGCAAGCTGCAGCGGGGGACCGGCGTGGACGTCGTCCTGGTGGAAGCTGTGCCGTCCTGGTGGGAGCCGCAGCGGTGGTGGAAGAACGAGATTTCCGCGAAGTTCGTCGCCAACGAGTATCTGAAGATAGCCTATTACCTGGTCGCCCATTAGGGGAGAACGCCATGGCGGTAAATCTTTCCACGTTCGATAACTCCTGGTACAATCCCGGCCGCGGGTTCATTGTCCGGACCCTCTGGCATTTCGTGAACGCCGTCTTTCTCCAGTCTCCGCTGAACCCCTCCTCCGGGCTCAAGACGGCAGTGTTGCGGCTCTTCGGGGCGAGAATCGGCAGGGGGGTCGTGCTGAAGCCCTCCATCAACGTGAAGTACCCGTGGAACCTGGTGATCGGCGACTATTCCTGGATCGGCGAACATGCCTGGCTCGACTCCCTGGCTCCGATCACCATCGGCAGCAACGTCTGCGTGTCGCAGGGGGTCTATTTCTGCACCGGCAACCATGACTGGACCGACCCCGCCTTCGGCCTCATCGTCAAACCGATTATCATAGAGGATGGCGGCTGGGTCGGGACGCGGGCCACGGTGCTTCCCGGGGTTACCGTGAAAAGCCATTCCATCGCCGCCGCCGGCTCGGTCATCGCCAAAGACACGGAGCCGTACATGATCTATGCGGGAAACCCGGCGGTTGCGGTTAAAGAACGTAAAATCCGTGAGGCGTAAAAGGCCGTAAGGCGGAAGGCGTGAAAAAGGCCGTAAGGCGGAAGGCGTAAAGGCCGTAAGGCGGGAAGGCGTAAAAGGCCGTAAGGCGTGTTACCCCTCACGCTTTACGCCTGACGCCTCACGCTTTACGAGGTTGAGTATGGAGAAGCCCCACAAGAAGCTTGATGCCTGGAACCTTGCCATGGCACTCGTCAAGGAAGTGTACAGAGCAACCGCCGATTTCCCATCCGCTGAAAGGTTCGGATTGACTGATCAGGCGAGAAGGGCGGCAGTCAGCATCCCAAGCAATATCGCAGAAGGGGCGGCAAGAAATACGAAGAAGGAGTTCATACACTTTCTTCACATTTCCCAAGGCTCTCTCAGTGAACTGGATACGCAACTGGAACTGTCTAAAGAACTTGGCTATCTCGACGAGACTGTCTGGAGGACGCTGGACGAAACGATGACAAGGATTGATAAGATGCTGACAGGCCTCATACGTTCGCAGAAATCAAAGTAGTTTCTTTACCCCTTACGCTTTACGTTTTACGGATTCTAACGTGACCATCTCAATAATCACCGCCACCTGCAACAGCGCATCCACCATCGCGGATTGCCTGGCAAGCGTCAATTCCCAGGAGGTCCCGGTTGAGCACCTCATCGTCGACGGCGCCTCGGCGGACGATACGCTGGCGATTATCCGCCGGCATTCCCCTGCCGCCCGCATCCTGTCCGAGCCGGACAAGGGGATCTACGACGCCATGAACAAGGGGATCGCCCTGGCGACGGGCGAGGCGGTCGGCATTCTCAATTCGGACGATTTTTACGCCGACAAGGATGTCCTGGCCAGGGTCGCTGCAGTCTTCGCCGACCCGGCCGTCGATGCCTGTTACGGCGATCTGGTCTACGTCAAAGACCGTTCAATGTTCAATGTTCGATGTTCAACGTTTACCGATGACCGGTCCCCGGTCCCCGGTTCCCGGTCCCGGTTCCAAATCATTCGCTACTGGAAATCGGGAGAATTCAGCCCGGAGAAGTTCTACTGGGGCTGGATGCCGCCCCATCCGACGTTCTTCGTGCGCCGGCGGGTCTATGAGCAGTACGGCCTTTTCAACCTGGCCCTGGGGTCGGCGGCCGACTACGAACTGATGCTCCGTTTTCTCCTCAAGCATCGGATCCGCACCGTCTATATTCCACAGGTACTGGTCACGATGCGAGCTGGCGGGGTAAGTAACGCCTCGTTTGGGAATCGCCTGAGAGCGAACCGCATGGACCGTGAGGCATGGCGGGTGAACGGACTGAAGCCGCACCCCTGGACCCTCTTCATGAAACCGGTGCGGAAGATCCCCCAGTGGCTCACAAGGCCTGCTGTTTAGGAAGACTACGGGCAACAACTGCTCAACCGGATTGCGATTGATGTATTTGCACTGAACCAGGAGACGGCTTCGTCATGAACCTCATGACCTGCTTCTACATATTCATGACCGCCCTGTTCGCGGCGCTCATCATGGTCCCCTTCCTCCACAGATGGGCCCTCGACACCGGTGCCGTGGACACCCCCGACGACCGCAAGGTGCACCAGGCGGCGGTCCCCCGCATCGGCGGGATCGCCATCAGCCTCGCCTTTCTCTTCTCCATCCTGGTATTCGTCGACATCTCGCGGGAGATGCGGGGTATTGCCGCGGGGGGGCTGATTCTCTTCTTTACCGGCCTCGTGGACGACCTCTACGGGCTTTCCCCGAAAAGAAAGTTCTTCGGGGAGATCTTCGGGTGCCTCATCGCCACGACCATAAGTCATCTGCATGTCCACCGCCTCGGCGACCTGTTCGGTGCCGGCCCGATCGAACTGCCGGTGTGGGTGGCGATCCCCTTCACGATCGTTGCCGTGGTGGGGGTCATCAACGCCATCAACCTCGTCGACGGCCTCGACGGGCTCGCCGGCGGGGTGTCGGTGATTGCCCTGGCTGCGTTTTCTTTCCTGAGTTACCAGGCCGGCAATTTTCAGGTGCTGGTCCTCTGCGCCGGGCTGCTGGGCGGGGTGCTCGGGTTTCTCAAGTACAATTTCTTCCCCGCCCGCATCTTCATGGGAGACGCGGGGAGTCTGGTGGTCGGGTTCGTCCTGGCGTTCATCGCGATCTACCTGACACAGGTTCCGGGATCACGCTTAAGCCCGATGGTGCCGCTCGTGGTGCTCGGTCTCCCGATCATCGACACCCTGCGGGTGATGGTGAAGCGCCTGCTGCGCAGGGCGAGCCCGTTTGCGCCGGATATGACCCATGTGCATCACAGGATTCTGGACCTGGGCCTCCAGCATCGGTTCACGGTCATCGTCATCTACGGACTGTCGGTATTCTGGGCGGCATTTGCCGTCATCAATCACGATGCTCGCGACAGTATCCTGCTCTTCTGCTACGTCCTGTATTCGGGAGCTTTCTATCTCGGAATCCATAATCTGCGGCGCAACCGGGGATGGCTGTCGTTTCTCGGCAACGACTCCGCCCGGGGGATACGGGAGTCGGTTACCTACCTGCGGTTTGCCGACCTGGTGGCGCACGCGGACTCCATCCTCCTCGCGCTGATCCTTGCGTACCTTGCCCTCGCCGCAGCGACGGGCACGCAGGCGAGCGACTGGTTTGTCCAGATGGCCCTCACACTGGTCATTGCCAGCATTGCCCTCCTTTACCTCACCCGCGACACGCGGAACCATTTCGTCCTTGCCATGCTCTACTTTGCCTCGATGCTGGTGGCCTTTACGGTGGCCCGTCACGGCAGCGCCGAAATGGTAGCGGGGGTAAGCCTGAAGCGCGTTTCCGACTGTGTGCTCCTTGCGCTGGTTTCTGTCATTGCCCTCCGTTTGCTCTTCAGAAGGCCGGCCGAGTTCTTCCTGACGAGCGTTGACTACCTGTTCCTCGGGGTCAGCGTGTTTCTTGCCGTCGTGGCCCCCCAGGTGGACCCGTCCCACCGGATGACCGGCGTTCTTGCCCGGGGTATCGTCCTGTTTATGGGGCTGAAGATTGCAGCGTCGAAAGGAGTGGGGCAGTCGAAGGTCCTGGTCTACGGGATGCTCGCGGTCCTGGCTGCCATAGTGGTAGAGGGGTACCTCTTCTGACCGGATGACCCGCATGCTGCGCTGTTCCGTTCCGGCCATGTATTTGCTTGCTTTTTCCGCCGCAATTGTAGTATTCACAGATGAAGCCGTTTCCATACCTTGTGGGATGGCCCGTGCAGACTTTGATGTTATTTTCATAAGGAGGGACTGAAATGAAACGATGCCAGACAACCGTCGCGGCGGCGGTGCTGTTGATGGGGATGCTTCTGCCCTTTGCGGCGCGGGCCGAGAACAAGGCCTATTCACTTTCGTTGACGCCGTTTGCCGGCGGATATATCTTCGAGGGGAATCAGCACCGCCGGGACAGCACGGTCTATGGCCTTTCTGCCGGCTACAACTTCACCGAGAACTGGGCGCTTGAGCTTACCGGGACCTACAGCCCCGACGTCCACTCGACAGTCATCCCCCAACAACAGACCGTGAATCTTTATCAGGTACGCGGCGACATACTCTACCATTTCATGCCGGAACAGCGCTTCGTACCGTATGCGGCTATCGGCGGAGGCGTCCTCTTTTTCGAGCCGCGGAATGGGTCTACCGACCGCGATGCCATGGCCGACGTCGGCGCCGGGTTCAAGTTTTTTCTCACCGATTCCGTCGCGCTGCGGGGCGACCTTCGCTACATCCTCGATTTCACCACCCATGACATCACCCGGACGCGCACTCAATACAACAATTTCAGCTACACCGCCGGTCTGACCTTCCAGTTCGGCGGGGTGAAGCAGCAGGCTCCCGAAGCCGCGCAACCGGTGCCGAAGCCCGAGCCGGCCCAGCCGGCAGCCGAGGTCGTGCCGCAAACCCCTGCAGCTGTCGAAAAGCCCGCGCCGGTGCAACCGGCCCCGGTTGAACTGACCCCGGCCCCGGTGAAGGAGACTCCAGCACCCCCAGCGCCTGTTGAGGAAGGGCCGGTCACCCTGCAGGCCGGCAAGCGGGGCGCAGTGCCGGCGGGGAAAATCATGGTGACCGGCATCAGCATCGACCAGAGTGCGCTGGAGATAACGACCACCGGGCGGATCACGAATTACAGGACCTTCACGCTGTCCCAGCCGTCCCGGCTGGTCATCGACATCAGCAACGCGGTCAATGGCCTGGGGGCGGTCAGGGTACCGGTCCACAAATTCGGCATCCTCGCCGTCCGCTTCGGGTCCCATCCGGATCACCTCCGGATCGTCCTTGACGCGGCCCAGGGGAAACTCCTCCCGTACCGGATCATCGAAACCGGCAACGGGCTGAAGGTCATCATGACGGCTCCGTAGCGCTAAGCGCTTCACCGTTCATCGAGACGAAAAAACCGGGGCAGGAATGCCCCGGTTTTTTCGTCATGTGTGGTGTGCAAGGTGAACGCTCAGCTTAATAAGCCTTCAGCAACCCCTGAATTTGCCCTGCCAATCCTGGCAAGTCGTTTTGGATCGTCTTCCAGACAATTTCCATGTCAACCATGAAATAGCCGTGGGCCAAGGCGTTTCGCATTTCGTATGCGATCCCCCAGGGGACGTCGGCATGTGCGGCGGCAAAATCGGGATGGTACCGTTCGATGTTACGCGCCGCCTCGCCGATGATCTCGAAATTCCGTATTACCGCATCCTGGGTTTTCTCATCCTCCAGGAACGTTTCCAGATTCATTGGTCTGACGTAGCGATCGATGCGACTGATCGCATCAAGGATATGATTGAGGTAGTCTCTGACCCTGAGGTTGTCGGTTCGACTCATAGTGGTATGGCTTCCTTGATGACCTGCTCCCGGAAACCGACAGGCAATGAATTAGGAGTCACCACGTCCACGGGAACGCCAAGCATCGTGCGCAGTTCGAGTCTGATGGCTCCGATATCCATAAGGGTCGTTTCGGGTGTGGGATCCACCAGCAGGTCGAGGTCACTGTCGTCGGTGTCTTTACCATGCAGCACGGAGCCAAAGACGCGGACATTCTTAACCCGATGGTTCAAGGTTATGCGTTGTATCTCTTCGCGATGGAATTGCAGGGCCGCAGAAGGTTTCATGGCACCTCCGGTTGGGTTGTTGTGACAAGTTCTTTTGCTGCAATGGATTTTATCATAACATGTCGTACTTACGGCAGCAAAGGCAAAAAACCGGGGCAGGAATGCCCCGGTTTTTTGTGAGGTTTTACAGACCGCCGAAGTTTTCGAAACCTCGGCGGTCTTGCTGGCTGATGGTTTGATCGCAGTTCGACGTCAGTTCGCGTAAAAACCCGCCTTGATAACCTTGTGCATGGGGTTATTGTCCCCGAGACGGAGCTCGTAGAGTTTCTTCTTCATGCTCAGGTCGACGGCCCGGTCGGCCTGGTAAAGGGATACGTCGGTGACGAGCGCGGCTAGTTTCGTCGCATCGGCCGACTCCCTGCCTTCCTGCCGGTAGGCTGCACAGGCCCTGATCACCTCATTGCCAAGGGTCACCGCATCGTCCTTCTTCGCCAGCAGGCGGTCTCCGGCGTCACGGAGCCCGGTGCAGGGAACACCATCGGCCATGCAGCGGTTGAGCTGTCCCCGGACTTCCGCCGTGAGGGCCGCCAACTGGTCGGCAGCGGCGAGGTAACGGTCGGCGAGGCGGTGCACGGCGCTGCGCTGGCTCTCCCCGGGGGGTTGGGCGGTGAAACCGGTGCCTTTACCCTTGTTCGCCGTCTTTCTGGCCGGTGCGGGGGATGGAATTTCCCCCTGCCAGCTGCGGGCCAGCGCCTTCAGTTCATCCAGCCGGTCTATGTCGGTCCTGCCCGACAGGTTGTTCTTGGCCTTGTACATGTTCCATTCGATGGTATCCCTGACGCCGCGCTCGCAGAAGCTCTTGTTGGCGTCGAGGCACCGGGCCGTGACGCTGTTCGCAGCCATCCTGCTCAGGATGTTGTCCACCGACCTGGTGACGATGGGGGTGTTGATGTTCTTGCTCATCACCGCATAGACGTTGATGCTGTCGTCGTAGGGATAGACCTCGATCGCCTTCAGCAGATAGCTGATGGACTGATCGTGCAGTTCGATCCTGGTGTTGTATGTGTAGACGATTCTCTTCAGCTGCGACAGCATTTTCAGGCATTCCGCATCGGCGAAATAGGCCGAATCGGGCATGATTTCGCGGTGGCCGTTTGCGGTGTACTCGTCGAACAATTTCACGTAGCGGAGCAGTGCCCGTTCTGCCGGCTCCGCATTGTCCATGACGCTCTGGAAGTCGTCCTTGTCCATCTGCTGAAGGTAGTAATCGCCGACGAGGACTGCATTGCGCCGCAGGGCGTTCCAGAGCTTCTGGGCGCTGTCGATGTAGGCCTTGCGGCTCTCAAATCGCAGCTGATCCCACCCCTCGGTTTCCCGGGCCGCCAACTCCCGGTACAGGGCGACCGCCGTGCCGGCGTCGGCTTTGCCCGGAGTTGCGGCCAGTTGCGCGTAGGCAGTCGGGGGGAGCGTCTCCTTCATCCGCGCCAGCGCCAGGTTGACGAGCTCCAGATAGCTCGTGGCTGCGTTTACCCTTCCCTGGCCGGTCTCCGACCATTCGTACGCGAGCCGCAGGAATTCCCGGGCTTCGCCGAAGAGCTGCCCCACCGGTGCTCCCTTGTCATGCGCATCGAGCGCCGCGGTGAGGAGGGCGCTGCGGCGGAGCCCCTCGCGCATGGCCACCGCGTAGTTGAGCCGGAAATTGTCGGATTCGGGGCCCGACAGAAACCTGCGCACGTCGGTGAGGAGTTGCGCCAGGTCCTTCTCCCGTCCACTTACGGCCGGGGTATCGCTGCGATAGCCGAGCAGCCAGACGGCCGAGCCGAGTGATTCGAGACCGTCCATGCGGGCTTCGATGATTCCCTTGGTGAGGATCACGTCGGCGAGGTTCCAGCCGTACTGGCGCCGTTCCAGCTCAGCAGGGGCGGGCTTGCCGGCGGTCGTCGGCTCCCCCCCCAGGACGGCGTCGTTCAGCAGGGCATAGGCATCGTACTTCAGCGAGGCGGCGTTTCTGGCCTGCACGTCGGCCAACGTGCGCGGATAGTAATACCAGAAGGCAAAGTCGGTATACATGAGCTTGTCTTCGAATTTTTCGCTGAGGGAGATCGCCTCCCCGAGGCTCTTCCTGTCCCCCGTGCGCAGGTACTGGACCGTCTTGGCCGCGGCCATCCGCCGGTAGCTCTCGTCCTTCTGGATGACGCACTTGAAGTTGCGGGCCAGCTCGTCAGGGAATGCCTCTGCGAGGAGGGACTTGTTGACGCAGACGCGGTTCTGCGCGTCGTTGTGCTCGTTGACGAGGCTCTTGGCGGCATAGGAAAGGTGCACCCCCGCGAACCGCTCCGCCTCGAAAAGGGGCTCTTCGCGCACGATGCGGGTCAGTTCGCCGGGGAGGAGCTGCTCGGCCTTTGCGAGAGCCGCATCGGCCGCGGCTGTGTTCGCGGCGGCTTCGGGGATCTGGCCGGGAGGCGGGACGGGCTGGGCGGAAGCGTCGATGGCCTGCCGTGTCTCCGGTGAGAGCTTGTCGAAGAGCATGCGCGCCACCGGGGCCTTTCGCTCACGCAACTGCCGGATGAGCTTGCGGCTGTCGAGAAAATCTGCGGCGCAGTAGGTGAGCGGGCCGCAGGAGGCGCCGGCGCGGTTCTTGTCGGTATAGACGATCGGCACGGCCATGCGCCGTTCCCAGGCGGCTATGTAAGCTGGGAGGTCCTGTTTGATGCGCGCCTCGTCCCGTTGCAGCTCGGCAGCAAGGTCGGCCCGGCCGTGCCAGGTGTGGGCGGCTATCCCGTCGAGAACCTGGTCCCATTCGGGGGCCGGCGGAAGGTCTCCCGCAGAGACGGCAAAGGGAAAGGAGCATGACAGCAGCGCGCCAAGGAGCAGGTTTCGGAGTACTCGCATAAATGGGCCTCACCTCTTCATATCGGGTCGTTCGTTACCCCTCACCCGGCCTGCGGCCACCCTCTCCCACGGGGAGAGGGTTTGATGTATTCCCCCTCGCCCTCAGGGAGAGGGGCAGGGGTGGGGGAGAAAAATTACAGTCCCGCGTTGAGACTGTTCGCATCTTTCAGCAGCCGGGTGTAGGGAGTGGTCTTCTGCATCTCTTCTACGTAAAAGGCCCGCAGGAGATGGTGCACCGAATGGTCCGGCTTGCGTTGCAGCTCGCCCCGCAACCGCTGTAACGAGGCTGCGACCGGTCCCGCGTCGGCACCGTCGCTGCCGGGGGATGCGGCAAAAATCCTGTCGATGGCTCCGGCATACCCCCGGACGGTCGCAGCCGACTCGCCCTTCTCCCCTTCGAGCCACTTCTGCACCGCGGGCGACTGCTTGAAGCGGTCCGCAAGGGGGAGGAAGTAATCGAGGAAGAGGTTGTAGCGGCCGTCGCGCCGGAGTACGGCGGCCGTCTGGGCGATCTCCCGTGGGGCGAGAGGAAAGAGCTCCGCAGCCTGGAGACGACGGACGAACCAGAGGTTATAGCCGGCGCTGTCCGTGCTGTAGGTATAGGTGCGCAGGTAGGCGTGGGCGAGTTTTTCCGCCGCCTCGGCAGCGCCGAAACAGGCTGAGTCGGGGATCACCGCGGGGAATCCCTTGTTTGTCTGTGCGGCGAAAAAGTCGAGGTAGGAATTGAGCACCGCCTGCATCGGCGCGGCAACGGCAAAGATGCTCCGCTGGTCGGTGGCGGCGTCGAGTTTCAGCTGGTAGAAATCGCCCGTCCAGAGAGCCAGCTCCATGATGGTCCGCCAGAGCCGGTGTGTTGCCTTCAGGTACAAGTCGCGGTTGGCATAGCCTGCCTTGTCCCAGCCGCCGTCGGTGTAAGCGGCGAGGTCGTTGAAGATGTCCATCGCCTTGAGGAGGGTTGACGAGCCGTCGTGGGCGGGGAGCATGGCAAAGAAAGGGTACGCCGGTGCCTTTCCATTGTCGGCCAGACGCTGGATGGCGAAACTGGTGATGTCTAGGTAATCGGCGACTGCCAGGGCCGCGCCGCTGCTCCGATGGGAGGCGGCCCACTTGAGGGCGTAATCGTCGAAGAGCCGCGACTGCTCGAAGAGCGTCCGTGCTTCGTCCGTCATCCCCGCGGTGTCGAGCCTGGCGGCGGCGAGTTTCTGCAGTCGCTGCGCCTCGATGACCGCCACGGTGAAGTTGAGCCGGTAGCGGTCAGCGTCGGGGGCCACGAAGCCGTCGGCGATCCGCCGGACGAGGGTGGTGAGGTAATCGCCCTCGCCCGGACTCTCCGCCAGATCCCGGTCGCGCAGCATCAGGAACAGCGGCCCCAGGGCGTTAAGGTCTCCCATTTTCCGGTCGATGATCGCCCGGTTGACCACCAGGTTGACAATATTGCGGTAGAGATAGGGGGCGCTTTTGCCGGAGGCCGCCGTGGCCGGGCTGCCGCCTGCCGTTCCCTGCTCGATGTACATGACGGCGTTGTTCCACATATCGAAAACCCGGGCGACGAATTGCCCGGAGTCGTTCACCTCAACGGCCTGCAGTGCCTTGACGAACCCGGTCCAGAAGGCCACCTCCGGCATCGTCGTCTTGTCCTTCAGCTTGTCGAGGAGGAGTTCCGCGCCGTTCAGGCTCTCCAGGTTCTCGCTCTGGAGGTAGTCGACCGTCTGGGCTATGGCCAGCCGCAGGTAATCCCGCTCCCGGTAGGCCGGTTGACGACTGGCCTGGTCGGGGCTGGCGGTGTCGGCGGGGCCGGCCAGCCTGCCGTTCCACTCGGCGATGTAGGCGGCGAGTGTTTCCCCGATCTCCTGTTCGCTCTTTTTCCGCCAGTCCCTGATCTCGGCCCGATCCCAGTAGGTGAGCTCGTAGGCCACGTCGAGATACGGCCCCCATTCCCTGATCGCTGCCTGAGGCTTGTCGGTATTCGCCGCCGCTGCGCTCTTTGCCGCCGCGGCGGTTTTCTTCTTTTTCGGGCCGGCTGCCTGTACGGCGGTTGCCCCCACCAGCAGACAGAGCATGACGACCAGGGAAACGAACCGCCGGTCAACGGCCTTTAAGGCACCTGTAAGCATTTTCAAGCTCCTCGCATCTGTTGGATGGCCTGCGTCCCTTGGCGGGATAAATCATAAGGTTGAACGACGAGATCCGTTGCGTTCCCTTGAACCGGTACTCCCCCGACCCATCGCGACAGCTCTGCTGCGAACCGACGGCCCCCAGCACCGCCGTGATCTTTTCTTCCTCTTCCCCGGGACTGGCGCATATGTCGAGGCTCGCCAACGACACCCCTCGGGAAAGGGCCAGTGACGAGCCTTTCGCGCTTTCCACCGCGCCGGTACCTGTTTCGCGGCTTCTTGCTGCTACGACACGGGGTGCGCTCTCTCCCGTTGACCCGGCGGAACGCTCCCTGCGGGCGAAATGCAGCTCCGGTCCCGTTCCCGTCGGCACTCCTTCCGACACCCTTGCCCGTCGCAGGGGGGTAACCCGGCCGGTGGCGGCGGGAGCATCGGCTGCCGCGGCGCCCCGGGTCCGCGTGATGGTCGTCGGTTCGAGGGAGGCTTCGGTTGCCGTGGCGGCATTCCTCCGTACGCGGGGAGCAGCAGACGTTCCGGCGTCCGCGACCTGCGCTCTCTGCCGGGCAATCCGCGGCTGATACTCCGTGACGTCGGGAGTGCGCGGGGCGGCAGGCCGGGTGATGGTGGGGGGAGGCATCTCCTCCGGCGGCCGCTCCAGCGGTTTCTGCCCACTCTGCGGCGGTTCCGGGGGTGGCTGCAGCAATGGTTCCACCGGCTTGACGTGCGGCGGTTCCGGAAGGATGGGGGGCATCAGCTCCAGCCGGCTCGTGTCGATGACTGTCGTTTGCCGCGGGGCCTTTGGGACCGCAAAGCGGCAGACCAGCACCGGAACGCAGAGCCACACGGCCAGCACTAGAAGTTTCAGCCAGCGTGGCGCAGGGGCGGGCCCGGGAGACGCGGCGACAAGGATGCGCTCCAGCCTGGTTCCGCCGTGGCCGTAGGCTATGCGCATCAGCCGGCTCATGGCTTTGCTTCTTGCTCCAGATGGACCACCGCGCTTTCCTTCACGTTCCACAGCTTGCTGACGAGCGCCGCCGCCTGGAGGAGGTCGCTGCTGAAGGATTCGGGGAGCGGCACGACCACCGGGCGCGGCGCGCCTTTCCGTTCGGTGTTCACCACCTGCAGGGCTGCGCCGAGTTCCGCGAACGTCATCGGGGCGCTGCGCGACACCTCGTTGCCCCCGACGATGCGGGTCACCCGGTACGGCCGGTCGGAGTGCTTCTCAATGAGCACCTGCCGGTAGTCCTTGTTGGCTTTCAGGGCCGTCAGCTCCGGGTTCTTCGCCACGACCGGCGCGGGGAGCTGCATTTCCGCAACGGGTGTGGCGGCGGTGTTGAGCCGCGCGAGCTGGGTCCATACGAGCAGGAGCAGGAAGGCAACATCCGTGAAGGAGAAGAGCCAGGTGTGCCGTGCGATGCGTTTCATGCCCATGGGTGGTCGCCCCCTCGCCTCAGAGTTTCACGCTCAGCCCGCGGTCGATGCATCTCCTCGATCGCATGGTCAGAAAGAGGCAGATCGCCTCGAGGCTCACGTAGTACATCAGCGCCAGGAACGTCGACCAGAGCTTGGTGCCGATGGCCCCCTTGTTCAGGGCATTGGTGGGGTCGCCGGTATAGAGGAAGATAACGATCATGCCGGCGACGGTCCCCCAGAGGCCGATGGGGGGGAGGAGATTGGCGCACATGTAAATCTTGTTGACGTAGCGGCCGTCGTAGCCGTTTTCCGCCACCTGCCGCGTGGCGTCGCGAAGGAAGGCCTGATGCGCCCCGTAGCCCCGTTTTTCCTCGTCCTGTGCCGTCGACCAGAGCATCTTGGCGACGCTCTCGGCCAGCCCGTCGGCCGGCGACATCGCTTGGCCCTTGACCCGGTCGAGATGGGCGGGATCGCTCCCCCGGGCGTGGAGGAAGGCTCGCACGGCCATGACGCACCCAAGAAGGAAGATGGTCGTGGTGAGCGACATCGATATCCGCAGCGACCAGACGTTGAAGGTTTCAGGATTAATTGTGATGAGGCCGAAAAACTCCATGATCAGCGCACTCCTTATTTCTGCCCGGCAACGGCGGCCTTGGCCAGTTCCTCGTCGAGCAGCCGTATCCCTTCGTCGAGCGTGGTGGTCTTGCCGGGAAGCTCGACCGAGATCTTCTGGTACGAGCCGAACCGGTTCTTCATCTCGGCAACGACTTTCCTGGCGGCGTCACCCCGGTTCAGGTCCATGAAGAGGCGTGCCTTGATGAACATGATCTCGGCCGTCAGCCGGGTGGTTTCGAGGGTCGCATGCTGCAGGCTCTGCGCCAGGAGATTGTCCACGTGCTTTTTCAGGAAATCGTCCACGGGGTACTGGAGTTGGGCGAGCGCCTTGGTATCGCCGTTGCTGCGGAAATTCTCCGCGAAGACCCGGAAGGCCTCGGTATCCCTCTTGGCGGTCTGGAGGCGGCGCTTGAGTACGGCCTGATCCTCCTGGGATGGGGGGAGGAGCAAGGCCTGGTTATCCTCCCGCGAGTTCCCGCCGTGGGCGATACCGCAGGAAATGAGCAGGGTGAGCCCTGCGATGAAAACCGCCGCCTGTGCCCTCAGTGCATGCTTGATCCGTTCGTTCATAAACAAACCCCTGTATGCATGTCGTTATCGATCCTCTTCGTTCTCTCCGGCTAACAAAAAAGGGCCGCCGCACCGGCTTCAAACCGGCACGAACGGCCCCTGTTCATCTCTCGATTCCACCCAGCCAACACCGCCTCCACATATCATTGCATCCGTCAGATGTTTCCCTGTTTACATACACTGACAGACCCCTGTTATGCAAGAAATAAAAGAGGTGCCAGGGAGGATTGTCGTGAAGGCGATTCAGCGGCGCGGAAAGCCTGAGATTTTCAGTGCTGCGAGGACGAGGGCGGGAACGACGATGGCAATGGCCTCGGTGGCGGGGGCAAAGGGGACGCCCAGGCCGGCGACGACCTTGAGCACGGCGAGGAGGAGAAAGGAGGCGATGAGCGAGGGTTGCCGGTAGAGGACGTCATGGAAGAGGAGAAAGGTCATGAGCGTGATGAGAAGGGTGCCACAGCCAAGGGTAGCCGGGGAGACAAGGGCCGCGGGGAGCAGGAGCGTGCCGTAGAACGTGATCTGGAGCCCCAGCGAGAGGCGTCTGAACCCTGCAAGATTCCTGAGATATGCCCCGGTGAGAACGGCGTAGAGATAGACGGGAACGGCCACCAGGAGAAAAGGGAGAAAGGGAGATGTCGAGCCTTCGGTATGGCTCGTGACGCCGGGGTGCAGGGTACCGCCGAGGATGAAGTACATGGGAATGAGGAGGAGGAGAGGGAGGTAATGGCGCAGCAGAGCGGCCCATTCATGGCGTGCCAGACGCTGCGCAGCCGCCAGCCAGAGCGGATAGATAACGGCGACGGCAAGGGGCGGGCCGACAGTGGCGGGGGAGGCGATGCCACCGGCAAGGCTCGTGAGGGAGGCGGCCAAGGCCACGCCGGCCGGGAGAAATTCATGCCAGGCTACTGGAGGAGATCGTCGCATGGGGGTTCCGTTCTGTCGTGAGAGGATGGCACGGTCGTAATGTTCCTCCGCGTTCCTCTGCGTACTCTGCGGTAACTGCTGTTTCTGGTTAAATTGTACCAGACCGGGGGATTTTTTCTCTTCAGGTGAGACCTTCGGCCCTGGCCATGTCCGCCGCGATGAACCTGCTGCAGAGGAAGCAGAAGGCGGCTGCAACGGTAATGGCGACCGGAGCGACGAGAAGTGCCCCGCGCAGCCCCCACCGGTCGGAGAGCCAGCCGAGCAGGGTGGGGGAGACCGCGTCGCCGAGGGCATGGATGAAGAAGATGTTGACGGCGAAGGCCATGGCGCGCACTCCCGGCCGCGTCACGTTGACGATGACGGTGTTGAGGGGGCCGGTGTTGAGGAAGAGGAAGAACTCGGCACAGAACATGGCGCCGAGGCAGAGGGGGAGCGAGGTGGTGAGGATCGCCGCCGCGGCTATGGGGGTGCCGATGACAAAGCCCCAGCCGGAGAGGTGGAGATAGCCCTTGACGCTTCGTGCCTGGAGCCGGTCGCCGAGCCAGCCGCCGGTGAGGGTGCCGGTGATGCCGGCCAGCACGGTGAGGGCGCCGAAGAGGGTGTTGCCGCGGGCCACGTCGAGGCCGTGGGCCCGGTTGAGGAAGGAGGGGACCCACTGAGCGAGCCCCCCCAGGGCGAAGGTCATGGCGGCCATGGCGAGGGTGTTGGTGACGAAGGAGCGGTTGGCGAAGAGCGCGGCATAGCCACCGCTGCTCTCCTCCTGCACCTCCGCCGGCGCATCGCCCGCGCCGCGCCGGGGTTCCCGCAGGAACATGACCGGCAGGGCGAGGAGGAGCCCCGGAACCCCCACCAAGAGGAAGGCGGCATGCCAGCCGAAACGCTGACCGATGTTTCCCCCGAGGAGGTAGCCGAGAGCGCTCCCCACGGGAATCGCCAGGTAGAAGTAGGCGAGGACCCGGCCGCGCCGCTCGCGGGGGAAGTAGTCGGCGAGGAGCCCCGGCGACACCGTGCCGAAGCTTGCCTCCCCCACCCCGACCAGGGTCCGGGCCGCCAGGAGCGTCCGGTAACCGGGGGCGAGGCCGGCTCCGGCCGTGGCCAGGCTCCAGGCGGCGAGCCCCGCGGCGGCGAGCCGCACCCGGCGCATGCGGTCGCCGAGCCAGCCGAAGAGCGGCGCGGATACCATGTAGCAGAGCATGAAGGAGCTGCCGAGAAAGCCGAGCTCCGTGTCGGAGAGGGCGAGGTCGCTCTTCACCAGGGGAAAGACCGCGTAGAGGACCTGGCGGTCGATGTAGTTGAGGAGGTTGACCGCGAGGAGGAGGGTCAGGGCGTAGCGGGGATAATGATTGTTTGTCGGGAACGTGGGCATAAGTAAATCCTGTTCAAGGTTCAATGTTCAACGTTCAAGGTTTGAAGCGGATAACATTGAACGTTGAACATTGAACATTGAACGCTATTTCAGTTTCAACTCCATCTCCTCCAGCCTCTTTATCCGGTCGCGCAGCTCGGCCGCCTTCTCGAAGTCGAGCTTCTTCGCCGCGGTGAGCATTTCCTTGTTGAGCTTCTTCACCAGCTTCGGGATGTCCTTGGCCGGTAGGTATTCTTCTTCCTCCTCGGCGGCCACGGGAATGGTGTAGTAGTCCCGCTCCTCGATGGATTCGAGGATGGTGCGCAGCCCCTTCTTCACGCTCTGGGGGGTGATGCCGTGCTCTTCGTTGAACTCCATCTGCAGCTGCCGGCGCCGCTCGGTCTCGGCGATGCAGCGCTCCATGGAGGCGGTCGTGGTGTCGGCATACATGATGACCCGGCCGGCGACGTTCCGCGCGGCCCGGCCGCAGGTCTGGATGAGGGAGCGTTCGGAGCGGAGAAACCCCTCCTTGTCGGCGTCGAG
>JAMXLF010000040.1 GCA_024281055.1 Geobacteraceae bacterium
TCGGCTGGTCCTTCTCGGCAATACCGATGCCGGTATCGCTCACCGACATCGTTACCTGCCCATCCGTTTCCCGTGCTGCAACCGTGATCGTACCTGATTCGGTGTACTTCGCCGCATTGCTCAGGAAGTTGAGAAGGCATTGGAGCAGCCGTTTCCGGTCGGTGTTCAACTGCACACCGGCAGGAATTTCCACGACAAGACCCAAACTTTTCTCCTTCAGCTGGGGCCTTACGGCTCCGATCGCCTCGTCGATAACCTCGTCAAGGGAAACTGCCTCCGGATATGACTCAATCCTTCCTGCTTCAATCTTCGAGATGTCGATAACGTCGGTAATCAGGGATAGAAGATGTTTGGCTGAATGGTAGACCCGGGACAGATTGTCCTTCTGCTCATCGTTCAGTTCTCCGGATAATCCCTGAAGCGTCATGCCGGTGAAGCCGATGATGGAGTTCAACGGCGTGCGCAATTCATGGGACATGGAGGCGATGAACATGGACTTCAGCCGGTCGAGCTCCTTGAGCTTTTCATTTGCCGCTTCCAGCTTCGCGGTACGTTCGCTGACCAGGTCCTCGAGGTGCAAGCGATGCTTTTGGAGCTCCGCGTCGGTCTTCTTCCGCTCCGTGACATCACGAATGATGGTCAAAAAGCATGGTTCGTTGTCCAACACAACGCATTCACTGGACACCAGGCCTTCACGAATCTCGCCGGACTTCGTGCGAAACGATGCTTCCATCTCCCGGATCTTTCCATACTCCCGCACCATGGTAACATACCGCTCGCGGTCACGCAGGTCTGCCCAGAGATTCAGTTCGACTGTCGTTCGGCCGAGAGCCTCATCACGCGAGTACCCTGTTTGTTGGTAAAACATTTCATTGACCTCAAGCAGAAGCCCGTCGGATGCCCGGCTGATGACAATGGCATCGGGCGTGGCGTGAAAGGCTTTGAAGAACTTCTCTTCCGAACTGCGCAAGGCATCTTCTGCCTTTCTGCGCTCGGTTATGTCTTCAACTATGGCAATGTGACGAGAGGGACTTTCGCCCCAAAGCCATGTCGGATAAACCGTGAGGCTAACCCATACAATGCCTCCATCGTTCCTGATATATCTTTTTTCCATTGAAAATTCATTTATTTCACCCGCCCTCAATAACTTCATATTACTCAAATCAGCTTCAAGATCATCTGGATGGGTAATAGACTGAAAGTCTGTTTTCAGCATCTCATCCAGGGAGAAGCCGACAATATCGCAGTACCGTTTATTGACATGAAGAAAACGGCCGGACACTGGGTCAATTTCTGCAACACCAACTGCTGCCTGTTCGAAAAGCGTCCTGAATCTTCTTTCGCTCTCCCTGAGCCGATTGGTGGTACCAGTCACCGACCTGATCGTTAACGCACTTATAACGATGCCGACGAGCACTGCCAGAGCGGTACCGATGATGGAGATTGTGAGCCGGACGCGGTAATCGGATGCATTCCGGGCCAACTCGGTTCTGGCTACAGTATCCTGAAGTCTGATGAGGGCGTGGATGGCTTCATGGCACTTACTGTCAAGGGGCACCACGATGTGCCTGAGATGGGCCTCAAGCCCCGCGAAGTCGTTGTCTTTCATCAGGGCAATCCCCGGCTTTATTCCCTTTTCGACAAGATTGGTGTAACTCGATACGAAACTGCTCGCCAGCAGCTTCTCTTCAGGAGTGAGGTAGGTGGCCGTATATTCGCGCCACGTTTTGTCTATCTCGACCAAATTAGCCTCGATGCTGGCGGCACGATGCTCATGGTCAGTTACGGGGTTTTGAATGGGCGGGTTGCTGAAACTCGACCGGCCATGCGTGACGGACAACAGCATTTCGCGCCTGGTATCGGAAAGCAGCTCTCCGATAGTGGAAAGCTGTATGACGCAAACGAGCCGATCCTTGTAGACCGTTTCCAGCCTGGCCCTGGCGCTTTTCATGCCGCTCAGGCCGAGCCCCCCTATGGCCACCAGCACTGTGGACATGAAGGCAACCAGGCAAATCAGCTTTGTTTTTGTGGATAGATTTCTCATAATTCCGCAAGGGTCCGGCAGCCGGATGTCGCAACCAGACGGAGGAAGCGAAAATCCCGAAACTGCATGCTTTGTGGAACTCAACAAATCAGTTATCGAGTTGAATGTTTATTAATTTTACAGTGTGGAGGAAATGGTGCAACTTTCAGACAGTTATCGATGGTGGGATGTGGATGCGTCGTGGAAAATCCTGGAGGTGTCGGGAGGCAAGCCGTCTTAAGGCAGCGTAAAATAGAACGTCGCCCCCTTCCCCGGCTCCCCCTCGGCCCATATCCTGCCATCGTGGCGCCGGATGATCCGCTCCACCGTGGCGAGGCCGATGCCGTGCCCCTTGAATTGGTCGCTGCCGGGAAGCCGCTGGAAGGGAACGAAGAGCTTTTCAGCGTCAGCCATCGCGAAGCCGGGACCGTTGTCCCGGACGAAACACGCGGGTTTGCCATCGAAGTCGGCCGTGCCGAATTCGATGACCGCCTCCTCGCGCGCGCCGGTGTATTTCCAGGCGTTTCCGAGGAGGTTCTCCATGACCACCATGATGAGTCCGGCATCGCCGTTGACTTGTATCCCTTCGGCAATTCTGAACGTTACCCGACGAGCCGGTTCGGACTGCTCCAGCTCTGCCGCTATCTCATGGGCCATGGTGGAGAGATTGAACGTCTCCCGGTGCAGCTCGGCATGGGCCAGACGCGAAAAAGTGAGCAGGGTGTCGATAAGCTGGTTCATGCGCAAGGTGCCTTCGTAGGCCTCCCGGAGGTACCCCCTGCACTGCTCGTCGAGGTTCTCGCCGCACAGCTCCCGGATCACCTGGCAATAGCCGTTGATGGTCGTCAGGGGCCTGCGCAGGTCGTGGGCGACCGAATAGCTGAACGCCTCCAGCTCCCGGTTGGCGCTCTCAAGCTCTAAAGCCCGCGCCTCCAGCATCTCTTCCAATTGCGCATGCTCGATGAAATCGGCCGCATGGCGGGCAAGCAGGTCGAGCATCCTCAGTTCGCGATCGGTCAGCCGATGCGGCGTCTTGTAATGGGTGGAGAACATGCCGAGGAGATTGCCCGAGCGGCTTACGAGGGGCGTGGACTGAACCGCGCGCACGCCTGCTTTGAGCTGGATTTCAAGGGCATCGGTACCGACGAAGGTCGGACTTTTTTCGATGTCCTCAACAACCACGCGCTCGCCATGCCCAAGTGCCGTGCCACACACCCCATGGCCCTCGACGACGCTGTTCCAGAAGTCGAGCCACCACTGAGGGAAGCCGTGCTGGACTGCGATCTTGAGGCAACATGATTTGGGGTCCATTATCTGGACATTGCCGAAATCGGCGCCGGAAATGGCGATCGCCGCGTCCAGTACGTGGGAAAGAATCTGTTCCAGGCTTTCTTCCTGCAGGAACAGCATGCCGAGCTTCTGGAGTATCTTCATGGTCTCCAGGTCGTCGGCCAGCACCCGGTTGGCTTCTTCCAGCTCGACTGCCTGCGCCGCCAGTTGAGTGTTCAACCGCTCGACCTGTTCCTGTGCCTGCCGTTTGAGAGTTATGTCTTTCACCAGGCTGAGCACGTACCGGTCACCGTCAAAATCGACGTATTCAGCAGAAAGGAGGCCGATAAAGGTCTGACCGTTCTTCCCCCCGAGCCTGACTTCGATGTTTTTCACCGACCCCTTTTCTTCCAGCGTCTGCACGAGTGCCGCCCGTTCGGACAGATCCTCCCAGATATTGAGCTCCGATGCCGTCCGGCCGATCATTTCCTCGCGCCGGTACCCCAGCGTGCGCAGTGCCGTGTCGTTGACGTCGACGTACCTTCCTTCTTGCAGGGTGGATATGGCAACCAGTGCCGGGACCTCATGGAAAACCTTCGCAAACTTCTTCTCTGATTTCCGGAGTGCCTCTTCCGCATGTTTCCGCTCGGTGATGTCGCGCAACGTGATAACGGCGAGAATGGCATCGCCCGCCCTGTTCCACACCGGTGTGCCGCTGTAGCTGCCGACCCACCTTTTTCCCGTATCCTTGCGCCGGACAACCACTTCATGGTCGGAAAACCGTTCGCCGCGGAGAGCGCGGGCCAGCCGCCAATCTTCGAACGACACTGGGCGTCCGTCAAGCTCGGACAGATCGAAGGTATCCTGTAACTGATGCAACTGCCGCCGGACCTGCTCGATGCTCTCGTATTCGTGCATGGCAAGCGCCGAGCTGTTCATCGTCAGGATGTTCCCGTCGAGGTCGGCAATCACCACTCCTTCGTGGATATTTTCCAAGACAGCTTCGAGCTTGAGCAGCATCTGCTCGCGCGCGCGCTCCGCTTGTTTGCGCCCCGTTATGTCCGAGGGAAGCGCTACTTTCTTCTGTCCGTTCTGGTCCGATTCCTTCATCTCCGGTTTACTCCTCCTATCACTCTGCATTCATTGCTGCCCTGCTACATCAGCGGAAAATCATAGTTCACGATCACGCGGCAGTCATGGGTGTACTGTTTCGGATTCTGGTATTGATAGACGATGCCATACCGTCCGCGCACCCACAGGCCCTTGAGAAAGCTCCGCGCCGGCCGCCACTGGATATCCGCGTTGAATTCGTTCTGGTTTGGCTGCGGCTCCTTGGTGGTCTTGTCCACCATTCCCCAGCCATGGGTATACAGCAGATAGGCGGCAAGGCCTTCCAGCCCCAGGTGCGTAAAATCGTAGGAGATCCTCGTTTCAAACGCATTTACCCCGGCCTTGCTGAAGTTCGTTACCAGGGAGCTCGTATAGCCCGGGTAGCCGCTCCAGGGATTCTGGAGATCATAACCCCGGGAATTCGTCGTGTAGGCCAGCGTCAGTATCCCCGAGCGATAGCTCACATCCGCCATTACCCCCACCTGGTTGGTGGAGAAGGAGGCCCCGGTGAGCAGGTTGCTTCCCGTGCTTCGCTGTTCGGTGAATTGCGCCGCGACACGGACACCCAGGTCCTTTGCCAGGTCCAGGGTGTAACTGGTTTCGGCGTAACCGATGTTGATGATGTCGTCGCAATAGTAATCGATGGCCCCCAGCGTGAATCCGTGGTGGTAATACCTGCCACCCATGGCTAAAACGCCCCGCTTCGCTTCCGCTCCGGCCTTTTCCGACATCCAGATGAACCTTTCCGCAGTCTTGTCCTTGATCTTCGTGATGTACCCGCCGGCGTACACGAACCGGTGACCGCCGTCCGGCCCGCCCAGGGTTCCCTGGACGGTGTACCCTTCGAAGCTGTACGGCGTCATCCTGTTGTCGTTCTTGCTCAGGTAGGGGGAATTGAGTTCCCCGTACCGGTAGAGGTTGAGAAACGTCCCTTCGAAGAGCTTCACCCGTCCGTATATCTGGCCCGGGACCGTGTACCCTTTCTGACCGGTCTGCAGCAGGTTCGTGCCATCGCGACTTTCAGGGGCGTAGACCGGCTGCGACGTATAGAGCACGGCCCCTATGCTGAAGCGGTCATAGAGCCATCCGGAATTGTAGGAAAGAGCGCCCCCCATGGCCAGGGCCTCGTTGATGGAGCCATCGGGATTGCTGCGCCGCATGTAGAACGAGCGCAGGTTCAGATCGAGCTTCGTATCCCGCAAAAATGGCGGGTACGTTTTGAGTTGCTCCTTCAGCCAGGGGAAGAACCCCGGCCGCACGGGCTTTATTTCGCCCAGCCGGTCCATGGGCGATACGATTTCATCGACCGAGGACGGTATCGGCTCCTCAGTGTCCACGTCCTCCTGCGCACGAAGCGGAGCGGCAACAGCCAGCACGCCGACACACCAGCAGGCTGCCAGAAGGGTCTTGAGAGTTCCACTGCTGCATTCTTTCGGCTGCAATGCCATAATTCAGTCCTGCTTCTTTGCCTGGTTCTTAACGAGCGATCCATGATCGCGCAGGCCGATCTCCTACGAAGCTCTTTCCTTCGCCGGATAGAAGAATCTCGCCGGATGCTCCAGCAGATTGCGCCAGAGGGGACGCAAGAGCCTGACAGCATGATGCGGCTCGACATCGCGGGAGCGGAGCGCCACCCAGAGGGCAAGGGTGAAGCTGACTGCCAGGTTTACCAGGCCGATGAGCCCGACACCGAGCACGCAGCGCACAATCGTCGGAAAGTCCACCTGCCAGTTGAGGACGGTAAGCGCATAGCCCAGGTTGGCCGATGAAAAGGCGATATGCCTGATGTCCACCGGCAGTCCCAAACTTTTTCCGACCGGGGTCGTCATGCCGAGCGCACAGCCGAAGAAGATGTTTCCCGCCACCCCGCCGGCATTGCGGTAAACGAATTTCCCGATCCTCTCTGCCCGCTTTCTCCCCGCCAGCCTCACCAGCCAGAGAAGGCGTGCGATGCGGTTCCCGGCATCCGAGTATGCAACCAGATTGTCCACATACCCGGTTACAAGTCCGGCAAGGAACAGCCAGACCCCGGCGATGGCAGCGTAGAAAAGGGCAGCGCTCCTCAACGGGTCGATCTCAGCCAGGAGCGAGGCGGCCTTCCCGGCCGAAAAGAGATGGCCGCGATGCCAGAATCCCGCCGCGGTGCCGACGGCAACGGCCAGCGGCATGGCCACCAGCACGTTCCCCCCGATGGCGGCCAGCTGGGTGCGCACGGTATCGATTATCAGCCTCACCAGTTGCTCACTGTGCCTCAGCCTGCCGTGCACCTGGCTTACGGTCGCCGCGATGGTCGCCGCGGTCATGGCCGGCTGTTTCGTGGCAACGGTGAAATGAAGCAGATAAATGACCGCAAAGCCTCCCCCGTAGATAAGGCTGTTGAATACCCCCTGTATGAACACACCCTGAGTCAGAGGAGCCCCCACTATCTTGAGGAGCGCCATGAAGGCGATCAGGAAGCCTCCCCCGGCTGCAGACCGCCACATTGCCAGCCATTCGGCGCGATCCCTGGTGATGTAATGCTCCCCGGTCCTGCTGGCATTTTCGGTAACCCGCAGGGACAACAACACCAGCAGAGAGGAAAAATGCTTTCTGATGCTGTTCTTCTGTCGCTCTCCATCCAGGGCGTCCCTGAGGAATTCACTCCATTTCTCGATGAGCTCGGCACGGTTTGACCCTGAGCGGACGGCCAGCAGTTCCTTCAGCAGGTCGAGTCTGTCCAGATGCTGCGTCAGGCGGACCAGGAGAAAGGTGAGGGGTATGCTGGTGCCGCGGGTCGCGGCAACCTGGTGCGCCCGACGGACAGCATCGCGGCACTGGCCGATCAGGACCTCCAGATGGCGCCGGTCATCCTCGGCCACATCGCCGGCCGTTTGAGCGGATCGATGCAATCCGATGATACGTGACACCTCTTCGGCAAGGGCGACGAAAGGGGACTCTCCGGCGCTCAGGTAGGGGTTGATCCTGATGAGCTCCGGTTCGAGACCCATGGCGGCGATTCGGATAGCCATGATCCGCGCGCTGTCATCCAGCTGTTCCCTGATGAGCATTCTCGATGCATCGTCACCCGGTCCGAACCGGCCGATAATTTTCCAGAAAGCGGTTCTGTCCGCGACCGGTATGGTGTCGACCCATTCCTGGTCTGACCATCGGGTAAAAATCAGGTGAACGCAATCTTTCAGGTCACGCTCGTCCGGAACCTCGGGAAGAACCTTGTGGACCAGTTTGCGGCGCAACTCGGTAAAAAATCCGGTGTTGGGGAGCATGCCGGCTTCGGTATAAAGCCGCCGTTGCTCACGAGTGGCAAAAAGAGCGAGCAGGGTCCTGCTCAGGGCTTCGCGGTAATTCCCGTTGCGCTCAAGCAACTGCAGCATGCTTCGCCAGAGGTCTGCCGCCTCGGCAAGCTCCCGGGAGGAACGCGGCCTGAGGGCGTCAATGAATACGGTGACAAGAACGAGCGGGTCCTCACCTCCGGCAGACATACGCTCGCACACCGATTCAACGGCAGCCAGGCGAGAATGTGTGAAGGCGGCACTGACGGGCCTATGAAGATCACCGATTTTCATGTACTCTCCCCGGGCGGTTTCGCGGGGGGTTCGTACCAGCGCTCCTTCGGCACGACAGCCGGCGACTTCGGGTCGAGCATGTAGTGGGGCGACATGATCTGGACCTCGTACTCGTTGAACGCGTCCTGGATGTTCAGATGCAGGTCGGAATAGATGTTGAGCATTTCCTGGGGAGCATCGGTATAGGCGTTCAGCTCGTAGCGGACGTAAAAGTCGTCGAGGGCGGTCTGCAGGACAAACGGCGGGGGATCGCGCAGAAGCCCCGGGGTCCGCTCGGCGGCCTGCAACAGGAATGCATGGACCTGGCGCCAGGGAGTGCTGTAGCCGATGGTCACGGACGTATGGATGATGAGGCCGTGTTCCCTGGCAAGGGAGCTGTAATTGATCACGTGGCTGTTCTGGATGACCGCGTTGGGGACGACGACCTCCTCGTTCTTGAAGGTCCGCAGGTGCGTGACGAGAAGCCTCATCCTGGTCACTTCGCCGGTGAAATCCCCGGTTTTGACCCAGTCTCCTTTCAGGAAGGCCCGCCGGTAAGTCATCTCCATGCCGGCAATGATATTGGAAACCGTCGAGGAGGAACCGAGGGAGAGCAGTACCCCCAGGAAGATGGATATCCCCTTGAAGGCGGGCGATTGGGAGCCGGGCAGATAGGGAAACGCTACCACCGCGGCAAAGGCAAGGACCAGGAAACGGACGATCTTGAACGTCGGCTTCGCCCATTCGGGATAGAACCCGGAGAAGGTAATGTTCCCCCTCTCCACCTCTTCCGCGAACAGGCGCATGAACTTGAGCACGTAGTGGGTGACGACAGCCAGGACGACGAGAAAGATCAGGTTGGGAATGTAACGGACCAGCCCCCCTTCCATGGTTCCGAGGGGCACCATCAGGTAATGCAGGATCTCCCCGCTGAAGGGACGGGTCCAGGGAAAAGAGCTGAGGGTAACGTAGGCATAGAGGTAGAGGAGCACCAGGACGATAATGAGCCGGGCAGCCCGTATCAAGCCGAGGAGAATCGCTCTGACCTGTTCAAAACGGAGAATCTCGAATTTCTGGAAGCGGAGCGAGCGCCCTTCTCCTGCTTCGACCGCTGCCTGAAGCCTGCGGGACAGCACCCGGATCAGCAGCAGTGCACCCAGGAGCACGAGAGTGGCAGCGACGCTCACGATTGTACCGCGCACGATGCTCTTTGGCGTACGGGCCTGCCGGTAATGCTCAACTGCCACGCGGATATTCCCGGCCACCTGCCTGGCCAGTTCCTGCCGCGTCAATCCGAACGCCCGGGCGTCGGCATCGTAGATCGACATGATGACCCGGTCGCCCGCCACGATGTCCGATGAAACGTCGGTGTCAACGCTCGCAATGGCATCGGTCCGGATCGCCAAATCGTCCGCAATCTTCTCTATCCGCTCGCCGATCCTTGCCGCCCGTTCCTCGGCGGTCAGGGCATGGTATCCCGGAACTGAAAAGATAACCGCCCGGTCGAGCTCGACCGGCGCGGTCTTGACGGGAGCTTCCGTGACCGAGGCGCTCTTTGCAGGCTGGGGCGCAGCTTCTCCCGACAGGGATGACACCGAGATGAATGCGGCCACCAGCACGGCATAAAGAAAGACCGCCCGTTTCATGTGGGCTCCGTAAGACTCCTTATTCCAGTTTGCTTCCAAGTTGACGCCCTGTAAACCTCCGAGGTTTTGGAAATCTCGGAGGTCTGCCTGCCTCAACCCTGAAGACTCCGCAACTCCTCAACGGAAAGCGCGACCAGCGTCACGACCCGGCTTTGCCCCGCGGCGTTATGGAGCACACCGAGGGTAAGCTCGGAGGCGTCGTCCGCCGGCTCGCTCCGCTTGATCCCCAGGCGATCCACGATCAACGTCTCCTGGCCGGACCAGAGGTACTCCCCGGCCCGGTCGAGCACATCCGCCACGATGCCCAGATAGACATCGAGCATCCGGTCATCCCCCCCGACTTCATCCAGTTTCGTCTCGATCTGCGCGAGCTGCTCCTCCAGCACCGCAGAGTGCGGTTTCTCGTCGGAACCGGCCTCGTCGAACCCCCACCCCCCGCGCTGCAACAGTTCGAGCTTCGACTGGAGGAGCGCGCGGCGCCGCTCCAGGTCTTCTCGCTCTCCCTTGACGATGGTAATGGCCCCGAGCGCAATGCCGAGCAGATGATCGTAGGCCCGCCGCATCAGCTGACGGCGGGTCTTTTGTTCATCCTCCGACGGGTCGATCAGGCGATGGCCCACGAAACTCACCGTCACCTGGGGCACGTCGTGCATGACGACGTCGCCGGAGAGCGCAACGCCGAATCCGACCCTCTCCTGCTTTTCCATTACCAGCAGGGCAATGACATGCGACGCACCTCCGCCCGGCCCCTTCAGGAAATCGGTCAGGTTCCGGTCGCCGGCGAAGATCTGCCGCATCTCCGCGGTGGACATGAAAAAGGGCTTGATCCGGAGATCGCTGTCGTAGCTTTCCAGGCCGACGGCAATGGGGGGCGGCAGGCCGTTCACCAGCGCCACCACGTGATCGATGGCCCGCACGACCGCCGGCCGCAGCTTCTTCTTGTAGCCCGACACTGCGCGCAGCCACGGGTCCGTGCCATCCACCGCCCGCTCTATCGCCTCCTTGACGAGCGACTCGGGATAGCGCCCCTGCTCGACACTTCCAAAAATGGATTGCAGGAACCGCAGCATGTAACCCCTCCTGTCCTCCCCTTATCTAAGGGGAGGAACGCTACGTAGCTGCTGTAAAGCTACTTCCAGCTTTCTCTGGCGGCCTCCCCCTCTTAAGTTAAGAGGGGGGCGGGGGGAGTTATAATGGCAGCGGCGGAGCATGCCAGATGTCCCGGCAATATTCCCGTATCGACCGGTCGGAGGAGAATTTCCCCATCCGCGCGACGTTCAGGATCGACATTTCCGTCCATTTCTGCTTATCCAGGAAGACCGCGCATACCCGGTCCTGGCAGTCGATATAGGCCTGGTAGTCGGCCAGCAGCAGGTAGTCGTCGCGGGTGAGGAGATGCTCCACCAGCGGCTGAAACAGGTTCCGGTCGCCACGGGAGAAAACCCCGGCCGCGATCTGATCGATCGCCTCCCTCAGTTCCTGGTTCTCTTCGTACCATTTCCGCGGCTCGTACCCCCGGCACTTCAGGTCACAGACCTCTTTGGCCGTCAGGCCGAACAGAAAGAAGTTCTCCGCGCCGACCTCCTCGAGGATCTCGACGTTGGCGCCGTCCAGGGTGCCGACGGTGAGGGCGCCGTTCAGGGAAAACTTCATGTTGCCGGTTCCCGACGCCTCCTTGCCGGCGGTAGATATCTGCTCGGAGAGGTCGGCGGCGGGATAGACCATCTGCCCGTTGGTCACGTTGAAGTCGGGAAAGAAGACCACCTTCAGCCGGTCCGCCACGTCCGGGTCGTTGTTAACCACCTCACCCACGGAATTGACGAGCTTGATGATCAACTTGGCCATGAAGTAACCGGGCGCCGCCTTGCCGCCGAAGATGAAGGTCCGCGGCGTAATATCCGCCTTCGGGTCGCGCTTGATCCGGTTGTAGAGAGTGATGATGTGGAGCACCTTGAGGTGTTGCCGCTTGTACTCGTGGATCCGTTTCACCAGGACGTCGAACATACTGGCAGGGTCCACGATAATGCCGGTCCGTTCCTTGATCACCGCCGCCAGGATCCCCTTATTCTCTTCCTTTACCTTCTGCCAGGCGCCCTGGAAGGTCCGGTTCGCGGCCAGGGCCTCCAGCCCCCGCAATTCGTCGGGATTGGTCACCCAGCCGTGGCCGATCTTCTCCCTGATGAGTCCGCTGAGGCCGGGATTGCTGAGCACCATCCAGCGCCGGGGGGTCACGCCGTTTGTCACGTTGCGGAAAAGATCCGGGTGGATGTCGTAGAAGTCCTTGAGGACCGTCTGCTTCAAAAGCTCCGTGTGGAGCGACGCCACTCCGTTGATGGCGTGGCTGCCGACGGAGGCCAGGTGGGCCATGCGCACGTGGCGCTCGCCGCTTTCGTCGATGATGGACAGGCGCGCGACCCGCTGCTCGTCCGCTCCGTGGACCAGGCGCACCTCGTCGAGGAAGCGCCGGTTGATCTCGTAGATTATCTCCAGGTGCCGGGGGAGGATGCTTGCGAAGAGCGGCAGCGGCCACTTCTCCAGGGCTTCCGGCAGGAGGGTGTGGTTGGTGTAGGCAAGGGCGGCTCGCGTGATCTGCCAGGCCGCATCCCACTCCATGAGGTGCTCGTCCACGAGGAGCCGCATCAACTCCGCCACGGCAATCGAGGGGTGGGTGTCGTTCAGCTGCACGGCGAAGCTATTGGCGAAGGTGTCGAGGTTTTCCTCTCGCAGCAGGTGGATGCGCACCATGTCCTGGAGCGAGCAGGAGACGAAGAAATACTGCTGGGCCAGGCGGAGCGCCTTGCCGATCTCGGGCTCGTCGTTGGGATAGAGAACCTTGGAGATGGTCTCGGAGAACACCTTCTCGTGCACGGCCCCGTAGTAATCCCCCACGTTGAAGGCCTGGAAGTCGAAGGACTCGATCGCCTCCGATTTCCAGAGGCGGAGCAGGTCCGTCATCCCCGACCGGTAGCCGGCCACGGGGGTGTCGTAGGCGACCCCTTTCACCACCCTGTTCGGCACCCACCGCACCCGCAGGCGCCCGTTCTCGTCGGTGAACCGCTCCGTGTGGCCGCCGGCTTTCACCTCGTAGGCTACGTCGGGACGGCAGATTTCCCAAGGATTTCCCAGGCGCAACCATTTATCGGTCTTCTCCACCTGCCAGCCGTCGCGGATCTCCTGGTCGAAGATCCCGAACTCGTAGCGGATGCCGTAGCCGACGGCCGGAATCCGCAGGGTAGCAAGGGAATCCATATAACAGGCCGCAAGCCGGCCGAGGCCGCCGTTGCCGAGACCCGGCTCTTCCTCCTGGCGAAGCACCTCGTCCAGGTCCTGCCCCAGGGTGGTCAACGCCTCCCGGGCCTGCTCCATCATGCCGAGGTTCACCAGGTTGTTGCCCAGGTGGGGGCCCATCAGGAACTCGGCCGACAGGTAGCTGACGATTTTCAGCCCCCTGTCCCGCAGGTGGTACAACGAATTGATCCAGTCGTCCAGCATCCGGTCCCGCACTGTGTAAGCAACCGCCATGTACCAGTCGTTGGGAGTGGCCATGGGCAGGGGTCGCGCCTGGGTGAAGTGCAGGTGGTCGAGGATGGCCCGCGTAAGAGAAGAAACAGCGCTCCCCCGGCGGAAATCCTCGATGCCGTCGTCGACCGGAGCAGGAGCTACCGCGGCGGACCTTTTCTTTGGAAGCTTGGTAGCCATGGTCATCGCACCTTTCTGGTTATGGATGGGCCCGGGTTTTTGCCCGCAATGTGCTCGACATTAAGGAATCATGCAATGGCCGAACACGACGAAGCCGTGATCTTCACCGGAGGCGGTCAGGGTGAGGTAACCGTCTTCGTTCCCCAGTTCCATGCTCCAGCCGCGCTGCTCGATCCCCTGCAGCATCGTCACCGCGCCAAGCTGCTCGATGGTGCTGATCTTGGTGTCTTCCCGCTGTACGGTCTTGTCGAGGGATTTAATGACCTTCGCCCCGAAATCGATCTTGATGAAGCGGGGCAGGTTCATATCCGGCAGTGACCATTCCACGCATCCCTCATCGATGTTACATTCGATCGCCTTCGTAAGCGCGCAGATGCGGGCGTTTCCTTCCTCCGCCAGGGCCTGGGCGGCCATGGAAAGAAGCATGACGGCGAACAGTGTACTAACTAATCGCTTCATAAGATTATCCCCCTTGAATCGTTCTCTGTGGAGTTGCAACGTTCCTATTTGACCGAGTACCCCCTGCCTTCCATACACGCCGACAGTGCCCTGTTGTAGGTATTACGCTTTTGCGCATAGCCGGCGGACTCTTTCTGTGCCCATTCTTCCTGTTCTTTGGTGCTGCGATGACGGCGAACGCCACCGATAACTCCGCCTGTCGCTGCCCCGATGGCCGCGCCTTTCCCGGCGTTCCCGGCAATGGCCCCGCCGATGGCACCGAGTGCAGCCCCACCGGCGGCACCTCTCACGGCCCCGCCTTTCTGCTCCGGCGGAGCGGACGAAGCGGTCGGCACCTGCATCGGGTCAAAACCGGTCTGGCCCTTGGCCCACTGGTAGCACGCGAACTTGTCTTGCTCCTGCTTTTCCGTAGATTGCCCCTTGGTCGGGTAGAAAATGGGCTCCTGCGCAAGGGCCGCCCCGGCGATCCCGGCATACAGTAACGCTCCCGCCGAAATGCCGATGAGGAAATTCCGTCTTCTAATCACCATCGTTCGCTCCTTTCCTGGGACCGTGGGCTGACAATCGATACCGGATGGTGCCCGTCTTTAAGTTGAGTTTTACTTTCTTATTATCCACTTTACTCAAGTACTTTCCCCCTCCCTTGATGGGAGGGGGCGAGGGGGAGGGTGAAACTGCAAATAAAATGTGTCACTTTCACCCCCACCCTGGCCCTCCCCCATCAAGGGGGAGGGGATTGGATGTGGATTAATTGGAGCGAAGTGGATAACCAGGTTTTACTTTTTCAGCTGGTCGGCCACCTCCCGGGCCGCCTTCTCCGCGGCTGCCGCATCCCCCAGGTAGTAGCTGCGGATCGGGCGCAGGTCATCCTCCAGTTCATAGACCAGGGGAATGCCGGTGGGAATATTGAGGCCGACGATATCCGCTTCGGGTATGTTGTCGAGATACTTGACCAGTGCCCGCAGGCTGTTGCCGTGGGCGGCGATGAGAACCCGCCGGCCGGCCTGGACCGCGGGGGCGATGGTGCCGTGCCAGTAGGGGAGAAACCGGGCCACCGTATCCTTGAGGGACTCGGCGCGAGGCAGCTCCTCGGCACGCAAGCCGGCATACCGGGGGTCCCGGCCGGGAAAGCGGGAGTCGTCGGGTTCCAGGGCGGGAGGGGGTACGTCGTAGCTTCGGCGCCAGAGCATCACCTGCTCCATGCCGTGGCGCTCGGCGGTTTCCGCCTTGTTGAGCCCCTGCAGCGCGCCGTAGTGGCGCTCGTTGAGCCTCCAGCTGTTATGGATCGCGATCCACATCTGGTCCATCTCTTCCAGGGACAGCCAGAGGGTCTTGATGGCGCGCTTGAGCACCGACGTGTAGGCGACGTCGAAGACAAACCCCTCCCGCGCCATCAGCTTTCCCGCCGCGACGGCTTCTTCCACGCCGCGCTCGGAGAGCCCCACGTCGGTCCACCCGGTGAAGCGGTTCTCTTTATTCCATGTGCTTTCACCGTGGCGCAGCAGCACTATTTTTTTCATGTTGTGTTCTCCTCTATCCTTCACAAATACCTCAGCATTGCCCTCCCCCCTTGCTCTCCCGCCCCCCTCCTACCTCCCCCCATAAAGGGGGGAGAACAGAATCCTCTCTCCCTCGGTGAGAGAGATAAGGAGAGGGAAGAGGGAGCTAAAATCCCCTCTCCCCTTGTGGACCCAGACGGCGGGCCTAAAGGAGAGGGTTAGGGAGAGGGGGGGCATTACTTACCCTTTGGACATTCTGCCTCACATTCGGCTTTTGCCCCTTTCTCACCATCCGACGGAGCGGCTTGCGTTGTCTGCCCGCCGGTCATTTTGTCCGCCTCTGTCACCCAGCCGCCCCCCATCGCCTTGTAGAGGTTGGCATAGGAGGTAAAGAGCGATGCGCGCAGCGAGGCAAGGGTGAGCTCGGCGGGAAAAAGCTGCTGCTGGGCGCTGAGAACGGTGAGATAGGGTGCGTAGCCGCCGTCGTACTGGAGTTTGGCCAGACGTTCGTATTCCCGGCTCGCCTTCACGAGCCGCTCCTGGGCCTCGATCTGCCCGGCGAGCTTCTGGCGGATGACCAGCGCGTTTTCCACATCGGCAAATGCGCTCTGGATTGTGGCCTCGTAGCCGATGAGCGCCGCGTCCTGCGCTGCTTCAGACTGGTGCACCTGGCCGGAGATCGCGCCTGCGGTGAAGATCGGCCCGGTGAACGATCCGCCATAGCTCCATATCCGGGACGGCCCCCTGAACAGGTCGGAGAGGTTGGCACTCTCATAGCCGAAGGCGCCGGTCAGGGAAATGGTCGGGAAATAGAGGGACTTGGCCGCGCCGATCTGGGCGTTGGCCGCGACCAGGTTCTGCTCGGCCTGGGCGATATCCGGCCGGCGTTCGAGCAGCTGCGACGGCAGGCCGGCCGGAACGGCGGGAAACACCAGCTCGTAGATCGTCTTCCCCCGCGCGATCGGTCCCGGATTGCGGCCGAGGAGAATCGACAGGGCATTCTCCAGTTGCACGATCTGCGATTCGATCTGCGGGATGGTCGCCGCCGCGGTCTCGTACTGGGTGCGGGCCTGCTCGACGTTCAGTTGCGGGATCTGGCCGTACTGGAACTGCAACTCGAAGAGCTTGACCGATTCGGCGTAGGCAGCCAGGTTGCGCTTGGAGATCGCAAGCTGCTCGTCGAGGCCGCGCAGTTGAAGGTAATCGCCCGCCACCGACGCGACCAGGGAGAGGATCACGCCGCGGCGCGCCTCCACCGAGGCGAGCATGCTGGCGCGGGCCGACTCGGAAAGGCGCCTGACACGACCCCAGAGGTCGAGCTCCCACATGACGCCGCCGAAAAGCTGCCAGGAGTTGAACGGGTTCGCAACCCCGCTCGCCACCGGTATCGCGTTGTTGTCGCTGATGCGCTGGCGGGAGGCGCTCCCGGCGTAGCTCACCTGGGGAAAGAGGGGAGCGCGGGTCTGGGTGAGCACGCCGACGGCCTGCTCGATGTTGGCCGCGGCGATCTTGACATTCTTGTTGTTGGCCAGGGCCTCGGCAACGAGCCCGTCGAGCACCGGGTCCTGAAACTGGCGCCACCATTCGGTATTCACCGTATCCCGGGCCTCTTTCTCTTCGTACTGGAAGGATTGCGGGGTGTCCACGGTTGGCCGGCGGTAGTCGGGACCGACCATGCAGCCGGCCAGCATGCCAGCGAATGTGAGAACGATGAGTCTGCGCATGTCAGTCACCCCCTTCCGGAACGGGTCCATGACTATCCGGTGGACTTCCGCCGGGGTGTGCGTCGGGCGGCACCCCTTCGGCCGCTGGCGCTTTCTTCTTTTTCCGCTCGGCAAGCCGGTCGAAGATGTAGAAGAAGAGCGGTACGTAGAGCATGGCCAGGGTGGCTTCGCCGATCATGCCACCCATGATGCCGGTGCCGATGGAGTGGCGGGCGTTGGCGCCGGCGCCGGTGGCGATGGCGAGGGGCAGCACGCCGAAGATGAACGCCAGTGAGGTCATGATGATCGGCCGGAATCGCTCCTCGCCGGATTTTACGGTGGCATCCATGATCGACAGCCCCTGCTCGCGCAGTTCCACAGCGAAAGTGACCCGCAGGACCGCGTTCTTCGCCCCCAGACCGATCAGGACGAGGAGACCGATCTGGAAGTAGACGTCGTTATGGAGCCCGCGGAGCCAGTTGAACGTCAGGGCGCCGAGAATGCCGAAGGGCACCGCCGTCATGACGGAACCGGGAAGGGTCCACGATTCGAACTGGGCAGCCAGGAGGAGGAAGACGATGATGAGGCCGAACGCAAACGCCGCGGCGGAGGTCCCCCCCGATTTCTTTTCCTCGTAGGCCATGCCGGACCAGGCAAAGCCGTACCCCTGGGGAAGCACTTCCTGCGCCACTGCCTCCATCGCCTTGATGGCTTCGCCCGAGCTGAACCCCGGTGCGGCGTTACCGGTCACCTGGGCGGCCGGGAAACTGTTGAAATGGGGCACCAGATCGGGATTGGTGACGTACCGGGTCGTCACAAGGGCCGACAACGGCACCATCTGGCCGTTGGTGGACCTCGTGTAGAGCCGGGTGATGTCGGCTGGGGTCCGGCGGTACGGGGCGTCGGACTGGAGAATGACATTCCAGACCCTGCTGTACTCGTTGAACTGGCTCACCTGGATCGAGCCGAACTGGGCCTGCAGGGCGCTGTAAACGTCCGACACCGGCACGCCGAGGAGCACCGCCTTGGAGCGGTCGACATCAGCCCGCAACTGCTGCGAGGCGGCGCGGAACGTGGTGTTCAGTCCGATAAGCTCAGGGCGCTGGCGGGCCTTGGCGAGGAATTGCTGGGTCAGCTGGTTCAGGCGCGCCGGGTCCCCGGCCTGCTTGTCCTGGATCCAGAACTCGAAGCCGCCGGTGGTGCCGATCCCCGGGATCGCCGGAGGCGCAATGGGGATGGTAACTCCCTCCTTGATCTCCCGGGCCTCGGCGCCCACCGTCCGCAGAACCGCTTCGGCGTTCTCTTTGCGGGCGCGCTCCTTCGATGAATACCTTTCCTTGAAATCTTTAAGGGTCACGAAGAAGGTTGAAACGTTGGGCTTGTACTGGCTGTCGATCAGGCTGTAGCCGTTGACGATGGTCCGGTTCTCCACGGCCGGGTTCTTGGCGAACAGGGCGTCCACCTTTTCTGACATCTGCGACGTGCGGTTCAGGCTGGCGGCATCGGGCATCATGATCTGGGCAAATAGGTACCCCTGGTCCTCGTTGGGCACGAAGCTCGTCGGTATCGTCCTGAACAGGTGCACGAGCGCCCAGATGAAGACGGCGAGAATCACGAACGCCACGCTCATCCGCTTGATCATGAGGACCACGGCATCCCCGAATTTCAAGGTGAATTTATCGAACATCCGGTTGAACCAGGCGAAGGGCCCTTTCTGCGGGGGTGCGCTATGCTTCAGCAGGAACCCGCACATGGCCGGGGTCAGCGTGAGCGCCACGAACCCGGAAAGGGCCACGGAAACGACGATGGTAATGGCGAACTGCTTGTAGAGCTGCCCGGTGGTGCCGGGAAGGAACGCCGCCGGGATGAAGACCGATGCCATGACAAGCACCACCGCGACAAGGGAGGTGCCGATCTGCTCCATGGCCTTGATGGTGGCCTCCTTGGGAGGGAGATGCTCCCTCACCATCTTGGCCTCCACGTTCTCGACGACGACAATCGCGTCGTCTACCACCATGCCTATGGCGAGCACAATTCCAAACAGGGTCAGCAGGTTGATGGAGAATCCCAGGGCGAGCATGCCGGCGAAGGTGCCGATCAGCGAGACGAAGATCGCCACCGTGCAGATGATCGTGGAGCGGAAGCTTTGCAGGAAGAGATAGACGACCAGCACCACCAGCACGATCGCCTCGAACAGGGTGTGGATGACCTCTTCGATGGAGAGCCGCACGAATTCAGTCGTATCCAGGGAAATGACGTATTCGATCCCGTCGGGAAGGGTTTTCTTCAGGTCCTCCATGACCTGGCGGACCCCCTTCGACACTTCGAGGCCGTTGGCGCCGGCTTGCTGGTAGACGATGATGGGGGTGGCCGGGAATCCGTTGAGCCGGTTGTCGTCTATGTATTGCCGGCGGCCGGTCTCGGCGCGGGCCACGTCCCTGACCCGCACGATGGCGCTGCCATTCTGGCTGGCGCGGAGGATGATGTCCTCGTACTCGGATGGCTTGATGAACGGCGCCTGGGTCACGACCGGGAAGGTCATCTGGACACTTTTGTCACTCGGTTGAGCCCCCACCTGGCCGGCCCCGAACAGGGCGTTCTGTCTCGACACCGCATTCTGGATGTCGGTAGTCGTGATGCCGAGGGAGGCCATCCGGTCGGGATTCAACCATATCCGCATCGCCTGGTCCGGCACGCCGAATATCTGGGCCTGGCCGGCTCCGTTCACCCGCTTGATGGCGTCGAGGACATACACGTTGGTATAGTTGGTCACATACTCCGGCGTGTAGCGACCGTCCTTGTTGAAGAGCGAAATTATCATCAAGGGGCTGGACGACTTCTTCTGTACCGAGACGCCATACTGGACGACCGCCTCGGGAAGCTGCGGCATGGCCAGGTTCACCCGGTTCTGCACGTCCACCTGGGCGATGTCGGGATTGGTGTCGAGGGAAAAGTAGACCGTTATGGTCATCTGGCCGGTGTTTGAACTGGTCGACGTCATGTAGAGCATGTTGTCGACGCCGTTGATCTGCGCCTCGATGGGCGCCGCCACCGAGTCGCCGACGGTCTTCGAGTCGGCACCGGGATACGTGGTGGTCACCTGGATCTGGATCGGCGTGATCGACGGGTACTGGGCAACCGGCAGGGATTTCATCGCCACCAGGCCGGCGATCACGATGATGAGCGAGACGACTGTCGCGAAGATCGGCCGTTCGATGAAGAACTTGGAAAACATGGCGCCCCTCCTCTGTCAGACCTGTTGTCAGTCTGCCTTCTTCGCCGGCGTCGGTTTCGGCTCCGCGGCTTTGCCGGGGCCGGACTCGGCTGGAGCTTCCGGGGGCTTGACCGTCACGACAATGTCGGGCCGCAGCGTCATACCTCCATCGACGACCACCCTCTCGCCGGGGCGCAGCCCCTGGGTTATGAACCAGTCGTTCCCGATCAGGTCGCCGACCACCACCGGCCGGGCTTCCGCCTTGCTCTCCTTGTTCACGACCCAGACGAAATGCCCCTTGGCGCCCTGTTGCACCGCCCGTTGCGGGATGGTGATCGCATTCGGCCTGATGGCCCCCTTCATGCGGGCACGCACATACTGGTTCGGCCGGAGGATCCCCTTGGGATTGGCGACGCTGGCCCGGAGGAGAAATGTCCCGGTCTTTTCGTTGAACGACGGCGCTGCGAAGGTAATCCGGCCGCTATGGGGGAAGATGGACCCGTCAACCAGGACGATTTCGATATCGTAGTTGTCGTTCTTGGGGCGGATGATCTTCCCGCTTGCCACCTCGTCGCGGTATTTCTTCATCTCGTTTTCCGAAACGCTGAAGTTTACCCAGATGGGGTTGAGCACCGCCACGGTGGTAAGCTTGCTGTTCTCCGTATTGATGTACGTTCCGTCCTTCTGTAGTGCGTCGCTGGTGATGCCGTCCACTGGAGACGTGATGGTGCAGTATGAGAGGTTGAGCTTGGTATTATCCAGCTGGGCCTTGGCCTGTGCCACAGCCGCCACCGATGATTCATAGGCACCCGTGGCGTCGTCCAGGTCCTTCTGCGACAGCGCGTTCTTGGCGGTGAGAGGCTTTGTGCGCTCGAAATTGAGCCGGGCCGTCTCCATGGCCGCCTTGCTCCTCTCAAGAGCCGCTGCATACCCGTCCACCTGAACCTGGAACGGTTTCTTGTCCATGAGAAAGAGCACCTGCCCCGCCTTCACGAAAGAGCCTTCGGTATAGACCCGCTTCTCCAGAAAGCCGGTGACCCGCGAGAAGATATTCACCTCGTGCGAGCTCTCGGTCTGCGAGACGTATTCGAAGGTAATCGGCGTGTCTTTCGCCACGACCTCGGTCGCTATGACCGTCTGCGGCGGCGGCGCGGCCGCCTTTTCTTTCTTCTTGCACCCGCTCGCCAGCAGTGCGGAGAGGCACAGGGCTGAGACCATAAAAACCCGCACCGCGGCTTTGGCCGACCGCAACGTAACCCGAAAGTTCGTGACCGTCTTCATGGTATCCCCCTCCGTTCTGGCAAAATCTGCGTCTGGCGTTACTGGCACCGGTGGCCATGACGTGGCTTCACGGTTATGCATCTTTCCAGAACCATGCCACCACCCGGCAATCCCCACTGCGACCTGAACCAGCTGATATCACGTTCTTTTTTCACCTCTGCACGAAAAGATGGCCCGTCGCGACGCCCGGGCGAGACGAGATATCATCTGGAAGACGATATTTCGTCCCAACTGTGTCGCACCGCCACTTCAATGTATTCGAAGCTGTTCACGCCTTGACGACCAGCCTCTGGCGGGTCGCGTCACTTCATGATTTCAAGGTCGCGCTTCTTATTGTAGAAGTAACGGATCATGTCGTATTCAAAGGGATATTCGCTTCCGAAGTACCGGAAACTCTCCTGGTGCCGCTTGTCGATCACCTCCAGGGTCTCGACTCCAACCTTGATGGCGGTCGCGGTCCCGTTGTCAACATTCTCGAACGGGTCGATGGCGGCAACGATGCCGTAGCGGATGCCGGCATCGACCACGAACCCGGATGTATCCCGCGCGTTCGAAGGCCCAAGGAACGGCAGGACCAGGTATGGGCCGGAGCTGCAGCCCCAGTGGCCGAGGGTCTGGCCGAAGTCCTCGTTACGGCGCTCCAGGCCTAGGCTGGTTGCAGGGTCGAAGAGTCCCCCGATGCCGATGGTGCTGTTGGCGACGAAGCGGCCGAGAGTCGTCAGTGATTCCATCCCCTTCAGCTGAAACAGGCTGTTGGTGAGGTTGCGGACCTCGACGAGGTTGTTGAAGAAGTTCGAGACTCCCGTCTGGACGATTGTCGGGGTGACGAACTCGTAGCCGCTCACAACCGGAAGGAGAACGTACTTGTCGAGTTCGTAGTTGAACTTGTACATGCTCCGGTTGAACCCCTCCCATGGGTCGGCGATCTGGGCGATCCGGAAACCGTGGAGTTCTTCCACCGTGTGCATCGGCGGCTCCTCGGGCAGGATCGTGGGGGCCGTCGTGGCACACCCCGCGAGGGACAGGAGAAGGATCGGAACCATGACGAGCCGGCAGAACCGGTGAAAGGTGACGGTTATCATAACTGGCCTCCTGTTCCCTTAAAGAAGCCGACCAGGTATGCCATGTTGTCCTTGTACTCCAGGTTCCCCATATGTCCGCCACGGGGGTATATCTTCGCCCGGTCGCCGAACAGCTGCCGGAGGTACTCCAGCTCCCCCGTCGCCAGGATGAAATCGTTCTCGTTGGTCATGACCCCGAACTTGGGAGACGATTTCAGGTATCCCTCGATGCTCTTGAGGCTCTCAGCCGCGATGAGCGCTTCCTTGGTGAGGCCCGGCCGCTTTCTCAGGAAGTGGGGATAAAAATACTCGTTGAAATAGTCGAGGAAGCTGAGGTGGGCGCAGACCCGGAAATACTCGGTAAGGGAATCGGTGGCGGTCAGGGTCCGGTTTTTCGGCACGACGTAGCCGCCGTTGGTCATGACGTCGGAATCAAAGATCATGGCGGCCGAGGAAAACCGGAAGACCACCCCGATCATCCCCCCCGCTTCTTCCGGGGTGAAAAGCTTTTCCTTGTAAGCTGCATAGAGGAACTCGTCATTGAACTTGACGAACTGGCCGCGGCTGAAAAACACCGTGAACTTGTTTATGGTATCGTTGAAAAACCTGGCGATGTTTTGCTCACCTCCCGGGATCCTGTTCAGCAACCCCTCGATCTGCGACACCGAGTTGTAGAGGTTCACCGCCGGGTTGACCATCAGGACCTTGCGGAAGTTGAAGGTCTTTCGCTCCTCGTCAAGCTTGGCCACGAAGGCGGCCTGGGTCCCCCCCAGGCTGTAGCCCCCCAGGTAGAATTCGGATACCTCGATGTCCTCCTTCAGTTTGCTCCAGACGTTCTCCATTATCCAGTAGAGGTCCGCCGCATCCTCGGTCAGGTCTCCCGGGACGTGGCTGTGGGAGGCGGAGATGATGAAGTTGGGGTGGGTGGGAGACGAAAGGGTGACGACGTGGAAACCGGCCTGGTAGAGGGCCTTCATCATGGCGACAACCTTCGGGGCCTGGTGACTGGCCCCGGTGCCGGCGATCAGGAAAACCAGCGGCGCCTTCTGCTTCTGACAGACATAGCTGCAACGCAGTCCGTCATCGTAATAGAAGACCGGCGGCCTCTTGAGGTCGGGGATAAGGTCGAGCACCAGCTCCTTGACGGGAATCACCGCGGGGAGCTCGGCCTTCAGGTCAGGCGGAGTCCCCAGGATCGTGGCCGCGTATGGTCCCTCGATCGGGTAGCCGTAGCCGTCGCCCGCCGCCCGGCTGAGCGCCGGCAGCAGCACAAGACAGATCAGGATGGCGAATCTGAAATGTTTCATGCCCTGGCTCCTCCTGTACGTTGACGTTGCGAGGTTGTAGCCCTGCAGCCCAGCTGTCCGGCGCGTAAAGTTCGATATACCGCCCTCGGGACGTAATATCGACTTTCCTGCAAGCAGGAAGCTCCGCCCGTCAATTCGTTGCATCGTCCGCAAGCGTGCCTGAATCGGCGCTCTTTCGCCGGTAGCGGACAATATGCAACGTTCTCCCTACTGGTAATGTCGCAATGTCCGTGCCTTTTTCTTTTCCCTTTTCTCCCTCTTCTTTGCTCCCCTCTCCTCTTCTTCCGACTCGTGATGGACTGACTAAAATGCCAGCGAGCTGGAGCGTCGCGGGCATCGCCTGTAACCAAACAGGGTGGCAAGAAGCGTCATCCATTCATGAGAAAATACAACGTTTGCGTTGTGTTATTTCAATCATGAACCTGTTATAATGCCGCCGGTGGAATGGTATCTACTTTGAGCTCGTGGAGGGGATCATGTTAAGGGACATGAAGGCGTATGGCCATCTGAAGCCGGGGCAGAGCGGCACGCTCGAGCTGGTGGAGCAGTTCGGTGACCGTCTGATATGCGTGCGATACCGGTATGATGCCGTTACCGAAGAGCATGTAAAGACGGCGGAAATTTCGGTGGCCCGATGGCGGGGGACGCAGTTGAACCGTTTTCGGGACCGGGATCTGGTGGTGGTTGAGGTTTCGTACACGGAAAAGAGGCTGCGGGAAGAGTTAAAGGCTGCGGATGGCCGCTGGGACCCGGAAGAGAGAGTCTGGCATGTGCGCTATGGCGCCATAAAGGCAAGCGCCGAGCTTGTGTCGAGAATCCGAACCGATTACCGGTATAAGTAATTGGTAGCCGATGGCGGAGGTGGTGTGTTGATTACTTATATCGGTAATGAGGAACTTCATTATATAGGTAATAACTTCACGATATAGGTAATAACTTCACGATATAGGTAATAAATTACTTATATACGGATACATACTAATAACTAGTTGAACTAAACCGCTGCGCGGTAGAAATAAAAGCTAATAAAATCAAAGACTAAGAAAGGCTGATTTAAAATCAA
>JAMXLF010000041.1 GCA_024281055.1 Geobacteraceae bacterium
AGGCTGCTTCCGAAATGCTGTTGTCCCGGGCAAGCCCTTCGCCCAGGCGCACCGTCGCCTTCTCGTCGTCCAGCACCCGGAATTTTCCCTGCTGGTCCGCTTCCACCACGATGCAGCGGATGGAATTCGTGCCGATGTCGATGGCTGCCAGCCTTCGGTTCTTCACAGCAAGCTCCTCAAGCGCTCCCCGATCTTCTCCGGCGGCATGGTTTCCAGCATGCCGGTGAACTGGGTGAAAAGTGCATTCCTGCGGGCCGCAATGACGCTCAGTACGGTCTCCCCGGTCCGCTCCGACAGGCGGGCATCCCGGACGATGCCGGCAAAGACATCCAGATCGTGCATCTGCCCCAGGACATCCTGGTACCCCCTGAGCCGGTCGCGAAGCTCGGGGAAGGAGGCGCCGAAAAGCCCGGACAGGATCTCGGCGCGGTAGCGGAAATGCTTGACGGCGATCCGCAAGAGGTGCTGGGCCGCGATTTCCCCCTCGCGGCGCGCCTGCGGCACCAGCGCCATGACCGCAGAGAGGCCGGCATCGATGGCATCCCGGGCAAAAACCGCCAGGGGTGCAAACGGATCGGGGGAATCTCCGGGGGAGGAGAACAGGCGAGGCGCGCTCACGACCCGCCGGTACGCTCCGTGCAGGGAGGGCGGAGCAAACACCCTCAGGGCGCCCCGCAGCCGCTCCAGTTCCCTGTCCCGCTCTTCCCGGAAAGCATCGAGTATTCGCTCCAGCTCCGTGCGACAGGAAGCACCCAGTTCCTCCGCCAGGGAGGTGAAGAAGAGGATCGCCTCGTCGGTGTTGCGGATCGCGCCCAGTGCCCGCGTCACCCGGCGAAACCTCTTGCCGAGGCAGGCGATGTCGTCAGGGTTGTAGCAGGGAGCGAAGAGCGCCAGCCCCTCGCGCAGCCGTCGGGACGCCACCCGGAGGTCGTGGATATCCTCGGGACCCGCCGTTGCGAGAGCCTTCTCGCGGCGCGCAAAAAAGTCGTCACCCCGCTCGCAGAGCAGGAGCCGGCACGCAATCCAGAGGGGCGTCGCGCCCTCGACCCGTGCCTTCATCCCGCTACCCCTTGCCCTTACCCTTGCGCCGGTCCTGCGCGCCCACGACCTGCTCGGCAAGCTCCTCGATCAGCCTGTCGATTTCTTTCAGGTCCTTGAGCCGTCCCTTGGCCGGTTTCGTCTTGAGGCTGTGGATCTCGCGGAGCCAGGCGGGCGACTCGCTCCTGAGGGCTCCCGCGGGAACGGCGGCAAGATGGCTGAGGATCGTCTCGATCTCCCCCTCCCGGCGCAGGATGAAGCTTTCCCCTGCGTCCCGCACCACCTCTCGGAGATGCTTCAGCTCGCGGATGAGTTCCTCGCGCACCGCTCCGTTGCCGCCACTGTTTGTTTTCCTGGATGCTGTCGCCATATCAGATCCCCAGAAGCCCTTCGACCTGGGCCGTGATTTCCCCGGCAACGGAGCGGACCGAGCGGTTGCCGTTCACCACGTGGAAGTCGTACTCCTGCTGCATCTGGGTGAATTCCTTCTGGATGAGCCGCTGATAGCGGATGAAGCTGTCGAAGATGTCGCGGGAAAGCCCCAGGTCCATCCCGGCCTCCCAGTAGTCGAGGGTGGCGTTCTTGCGGAAGTTTCGCTCCACCAGCTGCGCGGGGCTTACCCGCAGGTAGATGACCAGGTCCGGCACCAGGGCGATGCCGTACAGGGAGCGGACCCAGTCGTGATCCGCTCCCCGCACGATTTCTCGTGCCATGAGTGTGTAGATGTAGCGGTCGGCAAGGACGATGAAACCCGCCCTGAGCGCGGGGATGATCCGGTTCTCCAACTGGTCGGCGAAATCGGTGGCGTAAAAGAGGCTCCGGGTGATCTCGCCGAGAACGTTCCCCTGCTTGGCTTCCTGCAACTCTTCCGAGACCAGGGTCGAGCGCCGCAATCCCACATCCACCGTGGCATGCCCCTTCCCCTCCAGGTAATTCTTGAGCAGTTCCATCTGGGTCGAGCGGCCGGAGCCGTCCGCCCCTTCGACGACGATCAGTTTCCCGGCAAGCTTGCCGGCATCGACGCCGGGAAGTCCTTCACCGTAATACTTCATCCAATTCCTCGCAATTCGGGTTGATAGAATCCCTAGCCCATCGATTTCCAGCGATAGCTCGGCAGGTCGAAGGAGCAGGCCACGAGGTCGCGTACAGCCTGCTGCTGCTCCTCGATGGTCGCCGAACCGTCGATGGTCACGAAGCCGCATTCATCCCGCATGGCCAGATACTCATGATAGATCCGCTCCTGAAAGAGCCGAAAACTCTCGTAGGGGTCTGCGGAGAATCCCATATCCATCCCGGCTTCGTGGTACTTGAGCTGGGGTCTGCCGGCAAGGATTCGCGACAGGGCGACGGGAAGCGGCGTATCGAAGAAGAGGGTCAGGTCGGGACGACGGGCGAAGCCGTACAGGTTGTGCAGCCAGGTGCGTGAGCATCCCCGGACGGCATCCCGGGCGAAGGCAGTGTAGATGTAGCGGTCGCACAGGACCACGTAGCCGGCCTTGAGCAGGGGCAGGACCTGCCGCTCATAGCGGTCGGCGAAATCCGTGGCATGAATGAGGCTGAAGGTGGTGGGGGTGAGGAGGTGCCGCTTCTTTCCCTTGCTGGTCGCTTTCTTGACGATGACCGACGAATTCCACTCCGTGAAATAGACCTTGAGTCCTCGCAATTCCAGCCAGCGCTTGAGGAGGTACAGTTGGGTCGATTTGCCGGAGCCGTCGAGCCCTTCGACGGCGACCAGCTTGCCGGGAAGCTCCGTGAGCAAAGCGCTTTTCATCAAGCGAGAACCCTCTTCAGCGACTTTCGCGCCTTCTTCAGCCCCTTGCCGATGTCCGCCAGCCCGGCATCGGACAACGCGGCAAGTCGTTTCTCGGCCTTGGCCAGCCCCTTCCCGGCCCGTTTCACCCTGCTGTCCAGCTTCCCCTCCACCTTTTCCAGGGAACCGATCACCTTGAGGATCTCCTTCTCCGTCTTCCTCCCCACCTTGCCGGCGGCTTCCTGCGGAAAGGCGTCGCGGACCCGTAGCGCAATGCCCTGGACCTGCTCCTTCAGAACGGCCGCGCTTCGCTTCAGTGCCTCCACCTTCTGGGTCCTGGTGGTCTGCGCCTCGCCCGCCAGCTGGCCAGCCTGCTCGATGATCGAGGATACCATGCGCGGGTTGATGCCCGGGATCTTTTTCAACCCCTCCTCGCCGGCGGCAGCGACCTTGGCGAACGTGTCGTAGCCCGCATCCACCAGGCGAGCGGAAAGAACCTCCCCTACCCCTCTCAGTTTCTGCAGCTCAGCCAGCTTCTTATTCATACCGTTTCTCCGTCAGCCGTTAGTATTAAGTCTATTAAACCAAATCGAGGCCATTTGGCAACACCGACCGGCAAAATAAGAGGCTGCAGGCTAAAATTTAACACTACTGTAACATTTCCGAGCTTGCAACTCATGAGATACAGGAGGCATGGCATGCTTTCGCCGAGGAGATGGTGGGGGAAATCGTGTAAGGGGACCGAACGTGATGCAAGGGTACTTCAAGGACCCGTCGGCCACGGCGGAGACCATCGTCGAGGGCTGGTACCGGACCGGCGACCTGGGGCGGCTCGACGCCGACGTTTTCTCTTCATCTGCGGCCGGGTGAAGAGCCTGATCGTCACCCCCAACGGCAAGTACATCTACCCCGAAGAGGTGGAAAACGAGATCCTCAAGAGCCCGTATGTGGCCGAGGTGGTGGTGTATACCCACAAGAGCGGGCAGGTCTCGGAGGAGGTCCGTGCGCTGGTCCGCCCGAACCCCGAAGCGCTGGACGAGCTTGCGGAGAAACAGGGAAAGTCTTCACTCTCCGAGGGGGAAGTGGAAACGCTCATCCGCAGAGAGGTCTCCGGAGCCTGCGAGAAGCTCGCGTCCTACAAGCGGGTGAAGAGGGTCACCATCAGCAACGAGGAGTTCCCCAAGACCACCACACGGAAGGTCAAGCGCTTCGAGGTGGAAGCGCTGATGACTCCTTCTACTCCGGGGATCGGATAGTCGCCGGCAAGGGTGCGGTGCCTACCTGTTGCCCTTCCGGGTGTCCTCCCAGTCGACCCAGTCGACCTCATTGACCTCCACATACCGATCAACTGCCTGGCCTATGGTTGGGAAAAAGTGTTCTGCACTGATCTTCGTAAACAGGCCGTAGGTTTTGAGGTGATCCTTCACTCGGCCCTTCATCTCTGCAAAACAGAGTTCAATGCCCGCATGAAAAAGTTCCTCGTCCAGTTCTGCCAGCACATCGGCTGCCGTGATATCGACATCGGTGACCGGCTCGGCTGCGACCACGATCCATCGTGTCGGCGTTGGCGCGTTTGATATCGACCGGAGGACCTGATCGCGAAACATTTCGGCATTGGCAAAAAACAGGGGGGCGTCCCAGCGAAAGAGGACCAGGCCTGAGATCAGTCTCGCCTCAGGATGGCGCGTGATGTCATGGTACCCCTTCATGCCCTCGACACGGCCCAGCACGGCGTAGTAGGGTCGCCAGGCCCGCCAGATGAAAACCAGCAAGGAAAGCCCGACCGCAACGAAGATTCCCTGGATGACGCCCAGCAGGACAACCCCCAGGAAGCAGACACTGGACAGGACGAATTCGCCGCGCCGAAGACTGTAGAGGCGTCTCACCTCGGCAATCTCAATGACCCCCCAGCTTGCCGAAATGACGATGGCGCCGAGGGACGCAACGGGTACATGCTGCATGAGCTTCGGGGCAAAGACCAGCAACAGGGCAATGCTGACTGCACCGACAACGCCGGTAACCTGGGTCCTGGCACCGGCTGCCAAGGCCACCGGGGTGCGCGATGAGCTGCTGGTCACTGAAAAACCATGGAACAGGCCGGTCGCCATATTGGCGATACCAAGGGCAATTATTTCCTGATTGTCATCGACATAATAGTTTCCACGCATGGCATAAATGCGGGACAGCACACTCATGTCCGCAATGGAAACCAGTGCGATTGCAACTGCATCGGCACAAAGGGTGGAAAATTCCGCGGCCGTAATGCTCGGTATACTGAATGCCGGCAATCCCTGGGGCAGGACGCCGACCACGGCGATCTGCGTCCACGTTGCCAGATCGAACAGGGCAACAGCTAGAGTTCCCCCAACCACGGCAAAGAGCACGCCCGGCATGCGAGGCGCCCAGCGCTTGCAGCCGAAGATCATCACCAGGCACGCAAAGCCGATGGCACAGGCAACCCAGTTGATCTTGCCTTCACGGATGCCGTTCACGAGACCGGTTACGTCCTGCAGGAAGCTGCCGCTCTTGACGGAAAATCCGAATACTTTGGGGAGCTGGCTGACCAGCAGGGTCAGGGCGATGCCGTTCAGGTAGCCGTAGCGGATCGGCTTTGAAAGGAGGTCGGTGATGAAGCCCAGCCGGGCGATACCGGCCAGGATACAGAACGTACCGGATATCATGGCGAGAGCGGCTGCCAGCACGGCGGCACGCCCCGGATCACCATCTGCCAGCGGCGCAACCGATGCAACGATGAGCGCGACGAGGGCAGAGTCGGGACCAATGACCAGTGTGCGGCTCGGACCGAAAATGGCGTACGCCAGAAGCGCGACAACGGTGGCATACAGGCCGTAGATGGCGAGGAGGCCCGTCGCCTCGGCATATCCCATACCGACAGGCACCAGCAGCGCCGTGAGCACCAGGCCGGCCGAAAGGTCGCTGAAGAACAGGTTACGGTCGTACTGGTCCAGAATCGCCAAGCCGGGTATCCAGCGGCGCACGCCCTGTGCCTGCTCGTGTCGGACAAGGGGGGGCGCAACCGGGGAATGGGAGGTCTTCATGGCCATACTCCTGTAGCTCGCACAGCACCATGGTTCAAAGCCGAACCCGCCCAGCGCTGTCTCAATCCCGGAGAACTGTTGGAATAGCCTCCTTTGCTAACGCCGTCGTCTTGGCAAACTACCTCAAATAAAGAGCCGCTACCAGTCAAGGTAACGGCTCTTTATTTGGGGTTCTCCGCTCACATCGGATAACCTATCTGCACACCTTGCACCGGGATGCGTTCTCAACAATCCTGTTATGAAGCTCATACTTATCATCGGGCAGAACATATCGTGGCACTTTGTCTATGGCATGAGCTTTGGCAGCTTTGTAAATGGCACAGTGCGTGAAATCCCCGAGGCAGTAGCTGGTTCTGGCATAACTGGTGGTAAGAGGCAGGACAACTGCCTTCACGTTCAGGAAATGGCACGTGGCCCTGAAGTCGCAACATCCCATGACGATGACCTCCTCACCGAAACTGACCCCTATATCTACTTTAAAAGAAGGTCCAGCCTTGTCAAGCCCTCTCAATATTTAGTTTTATCTAATTATTTCAACAGGATACCTTACTAACACACCTGACCCGTCAGCACGTAACATGAAACAGGCCGATCATCCCCTTTGCCTTGTTGAACAGAGCGATGGCGCGGGGGGTGGGTTCGGCGAGCACCTCGCATCCCTTGTTGCTGAAGAACTCAGCAGCCTCCGGAGACAGGCGCAGGTTCCCATTCTGGCCAGTCCCCACGATGAGCAGTCGGCACCCCTTCTCATAGACGAATTCGGCCTCCTCCAGCGCCATGATGTGCGAGGTCCCGTAGAGCTTTTTTGACAGCTTCTTCTTCCGCTTGCTGATCTTCCCCGACAACCGGATGAGGACGTCATGGGGATAGGTTTCGCCGTCGATAGTGATGCTGCCGAATTCGGTCCCGTCTATTTTCATGGCATGGCCTCTTTGCACCAAAGCGTTGATCTGGACCCAGCCTTGGCAATAGCCTTTTCATGTCGGTCCCGCGCCGTTTGTTTGAACGCAGCAAAAGAGTATCACCAATTGAGAGGCAATCAACCATGCCGGAAGGTATGCTTCGATGAGACTTCCCTGTTCATCATAAATACTGCCAGTTTCAAATTGCCAGGTTTTGTGGGCTTGAAACCTTACCTTTTCATGGTAGAAATAAAATGGTCATAGCTATACCTCGGCGGTACTCCTTTGGCAGAGCCACCCGCCTCCGATGGTTCTGCATTTTTTTGTGTCGAGCGACATGTCACGACCGATACCCCGGAGACCCTTGACCAACTCGGCATCATATGCTAAAAGAGCAGCCTTGCTTTTCTGGGCGGTCAAGGACGAAAAAAGGCGGATGAGCAGCTGTCTATCAACGAGAAAATGGAGGAAGTAATGACGAAAGCAGAATTTGTTGCAAAAGTTACCGAGAAGACCGGCTCCACGAAAGCCGACGCCGAAAAAGCGGTCAATGCATTCCTGGAGACCGTTACGGATGCCTTGAAGGCGAGCGAGAAGGTCGTGTTTACCGGCTTCGGGTCTTTCGAGGTCACTGAGCGTGCTGCCAAGGAAGGCCGCAATCCGCAGACAGGAGAGACAATTCACATCAAAGCTACCAAGGCTCCCAAGTTCAAAGCTGGCAAGGGGTTGAAGGACGCCGTGGCGTAGCCCCTTTTTCTCAGCGGTAGAAAAGAAAAACGGTGCTGTCTCCTTAGTGGGGTCAGCACCGTTTTTTGTTGTTGAACTGGAAACTAAAGAGCAGGCTCAGGTTCAGCGACCCTCATCTTCATGATGTTCTCGATGCTCATCGCGATGCTCGTCATGGTCCCGTTGTTCCTCGCGACGCTCATCATGTCTCTCTTCGTGATGTTCACGCTCCCGATACTCTTCACGGTATGGCCTGCGCTCCTCTTCCCTGACCGGAACAATACAGCTGGGCAGGGTTGTCGTTGCCAGAAAGAGGAATGCCAGTCGAACCAGCGTTGCCTTCTTCTTCATGACTACCTCCATGTTTTAATGAATACGCCAATTATGCATTTCCCCGGCGTTTTGTTTTTTGACTTTGCCGAATTTATTGCCTATTCCGGCGAATCCGACCGACGTTACTGACGCAATGCCGACCGTCATTCCGTTGCGAAACCGACCAGCGTTCCGGCGAAAGCGACCAAGCTAATGTAATCGCAAGGCACGTAAATAATCTCTCACAAGGTTGTTTTTTTAGTCAAGCTTTTCACTAAGGATTTTGTATTCCTGCAATACGCAGTACCCACAGGGCCATAAGACGCGAACTGCTCCGGAGAATTTGCTGTGTGTGTTCCTCACTATAGAGGGTAAAACCGATACTTCCGGATATCAACGCGCAATGATGGCTGCGTAAGGGCCGCAAACAAATAAGGCTCTCAGGGCAATTCTGTGAGCCTTATTTGTTTGCGTGTCTTACAGCGTGATTCTGTATCCATTAATGACCGTGACGATGATGAATATCAGGCCAGTGTGCATGAGTATGAGTCACCGGCGAATGCTCATGGTAATGGTTATGAATCCCCCAAAACTCCGCATCCCCATGATTATGCTGATGATGCTCGTCATGGTCATGGGGATGTGAATGAGCCTGATGTTCATGCCGATGGTCATGAGCGTGTATCTCCCAAGAGAGCAACAACATCCCTGAAACCATGACCAGTGCTGCCGGCCAGTATTGACCGGGGGGACGCTCACCGAGTACTGCAACGGCCAGAATAGTGCCAATGAATGGTCCGGATGCAAACCAAGTGCTTGTTCTGGCGGACCCGATTTCTCGTAACGCATGGATGAATAAGACGAGGCTCAATCCATAGCTGAGTGCTCCGATGATGAGCGTTCCTGAAATTTGAAACGGTGTCACTGGGCTCCTGAACAGGAAGAAGAACAGCAAGACGTTGAACGCTCCGGCAACCCAGCCTTTGATACAGGCAAGCAGAGACGCGGGGAGGGTTTCCAGTTCCCGAGTCAGATTGTTATCGAGCCCCCAGAACATGCAGGCTGCCAGCACCGCGAGGCCGGGAATAGACAGGCGCAATCCTTCGCTTCCAGCGAGGACTACGATAACTGATGCCCCGATAACAAGGGCCTTGCCAATCCAGACACGAGGCCCGATGTGCTCGCGAAATATCAACCAGGCTATCAGGGTGGTCGCGACACTTTCAAAATTGAGCAACAACGAGACCTCTGTGGCAGTCCCGCTGCGGATACCATACGCAAGGAAGAGCGGGGCAATGATGCCTCCGGCAACAATGGCACCGGTAAGATTGGTCCACTGTCGCAGTGAAAGCGACCGCAGTGCCTCATACACCCCAGCGGGCTTGAGGAATACTACTCCAGACAGTCCTAATGCCGAACCCGCATAAAGAAGCCCGGCGAGGAGGGAAGAGGGCATGTTTCCGACTATCGCCTTGCACGCTACAGGTGAAATACCGAAGAGAACTGCGGACAGAATCGCTGAATACAGACCATTTTTCTTCATATCACGATTTCGTTCAGATGTTTAACCAGCTCTTGATGGCTCCGTGGATAACCGTTGCCATTATCCGATAATCTCAATTTGACCAAAGCATTGTGCAACTCCGCAACACGCGGAACCCCAAGGCCATAAGAACCGAACTGTTCTATAGAATTTGCGATATCTGAAATTTGCCATGTTGCGGTACAGTTCCCCTTCACCATTATGGAGATGGTATCTGCCCACTGATAGGCGAAGTCGATGTCATGGGTCGCGATGATGATTGTCATGCCTTCGGCATGGAGGCTGTCCAGTATCCGGGCGAGTTCTACCTGCATGGCAATGTCAAGCCCGGCCATCGGTTCATCGAGAATAATTACTTCGGGCTGCATGGCGAGCACACCGGCAATGCAAACCCGTTTCTTCTGCCCGAAGCTGAGGTTGTGCACCGGTTTGTCAGCGTAATCGGTCAACCCCACGGCGTGGAGCGCATCGGCAACCCTTTCCTTCACAATCTCCTTGCCCAGGCCCAGGTTCATCGGGCCAAAGGAGACATCTTCCCGAACACTGGCGGAAAAGAGCTGGCTATCAGGGTTTTGAAAAACCAAGCCGATACGTGAGCGCAGGTTGTGAAGGCTTTCGCGACCGTAATCCAGCGAGGCTTCATCGTAAAGGACTTGTCCGGATTGTGGTCGCAGGATGCCGTTTAGGTGGAGGAACAAGGTTGTCTTACCGGCCCCATTCACGCCTAGGATGGCCGTCCGACTACCACGTTCTATCGACATGGAGCAGGAATTAAGCCCAACGCTTCCGTCTGGATACCGGAAATTGACATCCTGCAATTCAAGAATCGCGTTTTTGGCTTTTGTCATAAAGGTACCATTGCAAGCGCAATCAGCGCGCATCCGCTGCACGACGCTGTTAAGAGAGTTAAGACGGGCCTGTGATATTCATCTTCGAGGAACATCAGGGAACCGTCGTTGTTCCGGGCCAATGCTGCCTGATGGAGGGCATTCGAGCGCTGCCAGACCTGGAGGGTAAGGTTGGCCGTCAGGATGCCAAGCGAACGCATGGCGAGACGCGGCGTCGCATACCCAAGGCGTGCCATCTGTGCAGTCCGCGTGTCGTGAATGACTTCCAGAAACACGAAGAGCGCCCGGTACCCGAGGGTCATGATGTCTAACATCACTTCCGGAAACTTGAGCTTTCGTAATAGGCAGATGATGTCGGTCATGGGAGTAGTCAGAGAAAAAAACATTAGTGCTGAGATTCCGCAAAGGGAGCGGCTACAGGTTAAGGCGATATGACTCAGTTCTGCCTTATTTACAAGGTGGAATTGCAATCGCAGAGGGAAGCCGCCCCATCTCACAGAAACGGCAAGAGTTGCCGCGCTGACAGCTAGGAAAAGAACCGCCGGGAGGGCGACCTTGAGGAATCTGAAGAGCGACACTCTAGCGCCTACCACCGCAACCGCCAATATAATAACGGCCAGACAGCAGGTAGTCAGGGGAGACCGGGCAACAAAGGCTGCAACAATCCCGCAGGAAGTGAAGAGACCTTTGGCGGCAGGGGATACCTGCCGCCAGCGGTTGGTATATGCACATTGTTCAATCAGCATTGCTTTTCTTGTTCTCGTCGCATTTTGGAGCGGGTCACTGCCGAGCCGAGATAGTAGCCGATGAACCCGGCACCAAGAGCGGCCTGAAGGGCGAACAGCAGGGAGCCGACCTCATCGCTGGGAGGCTCCATGATAGGTTTGAACCACGGCTTGTAGCCCGGCGCAATGGTTCCAATTAAGTCCTTTGCCTGGTCGTCCGACCCTCTGAAAATCTCAGCTTCCTTACCATCCGGCCCCGGTGCGGGCTTCTGTATCCTCCAGAGCGGGAAGGCCATCAAGACAACTACCATCACCAGCATCAGGATGTTGGTTGAGCGCTTCATGCTTGAACCTCCTTGGTGATGACGTTCATGTCCCGCAGTTCCTGGGGATTGAAGCGGGCCAAGGCGTTAAACACGACCACGGTCAGGAGACCTTCGCTGATTGCCAGGGGAACCTGTGTCACGGCAAAAACTGCAGCGAATTTCATGAACGAAGCGAAGATGCCGCCAGCCGGGTCAGGGAACGCCAGCGCCAGTTGAACTGAGGTCGTGACATAGGTCAGCAAATCACCAATGGCCGCAGCTAGGAAGACGCAGACGCCGAACGGTAACTTCACGGAACGCCCCAGCTTGTAGATTCCATAGGAAGCAAATGGGCCGACGATTGCCATTGAGAAAATGTTAGCCCCCAGGGTTGTGAGGCCCCCATGAGCCAACAGCAGCGCCTGGAACAATAACACTACAGCGCCAATAGGGGCCATTGCAGCAGGACCGAAGAGGATTGCTCCAAGACCTGTGCCGGTGGGATGAGAGCAACTTCCCGTAACAGAAGGCATCTTGAGGGCCGAAAGTACGAAAGTGAAGGCCGTGGCGACTCCGAGCAACATCCGCTGTTCGGGCTTCTCTTTAATCCTCTTGTTGACGGACCGCAGACCATAAGCAACGAAGGGGGCCGAAGCGACACTCCATCCGATGGCATGTTTAACGGGTAGAAATCCTTCCATGATATGCATAACGGCATCTCCTCTCTGATTAGATACTCAAGTGCGCCCGGAGTCCATAGACTTCGGCAGGCCCACGGTCTTTGTTGTAGCCAGGGTTCTGAATAAACTGGAAGTCAGGTGAAATCTGGACATACTTTCCGAGTTGAACGCGGTAGTATGCCTCGAATACCTGTTCGTATCCGTAGTTGAGCTTGCCGTCTCCCAGGAGAATGCCAGAGCCACCGGCAGCAAGATAGCTCTTGTGGGGGTTCGACAGGCTATTCACGCCGTAAGCCAAACCTAGACAGTCTTCGTTTCTCCCCCAGTGGACGCCTTTCAACTGGACGCCGAGACTTGCATGCCGGTCGGATTCCACGTAGCTCCAACTCTCGTGATTGCCGTCGTTCCAACCGAGACGGCCAAAGATGCCCGTTTCGCCATCATCAGCAAGCGGTTGCTCGAAATTCAGCCCGAAACCGTATTTTGTGCCGCCTTGCTTCTCGACGTTGAGTAGGCTGGGAGTTGAGGCCGTCGCCGCTCCCAGTGCTATGGCATCGTTATAATTCCCCATCCGGCCCGTATTCAAATAGGTGAGCATGCGAATTACCGTCCCCGCGTCGTTGGGCTTCAGCGTGAGTTCGAGGTTGTAGCCAATCTCACGCATATCAACGTAATCGAAATCGGCACCATTAGCAGTGTTGGGCTCCATGTACATTCCGAACGCCAACCGCCAGCGAGGTTGAACCAGCGCAGTCATGAAACCGTAGCTGTAGCCCCGCGTATCTGCAGCGTAGTCCCAAGCGGTGTTGAACAGGAAGTCGTAGTTGAGAAACTGTGTCCTGTTGTTATTGGCATAGCGGTTCAGGTCGAAGTCATCAGCAGCAGCTAGTTTCCCGAATTTCGCCTCAAACCTGCTGACGGGTTGTTCACCGGGAAGTTGGTCCATCGCCCGTTCTACCTTCTCCGTTTCAGTCGAAAGCGGCAACAGATACCGGAGATACAGTCGAGCGACGTAGGGGTCTTTGGACAGGTTTGAAGAACCGGCCCTAATGACATCCCCGTTAACGAATCCGGCAAGCCCGACGCCATCGCTAATTCCGTTCCCCTTGAACAGCTCTAAGTCCAGATATGCCTGCAGCGTCGGGGTCAACTGAGAGCCAAGATAGACCCCATAGGTGTGCGTAAAATCGCGGCCTTTGCCGTTTATCGTCGTGAAGCTGTTCGGCCCTTCATACGGGTTGTGGAAAGCCGGTACATTCTGATAAACCCCGTTGAACTGCATCCCCAGGACTTTGGGAAACCAATCCGGCAGTGCTTCCAAAGCTGACTGAACTGATTTTTCTGGGGTTGCATGTGACGGAGGGTCCGCATCCGCAAATGCAAAACTCGTAACCAAGCACACAGATGTTGCGAGTAGTGCCACAAGACGGCACACCCTTCCTACAAAATTCTCTTTCATCCTATTACCTCCCTCGAAGTATGTGGTCTGGAGAGGTCTTCCGGCTCAGGGCTACCTACTTGCCCGCCTTCCCATCATGGCATTACCCATGACAGTGGCATGTCAGGCGTTCGTTCCCTTCACGGCTGCGGGGCAGCGGGAGAATTTCACTCCTCTTCCCTGGCTTCCAGCCCTGTACTGAAAAAGTTGCTGTTAGTCGTACCTTGTCGCTATTCTCACCTCCTTCTCAGGCAGCTTCTCCGCTTGGCAGCAATCTTCCAGCCATGTTGCGTACAAAAAGAAAAAGCCCGCATATGCACAGCATAGCGGACTTTCCGTATTCAAAGTCTTGGGGTCACTCACCCTTTACCAGAGGGCTATGTCGAGTGCTGAGATTTCGGCAGGTCTTCTGGCTCGCGATTCATCCTCCGGGCACCTTCCCAGTCATACAACCAGTGGCATTTTGCCCTTTGTCCTCGCTTACAGCGGCGGGTTCCGCGTGGGATTTTCACCCAACTTCCCTATTCTCCCTTTCGGGCACCGTAATCGATATTCAATTTTGTGTCTCTTTCTAACATACGTATAATTTGAAGTCAACTTCGATTCAAATCTCGTTTCTTCTTCATGGATTCTCCTTTTAGTTCAACCTTGTAGGCATTGTGCACCAGTCTGTCCAGGATGGCGTCTGCCAAGGTCGGGTCCTGCATGGCATCGTGCCAAGCCAAGGCCACCCCAGATTGAAGTGGCCTTTTGTTTTTCCTCCTACGGGAGATCAGGATTATGAAGCTACACGAGGGGCTTCAGCTTTGCGAGAAACAATCTTCACTATCAACAGGGTAAAGAACATGAGCGCCAGTCCCGCCACGATTACTGGTGCCGTGGGGATATCCAGTTTAAACGACAGGAATATCCCCGCCATGCTGATAAGCGCCCCTACCAGCCAACCTGTCATGAGCACCTTGTTCGGTTCACGGAAGAACAAGCGTCCTATGAGCGCCGGGACGACAAGGAAGGAGAAAACTTGGAGAATTCCCGCCATGTGAACCGATTTCACCAGCACTACTGCGAAGCTGGCAAAGAATAGCAGCTCCAAAATGAAGTTCCCCTTCCCTTCAAAGGTGAGAGCATAGAACTGCTTTCGCAGGAAGAAATGCAGCGCCCCAACAGCGCCATAAACCAGAAAGGTTGAGAAGATTTCCTTCGGAGTCACCCAGATTATATTGCCGTTCATGATGGTCTTGAATTCTTCCAGACCATGTGGACTCTTGTCCAGAATCAGGATGGCAGCGGAGAAGGAGAAGATATAGAGAACGCCGATGAACGCCTCTATGTTCACATACCTTGACGCCTTCTTCGAGAGGGCCAGGATGAATGACCCGATGAAGGCGAAGACAAGGGAGAAGAGCAAGCTCTGCTCCTCTCCGAACAGAAATGACAGCGCGATTCCCACGCCGATGAACTGAGCCAAGGCCAGGTCAACGAATATGATTCCCCGCTCCAGAATGTGAATGCCGAAATAGGCATGAATGAATATCAGCAGCAGACAGGCCAGAAACGGCCAAAGCAGAAATGACAAGGCTTCCATTTGCTTCTCCTCTAGCGTAGCGATGATATGACTTTATCCATGAAGCTGAACAGGTCGTCAGTCCCTTTCATGGAACCAACATCCTGGGGAAGAACGATGACCTTTACACCTGTCTTGGCTCCCAAGGATTCAGCCTCTTTCAACCCGATGGAAGGGGTAACAAGGATACCGCTCGGTTTGCTCGCCTTCATGTCTTCGATGAGTCTTTCGATGTGTGCTGCAGATGGAGGAATGCCGGGCTTCGGTTCAACATACTCCGTTATCCTGAAGCCATACTCAGCCGCCAGGTACTCGAAAAAGTGATGATAAGCAACAAACTTCTTTCCTCTCAGGTTGATATGCTGCCATTGGTTCTGCCGCTCTTTCCATTTGGCGGCAAAGCTTTTGAAATTTGCCCGGTAGTAGTCGGCATTGCCCCGGTCGAGGTCTGCCAGGGCATTCGTCATACCTTCCGCGACGCGAAGAATATTCGAGGGAGAGAAATGATAATGGGGATTACCCAGCGGGTGGACATCCCCCATGCTCCGGTCTACCGCAGTATGCTTTTCGATGACGTTCACGAACCGGGAGCAATCGAAGTTGCCCGGTTTGCCGGGGACAATCTTGGGATTCCGGGAAGATTCAAGAATAAGAGGCAGGTAGCCTATTTCGAGGTCAAGACCGTCATACATGAGGATATCGGCCTTCCTCCCGGCAAGAATCATGCTCGGTTTTGCCTCAACCATGTGCGGGTCTTGGCTTGGCTTTACCAGCGTGGTGACGGAGATTTTGTCCTTGCCGATTTCCTTTGCAAGGCTCCCAATCCAGGGGAGGGTCGCAACAACGTTGAGTCCGGCAAAAGCAGGGCTGGCTAGTGCAAGAGACATTATCAAAGAGAGAACGAGTTTACGCATTATGAAACCTCCTAGAAGTTGTGCGCGGCATGTGCGCCGATGCCAAACAGGAACTGTAGAATGGCCTGGTCGTTGTTGCTGCCGAATCGACTTGATGCGTCGTGATTGTACTGGAGCCGGATGCGGGTGAATTCGGACGGATTGAATTCAATGGCCCCCGTTGCCCGCCAGGGTGTGGAGCCTGAAGGCTGCTGCTGCACACCGGCCTGCTTGAAGGTATCGGCAAACAGTGCCAGCATATCGTAGCGGGCACCGAACCGCCACCGGCCCAACTGATAGATTCCCTGCAAGTAAAAGCCGTCTTGTCGCCGCTGCAGCGAGTTTGGATTAAGGGTTCCCAGGCTCGTGATGCTGCCATTCTGATCGAGCAAGAGATATTCGCTCTGAAGGGTTAACCCTTCATCCCTGGATGGCTTCCACTTCCAAACCGCTTCCATACCGTAAAGGGCGCTGCTGGCGTCAACTTCAGAGCCGGGCGCGATGTTGGTATTTTTGGTTGTGCCGAACAGAACGGAAGGCCCGAAGTAGAAGGTTGAATTATCGCTTGTCTCGAATGAGCTTTTCGCAAAGAAGGTGAAGGCATGGGGGCCGGAACGGGCATCCTGGCCGAAAAGGAGGTCGTTTTCTCCTTGCAGAACCTCTGCCCCTAACAGGGTATAGACTGGCAGCGAAGGCAACCAGGTAAGTTGCACCCCGTTCTCACCGCCAAGTCCTTCATTCCCCAAGAATGCCCGGTATGGCAGGGCTATATCGAAAAAGTCCCAGGCATGGGGATGTTGAGCATCCAGGCGGCTGAAGTTGCTCTTGAACCTGCCGCCTTTGACCTGAAACCCTTCCGGCAGCGAAGTCGTGACGGCGTACGCCTCTTCGATGCTGATGCCGTTGGTGGTTATGGGGATGTTGGCGTACAGATTGAAATACGGGTCAACCGGGGCAAAGATGAAAAACTCCGCTTCCCGCAGGTTGAATCCATTGCGTTGGTCAAGTCCTTGAGTGGTATATCCAGAAATGCCGCGATTTTGCAGGTCATTGTTCTTTAACGTTGAAGCGTTGTAGTACGTATCGAGTACCAGGGAGATGTTCGGGTTCGAGAGGACGCTACCACCGAAAAAGCCACTCACCTTTGCCGAGAGCGAAGATTCCTCCTGGGCCTTCTGTTGCGGTTCCTCAATGGGTTGTGCAGGCTCCTGGCTTGCTTGCTGTGGTTCCGGACTCTTTTGCAACGGCTCCTGGCTCTTCTGCTTCGCAATCTCTTCCTTCAATGAATCGATTACCTTCTGCTGCTCCTCAATCGTCTTTGCCTGGCTTTTCAGGGTATTTTCCAGCGCGTTCAGCCGTTCCTCGACGCTCTTAGCGAAGGCGGACGTGCTGAACATGCAGAATATCGCCACGCTCAGAAAACAGGTCAACTGTCTCATGGCTCCTCCAATGTATTGATATAAGAAGACGCAGGTTCGCTCGATACACAAAAACAGAAGTATAGCGCAGAAACTAAAATACCTGCGTCTCAAGGCTTATTTTGCGGTTTTAAAGGGGAAGGCTTATGCTGGTGGAGCGCGGTTATTGGCGGGAGCAAAGAAAGTCTTGGCTACATAAGCAAAGACTGGCTGAGTATAGACGGTTTCGGTATGCGTCCTTTGAATTTCAATTACGGGAGGAGTGTATCCGCAATCTGACTTATGGTGAATTACAGCGCATATGGAACAATCAGGATGGTCGGCTCCATCGTCATGATGATGGAACGCTGTAGCCAGTAAGGAGAGAAGTAGAAGGCAAACAAGAAAAAATGATAAACGCCTGTGCATGACAATTATGTATCGTTTTGTCAGGGGAATTGTCAAGACTTCATTTCGCCAATTTGGGGACAGTTATCGATCGGAAGAAGAGGTACGGCGCGATACCAATCCAGAGAAGAATCAGCGTCCACACCCGCCCTGCCGCCAGGTTGTAGTCGTGGAAGAGCTGCTTCCAGGGGCGATGCATCAGAATGCGTCTCATGGCGAATTCAAAGGCGATGGTAAGCGATACCCAGCTAGGACCAATGGATAGCGCCTGATCCGAAGATTCCGGGGGCCAGAACTTGATGACAAACCGTACTTCATTATTTTCTGGAAGTCATTAACCATCACAACCCTCCCCTTCTTGCCGGTCTCCCGCAAGGCTTCGAGGACATTGCAAAAGAGGGCCTTACATACTGCGCCGCCACTTCCAATAATCTCGATTTTCATGTACCCACTCCTCGTTGAGCATGCGACCGGAAAGAAATCTAACAATTATTTTGGACTGTGCAAGTCACAAAATGACAGGGCTGGCTTCATCAAAAAAAAAAAAACCGAACATCCCACTACAGGCGCACCTGCAACCCAAAGTAGAGAAGTAAATTCGGCTCATCGCTTGCGGCCCTGCTGAAGCTCCTGCCAGCCGACACCAACAGGCCGTAATTCTTCGCAAAGTCCCACTGGGTGCCGATATTGAAAACCACCTCGTTTCGTTTGAACTGATACGTGGCCCCGCCGTGTACCTCTCCCATGATGGTCAGATTTTCCCGAACCTCATAGCCGCCGCTGAGGCCGTAGAACCATTCATCGTCGCTTTGCTGATGTAAGGTGTAGCCGACTTCTCCGTTTACCCAGACCGGCCCGAATTTCTTGGAAACCTCCACCGGGAGAAGTAAATTCGTGCCTCTGTCAACGAGCCCCCTGTCAGCTGAAGTTGTTGGCGGATTGAACTCCAGTTGGGGATATGTTGACACATTGACCCCGTACTTATCTTCATCGAGGAACCGCCACTTGACCCCGACGAGCGAATTTCCCAGCCCGCCCTGCGTTCCGGCACCTGATTCATGGCGAACCAACATCGGGACTTCGTATTTCAACTGGATGTTATCCCCCACGCCGTAGTTGATGTCGAGGAGAGGGGTTTCCATCGTAGCGCTGCTATTGCGTTTATCCAGAGTGAAGGCTGTGTTGATTTCCCAGTGCTTGTCTCCGGGGGTGTCAGGGTCATCGGTAAGGAGCGGAGGACCTGCAAAAGCAGACCCCACGGTTACGCAGAGGAAGAATACAGCCAAGCAAAAGCGATAACTCATCTCATGTCCCACTTATCAGTTAACGCCCGACTACCAGAACCTCAAAGCTGTCCTTTACCATCTCCGGTCGAGGCTTAGGATTTTCTGGTGTCGGAGCTTTGGGCGGAGTAAACTGCGCGGCTGGTAGATAGATGTTATGAGTTATCGGGTCTATTGCCATTGTCCGCGACCCTCGTTGTGTCTTGACCGTTTGCATTACCTCGAATTTGCCTGGGGAAACTTCCCTTGCCACGGTAAGCGTGCCTTCGCCATTGGCACTGAAAGCCAAGCGAGTCCCGGCATCATAGCCGTTGCCATCGACATTCGCTCCGATTGGGATGGTGGCTATCACCTTGCCAGCCTTGGTGCTCAGGACGGCCATCACCTTATTATGGCAGCCGGAAAATACCCGGCCATGCTGAGCGTCAAGCCCCATTCCAGAAGGCTCTTCGCATGGCTTTAAGGAAAACCGCCGTACTTCTCGGGCGTTCATGCTGTCCAGTTCTACAACCTCGTTGGTATCTTCGATGTTGACATAGATTGCCCCCTTGCCGTCAGTTGCCGAGAATTCCGGCTTACCGCCCAACGGGATGGTCTGCACGACCTTTCCCGTTGCGGCTTCAAAAACCGTTGCGTCATGGCTCCGGCCATTGAAGGTAAAGACCCTTTTCGAAGCGGGGTCATAAGTAATGGCATCCGGGTTAGCTCCCGTTTTGACCTGGCCTAAGACCTTCAAGGTCTTCAGGTCGAAAATGGTGGAAGTATTATCTCTGCCATTGCTGGTAAAGCCTCGGTTCAATTCGGGAGCCACAGCTATACCATGCACACCGGGAGTGTTGGGAATATCTCCTACCACTTTATCCGAATCCAGGTCAATGACCATGACATGGGTGCCTCGGGAGATATACAGACGCCGTGCCGGGCCATCGACCGTAAGATAATCCCATCCGCCTTCACCGCCGACGGTCAGCTTCTTGAAGACGTGGTACCCGGAATCGGCAGCGTACGCATTGACACTGAAGATCAGACAGCAGAATATGATGACTTTCTTCACCTTCGTTTCCCCCTTCTTCCTTGATAATGGGCCTATCTCCAGTGTGTAGCCTCCAGAATTTTCAGGATTATCCGTGCATCGAGCGGTTTTTTGAGGACTTTCGCTATTCCCGCCTGAGTAGCCAACGAGAGGACGTTAGCTGACAAGTCACCGGTCGCCATGACAATCAAGATTTCAGGAACTAGCTGTTTTGCCATTCCCGCGAGCCGAATTCCATCCATTCCGGGCATATTGAAGTCGGTTATCATAACCGGAATTCGGCATTTCTTCAATATTTCCAAGGCACTTTTTCCGTTTGATGCGCAGTGAACCTTGTACCCGGCGAGCGCAACAATTTTCTCGATGACCCCAAGATATAACTCGTTATCGTCAACAATGAGAACGCTTTTCATCGATTTGCCACTCTCCTGCGAATGTGAAAATAAAAACAATGCTTCAGCGACTAACGTCTTTCTTCCATCTCGCGATGTTCGTCCCGGTGTTCTTCTCTTCGTGCTTCTTCCCTCCGAGGTTCCTCTTTTGGCCGCGCAATCTTCCTTGGCTCCTGCCGTTTCCACTGAGGTTCATACACACGGCCACGATAGCGTGCGGGGTCACGCTGGTATATCCGATACTCCTGGTCCCGGTAGAAACGAATCCTCTCATAGGGATATTTGCGTAGCAACTTCGGCAGAGCCCGGTCCTTCGCTATTCTCCATGGCCCTGAGTAAGTCGGCCCCGCGTACCAGAAGCCGCCACTGTAAAAATAGTAGGTGCTTCCGATGTAGACGATATCGTACGGCGTTCCTACAGTCACATAAAAACCCAATGTCGGAGAGAAAATGAAGCGAGGCTGCGCTTCAAAGACGACTTCCGGCGGTGCTCCATATCCAGGCGGAGGCGGAGGAGCATACGCAGGCTGAGTTACCACCACCGGAGGCGGAGCAGCCGGAATTCCGACATTGATGTTCACATCAACCCCGGCAAAGGATGCTACGGCTTGGCTTGCAGCGAGAAACGACGCGACTACGTAGACTTTCTTCTTCACAGTTGTAATTCCTCCTTTAGTTGTGGCCTTGCGGTACATGACTAAATGGCGCATCCGCATCCATTAAAACGCGTCCCACAATGAACGTCGCTGATAATCATGTATAGCGATAAAATAAGGAGTAACTGTGCACCAAATGGGGATTTTTGGTGCATCGATTTTAGCGGCATGATCTTGCGGCGCTTGTTTTAAAAAACGTACTTGACGGGGAACAGGTTACAGAGGATTTGTGGCCGGGACAAAAAACGCGGACAGCATGACCTGTTTCCGCGTTTGTAATGAGGGTTTCGGGGTGGAACAACAGGGTAACCGTTCAAAATTATGGTGATTTCAGTGCTTATAACGCTCATTTTGATGGTCAAAATGAGCGTTATAAGAATACTACGAGTGAGGTGGTGGCAAAGAAAAAGAAACCCCCAGCAGCCTTGATAGCCACCGGGGGTTCAAATTCTGGAGCGGGAAACGGGATTCGAACCCGCGACCTTCAGCTTGGGAAGCTGGCACTCTGCCTAATATTATCATTTCAGGTTATTTCACAATGTTTCAGTAATGCCAGCAGCTTCTTGACATTTAACACTTTTTTCTCTATCCTTTACTTCTGAACGTTTCATGACATTTCACCTACTGCCGACTACCAACCGGAAACAAAACGGAAACATAAGGAACGCCAACATGGGAAAGCAGTTCACTGTTAAGGCCCTTGAAGCAGCAAAACCGAGATCAAAACGATACTACCTCCGGGAGGGACGCGGTTTCGTCTTTCAAGTCCTCCCATCTGGCTCTAAAGCCTTTGTGTATATTTTCGAACTGAACAAAAGTAAGGGGTATTTCATACTTGGCCATTATCCAGAATGTTCCCTTGAAGATGCAAGAAAAAAATTCAGCGATGCTCGTGGATTGGTAAAAAAAGGCATTGACCCGCGCGATCAGAAGAAAGCTGAGGCCGAGGCGAAGGCGCAGAAAGAAAGGAAAGCTGCAGAGGAAGCTGAGTCAGCAGCCATAGCTGCTGCTCATCTTGAACAATACTCTTTTGAGACTCTCCTAAAAGATGGCAAGCCAGATTCATTTGTCCCCCAAAATGTTGAGCAGCTATCAGCTGTATGGGTTATCGACTTTTCCCAGAGGAATCATGGTAAGGATTGGCAGGGAACCGTACTTAGTTGCATCAGGACGCACCTACTTCCAGCCTTTGGGAACTGGAAAATTACAGCTGTACGGCACAAGAATGCACTGGAGCTCATTCAAAGAATTGCTTCGACATCGCCGGGAGCTGGACGGAATACCATGAAAATTGGCAGGCAGATATTCAAATACGCCTGTAAGCATGAATATGCCGAGATACAACCTTTCCACGAGATAACGGAATCTGTACCTAAAGTTGCCCCCAAATCCGATAATAGGCACTTAAGCGATGTTGAAATCGTCAAAGCGTGGATCGAAATCGGCAGATCATCTAGCTCTAACTTTGTAAAGCGTGCTTTGAAACTCATTCTCGTGACTGCGCAGCGCCCCGGTGAAGTGGCACAAATGCACCACGACCAGATTGATGGAAAGTGGTGGACCATCCCACCTGAAGTAACAGAGAAAAACGACAGAGCACATCGTGTATACCTGACGGACACTGCTCTTGGGTTGATTGGTGATGGTGAAGGGTTCGTTTTCCCCTCGAGCAAATCAAATTCCGGACACCTTTCCCCAAATACATTGTCCCAAGCAATTAATCGTGGTTATTTAACGGATGAGGTATTGAAGGTCGTCGGCAATAGGAAAATCAAAGCACGAAAAGAGCCTTATTTCGGAATGAAGCCGTGGTCTCCCCATGATCTTCGGCGAACTGCTCGCACGAATATGGCGCGAGTCGGAGTAGTAAACGAGGTTGCTGAAGAGGTAATAAGCCACACCAAGCCCGGATTGGTGGGAGTGTACAACCTATTCGAATACGACAACGAGAAAAAAGAGGCTCTCATCAAATGGGAAGCACTTCTTCTGGAAATATTGCAAACGAAGTCAGTCAACATTTGACCAAAACCACAGCATAACTCACACTAACTATTTCACGTCGACACGTCGACTTCGCAAAGAGGTTTTGGATGCCATGAAGCAGTGCACAAATGGATCATCATCCAGGCATTGTTACCCTTTTCAATACATTTTGAGTTCGACCGTCATGAAAGCGGCCCACGGAAACACCTTGTTTTTCGTCGGGGTTTGAAGTAGTAACTCCTGGTGGTATTGAAATCGCTTCAAACAAGGTGATTCCATGTTCATCGGTCACTTCGGAGTCGGCTTCGGAGCCAAGGCGGCGGCTCCGAAAACATCTCTTGGCACGCTCTTCCTAGCTTCCCAGTTCGTGGACCTTCTTTGGCCCACCCTTCTCCTGGTCGGGGCTGAACGGGTCCGCATTGCGCCCGACATTACCAGAGTCACCCCTCTCGACTTCGAGTTCTATCCGATATCGCACAGCCTTGTTGCAGCCATTGGTTGGGGTATGCTTTTTGCCCTGGGCTACCAAGGCACCAAGAGATATCCCCGTGGTGCTTCTGTACTCGGGTTGACCGTGGTCAGCCACTGGCTCCTCGACCTGATTGTGCATCGGCCTGATCTTCCGCTGGTGCCCGGCAGTGGCGTCAAGGTCGGCTTAGGCCTCTGGAGCTCGTTGCCAGGGACACTGATTGTCGAGATGGGGATATTCGTCGCGGGGGCTGTTCTGTACCTGCGGAATACCAGGGCAAGGAATGCGATCGGGAAGTGGGCGCTATGGGTTCTGATTATCTTCCTGGTTGCCGTCTCCCTCAGCAACCTGTTCGGGCCTCCACCGCCGAACGTGAAGACACTGGCATGGGTGGGACAGTCGCAATGGTTGCTGATATTGTGGGGGTATTGGGTGGACCGGCATCGGCGGGCAGTGTGCTGAAGTCGGTTCTTTTTTATCCTCACTTTTGGGACAGGAAAGCCACCAACAGTTTATCGTCTTTAAGGATATGGGTTTCCCCCTGGACGTCACTCACTCATATTAGACCTACTTTCACTAGGGACTGGATAATAAGTCGGGCAAGGTCCTTGCTTATGGTGACGACCTTTCCCGGCTCTGATGTCCTGAAATTGGCTGCCCATACCAGTTTATCGGTTTGCGCGCTAAGGAGATTCACCTGGATAGATACAACTATTCCAGTGGAAATATCCGACGGGTCACAAAAGGCCATTGCATCGTAAAACCCATAAGGGCTGCATGGAGGGTATGGAGCAGTAGCCCAAGGATACCAGTAGTCCGGATAGACGATGTCTGGCTGGATGGCAATATGCCCCTCGATCCTGACAGTCTGCAATGTGAGAACTGCTTCTACCCCGGATTTCTGCACCGCTTTCTCTAGTGTCTCGAGGTCCGCTTGTCCATCGGCAGGAATCAACGTATAACTGGGCACTGCCTCGACTCCGTGTGCCCGGAATGCACTAGCAAGGACATCCTCATATAGCCGTCTCATTTCTCCGATCCTGGTTATGTTCACGACCATGATCTTGTGAAGCCTGAAACCGGGTACGACCGGATTGCGCCAGGTATCCACCAGCGACGTCGTGGCGCATGAGGTAAGGAATAAAGCTAGACCTGAGAACATCAGTATTTTTCTCAAAATAGGCTTCATACGACACCTCCTTACCATTCACTGAGAGTCCCCAATTTTATTTTAACTTTAGTCCCGCTCTTATCAATCATACCTCAAGCCTTTGATGCGAATCAGAGAAGCTATTCCTTTCAAAATGTTATCAAGCCTCAAAATCTTTTCCAATTATTCAGCAAATTGCAACAAAAACGTAACATTTCCATTGTATGATTAAAATACAATTACGGGAGGTGGTTACGCCCCATGACTACTGTTCTCATAGTCGAAGACGAACAGGATTTGGCAGAACTTGTTGCCTTTAATCTGGAAAAGGAAGGATATCTGCCAGTTATTGCCAATGATGGCGTTTCAGGCTTGAATCAGGCACGTGACGTGGTACCGGATTTGATTCTTCTCGACCTCATGCTACCTGGGATGCCAGGGATCGAAGTGTGCAAGACCCTGAAAATGAGCGAAAAGACGGCATCCATCCCGATCATCATGCTCACCGCAAAGGCGGATGAGATCGATCGGGTCGTCGGCTTCGAGGTCGGGGCTGATGATTATATGACCAAGCCGTTTTCGACAAGAGAGCTTCTGCTGCGGATAAAAGCCGTACTGAGGCGCACGGGCGAAGTGGAAAGCGCCGGGAGAACCATCACGGCGGGAGATCTCACGATCGACAGCGACAGACACACGGTAAGCGTTGCCGGAGAGGAGGTCATCCTGACGACTACCGAGTTCAAGCTGCTTCTAAGCCTGGCAGAGCGGCTTGGCCGCGTGCAGAGCCGAGAACGGCTATTAAAAGATGTCTGGGGAATGTCCCACATGGGAGATACCCGCACCGTCGATACCCACATAACGCGACTCCGTACCAAGCTCGGAGCATGCGGCGATCTTATCAAGACAATCCGCGGTTTCGGCTACAAGATGGAGACGGAATGAGCGTTGCCATGGGACGGAACACTCTGCGGTTCCCAGGCCCATCCCATAGGATATCCGGCGCTCCCCCCCCACACAAGCTCTGTAACCCCTGTAGAAAGACCTCCATGCCAGCTTGAGTGATTCACATTTTACGCAATGTTAGGGAACCCGTAACATGGTTGTAACTTCATTCTGCTATCTTAATAATTATTGTTGCAAAAGCATGCCATTAATCACAGGAGGAAATCCATGTTTGGAAAATTGAGCAGATTACTAACGGCTCTTACACTGGTAACTGCCGTGGTTACCGCTGGGGCAGCCAACGCCGAAACCCTCATAAACGGCGCCGGGGCAACATTTCCCTATCCCCTCTACTCCAAATGGTTCAGCGAATATGCCAAGGTAGACCCGAGTGTGAAATTCAACTACCAGTCTATCGGCAGCGGCGGCGGGATCAAGCAGATCACTGCCCAGACCGTCGACTTCGGCGCTTCCGACGCTTTCCTCTCCGATGAGCAGCTGAAAGCCACACCGGGAAAACTCATTCACATCCCGACTGTTATGGGGGCGGTGGTCGTCACTTATAACCTTCCAGGTGTCGGGAAGGGACTTAAGCTCAAGGTCGAAGACGTTGCCGATATTTATCTGGGTAAAATCACCAAGTGGAACGACCCGCGAATCGCTGACGATAACCCGGGAATCAAGCTCCCCAACCAGCCGATCATTGTCGTCCACCGTTCCGACGGCAGCGGTACGACGAACATTTTCACTGACTTCCTCTCCGGTGTGAGCCCCGAATGGACTAAAAAAGTCGGCAAGGGCACATCGGTCAAGTGGCCGGTGGGACTCGGCGGCAAAGGTAACGAGGGTGTGGCCGGACAGGTCAAGACCACCCAGTACACCATCGGCTACGTGGAACTTGCGTATGCTTTCGAAAACAAACTCCCCTATGCTACTCTGAAAAACAAGAGTGGTCATTGGGTCGAGCCATCCATAAAGACAACCACTGCCGCGGCTGCCGCCGCCGTCAAACACATGCCGGCCGACTACCGGATCTCCCTTGTGAACCAACCTGGCAATGACGCCTACCCGATCGCCGGGTTCACCTGGCTCCTTGTCTATGAACAGCAGAAAAACCCAGTCATCGGCAAAAAACTGGTCGAGTTCCTTAATTGGGAACTGAAGAAGGGGCAGAAGATGGCTTCGGCCCTCCTGTATGCCCCACTCCCAGAAAACGTCGCAAAGATGGTCGAAAAGACCGTTAAAAGCATCAAGTACTGATTTCCCTCCGTGGAATGCCCGGAAAGGTACCCCTCTCTCATCTTTCCGGGCTCTTTTTCAATCTAAGGATTTGTTACGAATGAATCAGGAACAGGTCACGAATTCTTTGAGGAGAGAAATCATGCTCCAGGAAACAGACACCCGCCGGTGGCAAATTGAGAAGAAGCTGTCCGGCGACTTTGTCTTTAAGGGGCTGACCGTTGTCTTCGCCTTCACCATCCTGGCCATTCTCCTCCTCATGGTGGAAGAGATGCACCGTGAAAGCCTGCCGGCACTGGCCAAGTTCGGCTGGCGCTTCGTCACCGGCCGGGAGTGGGACGCAGTCCAGAGCTCCTTCGGCGCCCTGCCGTTCATCTGGGGCTCAGTGATATCCTCCGTGCTGGCGCTGTTCCTGGCCACCCCTCTTTCCGTCGGCACGGCCCTCTTCATCACCGAGATCGCGCCCCAACGATTCGGCGGAGTGGTCTCCGCTCTCGTGGAACTTCTCGCTGCAATTCCGAGCGTCATCTACGGCCTATGGGGTGTGCTCGTCATGGCCCCCTGGCTGCAGCAATCCGTCGAGCCTTTCCTCTCTGAGCGGCTCGGTTTTATTCCCGTGTTCCAGGGCACTCCCTATGGGGTGAGCATGCTCGCCGCAGTCTTCATCCTGATGATCATGGTGGTGCCGATCATCACTGCCATCACACGGGAGGTGCTCCTCACCGTGCCGCAGAGCCAGAAAGAGGCAGCAGTCGCCCTTGGGGCAACCCGTTGGGAGATGATCCGCATGACGGTCCTTCCCTACGGAAGATCAGGAATCCTCGGAGCGGTAATTCTGGGCCTCGGCCGAGCCATCGGCGAAACCATGGCGGTTACCATGGTGATCGGCAACACCCCGCAGATTTCTCTTTCACTCCTTTCGCCTGCCTACACAATGCCGAGCGTCATCGCAAACGAGTTTGCCGAGGCCTCCTCCAAACTCCACTCCTCGGCACTCATGGAAATAGGCCTCATTTTGCTGGTCGTGACACTTATCATCAACATCCTCGCCCGACTCCTTCTTTGGGGGGTCAGCCGACAACGGGGGAGGACGCCGTGATGAGCCGTTTAACCTTTCGCCATGCCAAGAACGGCTGTATGACCTTCCTCATGGGAGTATTCACCCTGGCGGTGCTCATTCCCCTCATCCTCATCTTCGCACACATCGTCCGGATGGGTATCAGCTCAATCAGCGTCGATTTTTTCACCCAGATCCCACGGCCGACGGGCGAGACGGGGGGCGGCATGGCCAACGGCATGGTCGGCTCCGCGCTTCTCATCTTTCTCGCCTCGTGCCTCGGCATCCCAGTCGGGGTCTTCGGCGCTGTCTACCTGGCGGAGTACGGTGGGAGCCGAATCTCCACAGTGATCCGCTTTGCGGCGGACGTACTCGCCGGGGTCCCCTCCATCATTACCGGGATGGTGGCCTATGCGCTCCTCGTGGTGCCGATGAAGGGGTTTTCCGCCTTGGCCGGGGCGTTTGCCCTGGCGCTCATCATGATCCCCATCGTCCTGCGCACCACCGAGGAGCAGCTGAAGCTCGTCCCCGTGACGCTGCGGGAGGCATCGCTCGCCCTCGGGGTGCCGCTCTGGCGCACCACCCTCAAAGTGACCCTCAGGAGTGCGCTCAAAGGGGTCATGACCGGCGTGCTCCTCGCTATCGCCCGCATCGCCGGGGAGACGGCGCCCCTTCTTTTCACCGCCCTGGGGAACCAGTTCTGGAGCGGGAAGCTCACCGAGCCGATCGCCGCCATGCCGCTGCAGATCTTCAACTTCGCCATCTCCCCGTACGAGGACTGGCACCGGCTCGCCTGGGCGGGGGCGCTCGTGCTCGTGACGGTGATGTTCGGCCTCTCTCTGGCGGCACGCTATTTCGGCAGAACAAAACAAAGCGGGCTCTAAACACACCCGACGTGGCACAGGATACAAGATGAAGCCTAGCCACAGTGCCTGAAACCCAGAGCCATGCGCATCCAAAGAGGTCTTTCCAAATGAATCATAAAGTGTTGCTCTATAGCCTGAACGTCCACTTCGGCGCGACCCATGCCGTGAAAGGGGTCACCCTGGCGTTCCCCGAGAACTCCGTCACTGCCATCATCGGCCCCTCCGGTTGCGGCAAGTCGACAGTGCTCCGCGCCATCAACCGGATGCATGACTTGACCCCCGGCGCGCGAGTGAGCGGCTCCATCGCCCTGGACGGTACGAACATCTATGCCAATAACGTCGACCCGGTGGCAATACGGCGCCGGATCGGCATGGTGTTCCAGAAGCCGAACCCTTTCCCGGCCATGTCCATCTACGATAACGTGATCTCGGGATACAAGCTGAACGGAAGAATCAGGCGGGACGATGCGGACGAAGTCGTGGAGTCGTCCCTGAAAAGAGTGGCACTGTGGGACGAGGTGAAGGACCGGCTGCGAGCGAACGCCATGGAGCTTTCCGGTGGCCAGCAGCAGCGGCTCTGCATTGCCCGGACCATCGCGGTCAAGCCCGAGGTGATCCTCATGGACGAGCCCTGCTCGGCGCTCGACCCGATCGCCACCATGAAAATCGAGGAGCTGATCGAGGAGCTGAAGGAGAAGTATACCATCATCATCGTTACCCACAACATGCAGCAGGCCGCCCGGGTCTCCGACGTCACCGCCTTCTTCTACCTGGGAGAGCTCGTGGAGTGTGGGGACACACCAATGATTTTCACTAAGCCTGAGAAGAGGCAGACTGAAGATTACATCACGGGGAGATTCGGGTAAGAAACCGTAAAGGGTGAAAAGTGAATGGTAACGGCAAAAACCGACCGTTCACTTTTTACCCTTCACCCTTCACCATTCACGGGGTTTAACATGGAACGCGAACATTTCAGCAAGAGATACGACGACGAGTTGAACGAGATCCGGGAACTGCTCCTGGAGATGGGGGGAAAGGTGGAGGTGATGATCGCCAACGCCATGAAGTCCCTGGTGGAGCGGGACTCGGCGCTGGCCGAGCGGACCATCGCCTACGACCACGAGATCAACCACCTGGAGATGGAGATCGACGAGAAGTGCC
>JAMXLF010000042.1 GCA_024281055.1 Geobacteraceae bacterium
CTTGGGCACGGAGAGGCACCCCTCCTCCTCGTAGGTTTCCCCGGCAGCGTGGATGATTTCCGGGTTGATGGCGACGATGAGGGCCGGCGGCTCATCCTTGGCGGAGACGTCGATGACGATCACCCGCTGGTGAACGCCGATCTGCGGCGCTGCAAGGCCGACCCCGGGGGCGGCGTACATGGTTTCCGCCATGTCCCGGACCAATTCGCGGGTCCTGTCGGTGATGACCGTCACCGGCGCCGATTTTTTCTTCAGCTCCGGGTCGGGATAGGTAAGGATTCTTTTGATCATGACCTTCCTGCAAGGGTTCATTAACTTTACTACTATATAAGATTTGGGGATAAAAATGCAAATCATTCCTTCTACCGGCCACCTCGTCCCGGCGGCGCTCTTAACATATGTGGCCGGTGGGAAAGTTACCCCTTGACAAAATCCTCCCCATATGCGAAGCGAACAATAAGTAACGCGCCCGGAAACGGTGGCGGCAGGGCGTACGCGGATTCCCATCGGGCAATAAACCACCAGGAGGTTAACCATGCCGTACGTGAACATCAGGATCACCAGGGAAGGGGCGACCGCGGAGCAGAAGGCGGCGCTGATCAGGGGGGCGACCCAGCTCCTTGTGGACATCCTCGGCAAGAACCCGGCCACCACGGTGGTAGTTATCGACGAGGTGGAGACCGACAACTGGGGGATCGGCGGTGAGTCGATCACGGTGCGGCGGCAGCAGGGGAAGTAGGGATACGGCGAAGGTGCCGCGTTCCTGAGAAAAATTCGGCACGAAAAAGGCCCGCATTATGCGGGCCTTTTTCGTCGCTGCGCCCTAGGCGGCCTGTTGCAAAGCCACTGCCTCGTGGCGGGCGACGAGCGCCGCGTAGCGTTCCTCAAAACCGACCGGAGCGATCTGTTCCGCCCGAGCGTAGCCGGCGAGGATCTCGTCGCGTGCTTCCGCGGGGACGACCCGCTCGGCGAGGGGATAGAGGATCTCGTCCTCCTTGGCGATGTGCTCCCGCAGGAGTCCAGCGTAGGCGAGGGCATTCTCCGCGATCAGCCCCTCCTGGCCCGGCTGGCCGGCGAGGGCCGCCCGTGCCGCTTCCTCCATGCCCCTGACAAAGGCACGCCCCTGGTCATGCTCCATGAGCATGGCAGCCACCGGGCTGTGCTCCCGGGGCATGCCGTTGGCTATGAGCGCCGCGAAGAGGATATCCTCCTCCTTGGCATGGTGGAAGCGGTCGGCGTAGGTACGGATGAAATCGACCCCGTCCAGGTAGAAGCGGTAGTCGGTATAGCTCCCCTCCGCGGTGCGCGGAGCGTTCCGCTCAAGGAGGGCGAGCATCCGCTTGATGAGGACGTGCTCGTTTACGAGTACTGCGGTGATGTCCCGTTTCATGGTCAGTTCCTCCGTTCGCCGTCGATACCGATGATGATCGTTTCCAGGGGAATGTCCTTGCCGGAGAGGCCGAGGGCCTGCTTCACCATGACGTCGAGGCCGCGGCAGCAGGGGACCTCCATGATCGCCACGGTGATGCTCTTTACCGCGTTCTCCCGGAAGATGGTCGCCAGCTTCTCAGCATAGCCGCCGGTCTCATCCAGCTTCGGGCAGGCGATGGCGAGCGCCTTTCCCTTCAACAGTTCCCGGTGGAAGCTCCCCAGGGCGAAGGCGACGCAGTCGGCGGAGATGAGGATGTCGCTGTTGGCGAAATAGGGGGCAGTGGGGGGGACCAGGTGGAGCTGGACCGGCCACTGCCGCAGTTCCGACGGCGTATTCGCAACGGTCCCGCCGGTCGTTTCTTCCCGTTCGATTACCCGTGCCATGCTGCCGGGGCAGCCGCAACCCAATGTGCTCATGATCTGTTCTCCTTTTCCTCTTTTTGTTGTCGCAAAGCTTCGCTTTAGCTGGTTACGTTCCCTGGTCCTCGTTACCGGCCTGCCAGGTAGTCGTTGATTTCCCGTTCGATCCGTGCCTCGTCCTCTTTGGCAAGACCGTGGATTGCGACCACGTCCTTGAGGAGGCAGATACCCACCTTGCAGGTGACGCAGCCGATGTCGTACTTCTGGAGGATTTCGCCGATTCCGGGGTGGGCTGCGATCACCTCCTGGATTGCCTGGTTGTCGATGTTGCCGTTCAGTTGCATGTAATCCTCCCGTCTTCGTGATGATTCCACATTACCCCTTCCGGCGGTATAACCATATGACGTGGGTCAAAAAAGCGGGTTTTGCGAGAATGCGTTTGTAGGGGCGACCGGCCGGTCGCCCCTACTATGATTGACAGGTCGACACGTCCCTCTTTGTCGTTGCAAAGTTGGTTAGCAGCCGTTACAGTGTGATGGGCAGTCCTCAGAAGAAAGGGGTCGGGGCATGGCTGGAGGGGTGAAAAGGAAGAACGGGAGAGGCGGCATGGAAAAGCTGCTTCTTGAGATATTCGACCGGCTGTTCCGGCGCTACGGCCCCCGGCGCTGGTGGCCGGCGGAGACCCCCTTCGAGGTCTGCGTCGGGGCGATCCTCACCCAGAATACCAGCTGGGGCAACGTGGAAAAGGCTATCGCCAACCTGAAGCGGGCAAAGCTCCTCTCCCCGGAGGCGCTCCGCGACACCCGCGTCGAGCAACTCGCCGAGGTCATCCGGCCGGCCGGCTTCTTCAACGTCAAGGCGAAGCGGCTCAAAGGTTTCATCGACTGGTTTTTCGCCCGCTACGACGGGAGCCTGGAACGGCTCTTCGCCGGGGAGTGGCCGATCCTTCGGGAGGAGCTCCTGGCGGTTCCCGGCATCGGTCCGGAGACCTGCGACGCGATCCTCCTCTACGCCGGTGGCAAGCCCTCATTCGTGGTGGACGCCTACACGCGGCGGCTTTTTGCCGGCCTCGGCCTGGTGCGGGAAGATATCGGGTACGAGGAACTGCGCGCCCTCTTCATGGAGAACCTCCCGCCCGATCCTCCCCTTTTCAACGAGTACCATGCTCTCATCGTCGAGCACGGCAAGGAGCACTGTCGCAAGCGGCCCCGCTGTCCGGGGTGTTCACTCCACGTGCTGTGCCGTGCCGGCCATCGCCACGACCCGGTTCCTTCCCCCGTTCTTCGCCCGGTATAGGGCGGCGTCTGCCTCCCTGATCAGATCGTCAACCGCCGCAATCCCCCCCGCGGGATAGGCCGCGACTCCAAGGCTGACCGTGACCCGGAGTAGCTCCAGGGGAGGGGGAAAGACCATCCTCTCGACTGATGCCCGCAGTCGCTCGGCAACGGCAATCCCCTCGGCCGGGGAGGTGTCGGGGAAAAGGGCGATGAACTCCTCACCGCCGTAGCGGGCAACGATGTCATAGCTGCGGAGCTCCCCCTGGATGACCGTGGCCAGCGCCGTCAGCACCGCATCTCCCTGCTGGTGGCCGTGGGTGTCGTTGATCGCCTTGAAGTGGTCGATATCCAGCAGGGCGAGGGAGAGGGTTCCCTTTTTGCGCCCGGTGCGCTGGAATTCCTTGGCAAGGGCTTCCATGAAATAGCGGCGGTTGTAAAGGCGGGTGAGGGGATCGGTGTAGGAGAGCTCCCGGAGAAGCTCGTTGGATTTTTTCAGGGCGTCCTGGAGCGCCTTGATCTTCAGCTGCACCCTGACCCGCGCCACCAGCTCGCCGGGATCGAACGGCTTGGTCACGTAATCGCAGGCCCCCTGCTCGAGTCCCCTCACCTTCAGCTCCTGGTCTCCCCGCCCGGTCAGCATGATGACGGGGATATCCTTCAACTCGTCCCGTGTCTGGAGCATGGTGATGAACCGAAACCCGTCCATGCGGGGCATCTCCAGGTCGCAGATGACGAGGTCGGCCCTGCTTTCCAGGAGCGCCTTGAAACCGTCAATGCCGTCCGCCGCCTCCCTATAGTCGTCGAACAGGGCGAACTCCCGGAGAGTCCGGACGATGCGCTCCCGCACCGTGGGGGAATCGTCGATGATAAGGATGCTGGTTGCCATGTGGATCATCCCTCCGCGAAGACTAGGTCGAGAAACTGCTTGAGGATGGCCGCGGTGAGCCCCCATACCTCGTCGTCGCCGCAGGTGTAGAAATAGACCGGATGGGATCGTCCCTTCCACGTCCAGTCCTCGGCCCGGAATATCTCCGGCCGCAGGAGGTGGGCGAGGGGAACTTCGATCAGCCGCTCGATCTCCAAGGGGTTGGCCCGGAGCGGGTAGTTGGCGGGGAACTCTCCGACGAAGGGGGTGACGAGGTAGTTGTGAATGGAGTAGAAGTCGTCGAGGACGCCGAGGACCTCCACGTCGGCCGGGGCGATCCCCACCTCCTCCCAGGTCTCCCTCAGAGCGGTCTGAAGAGGACCTTCATCCCCGGGCTGACAGACGCCGCCGGGAAACGAGATCTCCCCCCGGTGGTGGTTGAGGTGCTCGGTCCGCTTGGTGAAAAGGACGTGGTACTCACCTTCCTTGTAGAAGAGGGGCAGGAGGACGGCAGCGGGGACCGGTCCGGGAGCCATCGGCACCCGCGTGTGGGCAGCCAGTGCCTTTCTGATTCTTGCTTTCAGATCCATAGAATCCGTTCAAGGTTCAAAGTTCAAGGTTCAAGGTTTTAACGTCGAACCTTGAACATTGAACTTTGAACTGTCTTTTATAGTATCGGTTCTTTTGCCCGTCGCTTGAGCTCGGCGATGGTGGCGGCGTAGTCGGCGCTGCCGAAGACGGCGCTCCCGGCGACGAAGACGTCCGCGCCGGCGTGGGCGATCCGGTCGATGTTGGCGATCTTGACGCCGCCGTCCACCTCCAGCTCGGTCTCCAAGCCCCGCTTGTCGAGGATGCCTCGCAGGGCGTGGATCTTCGGGAGACATGCCTCGATGAACGACTGCCCGCCGAAGCCGGGGTTGACGGTCATGAGGAGCACCAGGTCGAGTTCGTCGAGGATATAGTCGAGGTGGTGGAGCGGGGTCGCAGGGTTGAGGGAGACTCCGGCTCGCTTGCCGTGCGCCTTGACGAGCTGCACGGTGCGGTGTAGGTGCCGGGTAGCCTCGGCATGCACCACGATGATGTCCGCTCCGGCCGCGGCGAAGTCGGGGATGTAGAGGTCGGGGTTCTCGATCATCAGGTGGACGTCGAGGGGAAGATCGGTCACCTTGCGCACCGCCTCCACCACGAGGGGGCCGATGGTAATGTTCGGCACAAAGTGGCCGTCCATGACGTCCACGTGGATGTAGTCGGCACCCGCCGCCGCCACTGCCCGGACCTCGTCGCCGAGTCGGGAGAAGTCGGCGGAGAGGATAGAAGGGGCGATCTTTTTCATGTTAACCTCCAAGCATAGGTCCGATAGGTCTTATTGGACTTATACTGAGCTTTTCTTAAGCCGGGCGGCGAAGAAACCGTCCATCCCGTGCCGGTGCGGCCAGCTGCGGAAGCAGCCCCGCTCGGTGAAGAGTTCCCCCCACGCAGGGAAGAGCTCCCGTAAATCTTCTAGCACAAAATCGTGTCGCTGAGAAAGAAAATCGTCTACCACCGCCTCGTTCTCCTCCCGGTCCGGGGAGCAAACCGCATAGAGGAGGGTGCCTCCGGGCGCGACCCGCTCCGCGGCGTTCACCAGGATTTTCTCCTGCATGGCGGCAAGCCGAGGAAGGTCGGTAGGACTGCGCCACCACTTCCCTTCGGGATGACGCCTGATGACGCCGAGCCCGGAGCAGGGGGCGTCGACCAGGACCCGCTCGTAGCGCCGGTCCTCCAGTTTTTCCAGCGGTCCCGACGCATCGAGGGGAAGGGTGGTAATGATGGCTACGCCGAGCCGCTCCGCGTTCTCCCGGATGAAGCGGAGCTTCCGCTCGCCGGCATCGCAGGCGGTGACCGACCCCCGGTTCTCCATGAGTTGGGCAAGGTGGGTCGCCTTACCGCCGGGGGCGGCGCAAAGGTCAAGTACCGCCGCGCCGGGCGGAGGAGAGAGGAAACGGGCGGCAAGCTGCGACGACTCGTCCTGGATCATGAAGAGTCCCTCCCGAAAGCTGGGAAGCTGGGCCAGGGAGCCGGCGGCCGCGAGGTGGAGACCGTCGGGGGAATAGCGGGTGGGGGAGACCGTTCCCCCCTCGGCAACAAGCCTTGCCGCGAGTGTCTCGCGGGAGATGCGCAGGGTGTTCACCCGGATAGTAAGAGGCGGGGGGGCTGCCATGGTCTCGGCGAGGCGCTCCGCCTCCGCAGAGCCCAGCTGGGCGAGCCAGCGCTCGGCAAGCCAAGCCGGGTGCGAGTAGCGGGTTGCGAGAAAGGCGGCTGGCTCCTTCTGCCGGTCGGGGTAGGTGATCGCCTCTCGTCCCCGGTCAGCGCTCCGCAGGACCGCGTTCACGAAGCCCGCAGCCCGCGGCGCCAAGGCCTTGGCCAGGTTAACCGTCTCGTTCACCGCCGCGGAGACCGGCACCCGGTCGAGGAAAAAGGCCTGGTAGAGGCCGAGCCGCAGCAGCACGAGGACAGCCCTTTCCAGCTTGTTCACCTTCTGCCGGGAGAAACGGTCGATAATAAAATCGAGGGTCCCCTGGCGGCGGAGCACGCCGTAAACGAGCTCGGTCAGAAGCCCCCGGTCCGGTCCCGCCAGGGTTCCCGTGGAGAGCTCGCGGTCGAGGAGGATGTCGGCGTAGGAGTGTTCCTTCTCGATGCGCATCAGAATGTCGAAGGCAACGCGGCGGGGATTGGAAGAGGTCACGTGAGTATCCTAAGGGGCGGGCGCGGTCTTCCGCCCATCTCGCCGCCGTGTCCTCGAAACCCTGCCTCAACGTAGCGCTGCTACGCCTCGGCACGGTTTCTGTGGGTTGACGACGAACTGGACGAAATCTCGCGCCCGATTGGCAAAACCTACCAAATCCGAAATTATAAAGCAAAAAGCGCGGTAGCGGGAGAAAAAGCATTTCCCCTTTCGTCCTTCCGCGCTTCAGCCTTACGCACTATACTATCAGCTCCGCGGTCCGTAGGCCATCGCCTCAAGTCTCCGCACCCGCTCCTCGATGGGGGGGTGGGTGGAGAAGAGGGACATGAGGCCGCCGCCGGTGAGGGGGTTCACGATGAACATGTGGGCCGAGGCGGGGTTGGCGTCCATGGGGATCTGGCGGTTGGCCATCTCCAGCTTCCGCAGGGCATTGGCCAGAAAGAGGGGATTCCCCGAGACGGTCGCGCCGCCCCGGTCGGCCTCGTACTCCCGGGCGCGGGAGATGGCCATCTGGATCAGCATGGCGGCCAGGGGGAGGACGATGGCCATGACGATCAGGCCGATGGCCCCTCCTCCCTCCTCATCCCGGTCACGGCCGCCGCCGAAGATGGCGGCCCACTGGGCCATGTGGGCGAGGTAGGCGATGGCGCCGGCGATGGTGGCGGCAATGGAGGAGATGAGGATGTCGCGGTGCTTCACGTGGGAGAGCTCGTGGGCCATGACCCCCATCAGCTCGTCGCGGGTTAATATCCGCATGATACCGGTGGTGGCGGCCACGGCGGCGTGCTCGGGGTTCCTCCCGGTGGCGAAGGCGTTGGGAGTTTCCGAGTCGATGATGTAGACGCGCGGCATCGGGGTTCCCGCCTGGGCTGCCAGCTGCCGCACGAGCCCGTAGAATTCCGGGTAGTCCGACTCGGTCACCTCGCGGGCGCCGTACATGGCAAGTACGATCTTGTCGGAAAACCAGTAGGAGACGAAGTTCATCACCCCGGCCATGACCAGAGCGAAGGTCATCCCCGACCGCCCGCCGATGGCGCCGCCGGCCATGACCAGCAGGACCGTCATGAGGGCCATGAGAAAGGTTGTCTTGAGTGTATTCATGGTATCTGTCTTTCCTCGTGTTGGTTTGAGTAGTTGCCGGCATTCACCGGCAAACTTCATTATAATCACTGGCGGTCAAAAGCGCAAGGGGGGGAGCGGTACCTTGACGCGGGCCGAAGATACAGTAAGCTTTTACTGACGGAGCATATTTTCGGAATGGAGGCGAGATACATGGCAAACGCGATTACCTGGGAATCCGAACTGAACAAGGCCCTCGCCCGGGGGCAGGCGGAAAAGAAGCCGATCCTCCTCGACTTTTTCAATCCCGGCTGAATCGGCTGCAAACAGATGGGTGCAGTTACGTACCCCGATGCGAGAGTTGCCGAGTTCGTCGCCAGCCGGATGGTGCCGCTGCAGGTGCCGGCGGACAGTCCCCTGGCCGGCGACTTCAAGGTGAAATGGACCCCGACCATCGTGATTCTCGACTATTACGGTAAGGAGCACCAGCGGACCGTCGGCTTCTTCCCTCCCGAGGAGTTCGTACCCAACCTCCTCCTTGGCATGGGAAAGATCGACTTCGACATCGACCAGTTCAATGACGCCATCCTCAACCTTGACCAACTGCTGGCAAAGTTCCCGAAGAGCGATGCCGCGCCGGAGGCGATCTATCTGCGGGGGGTCGCCCGCTACAAGAGCAGCCGCAACGCCGCGCCGCTCAAGGAAGCCTATGAGAAGCTCAGGGCTGAGTATCCGGCCAGCGAATGGGCCAAGCGGGCCGAACCGTACGGCCTGCTCTGAGAGCCCTGTTGGGTAGCGTGAACGGAAAGGGGTGGCGCGGGATGCCATCCCTTTTTGTTTTGCACCGGCGCCCGCTTTGTGTTATTGGAAATCAATAAGGCAAATATCATGTGGGGAGGTCCCGTGGATCAGCTGGTTCTGGGGGTCATCATCGCCGGAGCGGCAGTCGTCTCCCTGGCGTCGGCCGGACACGCGCTCCTCTTCAAACGCGATCCCCGCTCCGCCCTGGGGTGGATCATGGCCTGCCTGGTCCTCCCTCTCGTCGGCCCCTTCCTCTACTGGAGCATGGGAGTCAACCGGATCCGCAGCAGGGCGCGCCAGTGGCTGGAGAGCGGCCGGCGCCTGGCTGGCTGGGACACCCTTTCCGAGCCGCGGGCGCCAGATGAGAGACCGCCGCTCTCGCCGGGGAGCGAGTACCTGACCAAACTCTGCAACCTGACCGACCGGCTGGTCGGTTCCCCCCTCGTCGCCGGCAACCGGGTGGAAGCACTCCACAACGGCGAGGAGGCCTATCCGGCCATGCTCGCGGCCATCGCCGGAGCCCGCCGGTCCATCAATCTGAGTACGTACATCTTCGACGGCGACCGGTCAGGCGGTCAGTTCGTGGATGCCTTGCGCACCGCTGCCAGGAGGGGGGTAGACGTGCGGGTGATCGTCGACAGTCTCGGCGAGAAGTACTCGCACCCCTCAGCCCGGAAACTCCTCCGCGGCTCCCAGGTGCGGGTCGGCCGCTTCCTCCCCCTGCGCCAGGGGGGGTACGTGAACCTGCGCAATCACCGAAAGATTCTCGTGGTAGATGGCGCCATTGCCTTCACCGGCGGGATGAACATCGGCGACCGGCACCTGGTGGAGCGCAGCGGTCCGCCCCCGGTCGTCAAAGACCTCCACTTCCGGGTGGAGGGAGCGGTGGTCGCTGAACTCCAGAAGGTCTTCCTCGAGGACTGGTTCTTCGTCACCGGCGAGCTTGTCGAGGACCCGGCGTTTTTCCCCGCACTCTCCCCCGCGGGAAGGTCACTTGCGCGGACCGTGGCCGACGGCCCGGACAAGGAGTTCCGCACCCTCCATCTCGTCCTCCTCGGCGCTCTGGCGTGCGCCCGGCGCCGGGTGCTGATCATGACCCCCTATTTCATCCCCGACCGACCGCTCCTCTCCGCCATCGCTACCACGGCCCTGAGAGGCGTCGAGGTCACCCTCATACTCCCGGCCCAGAATAATCTCCCCTTCGTCCACTGGGCGACCCGCGCCTATCTCTGGGAACTCCTCCAGCTCGGCGTCAGGGTCATGTATCAGCCTCCTCCCTTTGTGCACACCAAGCTCTTTCTCGTCGACGGCACCTGGAGCCTCATCGGCTCGGCGAATCTCGACCCGCGCAGCCTGCGGCTCAACTTCGAGCTCGACCTCGAGGTCTACGACCGCGAGTTCACGCAGCTCATGGAGCGGGACCTGGCGCAGACCATCGCCCGGTCGCGGGAGGTGACCCTCGCCGAGATGGACGGCCGTCCCCTTCCCGAAAGAGTCAGGGATGCCACGGCCAAGCTCTTTTCGCCGTATCTCTGAAAGGATAACGGTTGAATGAATGGAGAATGAATGAGGCACGGAAAATTGGCGGTGGAGTCCATCGGATATGCTATAATGAGAACAGGAAGTGAACAGGTTCAGTGCATGAATGCACGGAACGAAATAGAAAGGAGGTTGGCGCCATGACAGGCATCGGCTGGGATTTCTGGGATCTCAAGTTCAGCTGGTTTATCGTCCTGTTGATATCATTTGTTCTTTTCGTGTACGTCTGGGCCTTCTCTCACCGTATCGCGAAAAATACGTATGCACATGTGGACGGCATGGCCGGCGATGAAGGACAAGATTGACAGAAAGACTATAGTGAGGAAGAAGGGGAGAGGTCGCTGGGGCGACCTCTCCCCTTTCTGTTTTTATGCAATTACCGGTACTGCTCGATGGCCACCAGAGCCCGCTCCAGGGCATCCCGGCTGTGGGCCTCGATGGTCCAGCAGGCTTCAGGTGCGTAGCGCCCCATGAGAGAGAAAAAGAGGTCGAAGTCGATATTCCCCTCGCCGATGACCGCATGGTCATCCCTGCACCCGTGGTTGTCGTGGATATGGGTTTCGGCGATGTATTTCCCCAGTTCCGCGAACCACTCTTCCATCGTGGTCTTGCCGAACAGGTTCCAGTGCCCTACGTCGAAGCAGTGACGCAGGAGCGGGGAGTCGATGGCCTCGATGAGCGCCCGGAGGGTGGAGGGTTCCTCCTCGAAGATGTTCTCGACGGCGATAGTGCAGCCGATCTTCTCGGCCCGGGGGAGCAGGCGCCGCCAGATCTCGACGCTGTGGCCGAGCCACTGGTCCTGGGCTTCTCCGTAACGCCATCGGTCGTAGCCGGGGTGGCAGACGATCACCCGCGGTCGCAGGATCTCGGCGGCGTCGAACGCCTGGTTGAGGCGGCGCACGGTAGCCTCGCGCACGAGGGGCTCGGCCGAACCGGGATTCAGGTCGATGAACGGTGCGTGCATGGTGGTTTGGAGGCCGTTTGCCGCCAGGGCCTCGGCCACCGGGACGAGTTTCTCGGGGATGAAGTGGTCGTACCCCTCGCCGGTGATGAAAACCTCGGGGTTGATCCGTTTGGCGATGATCGTCTCCAGGTTTTCGTGGAGCCGGGTGTAGGGGATATGGGCGAAGAGAGGGGATATCATGGCTTCGGTTTTCTCCAGTTCTTCATGATGATTTCAGCGGCACTCGGAACGCAACCAACGATATTTTCCAGTTTCTGGATGGCCTGTGTTTCACCGAGGACTATGAGGGTGTCGTTACGGTCGATCCGGGCCTCCGGATCAGGATTGAAGACCATTTTGCCACTCGCCTTCTTGATGCCGACGATGATGACACCCGTTTCCCGCCGAAATCCGGAGGTGACCAGGTTCTGTCCGACGAAGCCGGAATCGGGGGGGATGGTGATCTCCTCCATCTGCAGGTCGATGTGTTCGCGACCGGTGGCAATCTCGATGAAATCCACCACATTGGGGCGCAGTATCGCTTGGGCCATGCGGCTTCCCCCGATGAGGTAGGGGGAGACGACCTTGTTGGCACCGGCGCGCTTCAGCTTGATCTCGGAACCTTCCTCGCCGGCTCGGGCGAGGATGTAAAGGTCGGGGGTGAGTCCCCGGGCAGTAAGGGTGATGTAAACGTTCTCGGTGTCGGTGGTGACCACCGAAACGAGCCCCTTGGCACGCTTGATCCCGGCTCTGAGAAGTGTTTCGTCATCGGTGGCGTCGCCATGGAGGTAGGGTAATCCTTCTTCCTTGAGCTTTTCGATGATGTCGGCTGATTTTTCCACGACGACGAAGGGGAGGGGCTTGGCAGTGAACTCCTTACAGATGAGGGAGCCCATCCTCCCGAAGCCGCAGATGATGTAGTGGCCCGACATGGCTTCGATGACCTTTTCCACCTTTTTCCTCCCGATGATGCGTTGGAACTGCCCCTCGAACATGATCTGGGCGAGGCTCCCGACGATGTAGCCGAGAACGCTCACGCCGAAGACAATGAGGAGCATGGTGAAGAGCTTGCCGGGAGCGTCCAGGTCGTGGACTTCCCGGAAGCCGACCGTGCTGAGGGTGATGACGGTCATGTACAGGGCGTCGAGAAATCCCCACCCCTCAATTCCCATGTAACCGACGGTGCCGAGGGTGACGAGGAGGGCCAGCACGAAACAGGAAATTTTCAGGTGTCGAACCGGGTCCATCCGGAACTCCTTCGGCGAATTAGCTTACTCTCCTGAGAGGTAAATTTCAAGCAGGAATGGCGGCGGTTGCACACGCAGGCAGCTGTGCCATAATTACATGAAATAATGGTAATCTGGTCTGAAATTGCGGCGATAGCATGGAAATGCTGATGGAGTGAAAATGCCGATAGAGTGGAAATGCTTGACAATTTTTGTATACTGTATACAATTTGCCAAACGCAGCGAGGAGTCTTCCCATGAAGAACATCGAAAAACATCTGACGCTCAGGGAGCGGATACTGGAGACCATCCGGGACGCCATCATCTCCGGGGCGCTCAAGCCGGGGGAGAAGGTGGCCGAGCCGGAACTCGCCGAGCGGTTCGGCATCAGCCGTACGCCGATCAGGGAGGCCTTCCGGCAGCTGGAATCGGAGGGGTACCTGACCGTGATCCCGCGCAAGGGTGCGGTGGTGGTTTCTTTTACCCAGCGGGATGTGGAGGAGTTCTACGCCATCAAGAGCATCCTTGAGGGGTACGCAGCGCGTAAGGCCTGTGAAAAGCTCACCGACCGGGAACTCGTGAAGCTCGAGGCGATCAATGAGAAGCTCCGCACCCTGGCGGAGGATGGGGACATCAAGCATTTCTTCAAGGTGCATAACGACTTTCACGATCTGTTCATCAAGGCGGCCGACAACAGCAAACTCACCGACCTCATCACCAGCCTGGTAGGAAAGTTCCAGCGCCTGCGGGTTGCATCTCTCAGTCTGCCTGGGCGGATGCGCGTGTCGGTCGATGAGCACGAAAAAATAATCGGCGCTTTTCGCACCCGAGACGCTGAAAAGGCCGAAAAACTGGTCCGCAAGAATGCCGAGTACGGCGGCAAGGTCCTCATGCAGGGGGTGGACGGGGTTCTGCCGCTGAAGCCTGCGGAACGCTCGGCGGCCATGCACCTCGACCTGTAGCCCAGCCTGCATTCCCTGCCGGCCGGATTCCGCTCGGCCTCCCCGTCTCCCTCCCCCGACAGGTGCCCACATGACGATTATGCAGAACATTCCCAAGGTGGACCGGGTGCTTGAATGGCCCGCGGTCAGCGCTGCTCTGACCCGCTACCCGCGGCCACTGGTGCTCAAGGCTGTGCGGACCGTGCTTGACGGGCTTCGCCTGGAGGCTTGCGAGGGCGCTCTCGCGGAGATTCCCCCCGCGGAGGTCATCGCTGAGCATGTTCTGCGGGAGCTGGTACTGCTCTCCACCTCCCGTCTGAAACGGGTGGTGAACGGCACCGGGGTGGTCATCCATACCAACCTCGGGCGGTCGCTTCTGGCGGCACCGGTCCAGCAGGCTCTCACTGATGTCGCCTTCAGCTACTCGAACCTGGAGTTCGACCTGGAACAGGGGGAGCGGGGGAGCCGCTATGCCCACGTGGAGAAGCTCCTCTGCGAGCTGACCGGTGCCGAGGCGGCGCTGGTGGTGAACAACAATGCTGCCGCCGTGCTCCTTGCCCTCTCCGCCCTGGCTGCCGGTAAAGAGGTGATCGTTTCCCGCGGCGAACTCGTGGAGATCGGCGGGTCGTTCCGCATCCCCGACGTGATGCGTCAGAGCGGAGCCCTGCTCAGGGAGGTGGGGACCACGAACCGGACCCACCCCCGTGACTATCGGGAGGCGGTTTCGCCCGACACCGCCCTGCTCCTCAAGGTGCACACGAGCAACTATGCAGTGGTCGGTTTTACCGCCGAGGTGACGGCTGCCGAACTGGTCCGGATCGGCCAGGAGTCCTCCCTGCCGGTCATGGCGGACGTGGGGAGCGGCAACCTCGTCGATCTCTCCGCCATCGGCCTCGGCAGCGAGCCGCCGGTTCAGGAGTTCGTGCGGGCCGGGGTGGACGTGGTAACCTTCAGCGGCGATAAGCTTCTCGGAGGGCCGCAGGCGGGGATCATAGTCGGTCGGAAGGCGTTGGTGGCGCCGCTGAAGAAGCACCCCCTGCTGCGGGCCTTGCGCGTTGATAAGATGACCATGGCCGCTCTGGAAGGAACGTTGAGGCTCTATCGGGATGAGCGCCAGGCTCTGGTGGAGATTCCGACGCTCCGGATGCTGGCTCTTTCCGCTGCTGAGCTTGAAGCCCGCGGTAGAAGCCTCCTCAGGCGGCTGCGCCGGGCAGCCCCTGCCTCTGTGACATTCACAGTGTCGCGCGGCTTTTCCCAGGTGGGGGGAGGGGCCTTCCCTCTGGTACAGCTTCCCACGACGCTCTTGGCAGTCGGCAGCGGACACGCAACCCCTGAAGCGCTGGAGAAGGCGCTCCGTGCCGCTCCCGTCCCGGTCATCGGCAGAATCTGGCGGGATGCCCTGCTCCTCGACCTCCGCACCATCCAGGACGATGACGTTCCCGCGCTGATCGCAGCCCTCCGCGCCCTTCCCGCTGCTCTGGGAGCCGGTGAGGCCGACCGATGATCAGGTAACCCACGGTCCGCCGGCGACTAGCTTTTCCCCCGTCTCTCGATGCGCGCACAGTGAAGTTTTTTTGCTGGTCATTCGCGCAATCTCGTGTATAATAAAACAGCATTTGAAATTCTCTGGAAGTTTTTCATTGACCGCGAGAGGAACGGCCCATTATATTTGCTGTAAGCGGTTCTATTTTTTTTCGGGCGGACGATTGTCCGACCGGGCGATGGAGATGGTGGCGCCATGAAGATCGTTGCCCTGATCCCGGCGGCGGGCATGGGAAAAAGGATGGGGGCGGGGATCAACAAGCAATACCTGCTCCTCGACGGCAAACCGATCGTGGGGCAGACGATCTCGGTCTTTGAGGCGGCACCGTTCATCGACGATATCTACGTCATTACCCCGGAGGCGGAGATCCCTTACTGCCGCGAGGAAGTGCTGGAGCGTTACGGATTCGCCAAGGTGCGGGCCGTGGTGCCGGGAGGTGCGGAGCGGCAGCACTCGGTCCTCAACGGCCTGCGCGCCATGGATGTCGCCGATGACGATGTGGTGTTGATCCATGACGGGGTCCGCCCGTTCATCACTGCGGCTGTCCTGAAGCATGCGGCGGAGGTGGCCGCAGAGAGCGACGGCGCTCTCGTTGCCGTGCCGGCCAAGGATACCGTCAAAATCGTCGTGGATGGCATCTCCCGCGAAACCCCGCCGCGGGAACAGCTCTGGCTGGCCCAGACGCCCCAGGCCTTCCGCTATGCCGTGATCCGCGCCGCCCACGAGATCGCCGCGGCGGAGGGGTTTCTCGGGACCGATGACGCCATGCTCGTGGAGCGCCTCGGCAAGGAAGTCCGCATTGTCATGGGGGATTACCGCAACATTAAGATTACGACGCCGGAGGACCTCATCCTGGCTGAGGCTTTCCTAAACAGATAAATACCAAATCCCAAGCACCAAATAACTAACAATTTCAAAACTCAAAAAAGACGCTTTTTTGCATTTGTCATTCGAATTTGTTTGGGATTTGTGATTTGAAATTTGGAATTTTAAAAGGGACAATATGCGCATCGGTCACGGCTACGACGTTCACCGCCTCGTGGAGGGGCGAAAGCTCATCCTCGGGGGGGTCGACATCCCGTGGGAGAAGGGGCTTCTCGGCCACTCCGACGCGGATGTGCTCCTCCATGCCATCGCCGACGCGATTCTCGGGGCCATCGCCGAAGGGGATATCGGCAAGCACTTCCCCGACATCGACCCCCGTTACAAGGGAGCTGACAGCCTGAAGCTCCTTGCCCACGTCATGCAGCTTGCGGATGGAAAGGGGTATCGGCTCGGCAACCTGGACGCCACCGTCGTTGCCCAGCGCCCCAAGCTTGCCCCCCATATCCAGCGGATGCGGGAGAATATCGCAGAGGTCCTCGCCGCTGAACCGGACCGGGTAAACGTCAAAGCGACCACCACCGAGGAGCTCGGTTTCGCCGGCCGGGGTGAAGGGATAGCCGCCTACGCGGTGGTGCTGATGGAGCGGAAGTAGGGGGCGAGTGAGCATTTTCGGAACCTGGCGGCGTTTCGCTTCCTCCCTCGTTGTGCGGCGTAGCGCTGCTACGCCTCCGCCGGGGTCGTCGCGAAGCCTTGCCAGAACCCGAAACTGCTCACCCGCCGGAATTTATACGAGTGGCGGCGAGCCAACAACTTCGTCTGCAGTTAGCCGGGCAATGAAGAAATAATGTCTGCGTTGCGACTACAAAATAATTGACCATTACCGAGGGTGATCCCCATGGCTGAACATATCAGTGAGACAGACAGTAAGAACGCCTCTGTGGCGCCGGCCAACTTTCTTCGCGCCATCGTTGCCGAAGATTTGAAGAGCGGTAAGCACAAGACGATCGTGACCCGTTTTCCCCCCGAGCCGAACGGCTATCTCCACATCGGCCACGCGAAGTCGATCTGTCTCAACTTCGGTCTGGCCCGGGACTTCGGTGGCCGCTGCCATCTCCGCTTCGACGATACCAATCCGGTCAAGGAAGAGGTCGAGTACATAGAGTCGATCAAGGAAAGCGTCCACTGGCTCGGCTTCGGCTGGGGAGAGCACCTCTACTACGCCTCCGATTACTTCGACCAGCTGTACGAGTGGGCCGAGTACCTCATCCGCGCTGGGAAGGCCTACGTGGACGACCTTACAGCCGCAGATATCCGCGACTATCGCGGCACTCTGACCGAACCGGGCAAGGAAAGCCCGTACCGCGACCGCTCCATCGAAGAGAACCTGGAGCTCTTCCGTCGGATGAGGGACGGCGAGTTTCCTGATGGCGCAAAGGTCCTCCGCGCAAAGATCGACATGGCCTCACCAAACATGAACCTGCGGGACCCGGTGATGTACCGGATCATCCATGCCCCGCACCCCCATGCCGGAGACAAGTGGCGGATCTACCCCATGTACGATTACGCCCACGGCCAATCCGATGCCATCGAGGGGATCACCCACTCCATCTGCACCCTAGAGTTCGAGGACCACCGTCCGCTGTACGAGTGGTTCCTGGACAACCTGCCGGTGCCGAACCGCCCCCGCCAGTACGAGTTCGCACGCCTTAACCTGACCTACACGGTGATGAGCAAGCGCAAACTCCTCCAACTGGTCCAGGACGGGGACGTGGCCGGCTGGGACGATCCGCGCATGCCGACCCTGATGGGGTTGCGCCGGCGCGGTTATACCCCGGAGTCGATCAGGGGCTTCTGCGAGCGGATCGGCGTCGGCCGCAGCGACAGCTGGATCGAAATGGGCCTCCTGGAGGAGTGCGTCCGTGAAGACCTGAACGAGCGGGCTCCCCGGGCGATGGCTGTCCTGCGACCCCTGAAGCTGGTGATCGAGAATTATCCGACGGACAAGGTCGAAGAGTTCGATGCCGCCAACCACCCGCAAAAGCCGGAGATGGGGAGCAGGAAAATTCCGTTCTGCCGGGAGCTGTTCATCGAGCGGGACGACTTCATGGAGGAGCCGGTGAAGGGGTTCAAGCGGCTTGCCCCCGGCGGGGAAGTGCGGCTGCGTAACGCCTACATCGTGAAGTGCACCGGGATCGAGAAGGACAGCACGGGGCGCGTGACCGAGGTTCGCTGCACCTACGACCATGATTCCCATACGGGTGGGGCGGCGGCAGGACGGAAGGTGAAGGGAGTGATCCACTGGGTGTCGGCGCGGCACGGGGTAGGGGCCGAGGTGCGGCTCTATGACCGGCTCTGTGTGGTTCCCAATCCGTCCGGTGACGACTGGAAAAGCTGCCTCAACCCTGCTTCGGCGGAAGTGCTGAAGGAATGCATGGTCGAACCGTCGCTGGCCACAGCCTCTGCGGAAGAGCGCTTCCAGTTCGAGCGGCAGGGGTATTTCTGCGTTGACCTTGCGGATTCCCGCCCGGGAGTGCCGGTGTTCAACCGGACGGTTACCCTGCGCGATTCATGGGGGGGCGGGCAGGAGACGCAGCGCAGCTGAAGGGATGCAAATACCAGGTGACAGGGAAGCCGGATGGCACTGAAGATCCTGAACATCGTAGATAACGAAGCGCTGTGCAAGATGGTGTGCGGCCTGCTGGAGGCAGACGGCCACGCCGTGACCTGCATGGTCGGTCGCAGTGATGCCGTCAAGGTGGCCCTGGAGACGAAACCGGAACTCATCATCCTTGAGGTCTCAGGGGAGAAAGTCGGTTCTCTGGAGGTGAAACAGCGGCTGCAGCGGCTCGATGACACCCGGCATATCCCGGTCATCGTTATTTCCGACCACGTCGAGCTGGAATATGAGCTGCTGAAGGTTTTCGACTTTATTCCCAAGCCGGTGGACCTGGAGCGTCTGCGCGAGGATGTGGCGATCCTGTCCAGGGGCGAAAAGAAGAAACCCGTCCAGCTGCGCGAACCGCTCAGTGGCAGTGACTATCAGCGGTTTCGCGATTACCTGGTTGCATTCAGCGGGCTCCATTTCGAGCACCGCAACGTGAAGGTTCTCGAGCGTGGCCTGCAGAGTCGCATGTTGGCCCTGAAGATCAGCACCTTCGGCGATTATTACCGGTATCTGCTCCGCTACGGCGAGAAGCGCCATGAACTGCAGAAGCTCCTCCAGTACCTGACGGTCGGGGAGACCTACTTTTTTCGCTATCAGCCCCATTTCAGCGCCCTGCAAAAGTTTCTCCTGACTGAGGTGGCGACCGACAGAAAGCGGCGACTCCGGCTCTGGTCCGCGGGGTGCTCCACCGGTGAAGAGCCATATTCACTGGCGATGCTGGTTATGGAGACACTCCCCGACTGGCGGAACCGCGACATCAGGATTCTCGCCACGGACATCAACAACCGGGCTCTGAAGCGCGCACGGGACGGGGTGTACGGACCCTGGTCGATGCGGACCGCGGATGAGCGCTATCTGAACCGTTTTTTCGAGCGTGTCGGGAAAAGTTACGTCCTGAACGAGCAGGTAAAAAGTCTCGTCGAATTCTCCCACCTGAACCTGCAGACGGATGAATTCCCGACTCCCGACAGGCCCTTCCGCGACCTCGATGCCATCTTCTGCCGCAATGTGATGATTTACTTTACCTTCGCTACGATGAAGAAGGTGGTAGAGAAGTTCGCCGCGAGCCTGATTCCCGGCGGGCATCTCTTTCTGGGGCATGCAGAAACCCTCTCCCATATTTCTTCCCAATTCGAGCGGCATTCTCTCGAAGGAGGGTTTTACTACCGGAAGAAGACCGCCGGGGCTGCTCCCAAGCGCGAAGATGCGGCATCGGCCGGGGCACGGCGGCACGAGCGGACCACGATCCAGCCTGCGCCGGTGAAGCATCCGCCGGTGAAGACGGCGCCAGCGAAGACGGTGCCGGCCAGTGCCCCGGTAAAGAGCGCCGTCTCCCCTGTCGAGCCGGCACCGGAAGAGCTGTACCAGAGTGCCCTGACTCTGTTCGACGCGGAAAACTTCACCCAGGCGTCACGGCTGCTGGACGAAGTCCTCAGCCGGCAGCCCGGACACGTGGGCGCCCTGGTGACCAGGGGATTCATCCTTGCCAATAACGGGCGTTTCGAAGAAGCCCTGGAGGTTTGCCGGCAAGCCCTGGTGATCGATGATCTCTTTCCCGAGACGTACTTCCTGAAGGGACTGATCCTGGACATGAACGACCGGCTTCCGGAGGCGAAGGAAGAATACCGGAAAGCGATTCTGCTCAAGACGGACTTCGTCATGCCGCACTATAACCTGGGGCGACTGTTTTTCCGCCTGGAGAAGGTGAAAGAGGGGCTGCGGGAGTTGCGCAACAGCCTGAAGATCCTCGAGAAGGACAACGAGGAAAGCATCATCCCTTATTCCGGCGGCCTGTCCCGGGAGGTCTTCCTGGAGCAGCTGAGGAACGAACTGGCCAGAGTGGCATAGGAAAGGGGTAGAGAGCAGATGGAAGAGGCAAAGAAGGCAGGGTACGATATCCACTCCATCCTCCACGAGATGCGAGAGGAATACTGGCATGGGCTCGCCGAGGTCGACGAGGTCCAGGACGAGTACCTGGAGTGCGTCAGCTTTTCCCTCGGCGGCGAGATCTATGCCTTTGAAAGCGTCTGCGCCGCCGAGATCGTCAGGATCCCGAAGCTGGTCAAGGTTCCGCGGGTGCCGGAGATTATCGTCGGGGTCTTCAACCTGCGGGGACAGATCACCGCCGCCATGGACTTTCGCCCGTTCTTCGGGCTGCCCCAGCCGCCGCTCACCTCGGCGGGGAGAATCATCGTCGTGCGGTCGGAGAAGTTCGCCATGGGCATCCTCACCGAAGCGGTGCACGGGGTCGAGGCCCTCTCCCTCGGCAGCTTTGAGTCAGTCGTGAAATCGCTTCCCGGTGCGCAACGCGAGTATATCCGGGGTCAGTTGCACCATGGCGGGCGCCTCATCATGCTGCTCGACATCGTGAAGCTGCTCTCCTCCCCGGAACTGGTAGTCGGCCAGTGAGCAGAGGAGATTTTCAGGCTTCAGCTATTACCCTTTAAGGAGTTTCTATGTTTCAGAAGCTTTCGGTGAAGATCACAGCCATACTCATTCTCGTGCTGGTCATCATCATGTCACTCTTCACGGTCTATTTCGTCAAGTCGCGAAGCGCCGCCATGGAGGCTGAGCTCCTGTCAAAGGGGCGGATCGAAGCGCTGGCCGGCGCCAAGATGATGGAGGAGCTTCTCGAGCAGGCCATGGCCACGGGCAGGCTCACTGCTGATGACATCTTCGATACCAATTACGTCCCCATCCCCAATACCGACCCGCCGAAGTACCATACCCGCTACGACAGCTACCTCGACCAGACAATCCAGCAGCTGGAGGATGAATACCTGAAGGACGACCAGGTGGTGTTCGCCGTCCTCGTCGACCGCAACGGTTATCTGCCGACGCACAACACGAAGTATTCCCAGCCCCTGACCGGCAACAAGGAACAGGACATGGTCAATAACCGGACCAAGCGCCTTTTCAACGACGAGGTGGGGCTTAAGGCCGCCCGGAACCAGCAGGAGCTTCTGAAGCAGGTCTACGCCCGGGATACCGGAGAGCGGATGTGGGATATCTCCGCGCCGGTATACGTCAAGGGGAAGCACTGGGGAGGGTTCCGGATCGGTTTCTCCATGGAGAAGACCTACCAGAAGATCGGTGCGCTGCGTATGCAGATCATCGGCGCCATGCTCGCCATGCTCCTGATTGCGAGCATCACCATTTTCTTCGTGGTCAACCGGTCCATCCGTCCCCTGCAGAAGCTGACCCAGGCGGCCCGCCGGATTGCCGGCGGCGACCTGGACGAGGCGGTGCCGATCGAGAGCCGGGATGAAATCGGCACGCTGGCCGAGGCGTTCAACACGATGACCACCGTCATCGTCAAGAACCTCAAGGGGGAGATCGAGAAGAGCACGCGGCTCATTGCCTCCATCAAGGAAGCGATCATCCAGCTTTCCAGCTCCGCCAACGAGATGACGGCCATCAGCGCCCAACAGTCCTCGGGAGCTGCCGAGCAGGCGGCCGCCGTGCAGCAGGTGACAACCACCTCGGAGGAGATTGCCATCACCGCCAAGCAGATCACGGACAACGCCAAGTCGGTCGAGACCCTGGCGGAGGCGACCAACCAGAGCTGCACCGGCGGCACCGGGGACGTGACGAATGCCATCGAGGGGATGGCGCGACTGCGAAGCCAGGTCCAGAGCATTGCCGAGAGCATGCTCACGCTGGGGGACAACAGCCAGAAGATCGGCGGGATCGTCGAGATCATCGATGAGATCAGCGACCAGACGAACCTCCTGGCGCTGAACGCAGCCATCGAAGCGGCCGGGGCCGGCGAGGCGGGAAAACGGTTCGCCATCGTCGCCCAGGAGGTGAAACGGCTGGCGGAGCGGACGGTGGATGCGACCCGGCAGATCAAGGGGCTGATCGACGAGATCCAGAAGGCCACCAACTCGACCATCATGGTCACCGAGGAGGGGACCAAGGCGGTGGATACCGCGTCGGGGCTGGTGGACAAGGTGCAGCAGTCGTTCGGCACGATGATCGGCATGGTGGATGAAACGGCCCGTTCTGCCAAGGAGATATCGTTGTCCACCCAGCAGCAGACATCGGCTTGCGAGCAGATGGCGGAGACCATGGCCGAGGTGCGGGACGTTGCCCGGCAGGTGGCGGGGAGCGCCAGGGAGACCGAACGGGCCATATCCGAGATCATGGGGCTGGCCGAGAAGCTGAAGGACCTCGTCGAAGAAGAGACCTAGATGCAGACCAAATATCTCGACATTTTCATCAAGGAGGCCGAGGAGCATCTGACCTCCCTGCAGAAAGGGTTGCTCCTCCTGGAGAAGGGTACGGGCGATGCCGCACTGATTCATGAACTGCTGCGCAATGCCCACACCCTCAAGGGCTCTGCCCGGATGCTCGGGATTGACGGCATCAGCGCCATCGCCCACCGGATGGAGGACCTGCTGAAGGATATTGAGGAGGGGCGCAAGCCGGTGGGGAGCACCTCCGTCGACCTGCTGCTCCAGGGCACCGATGCGATCTCCCGCATGGCCGTTGCGCTGGCCAAGGGAGAGGAGTCGCCGGTCGATGTGGAAAAGTTCATCGCGGCATTCGACCGGGGAGAATCCACGGCAGAGGCGGTGAAGGAGGCGGGGCAGCCGGAGGAGGAAGTCCTGGGCGATACGGTCCGGGCCAAGGTGAAGACCCTCGACAGCCTGGTCAACTTCATGGGCGAACTCATCATTAACAAGAAGCGGTTCGAGGACAAGGCCGCGACCCTGAAGTACCTGTGCCAGGCGGGGGGAGACACCCTTCCCGCAGCACAGATCAGGGAGTTTCAGCGGGGGCTCGAGGAGGATGTCCTTTATCTCAACTACCTGATCCAGGAGCTGTACGGCGAAACCATGTCGCTCCGCATGCTGCCGCTCAGGACTATTACCGAGGGATTCCGGCGGCTGGTGCGGGATCTGGCGAAGGCCCAGGGAAAGGAAATCGAGCTGGAGATGAGCGGTGAGGGGATCGAAGTGGACCGGGTGCTCCTGGAAATGCTCAAGCCGATGTTTCTCCATATCCTCACCAACGCCGTCGACCACGGTGTCGAATCGCCGGCGGAACGGCAGGCAAAGGGGAAACCGGCCAAGGGAACGGTTCGCGTCGTCGCCCGCCACGAGGGGAGCAGTGTCTGGATCGCGATCAGGGATGACGGTCGGGGCATGGATCCCGGGAAGATAAAGGAGGTGGCGGTGCGCCGCGGGGTGATCAGCCGGGAGGAGGCTGATCTCCTGACCGAGGAGGATGCGCTCTATCTCACACTCAGGCCCGGTTTTTCCACCAGCGAGATCGTCACCGACATTTCCGGCCGCGGGGTCGGCATGGATGTGGTGAAGAAAAACGCCGAGAGGGTCAAGGGAAATATTCTGCTGAAGAGCGAACCGGGTGCATTTACCGAGATCACCCTGCAACTGCCGCTGACCCTGTCGGTCATCGAGGCCCTGATGGTAACCTGCGGCGGGGAAACTTACGCAATCCCCCTCTCCTACGTCCAGGAAACCATCAAGATCAGGGCGGAAGACATCAAGACCGTGGGGGGGAAGGAGGCGGTCTCCGTCCGCGGCCTCACGACCCCCCTGGTTTCCCTGGCGAGACTCCTTGGGCTTCCCGAACAGAAGACCTTCCTGGAGGCCGGTAAAATCGCGGCGGTCGTCCTCAAGCTGCGCGACCATTGCTTGGCTTGCATGGTGGATGCGACGCTCGACAGCTCGGAGATTGTCGTGAAGGGGCTTGGCGGCCAGCTCCGGAGCGTGAAGTACATCTTCGGCGCGACCATTCTCGGGGATGGCAATCCGGCCCTCATCCTCAACGTGCCGGACATTTTCGCCGGTGCCGAAGGGGCCGAAACCGCCGGGCTCCGCAAAGTTTTCGAGGAGAGCCGCGCGGCAAGCCAGCGGGGCTCCATCCTGGTGGTCGACGACTCCATCACCACCCGCACCATGGAGCGAAGCATCCTGGTTGCGCACGGCTACCGGGTGGAAATCGCCATTTCAGGGGAGGATGCTCTGGAGAAGGTGGCCGGCGACCGCTTTGACCTGGTCATTACCGATATCGAGATGCCCGGGATCAATGGCTTCGAGCTGACCAAGAAACTGCGCGCCCTGGATGAGTACCGGGAGGTACCGGTGATCGTCGTTTCGTCCCTTTCCCGGGACGAGGACAAGCGAAGGGCCATAGATGCGGGGGCGCAGGCGTATATCGTCAAGGGGTCCTTCGACCAAGGGACACTCCTTGACACCGTGGAGGCGATCATCGGTTAGGGGAACGTCTCCCGGAAAACGGACCGGTTTTGTCTGGGCAACGCAGATGGCCGGGGCTGTTACGGGATGCGGTGTTTTGCGGCTGCGTGGTGCTGATGGCATGACGTTTTTTCTGCATGGTATCTATTCAGGTGGATTCTTGATATGATCAACGTTCTTGTGGCAGATGATTCACCCCTGACCAGGGTGGTGCTGAGGGATATCTTTCGCGCGGCGGGCGACATAACCGTCGTTGGAGAAGCGGGTAACGGCAGCGAGGCAGTCGCCATGACCGATCTCCTGAAGCCGGACCTGATCGTCATGGACCTCATGATGCCGGTCATGGACGGCCAGGAGGCGATCGAAGAGATCATGGCCAACAGCCCGACCCCCATTCTCGTCCTTTCCGCCACGGTGGACGAGAGGGAGATTAACCATGCCTTCAGCGCCATCAAGAAAGGGGCACTGGATGTCATGGAGAAGCCGGGGGGAGCGGGGAACGACGCGAACAGGGAGTTTGCGCTGCGACTCGTCGACAAGGTCAGGCTGCTGGCGAGGATCCGGGTCATTCGTCATCCGCGCCGCCGGGTCCGGGAAGTGACTTCCCCTCGAATCAGTTGCCGGAGCGGGGAGCGGAATATCCTGGCCATTGGTGCCTCCACCGGTGGTCCGAAGGCGGTGATGAGCATCATGAAGAGCCTGCCGGCGGAGTTCAATGCCGCTACATTCATCGTGCAGCATATTGCACAGGGGTTTACCCGGGGATTTGCCCAGTGGTTGGGCCAGGAAAGCAGCATCAGGATAAGGCTGGCCACTGATGGTGATGAGGCGGTCGTGGGGACGGCACTGGTTGCCCCCGACGACTGCCACATGACCTTCGAGCAGGGAAAAATAAGGCTGGTGCACAGCGAACCCGTTAACTGCTGCCGGCCCTCCATCGATGTCTTTTTCAATTCGCTTGCCGCCGAATTCGGGGCCGGCGTGGTGGGGGTGCTGCTCACCGGTATGGGCAAGGATGGCGCCCAGGGTCTGCTCCGGATCAAGGAGAAGGGCGGAATGACCCTTGTGCAGGACGAACAGAGCTGCTCGGTGTTCGGGATGCCCAAGGCGGCCATATCACTCGACGCGGTGGACGAGGTGCTGCCGCTTGACGGTATACCCGCAGCAATCCGCCGTATCTTTTCGTAACAAGCCATTACCGAATGGGGGTAACCATATGACGAAACACAGGATTCTGATCGTTGACGACAGTGAGCTGGTACTGGCCATGGCCCGTGATGCGCTGGAAGGGGCGGGGTATGAGGTGTTCACCGCCACCAACGGGATTGAGGCGAACAGCTACATCTTTTCAGTGCACAAACCCGACCTCATCATTCTCGATGTCATGTTGCCGATGCTTGATGGAAACAAAAAGGCAAAGCTTCTGCGGGAAAAAGAGTTCAGCAGGGAAATTACGATTCTCCTCCTCTCGTCCAAGGGGGAAGACGAACTGCAGCGCCTGACCGTCGAGGCGGGAGCGGACGGGTTCATTCGCAAGCCGTTCACCAGCGAAAGGATTGTCGCCAGCGTCAGGGAATTTCTTGGCGGAGCCCGATAAGTTTTCCCCTGCTGATTCCCCATCTCCGGTCGGCCGACGGGCGCGCGGCCAAAGCCCTTCTCAATTCCCCCATGGTGTGGTATAGTTTTCGGGTTTTGTTCATAATTTCTCTCCTGAGGTTTTCATGACGCTGCGAGTCTACAATACCCTCTCTGCCGCGAAAGAGGAGTTCGTCCCGCTGGTTCCGGGAAAAGTGCGGATGTATGTGTGTGGCGTGACGGTGTACGATTTCTCCCACATCGGCCACGCCCGGGCGAACGTGGTGTTCGACGTTATCTACCGCTATCTCCGCTACCTGGGGTACGATGTTACCTACGTGCGCAACTATACCGATATCGATGACAAGATCATCAACCGCGCCAATCGGGACGGGGTGCCGTTTCACGAGATTTCCGAGCGCTTCATCCGGGAGTTCGATCACGACATGGTGCAACTGGGCCTGCAGCTTCCCACCATCCAGCCCAAGGCGACGGAGCATATCCCCGAGATCATCGCCCTCGTCCAGGCCCTCATCGAGCGGGGGGTTGCCTACCAAGCGGGAGGGGACGTCTATTTCTGCGTCGAGAAATTCGATGGCTATCTGAAGCTTTCCGGACGAAACCTTGAGGAGATGCAGGCGGGAGCACGGATCGAAGTAGACGAGCGCAAACGCCACCCCATGGATTTCGCCCTCTGGAAGGAGGCGAAACCGGGGGAGCCGTTCTGGGTCTCGCCTTGGGGGAACGGACGTCCCGGCTGGCACATCGAGTGCTCGGCGATGAGCATGAAGTACCTGGGGGAAAGCTTCGATATCCACGGCGGCGGCAAGGATCTCATCTTTCCCCACCACGAGAACGAGATCGCCCAGTCCGAGGCGGCCACCGGCAAGCCGTTCGTCAAGTACTGGCTGCACAACGGGTTTGTCAACATCAACGCGGAAAAGATGAGCAAGTCCCTCGGCAACTTCTTCACCATCCGGGAGGTGCTCGACAAATACGACAGCGAGGTGCTCCGCTTCTTCCTCCTCTCCGCCCACTACCGCTCCCCCCTCGACTTCTCCGACCAGAACCTGACCGAGGCTGAAAGCGGCATGGAGCGGATATACAAGGCCCTTGCTGGCAGCGCGGAGTTCGCGGGAGGCGACGAAATACCGACCGACCTCGATCCTCAGTCCCTCACCGATGCCGAGCGGGAGCTCCTGGCCAAGAACGCGGCGTTCCAGGAGCGCTTCCGCGAGGCGATGGACGATGACTTCAATACCGCCCTTGCCGTGGGGCATGTCTTCGACCTGGTGCGGAGCGTCAACCGGGTGCTGGCCGAAAGCGGCAGGGAACGGAGAGAGGCCGCGGCGCTCCTGGCCGCTGCCGGGGGGAACATTGCCGACACGGGGAGTGTCCTCGGCATCTTTACGTCCGAGCCGGCCGCTTACCTGGAGAGGATCAAGGCACGAAAGACAGCGGAGCTGGCGATTTCGGTGGAGGAGATCGAGGGGCTGATCGCAGAGAGGGGTACCGCGCGGAAGGCGAAGGATTTCAAGCGGAGCGACGAGATCCGGGATTATCTCCTCGCCCGGAACATCGTCCTTCTGGACGGCCCGCAGGGGACGACCTGGCAGGTGAAATAAAGAGAAAAGGGCCACGGAAGCGGCCCTTTTCGGCTCAGATTGATTAAGCAGCCTTCTGCTGGGGTACCAGCTGGGACTTGAGCAGCTCCATGGCCTCGCGCATGATGTCGGACACGCTCTTGTGGCTGTGCTCCATGATCACCTGGAGCGTTTCCCGCTCCTCATCGCTGATCCGCATGGATATCACGTTGTACCTCGGGTTTTCCCTCATCCTTCCCATTGTTCATTCCTCCTCGCATTATGGTTATGGTTGTCGTGTTTGTTTTTGATGAATACATTGCTGCTACAACCATGCCAAAAACATGACGATGAGGGATGTGTGATTTAACGCATTGAAATTACAAAAGATTTACTGGGCGGACGACGTCGGAGCGGCGAAGTGGTGTATACACTATGTGTGTCACAGGTGGCACAAATAGTGCCAGATTTACACATGCGCGACCGGCAAAATTCGAACTGTTCCATACTGTGGCAACAACCAGCGGGCAGGTGAACCACGCAGTGTATAACAGGGGAAGTGGCTGCTGTCGGGCTTTCCTGAAAGCGATACCGGGAAATCAGCCGGCCTCGCCTGTTGGTCGAGGCTTTCCGGCGCGTCCCTTTAGCCCGTGTCGGTCGAGGATGCGGTAAAAGGTGCGCCGGGGGATGTTGGCGAGTTGAGCCGCTTTTGACACATTGCCGCCCGCTTCGACCAGATATCGTTCCAGGAGGCCCTTCTCTACCCGGAGCAGGTGACGTTCCCTCTCTGCCTGGAATGATGCCTTGGTGTCGACGGAATCGACGGCTTCCTCGCGATAGTTTTCGGCAATGGTAAGGGGGAGGTTTTCCAGTCTGATGACGTCGTGGGTGAGGACAGCGGCCCGCTCGATGATGTTCTGCATCTCCCGGATGTTGCCGGACCAGGGATACAGCGTCATCGCCTTGATGGCCCGGTCTTCGATGCCGAGAATCTTCTTGTTCAGCTTGGCACTCGCCTTTTCGAGGAAATGGTGGGCCAGGAGCGGGATCGATTCCACCCTGCTCCGGAGAGGGGGCATGGTGATGGTAAAAACATTGAGACGGTAGTAGAGATCCTCCCGGAACCACCCCTCTTTCACCCCCTGCTCCAGGTTCTTGTTGGTGGCGGTGATGAGGCGGACGTCGACCTTTTTGGCGGCAGTTCCCCCCACCGGCCTGACATCGCCGGTGTCGAGTACCCGAAGGAGTTCTGCCTGGAGCTTCGGCGTGATGTCGCCGATTTCGTCGAGGAAAATGGTGCCTCCGTCGGCGGCTTCGAACAGCCCCTTCTTGTCGGTGATGGCGCCGGTGAAGGCCCCCTTCTTGTGGCCAAAGAGCTCGCTTTCCAGGAGCGAATCGGTGATGGTCGTGCAGTTCACGGTCACCAGCGGTTTGTCGTTCCGTTTGCTGTAGCGGTGGATGGCGCGGGCCGTCAGCTCCTTGCCGGTTCCCGATTCGCCGCGGATGAGGACCGTGGTGGGGGTGGGGCCCACCTGCTTGATCAGGTCGAGCACCTCAAGGGTTTTCCGGTCGGTGCCGACGATGAACTCATCGCCGTACTCCTGCGCCAGCTCCCGCTGTGCCAGCTCATACTTCTGGATGAGCTGGCCGCGGTCTTCCTCGAGGCGCTGGAGGTTATGGGGGAGGCACATTTCCAGGTCGGCCAGCCCCTGACAGACGGCGACGGCATATTCGCGGCAGGTGCGGTAGCCGCAGGCCCGGCAATTCAGCTCGTCCTTCTGGGCGAACTTGTTGGTGGCCTGGAGGATTTTCTTGATCTCATTCCCTTTCGGGATTTCCAGCCGGGAGTACTTGACCGAAAAGCTCCGGGCGAAGGAGGGGAGCTGTCGGGGGTGGAGGTAGTGGGGTGCGGTCCGGTAGGGGACGGTGCGCTTGAAATGGGAGATGACGAGGTTACGCTTGTAAAAACCTGTCAGTTCACGGTTCTTGCCGGGGCCGCCGATGCAGCCGTCGTAACAGAAGCGGATGTCGGCGATGCGGGGGTTGATTCGCCCCTGAGCCAGGTCCCTGATGACCCCCATGACGTTCACCTCTCCCTCGGCCGTGACGATCTCGGTGTCGAGGGGGTCGGTGGCGATGGAAAAGGCCTTGAATGTTCCCTCGGCCATGGGGAAGAGTCGCCCGAGGTGCGGGGGGATGCCGTCGAAGGGTTCCTCCTTGAGCGCTGCGATGCTCATGCCGCGGTTGCGGAAGATTCCTTCCAGCTCCCGGTACGTGAGGACGATGTCGATGGCGCCCCGTGTCTCCTCGGCCTGGATTTCGAATTTTGCTGCAATGCACGAACTGAGGTAGATCACCTTGACGTCGGGGCCGATAACCTCTTTTAGAAAGCGGCCCATCGCAACCATCGGCGAGACGAGCCCCACCAGGTTCTTGATCAGTTTGGGGAAATGACGTTCGATGAGGTCGACCACCGCAGGGCAATGGGAAGAGATCAGGGGCACGGTCGCGCGCTCGATGGCCTCGGCATAGCTCGCGGCGACCAATTCGGCGCCGTACGCCCCTTCGTGGACCTCGGCAAAACCGAGCTTTTTCAGTGCCGCCACCAGTTGTCCCGGGGTTACGTAGTGGAAGAAGGCCGGGAAGGAGCTGCCAAGGACCGCGATGACCGGGGTGCCGGAGGCGAGAAGCTCCTCGGTGACCCCCACCTTGTCGCTGACGATCTTCGCCTTCTGCGGGCAGTTGCTGAGGCAATTGCCGCAGCCGATGCAGCGGTCGAAGATGATCTCCGTGAAGCGTTTGTCGACCTTGATGGCCTTCACGGGACAACTGCGCACACAGGAATAGCATTTGCGGCACTTGTCCCGCAGTGTTACGATAGGTTCCATGGGATATCACCGGATAGAGGGCTCATTGTAAATATTTCTTACCATACCACAAAACAACAAAGTGTGCAAGATATGGCACACTTTGCAAAGCTGTGTCATGACTGGCACACTGGGAAGCAAAAAAACACCCTAGCGACTAGGAGGGCAAGTCAGCTAGGGCATAATGAGAGTCTCGCGACTCTCGCAATATGTTCTTTTCTATAATTATTATAATGCCGGGGTATATCTGGCGCAAGCAAAAAAAAGATTAAAAAAACTGAAGAATACGGGATGGTTTTTAATGTTGCCATGGGTTTCAAGGGGGGAAGCTCTCCGCATTGTCAAGCCGGGCCGGAGTATGGTATAACTGCCACAACTGGAATAAAGGAGATAGTCATGGATCTGAAACTCGATGAACAGACGCTGATCGCCAATTTTCGTCACCTCCCCGCCGAGGGGAAAAAGGAATTTCTCGACTACGCTGCGTTTCTCGTGAAAAAGTACAGCGGTGAGACCGCTGAACCCGACGCGCAGTCCACTAACCAGTGCAGTATCGACAAGCAGCCCGAGAAGAGGCCTGAAGCGGCCAAAGAGCCGGTTTTTACCGAATGAGCCTGTCACGGCTGCACGCTTCACAACCGCCAACCCTTTCCCGGGTGAGACACGTTGTCATGGCAGCCTGCCGGTCTTTCTTGCTCCCGCCGGCCTTCCTGTTGTCATGTTCCGCCGTATGCCAGGCTGCAGCGCCGGCCCTTCCCCAGGTGACCTCCCTCCCCATCGGCGAGCGCTGGTTCGCCGTCAGCCTGAATGATGAACGACGCGGCTTCGGCTACCTGAAGATCGCGGCAACTCCGACCGGCTATGAGGTGGTCAGCGAGGGGAGTGTCAGGATGGTGGTGCTCGGCTTCACCCGGCAGGCCGCGTCACGGGAACGCTTCCTGGTCAACCGGGACCTGTCGCTCAAATCTTTCGTCGCCGAGGAGATAATCGACGGCCGGCCGGTGCGTCTGACCGGGGAAGTAACGGCCAAAGGGGTGCGGGTCGTCACGGAGGCGCCGGAGGGGAGCCGAAAGGAAAAGCTCCTCCGGACGAAAGGGGCGATCTTTCCGCCTCCTCTGCTCAATCTCTACCCGCTCGTGAAGGGGGTGGCACCGGGCCGGCAGTACCGTCTGCATGTGCTGGATGCGGAAGAGGCGAAGGTCAAAGAGGTGAAGATCAGCATCCTGGGCAGGGAGACCCTTCCCGGCGGTGTGGAGACGGTCCACCTGCGCAACGACCTCTATCCCTTCGTCGATAACGACGTCTGGGTGGATCTGGCAGGAAACACCGTCATGGAATCGGTGCGCGACGACCTGGTTGTCACCCGCGTTGAGGACGCGTCAAGCGCTGCCGCATTCATCACCGCTGCAGCACTTGCCAGGAAGGACCTGATCCTCGACTACAGCCTCGTAAGGGTCATCCCCATTGCACGGCCCCGTGAAACCACGGGAATGACGGTGGAATTGTCCGGGGTGCCGGAGGACTTTCCACTCCCCGAGGAAGCGGGACAGAGGGCTGAACGGGTGGCCGGGGGTGAGGTCAGGGTCACGACGCTACGCTGTCTGCCGAAGGAGGGCAATGGTAAGGGCTTGTCGAGCCTGGCGGGGGTGGAGCGCTATCTGGCGGCAACCCCTCTGCTCCCCGTGGACAAGCCGGCCATCATCGCCCTGCGGGACGAGATTCTCGGGGAAGAGAAGACGCCGGTACGGGTGGTGGAAAAGCTGGCGCGCTGGACTGCGGCACAGGTGAAAGAGGGTGCGGCCGACAGTCCTTCACCCCTCGACACTCTCGCCAGTCATACAGGTGCTTCGCTTTCCCATGCCCGGCTCTACGCCACCCTGGCCAGGGCGGCCGGGATTCCCACCCGAGTCGTTGCCGGCCTCGTCTATCTGGAGGGGAAAGGGTTTCTCTACCATGCCTGGGCTGAGAGCCTCGTGGGAGAGTGGGTGGCGGTCGAGCCCACCTTTGGCACCGTTCCGGCCGATGCCACCCACATCAGGCTCACCGGGGGGGATGCCTCCGAAGACCTCCTCCCACTGGCCAGGCTTGTTGGCCGTCTCGCGGCAAAGGTGCTGGAAGTGAAATACGGGGACCAGGAATCGGGGGTCAGGGACCGAGAAAAGACCAGGCCCAACCTTACCGGTTCCTGAACCCAGGTTCCCGGTCCCGGAATTGCCGTTGCCAGTCCCGCTCGTACTTCGCCAGCAGTTTTTCTATCTCTTTGCGGGCTTTGGCCTGCCAGGGGCCGACCGCGACCAGGTTGAGGTTGCATGGGGCAAACAGCTCCCGCGCCGTGGCCTGGAGCGATTCTGCGCCGATAGCTGCTGCCTCGGCCCGGTCCTCCTCGATATGCCGGACGAGCCCCATCAACTCTCCCCACCCATAGCGCACCTGCATTTCATAGGTAGAGTCCCTGCTGTACTCCAGGTCAAAAAAATACCCCTGCCCGATCCTTTGCAGTTCTTCTTCACCCACCGGTTCGACCGCCAGTCGCATGGTTTCCCTGAGGACTTCGGCGACGGCCCTCGATAGGTTCTCCGGTGCGGTGGAGAGCTCGATGGCGAAGGAACCGGTCTCCTCGTAGGCAGAGATTGAGGCGTCGACCGAATAAATGATCCCCAGTTCCTCCCTAAGGAGGAGGTGGAGGCGGGAGCATCCCCCGCCGCACAGTATCCGGCGCAGAAGACGGGTCGCCATGATCCGGCGGTCCGGCCGGGCAAAACCGCGAAAGGCGACCTGGAGGTGAACCTGGCTGTCCGAGTCCTCCACGAAGAGCGCTTGCGGCTGCCCCTGACGGCTCAGGGCCTTGGCGCTCTCCGGCGCCTGCGGACCTCCCCATTCGCCGAACGCCTCTGCGCCAGCGGCGAATGTCGTAGCTGCATCCACGTTTCCGGCTGCCACCAGAATGGCATTGCCCGGCACGTAGTAGTTTGCCAAATGTTCGCGCAGCTCCCTCTCGCCGAGGCTGTCGATGGTCTCCAGGTACCCGATGGTGGGGTGACCGAGGGGCTGGTCAGGCCACATGAGGCGGCTCGCCAGGTTATGGGGGTTGACCTCTTCCCCCTGCTCGTTGATGTCCTCAAGTGCCTCTTCCGTGATGATCCGCTTCTCCACGTCGATTCCGGGGAGGGTGGGGCGCAGGAGCATGGACGAGAGAAGCCGTATTCCCTCGGGCACCCGGTCCGGGTGGACCCTTGAAAAGTAGCAGGTGGTCTCCTCGTCGGTGGCGGCGTTGACTGCACCGCCGATGGCCTCGAAGGCCGTTTCCAGCTCCCGGGTCGTGGGGTGTTCCGTCGTTCCCCGGAAGAGCATGTGCTCAAGGAAGTGGGACAGTCCAGCCTTGTCCGCCGGGTCGTTACGCCCCCCGACCTTCAGGTAGACGGCAATTTCTGCACTGTGCAGATGGGGCATCTCCACAGCCACGAGGCGCAGGCCGTTGGGGAGAGTCTGGGTACGGCAGGTGATCATCAAACCTCCGATGGGAAACGCGCCTTTTCCGCAATCTCGGCGTTGCTCGTCAGGATTCCCTGCTCAACGTACCTACCGGTACGCCTGCGCGGCAATCCTTCGAGCGCCTTGACCTTGCGAAAAAATCGCGTTTCTTTGGTGTCGAGTCATTCATTAGTGATATGTCACCTAATTGACAAGGGGCTTGCATTGGAGCGTGAGCCAGGCAACAGCCGTGTAGCGGGCCAATTTTCCGGCGACGACCAGCAGGGAAAAACGGCCGAAGCCGACTCGAAGCACGCCGCCGACGAGGCAGAGCGGGTCGCCGACTACCGGCAGCCAGGAAAAAAGGAGCGACCAGGCACCATAGCGGGTATAGAGCTCTTTCGCCCGATTCTCGGCCTGCTCGTCGATGCGGAGCAGAGTGCGGATCAGCCAGGAGCCCCCGTACATCCCGATCAGCCACGTAGTGCAGGCTCCAAGGTAGTTCCCCGCCGTGGCGACGGCCACGGACACGACCGGATCACGTCTGTCCAGGAGCAGGGCCACCAGCAGCCACTCCGATCCGAGGGGGAGGAGGGTGGCGGCAAGGAAGCTGAGGGCGAACAGGGCCGGATAGCCGTGAGCGGCGAGAAACGGTTCCATTGCTTCAAGGTAGCGGAAAGGGGCGCGGTTGTCAAAGGGTTTGGGGAGCAAACAGCGGATGTTTTCCATAGTAAAAGAGGTGCGAATCTGGTAAAAAGAGGTCTGATTTTTCAATAGTTGGCGGTGACAAGGAAAGGAACCGCATGTTATGAAATTACATCTTCTTACCCCTGCCAAGTCCCTCAATAAAGCCTATCTAAAGCAAAGCCTCAAGCGCGATCAAATCGAGCTGTTCAAGACGAATCTCATCCGGTTGTTCGACCGGGTCAATGAAAGGGAGTCGGAAGAGAACCTGAAGAATATCGTCTCCGACTTCCTCAAGGATACCTGGTACAAAGGTGGCTACGAGATCAACACCAAGGAGCGTGCCGACCTCGTCATCCACAACGGCAAGAGCGCAGCCGACCCGGTCGGGGTAATCGCCGAGGTAAAGCGGCCGACGAACAGGACGGAGATGATCTCTCCCGAGCGACCGAATGCCAAGGCTCTGCACGAGCTACTTCACTACTATCTGCAGGAGCGGTACCTCAAGGACAATAAGGAGATCAGGCACCTCGTAATCTGCAACATCTACGAGTGGTATATCTTCGATGCCGCTGATTTCGAGCGGTTCTTCTTCCACAATCGTAAGCTTGCGGAGGCTTACAAAAAATGGAGTGAAGGGCTGTTTGGCCTCAGCACGACCGACTGGTTCTACCAGGAAATGCCAGGCCACACATCGAGAAGGAACTGACGGAACTCCCCTGCACCTGCTTTGACCTCAGGGATTTCGAGAAGATCATCCGCAATCCCGCCAGGGCAGACGACAAGAAGCTCATCGCACTCTACAAGATTCTTTCCCCTTCGCATCTGCTCAAGCAACCCTTTGCCAACGATAGCAACTCCCTCAACAGGGAGTTCTACGGCGAACTCCTCCACATTCTCGGCCTGGAGGAGGTGAAGGACAAGGGGAAGAAGCTCATCCGGCGCAAGCCCGAAGGGGCGCGGCACCCCGGCTCCCTCCTGGAGAACGCCATCAACATCCTCACGGTCCGCCACAAGTTGCCGGCAGCCGGCGCAGATGTAGGTGCGCAGCATGCTGCGCCCGATGACGCCCAGGCGTTCAGCATCGCCCTGGAGCTCTGCATCACCTGGCTCAACCGGATTCTCTTCCTCAAGCTCCTGGAAGGACAACTCATCGCCTACCAGAAAGGGAACCGCGACTATGCCTTCCTGAATGGCGGCCGCATCAGCGACTTCGACGAGCTGGACGAGCTCTTCTTCGAGGTGCTGGCGGTCCGTGTCGCCGACCGTTCCGAGCCGGTCCGGAAGAAGTTCGGAAACATTCCCTATCTGAACAGCTCCCTCTTTGAGGAGAGTGACCTGGAACAAAAGACCATCCATATGTCCGCGCTCAAGGGGCGCCTGGACGTGCCGCTTTACAATGCCACGGTGCTGAAGGATGCCGCCGGCAAGCGCCGGACGGGCGACAAGAGCACCCTCCACTACCTGTTCGAGTTCCTCGACGCCTACGACTTCGGGGCCGAAGGGGGTGCCGAGATCCAGGAGCAGAACAAGACCATCATCAACGCTTCGGTTCTTGGTCTCATCTTCGAAAAGATCAACGGCTACAAGGACGGCTCCTTCTTCACTCCGGGCTTCATCACCATGTACATCTGTCGCGAGACCCTGCGGCGAGCCGTGGTGCGGAAATTCAACGAACGTTACGGCTGGGAGTGCAAAGACCTCACCGAGGTATATAACCGCATCGATCCGGGCAGGTTGAGAGAGGCGAACGAGGTCGTGAACAGCCTGAAAATCTGCGACCCCGCCGTCGGCTCCGGGCATTTCCTCGTCTCGGCCTTGAACGAGATCATCGCCATCAAGTCTGAGCTGGGCATCCTCATCGACCGGGACGGGAAGCGGCTGCGCGGCTACAGCGTCACCATCGAGAACGACGAGCTGATCATCACCGGCGACGATCACTTTTTCGAGTACAACTACCGGGACCCGGAATCGCAGCGGGTGCAGGAAACGCTCTTTCATGAGAAGGAGTCGCTCATCGAAAACTGCCTCTTCGGCGTCGACATCAACCCCAAGTCGGTCGCCATCTGCCGCCTGCGCCTCTGGATCGAGCTCCTGAAGAACGCCTACTACACCAAAGAGAGCGGCTACGCCGAGCTGGAGACCCTCCCCAACATAGACATCAACATCAAGTGCGGCAATTCCCTGGTGAGCCGCTTTGCGATAATCGGCAACCCGAACATCCTTCCCGGCGACCGGAAGAAGCTGAAGGAGCTGACGGAGAGGTACCGTCGCCACGTCTTCGAGTACAAACTCTCGCCGGCCAATAGGGCACAGCTGCGCAAGGTGATCGACAATCTCAAGCACGATCTGGAGAACTTCGGTCTTCCCAATGACAGGGATCTGATGGCCCTCTGGAAGGCGAAGGACGAGCTGGCCCAACTCTCCCTTTTTGGCTTTGACAGGAAGGAACAGGAGCGCAGGCAGAAATTGCACGAGAAGGTTGTCGAGCTTGAGAGGCGTTTCGAGGAGAAGCAGCGGCTGGTTTACGCCAACGCCTTCGAGTGGCGCTTCGAGTTTCCTGAGGTGCTGGACGAAAACGGCGAATTCATCGGGTTTGACGCGGTGATCGGCAACCCGCCCTACATCCGCCAGGAAGCGATCAAGGAGCAGAAACCGGCGCTCATGGAGATGTTCGGCACCTTCTACTGCGGCACCGCCGACATTTACACCTACTTCTACAAGACCGGCATAAACCTCCTCAAGACCGGCGCAACCCTCTGTTACATCGCCCCAAACAAATTCATGCGGGCGGGCTACGGAAGGAACACGCGCGAGCTGCTGACCACCCAGGCAAAGCCACTTCAGGTGCTTGATTTCGGCGACCTCCCCGTTTTCGACGAGGCGACCACTTATCCCTCAATTGTGATGGTGGAGAAGGCAACCCCCCTCAATCCCCCATTATCAGGGGGGAGGCGAAAATCACCCGGGTCTAGCTCCCTCCCTGACAAGGGAGGGCGGGGGGTGGGTTCATTCCTCGCCGCCACCTTTACCGGCCCCGAACAGCTCACCCGCTTCGCCGAAGCGCTCCCCACCATCGGCTTTACCATGCCGGTTTCAGCGCTCAAAGCTGAGGGGTGGACGTTGGAGCAACCGGATGTTCATGCGCTACTGGAGAAGCTTCACAGAAAAGGCAAACCCTTGTCGGAATTCATCGACCGGCAGATCTATTACGGGATCAAAACGGGATTGAACGAAGCCTTCGTCATCGACGAAGAGACCCGGCAGCGGCTTGTTGCCGAAGACCCCAAAAGCGAGGAGGTCATCAAACCGTGGTTGCGGGGAAAGGATATCTTTAAGTGGAAGGCAAAATGGGCTGGGCTTTACCTTATCGCTATTGCCAGCAGTGCCAATAAGGCGTGGCGTTGGTCAAATGAGGGAAGCGAGGAAGCAGCTCGACGTCTGTTTGAGCTGGAATATCCGGCTATTCACAGGCATATGTCCAGATGGGAAGAAAAACTGAGGAAACGAGATGACCAAGGACGATTCTGGTGGGAATTACGATCTTGTGCTTATTATGAAGAGTTTGACAAACCGAAAATTCTCTGGCCCGGCATCAGCGCGGAGCTTACTGTGTTCTCCCTTGACGAGCAAGGGTTTTACGGCAACGACAATAACCAGCTCATCATCTCCGGGGACCGTTGCCTTCTAGCTATCCTCAATTCAAAGCTGGCAAATTTTGTGCTGAGGCATACGTGTGACAAGGTGCAAGGCGGATTTTACCGGCTTAAGATCATCTACATCGAACAACTCCCCATCCCGAAGGCCACCAACGCCCAGAAAACCCCAATCATCGACCGCGTCGAAAAAATCCTCGCCGATCCCGACAGCCCTGATGTCCCGCTGCTTGAGGCGGAGATCGACCGGCTGGTGTACGAGTTGTACGGGCTGACGGAGGAAGAGATTACGGTGGTGGAGGGGAAATAACAGAGAAAGCCTCAAATAGGACGGAATGGATATAATAACCAATGTGTTAACCTTTTACGTTAATAAAATTGACTTTGGCCTGAAACATGGTTATAGTATATAAAACCTCAAAGCTCGAAAAAGAATGCAACGAAGCGAAACTCATGGTCAAAAAACATGGACCTGTGCGGGCAAAGCTTCTCCAAAAGCGGCTCACTGAACTCCGCGCCGCTGCCGTCCTGGTAGATATCTTCAGACTCCCCCAGGTCCGTTGCCATGAACTGCGCGAAAACCGCAAAGGTGAGCTTGCCGTGGACCTCGACCACCCCTACCGCCTTATCTTCGAACCTGCAGACGAACCGATACCAACGAAGCCCGATGGCGGGCTCGACTGGACAAGAGTAACCAGCATCCGGATTATAGAGATAAAGGATTATCATGAGTAACACGACGAATCAGTTTCTCCCCGATTATGCCGTACCTCCCGGCGAGACGCTGCTTGACACCATCGAGGCGCTCGGCATGTCGCAGGCGGAGCTTGCGGAGCGTACCGGCAGACCGAAAAAAACCATCAACGAAATCATCAAGGGGAAGGCGCCGATCACCCCTGAGACGGCCTTGCAGCTGGAGCGGGTGCTGGGCGTTCCCGCCCGCTTCTGGAACAACTTGGAAAACAATTACCGTGAGACTGTTGCCAGGCTTGCGGAACAAGAGCGACTGAGTGCCCATGTTGCGTGGCTCAACGAAATTCCTGTCAAAGCCCTTGTCAAGCTGGGTTGGATAAAGTCCTTCACCGACAAAGTCCAACAACTTCAGGAAGTGTTGAGTTATTTCGGCGTAGCTTCGCCCGAACAGTGGCGCGAACTCTGGTCTAGTGAAACCCAAGTCGCCTATCGTGAATCGCCGGTATTCAAACGAGATCCCGGCATTGTGTCGGCTTGGCTTCGGAAAGGCGAACTTGTTGCAAGGGGGATGGACTGTAGGCCGTTTGATGCAGCGCGGTTCAGGGCTGCCCTACAAGAAGTTCGCAGGCTGACCAACCAGTTGCCGGAGGTTTTTCAGCCGGAAGTGAAGAGATTATGCGCAGAAGCAGGCGTTGCCGTGGTCTTCGTTCCCGAGTTGCCGAAGATGCATACAAGTGGCGCCACATGGTGGCTGACACCGACTAAGGCGGTCATCCTGCTGAGTCTGCGTTACAAGAGCGACGATCAGCTGTGGTTCAGCTTCTTCCACGAAGCGGGACACATACTTCTCCACGGCAAAAAAGACGTTTTTATCGAGGATGATAATAAAGGGGCCAAGGAAGCAGAGGCCAACCGGTTTGCCGCGGATACGCTGGTTCCCGGGAAAAAACTTCAAATTTTCTTTCAAACGTCGAGACTGAGCAAGCAGGCGATCGCAAAATTTGCCGCGGAAATCGGTGTCGCCCCCGGAATTGTCGTGGGCAGGTTACAGCATGACGGTCGGTTACCTCACACCCACTGCAACGACCTCAAACGACGCTTGGTGTGGGCAGCTTGAGAGGTCGAAAGGTAGCCACCTGAAAGTAAAAGGAAATTTTTTCTTGACTTTACCCGGCTAATCCGGCAACTATAGTTCCCATGATTAACGCCAGCTTCTTCGCCTATTTTAACTTTTACTTTTGGTACGGCTTTTATTTTCGGCCGTCTGCCCGGGTAGAGGTTTGATTTAGGGGAAAGCTGAACTAAATTACACGACCGAAAGCCGAGGGTGGACAGGAAACCAAACCCCCGGCTTTTTCAGTTTTTAGAGCACGATGACGGCCGGGGGAAGGAATCCTCCGGCCGTCATCGTTTTCGGGGAAAAGAAAGGGGAAGGGAGATGATCATCGTCATGAAGGCAGGTGCGGCAAAGAAGGACAAGGACGAGGTGCTGAAGCGGATCAAGGAGCTGGGGTACAAGCCCCACGTGATCCACGGCACCACGCGGGACGTGATCGGTGCGGTGGGGGACGAGCGGGGGAAGCAGGTATTGCAGGGGATCGAGTCGATGCACGGGGTGGAGAGCGTGGTTCCCATCCTTCAGCCTTACAAGCTCGCGTCCAAGGAGGTGAAGCGGGAGCCGAGCATCATCCCCATCGGCGAGTCGGTCAGTATCGGTGGCCGGGAACTGGTCGTCATGGCCGGTCCCTGTTCGGTGGAGAGCGAGGAGCAGATCATCGCCACGGCGCAGGCGGTGAAGGAGGCGGGCGCACAGGTGCTCCGTGGCGGGGCATTCAAGCCGCGGACTTCCCCGTATTCCTTCCAGGGGCTGGAGGAGGAGGGGCTGAAGCTTCTGGCCAAGGCGCGGGAGCTGACCGGCCTTCCCGTGGTCACCGAGGTAATCAACCCTGAGACCGCCGAACTCGTCGCCGCCTATGCCGACATCCTCCAGATTGGGGCGCGCAACGCCCAGAACTTCGCTCTCCTGAAAAAGGTGGGGCAGCTCCGGAAACCGGTTCTCCTCAAGCGGGGGATGTCCATGACCATCCAGGAGTTCCTCATGAGCGCA
>JAMXLF010000043.1 GCA_024281055.1 Geobacteraceae bacterium
AGCTGGAGCGCTACATGAACGTCATGCCGTGCCCCACCTGCCAGGGGGCGCGGCTGAAGAAGGAGGCGCTCTTCGTCCGGGTGGGCGGGAAGAACATCCAGGAGGTGACCGCCCTCTCCATCAAGGATGCCCTCGCCTTCTTCGATACCCTTTCCCTCAGCGAGAAGGAGGCGGAGATCGCCCGCCGCATCCTCAAGGAGATCCGCGAACGGCTCCACTTCCTGGTGAACGTGGGGCTCGACTACCTCACTCTCGACCGGTCCTCCGGGACCCTCTCCGGCGGCGAGGGACAGCGGATCCGCTTGGCTACGCAAATCGGCTCCTCCCTCGTGGGAGTCCTCTACATCCTCGACGAGCCCTCCATCGGGCTGCATCAGCGGGACAACGCCCGGCTCCTGCAGACCCTCAAGCACATGCGCGACCTGGGGAACACGGTCCTCGTGGTGGAGCACGACGAGGAGACGATCACCGAGGCGGACCACGTGATCGACATGGGGCCGGGGGCAGGGGTGCACGGCGGCGAGGTGGTGGCCCAGGGAACCCCGGCGGAGATCATGCGAAATCCCGCCTCGCTCACCGGGAAGTACCTCTCGGGGGAGCTCGCCATCGCGGTGCCGAAGAATCGACGGGCGCCGCGGAAGTTCCTCCGGATCGCCGGGGCGAGCGAGAACAACCTGAAGGACGTGGCCGTGGACATCCCGCTCGGGCTCATGACCTGCGTCACCGGGGTCTCCGGCTCGGGGAAATCGACCCTCGTCATCGACACCCTCTACAGGGCCCTCTGCCAGCAACTCTACCGCAGCCGCGAGAAGGCGGGGGCGGTCCGCTCGATCAAGGGGCTCGAGGCCCTCGACAAGGTGATCAACATCGACCAGTCCCCCATCGGCCGCACCCCGCGGTCCAACCCCGCCACCTACACCGGGGTCTTCACCGACGTGCGCGACCTCTTCACCCAGCTCCCCGAGTCGCGGATGCGGGGGTACAAGCCGGGGCGCTACTCCTTCAACGTGAAGGGGGGGCGGTGCGAGGCGTGCGCGGGGGACGGCATCATCAAGATCGAGATGCACTTCCTCCCCGACGTCTTCGTCACCTGCGAGGTGTGCAAGGGAGCCCGCTACAACCGGGAGACCCTGGAGGTGCGGTACAAGGGGAAATCGATCGCCGAGGTCCTCGACATGACCGTCTCCGAGGCGCTCCGCTTCATGGAGAACATCCCGAAGATCAGGGTGAAGCTCGCGACCCTGGAGGAGGTGGGGCTTGGCTACATCAAGCTCGGCCAAGCGGCCACCACACTTTCCGGCGGCGAGGCGCAACGGGTGAAGCTCGCCCGGGAGCTCGCCCGCAGGGCCACCGGTCGCACCATCTACATCCTCGACGAGCCCACCACGGGGCTCCACTTCGCCGATATCCAGAAGCTCCTCGACGTCCTCCAGCGGCTCGTCGAGACGGGGAACACGGTGGTCGTGATCGAGCACAACCTGGACGTGATCAAGACCGCCGACTACCTGATCGACCTCGGTCCCGAGGGTGGTGACCGGGGGGGCGAGGTGATCGCCACCGGCACCCCTGAGGAGGTGGCGCGGGTCTCCCGTTCTTACACCGGGCAGTTCCTGCGGAAGATGCTCTAAACATCACCGTGAAAATCTCCCGTGACCTGCGGGATTTTTGAGGCAATCCTCCATCTTCCGACTGGTGGCTGGCTAATAATACCAATTTTTGCTATCCTTTCCTCATCCTATCCACTGGATTCCGGAACCCATGACCACCGACCGCACCTCACAAATCCCGAAGATCGCCGCCGCCCTCGCCCCGCAAAACGCCCGCGTCACCCTGGCGGGGCTCAAGGGGTCGGCCCCCGCCTACCTCGTCGCCCAGCTGCTGGAAAAGGTCCGGACGCCGTTCCTGGTCATCGCCGCCGACACCGACGCGGCCGAGGAGCTGCACCGGGAGCTCCGGTTCTTTACGGGGGAGGGCGACACGGTCCTCTATTTCCCCCCCTGGGACACGAGCCCCTTCGACACCGCCTCCCCCCATGCCGACGTGACCGGCCAGCGGCTGAACACCCTCTTCCGCCTCATGGACGGCAAGGGGCGGGCAATCGTTACCACGCTTGCCGCATCGCTGCAGCGGGTCCTCCCGCGCGAGACCCTGGGAGCCGTCTCCCAGTACCTGGTGAGCGGCGAGGAGGTGGAGCGGGAGCCCCTCCTGGAGAAACTCGTACGGCTCGGCTACTCGTCGGTCCCCCTCGTGGAGGACCGGGGGACCTTCTCCGTCCGCGGCGGAATCCTCGACATCTTCCCCCCCGACCTTGAGGCCCCGGTCCGGATCGAGTTCTTCGGCGACTTCGTCGACACGATCCGTACCTTCGATCCGGTGAGCCAGCGCTCCCTGCGGCCGCTTTCCGAGCTGGTCCTCCTCCCCTCACGGGAAGTGGTCCTCTCCGCCGAGGTCCTCGCCGGATTCACTCCCCGCCTGAAGGAGCGCTGCGACGCTCTGGAGATCACCGCCAACCGGCGACGCGAGCTCCTGGAGCAGCTGCAGAACGCCATCTACCCGGCCGGCATCGAGTACCTCCAACCACTCTTCCACCCCGGCCTTGAGACCCTCTACGACTATGCAGGCCCCGAAGTCGTACGGGTGGTGCTCGACCCGGCAGCCGTCGAAGCCGCTGACGAGCGCTTCGCCGCCGAGTTGGCGCAGGCTGAGGAGCGGGCACAGGAACGCGACCTCATCACCTGCGAAACCGGCGACCTGTTCCTCGCCCCGGCGCAGGGTGCCGAGCTCTGCACCCGGGGCCGGCAGCTCCTCATCCCCTTCCTGGAGATAACCGGCGCCGAGAAGGGTGAAACGTTCCCCTTCCGGGCCGAGGAAAACCGCGACCTGCGGATCGAGCTCTCCCCGGACAGCGAAGGGGTCCTGAAACCCCTCGCGGAACGCCTCTCTGTCTGGCTCGCGGAGCACAACCGGGTCCTGACCGTCTGCCACCAGAAGGGGCAGGCGCAGCGTCTCGAAGAGCTCTTCGCCCACTATCCAGTCCCCCTCGCCCTCTCCGAGCGCACCTTTCCGGCGGAGCTGCGAAGCCGTGCCGAGCGGGTCGACGTTCTGGTGGGGGGGCTCTCACGCGGCTTCCGCATCCCCGAAGAGCGTCTGGTGGTCGTCGCCGAGGAGGAGATCTTCGGCCCGCGCGTCAGGCGCCGGGGCATCTCCGAGATCCGGAAGAAACAACTCCTCTCCTCCCTGGCCGAGCTCAAGCCGGGGGACTACATGGTGCATCTCGACTTCGGGGTCGGCGTCTACCGGGGCCTCCAGCACCTGACCCTTGGCGCGATCGAGGGGGATTTCCTCCTCCTCGAATACGCCGGGGCCGACAAGCTCTACCTGCCGGTGGACCGGATCGGCCTCGTGCAACGCTACGTTGGGGCCGAGGGGGTCGAGCCCCACGTGGACAAGCTGGGGGGCGCCGCCTGGGACAAGGCCAAGGCCAAGGCACGGGAGGCGGTCAAGGAGATGGCCGGGGAACTCCTCAAGATCTACGCCGCGCGCCAGGTCGAGGAGAAGCCGGGCTTTTCCCCGCCGGACGAGCTCTACCGGGAGTTCGAGGCCTCCTTTGCCTTCGAGGAGACCCCGGACCAGCTGGCGGCCATCGACGACGTGCTGCGGGACATGGAGAGCTCGAAGCCCATGGACAGGCTCGTCTGCGGCGACGTGGGGTACGGCAAGACCGAGGTGGCGCTGCGTGGCGCCTTCAAGGCGGTCATGGACGGCAAGCAGGTGGCGGTCCTGGTACCGACGACTGTCCTCGCCCAGCAGCACCTGGAGACCTTCCGCGGGCGGTTCCGGGCCTACCCCGTGACGGTGGAGATGCTCTCCCGCTTCCGCTCGGCCAAGGAGCAGAAGGCGATTCTCGCCGATGTGGCGAAGGGCGGAGTGGACGTCATCATCGGCACCCACCGCCTCCTGCAGAAGGACGTGACCTTCAAGGACCTGGGACTCCTCATCGTCGACGAGGAGCAGCGCTTCGGCGTGACCCACAAGGAGCGGCTCAAGAAATACCGGGCGGTGGTGGACATCATGACCCTTACCGCCACCCCCATCCCGCGGACCCTCTACATGTCCCTCATGGGTATCCGCGACCTCTCCATCATCGACACCCCGCCGGTGGACCGGCTCGCCATCAAGACCCACGTGGCACGCTTTTCCGACGAGATAATCCGCGAGGCCGTTCTGCGCGAGCTGCGCCGCGGGGGCCAGATCTTCTTCGTCCACAACCGGGTACAATCCATCGGAGCCATGGCAGAGCACCTCGGCCGGATCGTCCCCGAGGCGCGCATCGCCGTAGCCCACGGCCAGATGGAGGAAAAGGAGCTGGAGCGGGTGATGCTCGGCTTCATGCACGGCGAGACGAACCTCCTCCTCTGCACCACCATCATCGAGTCGGGGCTCGACATCCCCAACGCCAACACCCTCATCGTCAACCGCGCCGACGCCTTCGGCCTCGCCCAGCTCTACCAGTTACGCGGCCGGGTTGGACGCGCCAAGCAGCGCGCCTACGCCTACTTTCTCATCCCCGGTGAGGGGGCGATCTCCGCCGATGCCCGCGAGCGTCTCCGCATTCTCCAGGAGCTGACCGAGCTCGGGGCGGGCTTCCGCATCGCCACCCACGACCTGGAGATCCGGGGCGCCGGCGACCTTCTGGGTGCCCGCCAGTCGGGGAACATCGCCGCCGTCGGCTTCGAGCTCTACAACGAGCTCCTCGAGGAGGCGATCCGCGAGCTCAAGGGGGAGGAGATGGCGGTCCGGGTGGAACCGGAGATCAAGCTCCGCATCCCGGCCTTCGTCCCCGAAGAGTACGTGCGCGACCCGAACCAGCGGCTCGTCATCTACAAGAAGCTCACCCAGGCTGTCAGCGCCGAAGACATCGCCGAGGTGGAGGAAGAGCTCGGCGACCGTTTCGGCAAACTCCCCCTCGCCGCCACCTACCTCCTCGAGGTGATGCGGCTGCGGCTCCGCTTCAAGGCCATGCTCGTCACCGAGGCCGAGTTCGACGGGAGGCGCCTCATCCTCTCCTTCCACCGGCAGACCCCCGTCTCACCCGACACCATCATCGCCCTGCTGAAAGAAAACCCGCGCAAATACCAGTTCACCCCCGACTACCGCCTGATCGTCAGCCTGGCCGACACCTCCTTCGACGCCCTCCTGACCGAGGCCAGAAATGTCTTGATAAGGCTCGGCTGAATATGCTACGGTGAATACTTTGGGAAAAAACCTTACAAAATAAAGGAGCTACCGTGTCATACCGCAAATTGATCACCGTCACCGTCGTCGTCATCTCCCTCGCCGGGCTCGCCGCCTGCAAGGGGAAAGACGCCGGCGAAGCCGGCAAGAGCGCTACGCCGGCCGGCCAGACTCTCGTCAACACCAACGGCATCGTCATCACCACCGCCGATTTCAAAAAAGAGCTGGATAACCTCCCCCCCTACCTCAAGCCGATGGCCGAGAGCGCCGAAGGGAAGAAGCAGTTGATCGACACCATGGTCGTCCGCGAACTCGTACTGAAGGAAGCGCAGAAGGAAGGGATCGACAAGAGCCAGGCCGTCATCGACAAGATGGAAGACCTGAAAAAGCAGCTGATCCTCCAGGCATACGTGAAGAAGAAGGTCGACGAGCAGGCGAACCTCAGTGATGCCGACCTGCAGAAATTCTACGACCAGAACAAGGACAAGTTCAAGACCGGCGAACAGGTCCGGGCAAGCCACATCCTCGTCAAGACCGAGCCGGAAGCCCAGGCGATCCTCAAGCAGTTGAAAGAGGGCGCCAACTTCGAAGAACTGGCCAAAAAGAGCTCCGTTGACGCCTCGGCCAGTGCCAAGGGGGGCGACCTCGGCTGGTTCAGCAAGGGAACCATGATCCCCGAATTCGAGAAGGTCGCCTTCTCCCTCAAGGAAGGAGAGCTTTCGGGCATCGTCAAGACCCAGTTCGGCTACCACATCATCAAGGTGACAGGCAAGCGTCCCGCCGGCATCCGGCCGTTTGCCGAGGTGAAGGACCAGATTCGCGAGGCGCTTCTGCCGCAGAAACAGCAGGAGGTTCTCAAGAAGATCACCGAGGACATGAAAAAGAACGTGAAATATACCATCAACGAGGATGCTCTGAAGTCCCTCGGGGGCACTCCCTCCGGCGCTGCTCCATCAGCACCGGCTGCTGCTCCGGCGCCGGCAGCCAAGCAGAAGTAACCACCTCAGACCAATGACCAGAATCCTTGCCATACTGCTGTTCCTCGTCGCGGTGGCCCTTCCGGGGGCCGCCGCGGCCGAGATGTTCGACCGCATCGCCGCCACGGTCAACGACGACGTCATCACTACGCATGACGTGAACAAAGAAGGGGACCAACTCGCGAAGGAGGCGGAAAAGAAGGCGCCGCTCTCCCCGGCTGACAGGGCACAGCTCCCCTCCCTCGCCCTCAACCGGCTCATCGACCGGATGCTCGTCACCCAGAAGATCAAAGAGCTCAACATCAGGATTACCGACGATGAGGTGCGCCAAGCCATCGAGGATGTCAAGAAACAGAACAACCTCACCCAGGAGGCTTTGATCGCGGCCCTGAACACCCAGGGGCTCAGTTTCGATCAGTACAAACTGCAGCTTCGGGAGCAGTTGGAGCGCCTCAGGCTCATGAGCCAGGAAGTACGGGACAAGGTCGTGGTGGGAGAAAAGGAGATGCGGGCATACTACGACGCCAACCGGACCAGGTTCGGCGAAGAAGAGATGTTCCGGGCCCGCCATATCTTTTTCAGGATCGACCCGAAAGCGTCGACCGAGGACATTGCAAAGATCACGGCCACTGCCCAGTCCGTTTTGCAGGAAGCCCGCAGCGGCAAGGACTTTGCCGAGCTGGCGAAGAAGTACTCCAGCGACCCCGAGGCCGCCAAGGACGGTGGCGCGCTCGGCGCCTTCAAGAAGGGGGAAATGCTCCCGGAAATCGAAAGCGCCGTGTTGCCCATGAAGCCGGGTGAGATCAGCGACCTCATCAAGACCCCCGCCGGCATGCACATCATCAAGCTGGAAGAGCGGTTCACGAGCCAGCCGAAACCGTTCGCCGAGGTCAAAGGAGAGATCGAAAACCTCCTCTACCAGAAGAAGTCCGACGAGAGATTCAACCTGTGGCTGGCCGAGCTGCGCAAGGAAGCGGCCATCGACATAAAGCAGTGATCCGGGATCCGGGACCCGGGACCGGTAAAGACTTAAAAGCTTTTTCCTGATCCCAGGTCCCTGTTTCCTGGTCCCCGATCATAATCCCTTCTTCGCCAACTCTTCCAGCAGCCGGCGCTGTTCACCGGTGAGCTGCTCCGGAACCTGCACCCCGACCCGCACGTAACAGTCGCCGCGACCCGTTCCCCCAAGATGGGGAAAGCCGAACCCTTTGAGCCGGATCTTCGTCCCGGGCTGAATGCCGGCTGGTACCTTGATGCGGCGGTTTCCGTCCAGGGTCGGCACCTCCAGCGAGGTGCCGAGCGACGCCTCGGTGAAGCTGACCTGGCGCTCCACGATGAGGTCGTCCCCCTCCCGTGCGAAGAGCGGGTCGCTCCCGACCTTCACCTCCAGGTAGAGGTCGCCGGCCGGGCCACCTCCCGCCCCCGCTCCTCCCTTGCCCTGAATACGCAGCCTCGCGCCGGTCTCGACCCCGGCAGGAACCTTGACCGACAGCTCCTCCCGCCGGTTTCCCCGCATGAAGGCGACGCGCCTCTCACACCCGGTGAACGCCTCGCGAAAGCTGACGTGCAGCTCCATGGAGAGATCTTCACCCTTGCGCCTCCCTCCGCGGAACCCGCCGTATCCCCCCTGTCCCTGGAAGCCGCCGAAGATCCGGGAAAAGATGTCGCCCGCGTCGAACCCCGTGTCCTTGAAAAGGTCGTCAACGTTGAACCCGCGGAAAATATCCTCCTGGGAATAGCGCTGGTGGAAGCCGGTCGCGCCGAACTGGTCGTACTGGCCCCGTTTTTCCGGATCGGAGAGCACCGCATAGGCCTCGTTGATCTCCTTGAAGCGCTCCTCGGCCTCCTTGTTGCCCGGGTTCTTGTCCGGGTGATGTTTGATCGCAAGCTTCCGGTAGGCCTTCTTGATCTCGTCGGGAGTGGCCCCTTTCTTCAGGCCAAGTGTCTCGTAGTAATCCCTCTGTGCCATCTATCCCATCCTTTCGTTCCCTGTTCCTTGAATGTAATCCCGGATTTTGTCCCTGTCAACGTACTCCGCATTTTCGCCCTTGACAAACTTATTTCGAAGGTCTAATAATTAGGTATCCGAATTGTTTAAGGAACCTGTTCCTTCGATCGAGGCCCCATGGAGCAAATCGAACGTATCGCCCAACTCTACCCGGTCATCATGCGTGTCATGGGGAGGATCCGCAGCGTCGTCCACGAGGGGATGGACCTCACTTACAACCAGTACAAGATGCTGCTGACCATCTACGACAAGGGAAACTGCCCGCTGAATCTGCTCGCCCGGGAGCTGCAGATCGCCATGAGCTCGGCGAGCGAGATGGTCGACCGGCTCGTCAACCTGGGATTCGTCTACCGGATGGTGGACGAGGAGAACCGCCGCCAGGTGGTGATCTATACCACCGAACGCGGTGAGGAGCTGATCCGGGAGCTGCGTCGTGGCATCGTGGAAAACTATCGGCTGCTCCTGGCACGGCTCTCCGAGCACGACCGGGAGCGGCTCGTCCAGGCCTTCGAGACCCTGGCCGAGGTGCTCGGCAAGCTGGAATAAACCCGTAAGATTTTTCTGGATACATCACCATAATCCATCAGGAGGATGGCATGAAAAAGGCGATTGTTGTTGGCGGCGGCGTTTCCGGACTGGCCGCGGCCTATCTGCTCCGGGAGAAGGCCCGCGCCAAGGGTATGGAACTCGAGGTGCAGCTCCTGGAAAAAGAAGAGCGACTCGGCGGCAAGATCTGGAGCATCAAGGCAGACGGTTATCTCTGCGAATGGGGGCCGAACGGCTTCCTCGACAACAAGCCGCAGACCCTTGAGCTCTGCAAGAGACTCGGCGCCGACCGGCAGCTGCTGCGGAGCAACGACAACGCCCGCAAGCGCTTCATCTACTCGGGCGGCATGCTCCACCAACTGCCGGAGAACGGCCCGTCCTTCCTGAAAAGCAAGCTCATCTCCTGGCCGGGCAAGCTTCGCCTCGCCATGGAACCGTTCGCGTCCAAGGCGCCGATGGAGGTGGACGAAACCCTCGCAGCCTTCGGCCGGCGCCGGCTCGGCGAGGAGGCGCTCCGCAAGCTGATCGCCCCCATGGTCTCCGGCATCTTCGCCGGCGATCCGGAAACCATGTCCCTCAAGTCCTGCTTTCCCCGCATCGCCGAGTTGGAGGCGGAGTACGGGAGCCTCATCATGGCCATGATCAAAATGGCCAAGCAAAAGAAGAAGGAAAAGGCGGCCGGCAAGGCGGTGGCGAGCGCCGCCGGCCCGGGAGGTGTTCTCACCTCGTTTCGCGACGGCATTCAGACCCTCACCGACATCCTCGCCACTGCCCTCGGCAGCGACGCCATATCGAGCGGCCAGGAGGTAGTCCGGGTCAGCAAGGCAACGAGTTCGCCCTATCGGGTCACCACCGCAAACGGTGACCTGGAGGCGGACGTCGTCATCCTCGCCACCCCCGCCCATGCCGGCTCCCGGATGGTCCAGGAACTCGACCCGTACATCGCGCACGTGCTCGGGGACATCCCTTACTCCTCCATGACCGTCGTCTGCTTCGGCTACGAGCGGCGCCGGATCGCCCATGACCTGAACGGCTTCGGCTACCTGATCCCGAAGGAGGAGAAAATGAACACCCTCGGAACACTCTGGGATTCGAGCATCTTCGAGAGCCGGGCGCCCCAGGGAAGGGTTCTCCTCCGCAGCATGCTGGGTGGGGCCTGCTTCCCCGGCTACATCAAGCTCTCCGACATGGACATCACCGACCGGGTACGGGCGGACCTGAAGACCATCATGGGAATCAAGGACGAGCCGTCCTTCGTCAGGATCTTCCGCCACGAACAGGCGATCCCCCAGTACACCGTGGGACACGGTCACCGGGTCGAAATGCTGGAGGAGAAACTGCGGCAGTATCCCGGCCTCTTCCTCACCGGCAACTCCTACCGCGGCATCGGTCTCAACGACTGCGTCGCCGCGGCCAACCGCTCCGCCGATGCCGCGATCCGCCACCTTATGCGTTGACGAACCGGGACAGGCGCAGCAGATGAATAAAAAGGGCCGCCGGCATGATCGCCAGCGGCCCGATGATGGAGGAGGGTGAGTGCAGACTCCCCCTTTCTCGTGCGTCGCTAGATAGCTATGTTGACCCCGTCGATCACGATGGTCCCTTTGCCACCGATAGTGGCGCCACCGCCACCGACGGCGGAGAGCGTGCCCAGATTACTGGTCGCAATGGTCTGCGACAAGAGGTTTATCGAACCGCCGTCGCCGCCTTTCACGGTTCCGGCGCCACCGTTTGCGGAAACAGCGCTGCTGATCGTGCCGCTGACGACAAAAGCGCTGCCGTTCACCGTCTGGTGGCCAGCGGTCATCTGCACACTCCCCCCCTTGCCGCCGGTGCCGCTGCTGGCGTTACCGCCACTGATCGTGATGAACCCGCTGTTAGTGATATCGATAGCTGCGGAGAGCACGACCCCCTTGGCGCCGTTTCCTCCCTGCGATGTGCCATCCCCGCCAAGTCCGGTAATCGAGCCGCTGTTGGTTACCTTGCCGTAGCCGGACATGGTCACCGTCCCTGCAGTGCCGCCATTCCCACCTGCGCCGCCGGAGACATCGATCGCTCCCGAGTTGACCACCACTGTCAGGTTCGGGTCGACGGTGTTGTTAGCTATAGGACTCTGCATGGTAACGATGCCGCCGGCACCGCCTAGCAGAGAGGCGCCTTTTGCGCTGTCGCCTCCCCGGGCGGTGATCGTCACCTCGTTATAGACGCCGCCGGCCGGCAGGGTGACCCCGTCGGTAACGGCGGATGCCAGGGAAGCGGCGAACATCCCGCCATCGCCGCCAGTGCCGCCGGCAGTGGGATCAACGAGACTCCCTTTGCCGCCGTTGAGATTGATGCCGAAGCCGTAGCCGAAGAACTCGACCGTGGCGCTGCCGGGCAGGGCATTGGGGGAAGCCTTGCTCTTTACAAAAATGGTTCCGCCATTACCGCCACTGGTGCCAGTGCCGCCGTTCAGGCTGATGGGGCCTGCCACCTTGATTCCCTGGGGTGATGCATTCAGGCCGGTTGCGGGATCGAAGGCCAGCAGGTTGAAAAGGTTAAGTCCGCCGCCATCGCCGCCGCGGGAACCCGCCCCGCCGCCGTTACCGCCGCTGGCGCCGATGATGGCGACATTCGCCAGCAGAGGCTGGGCGTGGCTGATCTGGGTGATCGTGCCGCCGTTGCCGCCATTGCCGGCGGCAGCATTGCCGCCGTTCGCCGTTACGGTGCCCTCGACCGCAACCTTGCCGATGGTATCGTTCGCATCCGGCACCGTATCGGCCGCCGTGTCGCCGGCAACAAACTGGATGCTCCCGGCAGCGCCTCCGTTCCCGGCGCCCTGGGTGGCGTTTCCGCCGCTCACATCGACGATGCCGGAGGTACAAAAGCTGCCGGCATCGGCAAACAGGGAGATGACGCCCCCGGTCCCGCCGGCTCCGCCGGCATTATCCCCGCCACGGGCCGATATCGTGCCGCTCCCGCCCGCCAGGCCATTGGTGGCGTTGAACAGGAGAGTCCTGGCATGCACCACGATGTTACCGGCGCTCCCGCCGTTCGTGCCGCTGCAATCGATGGTCCCCTGGTTGACGACGACGCCGTTGGTGGTGACGAGCGTCAGGTTACCCCCGTTTGTGGCCGACAGGTCCTTGGCGGCGGCAGTGACCTTGCCGCCGGCGTTTATCTGCAGCGATCCCGCGGTCAGGGCAAGGTTCGGGGTCGTAGCGGTCGACGGTTGTACCGTACCGTTGATGACTACCGCATTGATGAGCGTCACCTGGGTTCCGGTGCCGAAATTGGCGTCGAAGTTCATGGTCGTCCCGGCAGGCACCGTCAGGCCGGTGACCGGATTGTCGGTTCCGGTGCCGGTTCCCAGATAGAGGTTCGTATCGTTGGCGTGCATGTACAGCACTCCCTGCGCAGCGGTACCGGTAATGACTTTGACGTCAATGACACCGTTCGTGGCAACCGGATTGATGACCGGGTTGCCGCCGAAATTGTACGAATACGCCGGGACGGTAAAACTCGCGTCAACGGAGCCCCCGGCGTGGATCTTCAGGTCGCTGCGCGCCGAGCTGTAGGCTATGAATTTTCCTCCGGTACCGCCGATGGAGGCCGGCCCCCCCGAATTCTGGTCCACCTGGCCGCCGCTCAGGTTGATGGCAAAGGTGCCAACGAGCAGGGCGGTGTTGACCGTGCTGCTCCCTCCGCCACCGCCGCAGGCTGCCAGGGCGCAGGCGGCAGCGAGCACCAGCAGCATCTTGATCCGGCGGGCAACGTGCGTGACGCCGCCCGGTTTCCATGTACCTCGCATACTGTGTATCCTCCTCGTCACAGGGATTGTATGATCAGCGGAATAATCGATCATTCAGCCGAATCGGAGCTGGTAAAACCGAACAAATTCTATCCTGCAAATCGTGCGTGTCAACAACGGTCTGTCACGCGGCAGAAGCCCCTGACAAAGCGTCAACGGTAGTTCTTCCGCCGGAAAAGACCGGTCTTCAGCGAGACGATCCGGTCGAGAAAGAGAACACCATCGAGATGGTCCATCTCGTGCTGGATCGCCACCGCCTCGAACCCTTCGGCAGCAACCTCGCGGGCATTCCCCGACTCGTCCGTAAAGTGCACCGTGATGGCGGTGGCCCGCTCCACATCGCCGGTGTAATCGGGGATGCTCATGCACCCCTCGCGCATGACCGCCGCACCCTCACGGGCGACGACCTCCGGGTTCACCATGACGAGAAGGCCGTGGTTGTTCTCTTTTCCCAGCCTGCTCGCCGAGACGTCTACCACGCAGACCCGCAGCGAGACGCCGATCTGCGGGGCGGCCACGCCCACGGAGCCGGGCCCGGCGTGCATGGTGTCGACGAGATCCCGGATCAGGCCGCCTATTTCCGGGTCGATATCGGCAACCGGCCGGCACAGCTTCTTCAGGATCGGGTGAGGGTAGAGAAGTATCGTCTGAACGGGCATCGGTCAATTATCCTGAAACGGGTTCGAATCGCTGCGATGAATCAGAGGGCAACCGGCGTAATGGCGCGGATGGATATCTCCACCTGCAGCGCCTTCTTGAGATCATCCAGGACCGCGGCGGCGTCCTCGACCGTCATACCGTCGGGGAGGACCGCCTCCAGCATCAGCACGTAGACCGGCTCTTCCTTCGTGCCGATCAGCCGCGTGTTGAGGTCGGTGATGTTGACCCGCCGGTCCGCCAGTGCCCGCGTCACCCGGTACACGATCCCCGGCCGGTCAGAGCCGTAGACCGACACCAGGCAGAGCTCCCCCTCTTCCTTGACCGGGCAGATCTCCTCCTCCGCCAGGGGCCGGATGTGGGTGGCAAGCCCGGTCCGGTCGTGAAGCGTCTTGAATTCGTCATTGAGCCGCGCCTTGCTGAAGGGCTTTTCGTGGGAGACGACGAGGATGATGGCGAAGTCCCCGCCGAGCATGGTGCAGCTGGAGTCCTCGATGTTGCAGCCGAGGCGGTAGAGGACCTCGGTGATGTCGGCAACGATGCCGGGGCGGTCCTTGCTGATCACGGTCACGGCGAAATGGGCCAGGTTCTCTTTGCGGCATTCGCTCACGGTACCTCCTCAAAATCCCTACAGCTTGTTGATGAACACTTCGCGCGGCTTGCTCGTCCCGTCCGACGGGCCGACGATCCCCTCCTGCTCCATCTTCTCGATGATGCGAGCCGCCCGGTTGTAACCAATGCGCAGCCGCCGCTGGATCATGGAGATGGAGGCCTGGCGCGTATCGGCAACGAGGGCCACCGCGTCGTCGTACCGCTCGTCCACAAGTTCGTCGTCGCCGTCCTCCCCCTTGCCGCCGTCGTCCTTCATCTCCAGGATCGACTTGTCGTAGACCGGTTTCCCCTGCTTCTTGAGGAACTCCACCACCCGCTGCACCTCGGCGTCGGAGACGAAGGCGCCGTGGGCCCGCTGCAGCTTGGCCGTGCCGGGAGGAAGGAAGAGCATGTCGCCGGCCCCGAGGAGCGCCTCGGCGCCGTTACAGTCGAGGATGGTCCGGGAATCGGTCTTGGAGGAGACCTGGAAGGAGATGCGGGCCGGGAAGTTCGCCTTGATGAGCCCGGTAATGACGTCCACCGACGGCCGCTGGGTGGCAAGGATCAGGTGGATGCCGGCGGCCCGGGCCATCTGGGCCAGCCGCGCAATCGACTCCTCGATCTCCCGACCCGCCACCATCATCAGGTCGGCGAGCTCGTCGACGATGACCACGATGTAGGGGAGGTGGCCATGTTCCAACTCCTCGTCCTTCTGGAGGAGAAGCTGAATGGCCGCTTCGTCGTCAGCCGACGGCTCCTCCACCTCGTCGACGATCACCGTTCCCTTGGCGTGCAGCTCGGCCGCCTCTTTTTCCTCTTTCTCCAGCGCCTTGTTGTAGGAGTCGATGTTGCGCACTCCCTTGTCGGCCATGAGACGGTAGCGCCGTCCCATCTCCTCCACCGCCCACTTGAGGGCGAGCGCGGCCTTCTTCGGGTTGGTCACCACGGGAAGGAGCAGATGCGGTATTCCCTCGTAGATGGAGAGCTCCAGCATCTTCGGATCCACCATGATGAGCCGGACATCGTTGGGGGTCGCCGTGTAGAGGAGCGAGAGGATCATCGTGTTGATGGAGACCGATTTGCCGGCCCCGGTGGCGCCCGCCACGAGGAGATGGGGCATGCGGGCCATGTCGGTCACGAGCGGCAGGCCGGCGATGTCCTTGCCGAGGGCGAGGGGCAGACGGAGCTTGCCGCGGTGGAAATCCTCGCAGGTGAATATTTCCTTGAGAGCCACCATCTCCCGCACACGGTTGGGGAGCTCGATTCCCACCACCCCCTTCCCGGGGATCGGGGCGACGATGCGGATCGAAAGTGCCTGGAGAGCCATGGAGAGGTCGTCGGAGAGGCCGGCGATACGGCTCACCTTGATCCCGGGACCGGGGGCGTACTCGTACATGGTGACCACCGGGCCGGGGCAGATCTCCACGACCTCGCCGTCCACCCCGAAGTCCTTGAGCTTCTTCTCCAGGAGCCGGGCGTTGACGGTGAGCCCCTCCTTGTCAACTTTCTTTTCCGCCACCGGCGGGTCGTCGAGCAGGGAGAGGGGGGGCGTGCGATAGCTCCCGTCGCTCTTGGCGAAATCGAAGGTCTCCTGCACCGGCTTCGCCTTTTCCTTTTCCCGTTGCCGCTCCTTGGCCTGCACGGGGGGTGGCGCCGGTGCCGGGACCGGAACCGGCTTGATGACCGGTCCTCCCGCTTCGGCCGCCTTCGGCTCCTTGGCGAGCGCCTCCCGGTTGAGGGCGCGCCGCTCGCGATGGCGGGTCCACTTCTCTCCCATCGTGGCGAGCCACCAGTCGGCGAACAGGACGAAGGAGAAGCGGGAGAGGACCATGATGGACGCCGCCAGCATCGGAAGGAGGAGCAGCAGCGCGCCGGGCACGCCGAGCCATCCCTTGAGGAGCTCCGCGGTCTTGTATCCCATGGCGCCGCCGGTGGGAACCCGCTGGCCGAGGAACTCGGTGAACTCCAGGCTGAAGGCGAAGAGCGCGGAGAGCGAGACGAGGAGGCCGACGAGAGCGACCCCCTTGTAGTAGCGCCACTTGATCTCCTTGAAGCGCAGAAGCCGGTAGGAGAGGAAGAGGAGGGTGCCGGGGACGAGGTAGGCGGCGATACCGCACACCTGCAGGAGCAGGTCGGCGAACTGGGCGCCGAGTCTCCCCGCCAGGTTGTGGACCCCGGCCTCGGAGGAGAAGCTGTTGAAGGAGGCGTCGTCGGCATGGAACGACAGGAGCGCAATGAGGAAAAAGATCCCCCCCGCGCCGAGCGCCATCCCCTTGATCTCTTTGATCAGCTTTTCTTTTCTGACGACTTGTTCGTCCATGAGCATACCCTGTAGGGGTGGCCTCGCGTGGCCGCCCTAAGGGCAACCACGCAGGGTTGCCCCTACATCGTTACATTTCAAGTATCAGCGGCAGGATGACCGGCCGCCGCTCGATGGTCTTGTTGAAGAAGCGGCGCAGCACCCGCCGCACCTCCTGTTTCACCTCGCCCCAGTCGGCAAGGGCCTCGACGTTCCGAAGCGCCAGGGTGTCGAGGACCACCTTCTTTGCCTCGTCCAGATACTCCTGGCTCTCGTCCTCGAATACGAAGCCCCGCGACACGATGTCGGGGCCGTAGATGATCTCGCCGCTCGTCTGGTCGATGCCGATGATCACCACCACCATGCCGTCCTGGGAGAGGTGGCGGCGGTCCTTGAGGACCACGTCCCCCACGTCCCCCACTCCCTTGCCGTCCACGAAGACCCGCCCCGTGTCGGCGGTGTCGACGATCGCCCCTTCACCGTCGCTGAAAAGGACCACGTCGCCGTTCACGGCGAGGATGCACCGCTCGGCGGCAATCCCCACCTTCTGCGCCAGCTGGGCGTGTTTGACGAGGTGCCGGTACTCGCCATGCACCGGGATGAAAAAGCGCGGCCGGACGAGGTTGAGCATCAGCTTCAGCTCCTCCTGGGAGGCGTGCCCCGAGACGTGCACCTCCGACACCTTCTCGTGGAAGACCTCTGCCCCCCGCCGGTAGAGGTGGTTGATCAGGTCGGAGATGGTCTTCTCGTTTCCCGGAATGAAGCGGGAGGAGAGGATGACCGTATCCCCCCGCTCCAGCTTGATCTGTTTGTGGTCGTCCATGGCGATCCGGGTGAGTGCACTCATCGGCTCCCCCTGGGAGCCGGTGGTGATCATGCAGACCTCCTCCTTGGGGAGCCGCGGCATCTCCTTCAGGTCGATGAGGAGCTCGTCCGGGATCCGCAGGTAGCCCAGCTCCCGGGCGATCTGGACGTTGGCGACCATGGAGCGGCCGTTCAGCAGGACCTTGCGGCCCACGGCCGCAGCGGCCTCCACCACCTGCTGCACCCGGTGGATGTTGCTGGAGAAGGCCGCCACGATAATGCGGCCGGTGCAGCCCCAGAAGATATCTTTAAAGGCGTCGCCGACGAGCTTTTCGGAGAGGGTGTACCCTTCCCGCTCCACGTTGGTGGAATCCGCCATGAGCGCCAGTACGCCCGCCTCGCCGTAACGGGCGAAGCTGACGAGATCGGTGAGTTCCCCGTCCACCGGGGTCTGGTCGAGCTTGAAGTCGCCGGTGTGGATCACCACCCCCTCCGGGGAACCGATGGCGAGCCCGCAACCGTCGACGATGGAGTGGGCGACTCGGAGGAACTCCACCTCGAACGCCCCCGCCGCCACCTTCTGCCGTGGTTGCACCACCCGCAGGTCGGTGCTCCTGTCGAGCTCGTACTCCTTGAGCTTTTCCCGGACAAAGCCGAGGGTGAGGGCCGTGCCATAGACGGGAACGGAAGGGAGCTGGGGGAGGACGAAGGGGAGCGCGCCGATATGGTCCTCATGACCGTGGGTGAGCATGATCGCCCTGAGCCGGTCGGCCCGCTCCAGGAGGTAGGAGATGTCCGGGATGACGAGGTCGATGCCGAGCATGTACGGCTCGGGAAACATGAGGCCGCAGTCGACGGCGATGATGTCGTCGCCGTACTCGAAAAGGGCCATGTTCAGCCCGATCTCCCCCAGTCCACCGAGGGGGATCACCTTCAGGCCGAAGCTGTCGTTGCGGGATTGTTCCATCGGGTCCAGTATCTTTCGTCACACCGGCAGCTCATCGCGGAAAGCGGGGTCATCGCCTCCCGGTCACGGCACCGCCGGTGTCTTACTGTGTCTTCCGGTTTGTCTGCCCCTGGGCCTGGACCAGCTCGGCGATCTTGCGGTCACAACGGGCAATCCATTCCTCGCCCGGCTGGGTGAGCCAGCGCACCGCGTACCACGAGCTGCGCAGCGCCCGATAGGCGATGAGCGCCCGGTCGGCATCGCCGCTTTTTTCCATGGCTTCGCCCACGGCCCAGAGCTTTGCCGCGGCCTGCTCATTGAGGGGACTGCCGGGAGTGTACATGTGCAGGGCAGCCTCATAGCCGGCAATGGCGCCAATGGTGTCCCCTGCAGCCTGGGCAGCTTCCCCCCGGGCGAACTGGATCGTTTGCCGGTACCAGGTGGTGCCCCAGATGAGGAGGAGGGAGATGAGCGCGGTTACCGCAACGTTGAGTGCGATAGTCTTGGTTTTTTCCATAATAAGAACTGGTTTAGGAGTTTAGAGAGTTTGGGAGTTCCGGAGTTAACACCCTGCAAACTCCGAACTCCTAAACTCCTGAACTCCCCAACTCCTGAACTCTCTAACTCGGAACTATCCTTTAAAAAACCCGGGAACCGCGGTGAGGAGCGCTCCGAGGAGAGCGGCCGCCGTCCCGGCCAGCACCAGGAGCGCGGCCAGGATATCGAAGGGGCGCTGCAGGCGGTGGGCCGCCGGCAATCCCCAGGCAATTGCGGCAACTCCCGCCACGATCATTGCCGCGTAGAGTATCTGCATCCTAATTTTTCTCCAAACCGGCAGCTATTGCGGATCGCACCTGGGCCATCAGCTGTTCGTCCTTACCCCGGCCGCCGCCGGCCGTGACGATCGGCTCGCCGAAGCGGACCCTGATCGTCCCCGGATGAAGCTCGATGCGGGGCGGTGGGTTGATCTGCCGGCTGCCGTCGATGGACACCGGAACGATGGGGACCCCGGCCCGGGCAGCCACCAGGAACCCGCCCCGCTTGAACGGGAGGAGTGCGCCATCGAGAGAGCGGGTACCCTCCGGGAAGATCACCACGCTGGCGCCGTTCCTGATTTTCGCGGCTGCTGCATCCATGCTCTTCAGGGCGCGGCGACCGTCGCTCCGGTCGAGGGGGATGTAGCCGGCCCGGGCCATGGAATGGCCGAACACCGGAATGCGGAAGAGTTCTTCCTTGGCGATCCAGGCGAATTTTCGCGGGGCGACGAGCAGGAGCGCCAGGATGTCGAAATTTCCCTGGTGGTTGCTCATGAAGATGACCGGCGCGTCGGCGGGAACCTTCTCCACCCCGGTCACCTCGACCCTGACCCCCGCCAGCCAGAGCCCCAGCCTGGCCCAGAGCCGGGCGTGCCGGTGGTACATGCCGCCGCCCGGATCGACGAAGGTGAACATCATCGCGCTGAATGCGAGAACGAAGGTCAGGGGCATGAACAACAGCAGGAATAGATAGGCTCTCAGCATCATCCGCTCCGGTAGCGTAACGGTTTAACTTACTTTTTTTTCCCCGCCGAGTCAAACAAATATCGCTTGCAAACCGGCCGCCATTTCATATAGACTGCCCCTTCGAGAGCAGCAAAATCAGACGATAAGGAGCGCCAGATGGCCAGTTTGAACAAGGTAATGCTGATCGGAAACCTGGGCAAGGACCCGGAGGTCCGCTATACCCAGTCCGGCACGGCCGTGGCGAGCTTTTCACTGGCCACGAGCGAGCGGTTCAAGAACAAGAACGGCGAGTGGGAGGACAAGACCGAGTGGCACAACGTCACCCTCTGGGGAAGACTGGCGGAGATCGCCGGCGAGTACCTGGCCAAGGGGAAGACCGTCTACATCGAAGGGCGCCTCCAGACCCGCAAGTGGCAGGACAAGGACGGCCGCGACCGCTACACCACCGAGATCGTCGGCGACAGGATGCAGATGCTCTCGGGCAAGGGGGAAGGCGGAGGCGGGGCCGGCCGGCCCGCAGGCGGGCGCGGCGCCGAGAGCCAAGGGCCGGGGTATGAGGAGCCGGTGTTCAACCCGGACGACGATATTCCGTTCTAGGGATTACAGAGATCTCGTAGTTTTAAGCCGTGCCGTAATCACATTACTGCACGGCTTTTTTCATTTGCTGCTTCAGGTCTCTTAATCACTTCAATTTCCGGGGCTTTGCTGCCTGCTTCACAATCTGTTTTTCTTCAGATTTGAAGCGGCGCTCCAGCTTCTTGATATCTTCGGCAGGTGGCAGCTCTTCCGGCCTGATCCCTCGGTCGGTGAGGACCTTGCGCACGTCCTGATTGTTTTTGACATGTTCGCGGCTGATGGCAGCCTCGCTCCTGAGACTGTCATCCTTCCTGACGTTGAAGTTGGTGATCTCGGTGGCGAAGTCCTTGGCCTTGATGGTGATGGTAGGAAGGAAGTCGGCCAGCGCCCGGTTGTCGGGCACTCCCAGCCGGTCCTTCATCTGGATGGTGTTCTTGCCGCCGAAGAGCGCCGCATCCCCTTTGCTGCGGATACGACCGAAACCGGAGGTGTCGCCAATATACTCGTAGAGCAGCCCGGAGAGCTCTTTTTCGGACAGGGTCAGTTTCTGCCTGGCTTGAATGCGCTCGATCTCGCCGATTCGCTTTTCGATCAGTTCGATCCGTCGGGTCTGAACCGCGAAGTAGGTCTGGGCAAAGGCGATCTCTACCTTGCGCGGATCGCCGTTTTGGGCGATCAGGTAGCATGCGTAGCGGGTGAGCATGATGTCGTCGATCTTCCGCTCCGCACCGGAGCCGATGTCGACCATTTTGCTGACGTCAGCAAAATGGTCTGAAACCTCATGATCGGCCGTTTGACAGGCGATCTTAGCCTTGTCAATTACCTGCTCGAAATTGCGCCACTGGGTGTAGCCAAGAAGTGTTTGCAATTCGCGGGCGAACCAATATTCCTCGCCGTCGATCTGGTGGGCAAACTCCTCGAAATTCTTGTGCAGCTGAATGATGATGTCGCTTTTCATTTGTGATTGTTCCCCCAGAAGAAAGAATTTATGGCCTCCTTCCGTGCCACCCCATACAAATCATCCCCGGCTTTGCCTGTTCGCCTCAAGCCGCCCACTTCCTCCCGTTACTCGCATACTCAAGCATCATCTCGAACACATTGTCGCACTTCTCCTTGAATAAGACCCGGTCGTAGCTGTCGGGAAGGTTCTTGTCCAAAACCTGCTCCACCGCGGCGCGGACGACCTTCTGCGATTGCGTATCCTTGTACCAGTCTTGCACAAGAACCTTTGGCCGCTCTTCCAGCAGGCGGTGCAGCAACGATTTGGCGGCGAGCTTGACCTTCTGGGTTTCCGCTTTTGTCATCTTCTCCTTCTTGAGCAGGTCAAACAGCTCCAGCTCATCCTCAGTCAAGCCTTCCCGCACGTGCCGCTCGTCTTCCGCCTTCATGTCCTGCGTGAATTTCATCAGCTCATCAAAGTAGTTCTCCGTCGATGAACCGCCGGAGTTGTAAGTATCGATGATCTGTTGCAGGCGTTGGGCAAAGTCGGTCCTGGTCAGATTCTGCTGAAGCATCAGTTCCAGCTTGTGCTCGATAAACGCCCGCAAATCGGTTATCTCGATATTCTTGTATGCCGAATGTTTGAAATCCTCCCTCAGTTTATCGAAGTTGATCTTGCTGAGATCCCAGACTCTTCCCTTTTTTATAACCGTGTATTCGAACTTGTGCTCTTCTTTGATAAACGCTTCGACATTATCCACCACCACACTCTCATCGAGTAGCTCGCCAATCCTCAGGCTGACCGCATCGATGTCTGTTTGCTCGATAATGCTGTCGATCACCCCGCGCAGGTACTGGAAGATGGCCACAAATTTTACGGTTTCCTGCCCCAGGATCTCGGGCTTGCAGGCTTCGTACAGTGCAGTGATGGTATTTTCGTGTACATTGAACGCCTTGCGCCACTCGTCATTGCTCAGCAGGATATCGGCGTACTCCTCGAACCGCCCGATGTTCTTGAACACCTCGTTCTTGTCATAGACTTCGGACAGGTCAATTCCCTTTTCCCGGCAAAACATCATGCCCTGGTTGATGGCATCATCCAGGAGCCGGAAGAGTTCCGTTTTATTTCTGACCGGCGGGTTTTCCAGTCCCTCCTGCCCCTGGGCATAATCCTTCAGCGCCCTTTTCATGTTGCGGAAGACGTTGTAGTAATCGACGATCTCGCCGTTTTTCTTGATCACGCCGTTGATCTGCCATGAGGTCACCCGGTTGGCGCGGGCGATGGTCTGCATCAGGGTGTGGTCCTTCATCGGCTTGTCGAGATAGAGGGTCGAAACCGTCGGCGCATCGAAGCCGGTCAGCCACATAGCGCAGACAAAGACCAGCTGCAACGGGTGCGCCGGGTCTTTGAAGTTGTATTCGATGTCGTGGCCGTGCTCGTCCAGCCTGTTCATCCGGTCGCGGTGGGGCTTGATGTCGAGCTTCTGCTTCTTGAATTTCTCCTCTTCGCCGGCCTCCTCGCTCACCACGACCGCCATTTCCACCGTTCGCATGTAGTCGACGATCTTCTTCAGCTTCGCCTTTTCGATATCGTTCTTGGACTTATTTATCCGCCCGTGCAGGTGCTTCAGTTCCTCTTTCCAGAACCTTTGCGCCTTGTCGAACATCTTGACGGCGGTGAATTTGTCCACCGAGATGACCATCCCCTTGCCGAGATAGCCCCGGCGCGGGAAGTGGAAGACGATATCCCTGGCGATGGTTTCCAGGCGGTCGTCCCGTTTGATGACCTCGATCTCCTGGGCGAACTTCTTCTCAAGCTTTGTCTGCTGGGCCTCGTCGAGGGTTTCGTCTTCCAGGATTTCGTAGAACTCGTCGCTCAGGGCTTCGTTCTGGATCAGTACCTCCGGCACCCGCTTCTCATAGAACAGCGGCACCGTGGCGCCGTCATCCATGGACTGCTGGAAGTTGTACTCGCTGACGTAATCTCCGAACCAGGCGTTGGTCTTGCGCTCGCGCCCCAACAGCGGTGTCCCGGTGAAAGCCAGGTACTGGGCCTTGGGAAGCCCCTTGCGCATGTTCTCGGCAAAGGTCCGGTACTGGGTGCGGTGGGCCTCGTCGACGATCACCACGATGTCGCCGCGGTCGGACAGCACCGGATAATCTTTCCCGGCCTCATACCTGAATTTCTGGATCAGGGTGAAGACAAGCCGCTTGTTCTGGCCGAGGAACTTGCGCATCTCCGCGCTGTTTTTCGGCTGGGCCGCCTCGTGCTTTTTGACCGTACCGGTGTTCAGGAAGTTACGATAGATCTGCCCGTCCAGGTCGTCACGGTCTGTAACGACGACGAAGGTGAAATTCCCGGTCTGCTTGCGGAAGATCTTCCGGACGTAGAAGATCATGGAGAAGCTCTTTCCCGAGCCCTGGGTGTGCCAGAATACCCCGAGCTTCCCGTGTTTTTCGTCCCGGCCCAGAAACGCCTGGTAGGCGTTGTTCACGCCGATGAACTGGTGGTTCTGGGCGATGATCTTGTCCGTTTCCTTGTGGTAGATGATGAAGTTTTCGAGATAGTCCAGAAGCTTTTCCGGTGCGCAGAGCCCCGCAATGGCCTGTTCCACGCTCGTCCCCTTGTGCTTGATCTGCTCGCGGTCGATCTTTTCCTTTTCGTCCGCCACCCGCAGCCAGGGGAAAAAGTGCTCCCAGCCGGCGGTGATGCTGCCGACCTTGGTTTCGATGGCATTGGAAAGAATGCAGAGGGCGTTGGTGAGGAAGAGCTGGGGGATGTCGGCCTTGTAGTTGGTGAGGTTGTCTTCGTAGGCGGTTTTCAGTTTGACGTTGGAGTTTTTCAGCTCGATGAAGACCAAGGGGAGGCCGTTCACGTAGAGAAGGATGTCGGGCCGCCGCGAGCGGCGCTCTCCCTTGATCCAGAGCTGGGAGACTGCCAGGTAGCGGTTTTCACCGGGATCGTTGAAATCGATCACCCGGACGCGCTCCTGCTCCATCTTCCCCTGGGCGTTTTCAACCTCGACCGGGATGCCGTCGCGGAGCAGTCCGTCGATCTGCCGGTTGGCGGCGATGGGGGACATGGCGTGCCGTTTGTCCGCCAGGTTGGCAAGTGCTTCGTCGATGGCGGTTTCCGGGATACCCTTATTGAGACGAAGTGCTGCCTCTTTTAACCTTTCCCCGAAGATCACCTCGCGCTTGTCGCTGCGGCCCGAGCGATCGTTCAGGTCGTCTGCCTCAGCAGTGTAGCAGTTCAGCACCTCAAAGCCGAACTGTTGCTTCAACCGTTTCAGAATCGCCCGCTCGATGGCGTCTTCGGAGATGAAGTTGGGCATGGCTGGATTCCTTTAGCTCGTAGCTTCGTCCTGCATACTGGCTGGAAACTGGATGGCTAGATTTTCAACGGGTAATTTGCCGGAGATGAGGCGGGCAAGCAACATGTCACGGGACTTAGAAGTAAATCGTATTGCATCTTTCAAGAGTTCTATATTTTGATAATGGGGTTTCACGACATCTTGATATCGCTGCTGAAGAGGGGGTGGAGGCAAAAAGACATCTTTATTCGTAAGTTCTGTCCAATGGCGCTTATATTCTGTAGTTTCGATTGAGCCCTTTATCAGATGATACAAAAAATATGTCGGCATATCATTTTGGGGAACAAAAGGTATTACATTCTCAGCCAGAGAAAATGGCTTCGTCATTAGTAACATTTTGCACGAATGATCTCCAAAAAGGACTATCGGTTTTTCAGGAGTAGCCTTATGTTGTGGCTCACCATTATAGAATCCTAAAAAATCAGATTGTGACTGATCTATTACGATAATTTGCCCACTTTCCAACAACTCGTTTTCTCTATAGATTCTTCCAAAAGGCAGCCTTGAAACAATCGGCTTTACTTTCGTAACATGCCACCCCTCTGGCACCCCCTTCACAACCTTCACCTTCTCGTGCCCCGGAAACCGCATCCGTACGAACCATTCGCGGTAGATTTCCTCGGCCATCTTTTCCAGCAGGGCAATGCGGCGTTTGTTGTTTTCGATCAGGTCGTCGTAAGCGGAGAGAACGGCGGCAATTTTCTTTTGTTTGGTTATTGGCGGCAGGATGACGGGGAGTTTACATTGCTCTGTTATGCCTAAATAGGCTCTCGTTGAGCCAGAACCAGCCCACGAACTCAACATGTTCTGGAAGAAAGTACTTTCAAAAAAATACCGTAAATATCGATTATGAAGCTTTTGATGGTCACGCACCCGATAGTACGTTACCTGAGGGGTAAGCATCACATAGGGTTGTTCGTTATATTTGACGATGGCAGTTCTTCCAATTGTTGCTTTATGAGTTAAGAGGACATCACCATTCTTGGCAAACCCCTTACGAAGGCTATCTGCCTGTTTTCTAGTTATGAACTTGCAGTTGACATAATCGACTGCACCATCGTTTATGTCAGATGCCATGATAAATGGAACCCCGGACAGTACAAAATCCTCTCCCTTAGGGTGGAGTTCCCCATGATTTCCATCGAGTGGTTTATCAATGATGCCTCGTTTTATCAGCTGTTCCACAGTCAAAAAATCAAAGGAAAAGTCTTTGATTCCGATCCTTGTGAGAGCCTCTTTATTCATTGATCACCCGCAATCTGACTGACGTTGGCAAATATTACTGATTCCAAATTCAGTGCTTCTCTATTCAAAAGGGTAAGCTCCTCATTCATCGCCAGCAATTCGCTGACAAACTCCTCCTCCGTCTTCCCATCCTCCTCAATCACCACCCCTACATACCGCCCCGGGTTGAGGGAATAGTCTTGCTCTTTCACCTCCAGCGGCGATGCCAGCTTGCACAGGCCGGTGACATCCTCGTACTCGGCCTTGGGGAAGCGCTCCTGGAGCCAGTGGATATGCCGGAAGAAACTCTCGGCGGTCTTCACCTCATCGTGCAGCGCTTCCAGCGCGTCTTTCAGCGCCTTTGTCTTGCGGTCAACGCTGCCGCGTTTTCCTTCGGCCTTTGCCTGCTCAGCCTGCTGTTTCTCATGCTGGCGGACGATCTTGTCCAGCTTTTTCAACCCTTCGTGCAGACCGACAAAGAACGGGTCGAACGACTCGCGCAACTGATGCTGGGCCTTGTTCTGCCGGGCAATATCAACCGTAGGGGCGGGTTCCAAACCCGCCCGTTTTTGTATTGTCATGGATTGGGCGGGTTTAGAACCCGCCCCTACATACCGTTCATATTCCTTTTCCAGCGCCTTCAACCCGGCCCACTGCTTCACCAGTTCGGCCACGGCCTGCTTGCCGGCAGTGTCGTCCAGCACCTCCAGAAGCTGCCCGGAGACCGGCTCCACCTTTGTCTTGTTCTCGGCCAGCTTTTCCATCCCCTGCTGGAAATAGCGGTCGATAAGTTCCACGAACCTGCACCGTTTCCCCTTGTGCAGGTGGCTGATGATGGCGATGTTCTGGATCTGTTCCTCGGAAAACTCACGGTGCGCCCGGTCGATTTGAGTGAAGATGTTGCGGGCGTCGATGAAGAGAATGTCCTTGTCTTTCTTGGCCTTGTCGAAGAACCAGAGAGTAGCCGGCAGGGTGACCGTATAGAACATGTTGGACGGCAGGGTCAGCATGCCGTAGATCAGGTTTTTCTCGATCAGGTTCTGGCGGATGTCCGCCTCGGAGTGGCGGGCGTCGGACGCAGAGTTGGCCATGACCAGGGCAGCGCGGCCTTCGGGTTTCAGAGAGGTTGCGAAGAGGTTGATCCAGAGGTAGTTTGCGTTGGGGACGGTTTCCTTCCCCTCGTCGCTCTTCTTCACCTTGGTCTTGTTGCGAGGGATGCCGTAGGTGTTGAAGCGCTTGTCCTTCTCCACACTCTTGAGGCTGACGTCATCCACGTTGAACGGCGGATTGGCCATGACGTAATCGAACTTGCCGAAGCTGCCATACGGGTCCTCGTAATAGGTGTTCGCCTGGCGGACCTCGCCGCGCAGGCCGTTGACCGCCAGGTTCATCTTGGCCAGCTTGACCGTCTCCAGGGTCTTTTCCTGGCCGTAGACAAAGATATCCCCCACATCGCCATTGGCCAGCTCGCTCCGGTGCTGTTCGATGAAGTGGGCCGACTGCACAAACATGCCGCCGGAACCGCAGGCGGGGTCGAAAACCTGGCCGCGATAGGGCTCGATGATCTCCACCATCAGGCGCACCACCGAGCGCGGGGTGAAAAACTCGCCGCCCCCTTGCCCTTCGGCCATGGCGAAGTTGCCGAGAAAATACTCGTAGATCTGGCCGAACATATCGCCGGTAGCATCTTCCGGAATGTCGGCGAAGTTCTTCAGCAACTGCTTCGGGATGGTCTTGTCGGTCCGCGTCAGGCGGAAGTACTCCTCCCGGGGCAAGACCCCCTTCAGCTCCGGTTTGTACTCCTCGATGGCCTCCATCGCCTGCTTGATCTTCTTGGCGATGTCCTCTTCTTCCTTCAGCTTGAGCAGGTAGTCGTAGCGGGCATGGTCCGGCAGATAGAAGCCGCACTTCTCGATGGCGATCTCCGACAGCGGCTTTTCCCGACGTGTCCCCTTGAGCTTGGCGTATTCCGCCATGATCGCCTTTTCATGTAGACGATATCTGTTATCGGCGAATTTGAGAAAGATCAGCCCCAGCACCGGGGTCGAGTATTCGGTCGATTTCAGATCCGAATTGGCGCGCAATGTGTCGGCACTGCGCCACAGATCTGCTTCCAGTTGTTTCAGGTCTTCTTTAGTCATATCACATCAATCCTTCAACGGCTAATTGGGCTTAAGGCAACCCTTTATGTACCACTTCCCTGCACTGTTTTCCATGAAAAAACCATTAAATATCGGCATCCCGCAGGCATGGTTCCGGAATTGAGCGCGCAAAAAAGGCGGGAAGTTGCCTCCCCGCCCTTGTTTGCCGTTTTACATTCTTTCGCGACCGGGCCTATTTCTTTTTCTTCTCCTGCTGCGCCTTGAGGAGCTCCCCGAGGGTGCCCATCCCCTTCGGGGCTTCGCCGGCCTGCTTGCGGAAGGCGGCCAGGGTGGCCTCCTCCTCTTCGGCGGCCCGGGCCGCGCCGGCCAGGGAGAGGGAGATGCGCCGGTGCTCCCGGTCGACCCCCTCCACCTTCACCTCGACGGTTTCCCCTTCCTTCAGCACCTCGCGGGGATGGCTGATCCGCTTCCCAGCCCCGAGGCGGGAGATGTGGATGAGGCCGTCCATCCCCTCGCCGAGGGTGACGAAGGCGCCGAAGGGGGCAAGCCGCGCCACCTTCCCGGCATGGAACGACCCTTCCGGGAAGCGCTCGGCGACCCGCTCCCACGGATCGGCCAGGGTATCCCGGATGCTGAGGGATATCCGCTCCTTCTCCCAGTCGAGCCCCTTGATCACCGCGGTCACCTGTTCCCCCACGCTGAGGGCGTCACTCACCTTTTCCACCCGACCCCAGCCGATCTCGGAGATCGGGACGAGCCCCTCGATGCCGCCGATGTCGACGAAGGCGCCGAACTCCCGCAGCGACACCACCGTCCCGGTGACCGTCTGCCCTTCCCGGAGGGACTCCTTCAGCTCCTCCCGGCGCCGGCGCTGCTCCTCCTCCAGTACCGCCCGGCGGGAAACGATGACGTTGCGCCCCTTCTCCCCGTACTCGGTGATCCGGAAGGAGATGTGCTGTCCCACCAGTTCCCCCTCCGCGCCGCGCCGGACGCCCGACTGGGAATAGGGGCAGAAGGCGCGCACGCTCCCGGCGATCTTCACCTCGAAGCCCCCCTTCACCTCCTTCTCCACGAACCCCTCCACCGGGATGCCGCTTCGCCACGCCTCCTCCAGCTGGGCATGGCCGGCCGCGCCGCCGCCGATCTTGGTGGTGAAGCGCATCTCGTTGCGCCCCGAGGAGAGGAAGTAGGCGGTGATGACATCCCCCGCCTTGACGGTCAGGTTGCCGTCGGCGTCGAGGAACTCCTTCCGGTCCACGACCCCCTCACCCTTCTGGCCGGTGTCGAGGAAGACCCACTCCGGGGTGATCGTGAGGACCCGCGCCTCGATCTTCTGGCCCGGCTCCAGGCGGGCGGTCTGCCGGTAGCTCCGTTCGAACAGTTCCGCAAAGCTCTCTTCCCCGGTCTCCTCTTTCAGCTCTTTATCGTCCTTATCCATGATTTACTCCACGCGAGGTTGATTTTTTTTCCAGCACCAGTATACCAGTCTTTCAGGAAACCACAGCCAGGGGTGACCTGCTCCCCTGTCCTCCGAGGAGGTACTGCCCCACCCAGTTGGTGGCGAACTGGAAGGCGATGCGGCCGCTCCGGTCTCCCTTCTTCTGCGACCAGTTGATCGCCTCGTCGCGCGCCTCCTGGGTCCAGGGGACCTCGGCGCCGTGTTTCGCGGCGAGCTTCGCCACCCACTGCCTGACCACCTCCAGGTACTGGTCCTGGCTGAAGGTGTGGAACGGCACCCAGATCCCGAACCGGCCGGAGAGGGAGATCTTTTCCTCCACCCCCTCGCCGTGGTGGATCTCGCCGTTCACCATCATCGCCCCCCGGTTGTCGGTCTCGTACTCGGGGAGCAGGTGGCGCCGGTTGGAGGTGATGTAGATGAGGATGTTCTCCGGTGGCGCATAGACCGAACCGTCCAGGACGCTCTTGAGCATCTTGTAGCTCGACTCCCCCTCCACGAAGGAGACGTCGTCGGAGAAAATGATGAACCGGAACGGTTCCCCCTTGATCTGGTCGACGATGTCGGGGAGGTGGACGAGGTCGCTCTTGTCCACCTGGATCACCCGCAACCCCTCGGGGGCGTAGCGGTTCAGGATCGCCCGGATGAGGGACGATTTACCGGTGCCGCGCGTTCCCCAGAGGAGGATGTTGTTGGCGGGGAACCCGGCCAGGAACTGGCGGGTGTTCTCTTCCACCGCCTGCTTCTGTCGCTCGATGCCGAGCAAGTCGTCAAGGCTGATTCCGTCGACGTTCGGGACCGGCTCCAGGAAGCCGGCCAGGGAATGGCGCCGCCAGTTGGCGGCATGGCTGCGAGTCCAGTCCACCTTCGCTATCGACTTGGGAAGCATCTGCTCCAGGGAGGAGAGCACCCGCCGGAGCTGGGCAGTGAGTTCGGGGTCCAAGGTCATGGTCGTTTCTCCAGGTTCGCCTGGGCGACCGGAGTCTCCAGTTCCCGGGAGAGCTCGTCGTAGGCGATGAGCGATTTGATGAGCGGCAGGTCTTTCCTGCCGGTGTCGTTGAACAGCCGGAGCTTGCCGTTGAACGCCTCCGTCCGGTTCTTCAGGCCGGTGATGCTCTCGGCGAGAAAGCTCTTCTCCTTCTTGGCGCTCTCGCTCCGGGTGAGCAACGCCTTCGTCTTCCCCCAGTACTCGTCGGTGCTCCCGACGTAGTGGTTAAGGGTTTCCAGGAAGGAGAGGGCGGAGGTGGAGAGATCGGCGGCGCCGGCGAGCTTCTGCTGGACGTCGGTCATGTCCCGGAGGAGTTCCGCGTCGGCAAAGCGGGAGAGTTCGGCGATCTCGCGGGGGTTCGGGTGGGCCGCGTCGAGGGCCTCGACCCGGGAGACGAACTGCTGCGAGGTGCCGAGGTGTTTGGCGATGGCGACCGACGCCCCGTTCAGGGAGAGGAGCCCCTGGGAGACGAACTTGGTGAGGACCGACGCCTGCCCCGCGTAGGGGATGGGGAGCACCTTGGCCAGGCCGGCGGCCACCGACCCGGCCTGCACGTATTTCGCATAGCCGGAGAGGTTGGCCGTCATCCAGGTCACGAACGACTCGAAGTCGGTCATGGCTTGGCGCTGGGCCTTGGTGTCCCGGGCGATCTCCTGGAGGCGCAGGGCAGATCTCCGCACCAGCGCGTCCCCCGTGAGGGACGGGGTCCCTTCCAGCTGCCGGAGCCGTTCCCGGAGCTGGGCGTTGTCCCTGGTCAGGGCCTGGAGCGCCTCGTCCTGTGCCTTGGGCAGCGGCTCGGTAGCTCCTCCCTCGGAAGCCCGGGCAGGGCCGCCGGTATAGGCCGCCATGAGCAGGCTCGTTGCCAGGATAAGGATCGGTTTTCGCACCAGTCGCCTCCCCGTCTGAAATTCGGTGGTTCTCATCACGCCCTATCTGTGCTAGGTTGGTGCACGAGGCGGGAAACCCCGCGCCGCCGCGCGGTTTCCAACAGAACACCATTTTGTAGGATAGAATATTCTCACGACAAATGCAAGAAAGGAGACGAGCCATGCGGATCAAAAAGCGGATTCTCGACTTCGAGTACGAAGAGGTCCTCGACGCCCGGACCCGGGAACTGATCAGGGTCGGCTGCGCGGTGGCGGTCGGCTGCCCCACCTGACTGAAGAAGCACTTCGCGGGCGCGAAGGAAGCGGGCGCAACACCGGAAGAACTGAAGGAGGCCATGGCCTACGGCATCATCGCCCCGTCGGGACGGGCAAAGAATTTCGTCCTGGGGCTCCTCGACGACCTTGAGCAATAACCCGACACCGGACCTCCGCCAGATGAGCCTCTAGCTGTTGACAGGCGCGAAAAGCGCGGTACCCTTGCCGTTATCGCGACGACGAAGCGAAATGAAGGGAGCCCACCGATGAACAAACCTCTTGCAGGCAAAACTGCCATTGTTACCGGCGTCAGCTCCGGCATCGGTTGTGCCACGGCTCTTACGCTGGCGCAGGCGGGCGCCGCGGTCGTGCTCAGCGCCCGTCGCAGGGAACGGCTGGACAAGCTGGCCGCGGACATCACCGCCATGGGGGGAAAGGCCCTGGCCGTGGCGGGGGACGCGGGTGTGGAGAAGGACATCGACCAGCTGCTGGAGCAGACCATAAACTGGTGCGAGGGTGGGGGCGACTATGACATCGTCGTCGTCAACGCGGGACGCGGACTGGCGGGGGGAATCCTCGACAGCGACGAATCGAAATGGGAAGAGTTGTACCGGGTGAACGTCCTCGGGGCTGCCCGCCTGATGCGGCGGGCCGCACGCCATCTGGTCGGGCGGATGGGGGGAGACATCGTAGTCATCGGGTCGGCGGTGGGGCGAAACATCTCCCCTTTCAGCGGCTTCTACGGCTCCAGCAAGTTCGCCATCGGCGCCCTCGCAGAGGCCCTCCGTCGCGAGGTGTGTGCCCACGGGGTCCGCGTCTCCCTGGTCATGCCGGGGATCGTGGTGAGTGAATTTCAGGAGGTGGCCGGCTACGACGAGGCGAATTTCGGCAAATCGGTCGCCCAGTTCGGCAGGCTCCTGGAGCCTCAGGCCATCGCCGACGGCATCCACTGGCTCCTCACCCTGCCGCCCCACGTCAACGTCAACGAGATCATGATACGCCCCACGGGACAGAGCTTCCCGTGACCTGAGCTGCTTCTCTGGGCTTCTCACTGTACCCTGAACCAGTAAACCCGCAGGTCTTCGGAGACGCGGACGTGTCTCCTGCATACCATTTCCTCCCTTCTCTGCTGGGGATTTGCAGCAACACGCTTCAGTCAGTCTCACACCGACAGCAGGCTACCTTTCCTTTTCCCCCGAAAACTCCCGCTGAATCTCTTTCATGCGCCGGCGGTTCTTCCCCAGGTCCCAACGTAGACATCATCCTCACCGCGTCGGTTCGTGATGAATTTGCGATACCTATCACCGACACGAGCCGCTCCGCACTGCACGGAGGTAGAGGTTGTTGCTGGTCTTATTGAGGTTGTACACCGTGCCGTATCCCATCACGCTCCACGCGTTATCGGAATTCCCTTCAGCGGTAGTGGCCGTCCAGTACTTGGCGTAGCCAAATTGCGTGGGCCCAAATATGGGATCGATGCACGTGCCTGTGTCTGTACCGCAACCCACCTGACCAAGATTAATAATCCCTTTGAATTCAGCGATCGATGGCAAACGCCAGTCACAGTAATTCGCGAAGCAGCCGGTGATGGCCCCGCCGTCGCTCGCACAAGACAATAAGTGTCAGACTGTTTATTCTCATAACTTTCTCCTTTCAAAAGCTTTGCTCTGTTGCCATGGTCGCTCCGATGCCGACCAGGAACAGCACGAAAAGGCCGGGTAGAATAAGTCGTCGTTTCATGGATATCCAAAGGACGACCTTCGATATGGCTGTTTCCGTGACCCACCTCCTTTCTTCACCATCTATCAAGACGTTCAGGGTTAACCCGCCTCCTCAGTCGATGTGCTTTCCGAAAGGACATCTCCACCAGGCCGGTTTCGTTGGTGTTGGCATCCACCAGCATGTAGCCGTTCAGGTAGGTGCCGGTGTTGTCCATGGAGATGGCGTCGATGAACTCGGTGATGGAGCCCGCAAATTGCTCGGCCAGGGCCGCCCGCCAGAGGGTCCAGATGCCGAGGGGCTTCACCTGGCTGTAGGACATCCGGAGCGTCGTCTCGTTGAACATGAGCCCCTTGTTGTTGTAGCCGAAATCGGTGGTCGAGGCGATCAGGCCAGGCGTTGCGGCGTTGAAGGTGATCATGTCGTCGTTGACGACGAGGGTCTGCGCCATGGTCTGGGAGAGAAATCCCGACCAGGAGTTGTGGGTCAGGATGACCTCGCTCCCCGCGCGCTTCAGGAAGGCGGAGCACCGGCTCGAAATGTCGGCGGACCTCACGCCGCCCGGCGCGAACTCGGAGAGGAAGGAAATGGTATCCATGAGGTCGCAGAAGGCGTTCACGAAATAGAGATCCATGAAGGTGAGACCGGCGGTCTCATAGCCGAGGAAGCGTTCCGAGGCCTGAAAGTAGTTGCCTCCGGGGAGCCAGGTCCCGGAAAAGTCGAGGTCGGCCGGCTGCTCGCGAACGACCCCGTGGTAGATGCCGAGCATGCGGAAGAGGAGCCTCTTCAGGCGGTACGCCGTGACCGGGTCGGTGGCCGGGTTTTCCAGGTGCGCGAGAAAGGCGGCATAGTTCGCGTTAAGCACCACGGCCGCCTTGTTCAGCTCGGTCTGGGACGGGCCGTGCTGCTTGGGGAAGGTGTGGTACGGGTCGGTCAGGTAGGCGATGTCCCAGGCGTTGTCCCGGGCCGATACGATGATCTTTCCCTGCAGCTTCCCCTGGATGAAGCCGGCCCGGTACTCGGCCTTCAGGTTATTGGCGTCCCGCGATACCACCGTGAGATTGACGATGTTGTTGATCGTCTGCATCGCGCCCGAGGCGGTGGCGTCGAGCGTGTAGGTCGCAAGCTCCGGCGCTCTTCCCGGTGCCAGGTACGACTTGCCCGGGGTCAGTTCCTGGGCGATTGCCGCGGTGGGGAAGAAGGCGGCGGCCACTAACAGGATGATATAACGTTTGAGTTCCATGGTTATTTTCCCTCCGTGTCGGCCGGCCAAGAACGACCTCGCTAGCCGCTGCGAGCCCTTCCGACGCCGATCTGCATCAGGTCTTCGCCGATGATCAGCTCCCCGGAAAAGTTCCGTTTCGCCTTCACCAGATGCCCGACCGGGGCATTGCCGGGGACGATGTGGTTGAGGACGAGCGTCCTCACCCCGCACTCCTCGGCTACGCCGCCCACCTCGCCGATTTTGGTGTGTGTCGCATTGAGGTGCTCGATGAGCGCGCCCGGCACGCCGGTTCCGGCCAGGACCTCGATCCACGCCTCGTCGATCACCTCATGGACGAGGACGTCGGCGCCCTGCGCCAGCCTCTGCAAATTTCCGCAGGTATTGGCCCCGGTGTCGCCGGATATCACGACCGAACCATCGGGGGTGTCGAACCGGTAGGCAAAGGATGGAAAGACCTGGTGATGGTCGACCAGCGTGGCCCGGACGCTGACGCCGTTGGCGGGGTTTCGGTACACCATGAACGGCGCCAGCGGCGGACACGGCGTCGTGTTCGGGTCGATGAAATACGGGGCGCATTGGCCGATCGGGTCCAGAGGGCCGCGCCGGGGCAACGGTATCGGGATGTCGCTCCCTTCCGTCCAGCCGATATCATGGAGTTCGACCAGGGTGGTGAAGTCGAGCCAGCCGTTATTCAGGGTAAAGTCGTTGATCGTCTGGGCGAAGGCTTGCCACAGAAGGTTTGTCATCTCCCTTGTTCCGGGCGTCGTCGAGCTGCCGGGTGTCTCGACGATCGTCCCCTGGTAGCCGCTCTTGTTTTCCTCCAATTGCCCGCGGTCGCCGGGGCCGAATACCTTGAGCGGCCGCGCCGGTTGGCCGGGCGCCTTCGGGCTGCCGAGGCCTGCGTTCTGGCCGACCAGCAGGAGTGCCGGATAGTCCGCGGTATGGTCCAGGTGGAGATGGGTAAAGAAGAGCGCGTCCGCATGCTGAAGGAACCGTGACTGGGTTTCCTCGACCTTACCCCCCGCCGTGTTCACGAAAATGCTGGCGTTGAATGCCTCCGCCATCCGGTGGGTCGCACCGTGACCGAGGTCGACGAGGTAGATGGTCTCTCCCACGACCAGCGCCGTCGAGGCGCTCACTCGGTTCGATCCCGGATACCATGCCGGCCCTCCCGCCGTACCCAGGAGGACCAGCCGGGTGTTGAAATTACCCGCACCGGGACGGGTGATGACGCTTGGCGATGTCGCAGCCCAACCGACCGTGCCAAAACCCGACAGCAGTTGGGCCGTGACCAACGACGAGCCGGCTCTCTTGAGAAATGTCCTCCGCGAGATACCGTACTTGAGCGCTTCCCTGATCAGACACATGGGAACCTCTCGAACCAGTTCGAGTGATTGCCCCGCATTCCTGCGGCCAGAACGAAAAAAGGCCGAGCTGCCAGGAACATTATCCGTGGCAGCTCGGCCATCTTCGAACGGAAGACCCGCCGCTTTCCGCCCCCTTCTCGCGGAGGGTTTGGCTTTTCAGGATGCTGAAAAACTTTCGATTAACATTCTATAATTTATGTTTCTCCTGTCAAGTAAGTCGAAACTCATAGCATCCCGGCCTTGCATATCCTGCCTGCCGCATTACACTTTCGATAGCCAAATGCACAAAAAATGAAAGGAGGCACAACATGACAGAGATAACGTGGGAAAAAGACCTGCAGGCCGCGCTGGCCCTTTCCGCGCAAAGCCATAAGCCGATCTTCCTCGACTTCTGGTTCAAGGGGTGACTGGGCTGCCAGGCCATGAATACGGGTCCGTATTCCGAAAAGGTAGTGCAGGACTTTGTGCAGGAGGAATTCACCCCGGTCAAGAGCGAGTGCTTCTTCGACAACCGGACCGAGGCGATGAAGCAGTTCGGCGTCTCCTGGACCCCGACCCTGATCGTCCTCGATGCGACCGGCCGGGAGCACCACCGGATGGTGGGGTTCGTGCCGACCGACGACTTCCTGGCGCACCTGAAGCTGGGCAAGGGGAAGGTCCACTTCGACCGCTTCCGCTTCGTCGACGCCATCAAGGAGTTCACCGCCGTGATCGAGCAGCACCCGGCGGCGGGCGTGGTGCCCGAGGCGGTCTTCTTCCTGGGGGTGGCCGAGTACTGGCACACCCACGACCCGAAGGGGTTGCGCCGGTCCTACGACACCCTCGTCGCCCGTTTCCCCCAGAGCGAGTGGGCGCGCCGCGCCAAGCCGTACGAACAGATTCCCCTCTAAGGAACAAAAAAAGCCCGGAAAATCCGGGCTTTTTCAATCGTCCACGAAATTCAAACGAAACCTGGGAGCTGCGCGGCAGCAGGACGTTACACCGCCGAATTGGTTTCATTGAGCTCGAAGGGATCGTATTCGGAGACGTAGGTGCTGCGGGACATTTTCATCTCATCCCTTAAATGTTTGATTGCCTGGATTGCCGTCAGAATCAGAGAGCCCGCACGGGTATCGTGACTCACCTCATACGCCTCTTCCAGGGCTTGCAGCGCTGTGCTGGCATAGGATCGAGGATCGGGATACGAACCTGGCATAGTCCACCTCCGGGAATGGTCAAACGTTTGTTTAAGATTATACCGGCCTCACCTCCGTTTTGCAAGTCTTTCCCTCGTAAAGCAAGTATGAAGGCTGAAGGATGAATTATGAAATTTCGTCTTTCATTTTCATACTTCATAATTCATCCTTCATCCTTCGAAAGCGGTTCGCAGCGACGTGCTATACTTGAAGGAAAAGCTTTCACGAAGGACAGCCGCGCCATGCCGAAGAAGATCCTCGACCGCTTCCACCCCCTCATCGTCCGGTGGTTCGCCGAGCGCCTCGGCCGACCCACGGACGTGCAGCTGCGCGCCTGGGCGGAGGTGATCGCGGGGCACCACCTCCTGGTCACGGCCCCAACCGGGAGCGGGAAGACGCTGGCGGCGTTCCTCTGGGCCATCAACCAGCTGGTGAGCGGCGCCTGGCCCCGGGGTGAGACCCGTGTCCTCTATGTCTCGCCCCTGAAGGCCCTCAATAACGACGTGCGGGAAAATCTCCTCACCCCCCTGCGGGAGCTGGCGGCCTGCTTCGCGGACGCGGGCGCGGCGTTCCCGCCGATCGGCGTGGAGACCCGAAGCGGCGACACCCCGGGGAGCGAGCGGCAGCGGATGCTGCGGCACCCCCCGGAGATCCTCATCACCACCCCCGAAAGCCTCAACATCCTCCTCACCTCGAAGAGCGGCCGCCAGATCCTCACCGGCATAACCACCGTCATCCTGGACGAGATCCATGCCGTGGCAGGGACGAAGCGCGGGACCCACCTCATCACCGCCGTGGACCGGCTCGTGCCGCTCTCCGGCGAGTTCCAGCGCATCGCCCTCTCCGCCACGGTCCGCCCCCTGGAGACGGTGGCCGAGTTTGTCGGCGGCCTCATCCGGGAGGGGGGCCACTGCCGCAAGCGCCCGGTGGCCATCGTCCGGGCCGACCAGGCGAAAGAGTTCCGCATCGAGGTGCGGGCCCCGCAGGAGGCCCCCGGCGAGCCGGCGGCGGAGCTCTGGCCGCGCCTGGCGCGGGAGTTCAAGCGCATCATCGCCGAGCACCGCTCGACCCTCTTCTTCGCCAACAGCCGGCGGACCACCGAGCGGGTGACGCGGCTCATCAACGAGGACGAGCCGGAGGAGCTCGCCTACGCCCACCACGGCTCGCTGTCGAAGGAGATCCGCCTGGCGGTGGAGGAAAAGCTGAAAAACGGGGAGCTGAAAGCGATCGTCGCCACCAACTCCCTGGAGCTGGGGATCGACATCGGCCGCCTCGACAGCGTGGTGCTGATCGAGTCCCCCCGCTCCATCTCCTCGGCCATCCAGCGGATCGGTCGCTCGGGGCACGGGGTCGGCGAGGTGAGCCGGGGGCTCCTCTACCCTTCCCACGGCATGGACTTCGCGGCGGCGGCCGTGATCGCCCGCGCCATCATTGAGCACGACACCGAGGCGCTCCGCCCGGTGGAGGCCCCCCTTGACCTCCTGGCCCAGATCGTCCTCTCCATGACCCTCTCGGAGACGTGGGACCTGGACGAGCTCTACGGGTTCCTGACGACGAGTTACCCCTACCGGGAGCTGTCGCGCCGGCACTTCGATCTGGTGATCGCCATGCTGGAGGGGAAATACGCCGACTCCCGCGTGCCGGAGCTCCGCCCCCGAGCCACGGTGGACCGGCTCGACAACACCATCGCCGCCCGGGAGGGGACCGCCCACCTCGTCTATCTGGAGGGGGGGACGATCCCGGACCGGGGGTATTTCGACCTGCGGCTCAAGGAGACCGGTGCCAAGATCGGCGAGCTGGACGAGGAGTTCGTCTGGGAACGCCGCCTCGGCGACACCTTCGCCTTGGGTGCCCAGGTCTGGCAGATCGTGGAAATTACCCACAACGCGGTGGAGGTGGTGCCGGCCCGCCGGGCCCAGCAGATCATCCCCTTCTGGCGGGCCGAGGAGCTCGACCGGGACGTCCACTTCTCGGAGCGGCTCGCCTCGTTCCTGGAGGAGTGCGCCGGGGAGCTGGAAAAGGACTCCTTCCCGGCGGAGCTGCGGGAGCGCTACGCCATGGACGCTGAGGCAGCGGCGGCGCTCGTTTCGTTCCTGCGCCGCCAGAAAGAGGCGACCGGCGCGGAGCTCCCCCACCGGCACCACCTGCTGGTCGAGCACTTCCACGACCCCCAGGGAGGCGCGGAGGCGGAGCAGGTCATCCTCCACACCCTCTGGGGAAACGCCGTGAACCGCCCCTTCACCTTCGCCCTTGCCGCGGCGTGGGAGGCCCGCTTCGGCTACCCCCTCCAGGCCTACTACAACAACGACGCCATCGCACTGCTGCTCCCCCACGACGCGGACGCCCGCAACCTCTTTGCCCTGGTCACCCCCGGGAACATCGAGGCGCTCCTCACCCAGACCCTGGAGCGGACCGGCTGGTTCGGGGCCCGCTTCCGGGAGAACGCCGGGCGGGCGCTCCTCCTGCCGAAGATGGGGTTCCGGAAGAGGATGCCCCTCTGGCTCACGCGCCTGCGGGCGAAAAAGCTCCTCGGCGCCGTCGCCCGCTACCGGGACTTCCCGATCCTCGTCGAGACCTGGCGCTCCTCCCTCCAGGACGACTTCGACCTTGAGACCCTGCGGCGCCTCCTGGCCGAGATCCAGGACGGAGAGATCCGCCTCGGCGAGGCCCGCACCACCGTCGCCTCCCCCTTTGCCCTCGGGCTCATCTGGCAGCAGACCAACACATACATGTACGCCGACGACACTCCCGAGGCTGGAAGGGCCTCGGCCCTGGGGCACGACCTGATCAAAGAGCTCGCGGTCTCGCCCAACCTGCGCCCCCGGCTTCCCGCCGAGCTGGTGCGCTTCTTCGAGGAGAAGCGCCAGCGCATCGCCTCGGGGTATGCGCCCGAAACGGCGCGGGAGCTGATCGACTGGGTGAAGGAGCGGCTCCTCATCCCGGAGGACGAGTGGTCCCGGCTCCTCGCCGCCGTGACCCGCGACCAGGGAACCGGCGCCACTGAGCTCACGGCGGAGGTGGCGGAAAGGGTCGTACGGATCGTCCTTCCCGGCGGTGTCCCCCTGGTCGGGGCCATCGAGCTGCTGCCGGAGATCGCCCGGGGGCTGGGCCGGGAACAGCGCGAGCTTGCCATCGAACCGCTCGTGGCGGAGGCCGGGCTGCGGCACACGGTCGATGGGCTGGTGGAGCGGATCTTCGCCGGGAAACCGCGCGCTATCGAAGCCGAGGAGGAAGACACTCGCGCCTCCTTCCTCGGTCAGTGGCTCTCCTTCTACGGGCCGATGGCGGTTGCCCGGGCGCAAGCCGTCCTGGCGCTCCCCGAGGGGGTTTTCGCCGACGCCATTCACACCCTGGAGGAGGCGGGCCAGGTCGTCGTCGACCGGCTCACCGAGGGGGCACAGGCTCCAGAGGTGTGCGACGCCGCGAACCTGGAGACGCTCCTCCGGATCCTGCGCCGCTCGCGCCAGCCCGTTTTTGAGCCCCTCGCCGCCCGCTACCTGCCCCTCTTCCTCGCCGCCTTCCAGGGGATGACCGGGCGGGGGGACACGCTGGACGACCTCAGGAAACGGCTGGAACAGCTCTTCGGCCTGCCGCTTCCTGCCGCCGCCTGGGAGGAAGAGGTGTTCCCCTCCCGAATGGAGACCTACAGCAACGCCTGGCTCGACAGCCTCATGCAGACGAGCGGCCTCGCCTGGTTCGGCTGCGGCGAGCGGCGGCTCGCTTTTGCCTTCCCGGAGGAGCTCGGTCTTTTCCGGGAGGATGATGTCGCCGGGGAGTCGGCCGCGGCCTGGGCGCGCCTCGTTCCCGACCCCAACGGCCGCTACGGCTTTCCCACCATCCGCTCCCTTTCGGGGCGCCCCGCGACGGAGGTCGCCGGCGAGCTCTGGCGGCTCGCCTGGCGGGGCGCGGTGAGTAACGACTCCTTCGTCGCCGTCCGGAAGGGAATCCTGAACCGCTTCCGCCCTCCCGTGGAGGAGCCGGCGAAGGTGCGGCGTCTGGCGAACCGCTGGCAGGCCGGGGCGCGCAGTTACGGCAACTGGTATCTCCTCCCGGCCGCAGAGGCTTCAGAGGACCTGCTGAAGCGGGAAGAGACCAACAAGGAGAGGGTGCGGGTGCTCCTTGAGCGCTACGGCATCATCTTTCGCGAGCTTCTGCTGCAGGAGCTCCCGCCCTTGCAGTGGCCGAGGCTTTTCCGCACCCTCCGGATCATGGAGCTTTCCGGGGAGCTCCTTTCCGGGAGTTTCTTCCACGGCATCCCCGGCCTGCAGTTCATCTCCCACGACGCCTTCCGGATGCTCACGGGGGGCCTTCCCGAGGATGCGGTCTACTGGCTGAACGCCGTCGACCCCGCCTCCCTCTGCGGTACCGGCCTGGACGCGCTGAAGGACGAGCTCCCCCCGCGCATCCCGGGGACCCACCTGGTCCACCACGGCACCCGGCTCGTGGTGGTGTCACGCCGGTTCGGCAGGGAGCTCCGGATCAACGTCCCCCCCGACGACCCGCGTCTTCCCGACTACCTCGGCTTCTTCCGGGTCCTCGTCTCCCGGGAGTCCAATCCCCGGAAACAGATCAACGTAGAGCGGATCAACGGCGTCCCCGCCGCCGGCTCCCCCTATCGGGAGGCGCTCGTCGCGTTCGGGTTCCAGCCCGCGTACCGGGGGCTCGAGCTCTGGCGAAGGTACTGAAGAAGGACGCCGGTTCGGCCCCCGGTTGACTTTCCGTAATTGTGCTGTATCAGATACCGTATCGTAATCATCTACCGTCAAAAACAACCCTGGCAATAGCGAACCCAAGCCCAAGGAAAGGAGCGTCCTGTGAAACACCCGACTTATTATCGCACGACGCAGGTAGATGAGCTCTCAATCTTTTACAGAGAGGCCGGCCCGAAAGACGCACCCACACTTCTCCTGCTGCACGGATTCCCCTCCTCATCGCGGATGTTCGAGCCTCTCTTCGCCCGGCTTTCCGACCGCTACCACCTGGTAGCGCCCGATTACCCGGGCTTCGGACACAGCGACTGGCCCGACCCGAAACGATTCGCGTACACCTTCGACCACCTCGCCGAGATCATGAATCACTTCGCGGAAGCGCTCGGGCTCTCGCGCTACACGCTGTACATGCAGGATTACGGCGGTCCCGTCGGTTTCCGCATGGCCTTGGCCCATCCGGACCGGATTGAGGCTCTCATCATCCAGAATGCCGTGGCGCACAACGAAGGCCTGGGGGCCATCTGGGAGCCGCGCCGGGCCTTCTGGGCCGACCGCGAGGCCAACGAGAGCGCGCTTCGCACAAATTTCCTGTCCCTGCCGACGACGCGGACACGCCACGTGGGGCACGATCCCGACGTGGAACGCTATGACCCGGACCTCTGGACCGATGAATTTGCCTTTCTCAGCCAGCCCGGCCAGGCCGACATCCAAAGCGACCTCTTCTACGACTACCGCACCAACGTCGACGCCTACCCCGGGTGGCAGGCGTGGATGCGCGAGCAGCAGCCGCGCCTCCTGGTGATCTGGGGCAGGTACGATCCATCCTTCGACTTCTCGGAGCCGGAAGCCTATCAACGGGATGTGCCGAGCGCTCAGGTTCATGTTCTCGACGCCGGTCATTTCGCCTTGGACACGGCTGCAGACGAGATCGCCGCACTGATCCGAGACTTTACGGGTTCTCGTTGAGGTTCCTGCCCAGCACGGTTACTGAGGCCGCCATGGGAGCGCCTGCCTGTCTTTGCTTGAGCCCTCTCGTAAAGGAGGTACGACATGAGCACACCCGAGCTGATTCTGTACAATGGCAAAATCACCACTCTCGACGCCAACCGGCCCCAGGTCTCCGCCGTGGTCATTACCGGCGGCCGGATAACCGCGACGGGCGGGGACGAGCTCCTCGCCACCGCCGGCGACAAAACGCAGCGTATCGACCTGAAAGGGCGGCGGGCGGTCCCGGGGCTGAACGACTCCCACCTCCACGCGATCAGAGGGGGGCTCAACTTCAACATGGAGCTTCGCTGGGACGGCGTTCCGTCCCTGGCCTTGGCCCTGGAGATGCTGCGGGAGCAGGCGCGGCGCACCCCGCCCCCCCAGTGGGTACGGGTGATCGGCGGCTGGACCGAGTTCCAGTTCGCCGAACGGCGGCTGCCGACCCTGGAGGAGGTGAACGCCGCCGCGCCCGACACCCCGGTCTTCATCCTCCACCTCTACGACCGCGCCATCGTGAACGGGGCGGCGCTCCGGGCCCTGGGCTACACGCGGGAGACCCCCGACCCGCCGGCGGGAGAGATCCAGCGCGACAAGGCTGGCAACCCCACGGGGCTCCTCATCGCCCGGCCGAACGCCATGATCCTCTATGCGAGCCTCGCCAAGGGGCCGAAGCTCTCCTACGAGGACCAGGTGAACTCCACCCGCCACTTCATGCGCGAGTTGAACCGGCTGGGGCTCACGAGCGCCATTGACGCCGGCGGCGGCTTCCAGAACTACCCGGACGATTACAAGGTCATCGAGGAGCTGGCGGGCAGGGGAGAGCTCACCCTGCGGATCGCCTACAACCTCTTCACCCAGCACCCGAAGGGTGAGCTGGCCGACTTCGCCCAATGGGTGACGCAGACCTCGCCGGGGAAGGGCAACGACTTCCTGCGCGTGAACGGCGCCGGCGAGATGCTCGTCTTCTCCGCCGCCGACTTCGAGGACTTCCTCGAGCCCCGACCGGACCTCTTATCGGTGATGGAAGAGGAACTCACCCAGGTGATCCGGCTCCTCGCCGAGAAGCGCTGGCCGTTCCGGCTCCACGCCACCTATGACGAGTCGATCTCCCGCTTCCTCGACGTCTTCGAGAGGGTCAACCGCGACGTCCCGTTCCAGGGACTGCGCTGGTTCTTCGACCACGCCGAAACCATCACGCAGCGGAACCTGGAGCGGGTGCGGGCCCTTGGCGGCGGCATCGCCATCCAGGACCGGATGGCCTTCCAGGGGGAATACTTCCGGGAGCGCTACGGGAAGGGGGCGACCGAGCACTCGCCACCCATCAGACGGATGCTGGAGATGGGGATCCCGGTCGGCGCCGGCACCGACGCAACCCGGGTGGCGAGCTACAACCCGTGGGTCTCCCTCTCCTGGCTCGTGACCGGCCGGACCGTCGGCGGGATGCAGCTCTACCCGGAGGCGAACCGCATGGGGCGCGAGGAGGCGCTTCGCCTCTACACGGTCGGGAGCAGCTGGTTTTCGGGGGAGGAAGAGAAAAAGGGGCGGCTTTCGCCGGGACAGCTCGCCGACCTGGCGGTCCTCTCGGCCGACTACCTCACCATGCCGGAAGAGGAGATCAGAAGGATCGAGTCGCTCCTCACCGTCGTCGGCGGTAAGGTGGTCTACGGTGCCGGGGAATTCGGCAGCCTCGCACCGCCGCCGCTTCCGGTCAGCCCGGACTGGTCGCCGGTGGCCAGCTACGGCGGCTACCATCATGCTTCAGCGGCAGCCGCGGCACACCGGGTGGGGTGTACCTGCCACGGCCACCGGCAGGTCTGGTCGCCGAAGGAGTCGCGGTTCTGGGGGATCGGCTGCGACTGCTTCGCCTTCTGAATTTTCAGTGAACCTCGTGTGTCAACAACAAAGGCGGCCGTTTGGCCGCTTTTGAATTGTCCGCAACGGGCATGGCTTTGACCTGCCGGGCATGCTAATGCCCGGGCTGGTCTTAAGCCTTGGGCACCTCAGGCACGAATTTTATTTCGAGGTGGCATCCTACTGCGTGAGCATATTTCTTGAGGGTGGTTAAGGAAGGGGCGTGTTTCCCGACTGCCTCCAGCCGCGATATCGCACTCTTTGTCGTGCCCATGATTTCAGCGACGGCTTCCTGCGAAAGACCGACACGCGCACGGGCGGCAAGCATTTCTTTCGCCAGTGCGTATTCTTCCTCCAACTCTTCATAGGCTTTTTTGAATCCTTTTCGCTTCCCAGCCTTCTGAAGAAACTCATCGTGGTCATGAGTTACCGGTTTATATTTCAAATTAGCCATTTTGGACCTCCTTCAATCGTTTCCGGGCAATTTTCAGTTCTTGCTCCGGGGTGGCTTGGGGAGACGGAGGGAGACGTAGTTGAATTATTGACTTGCTCTCTTCGACCCTCTGGCTAACTCAACTAATCAACTACGTCCCCTTGGTCCTCCCGACTTGTTCGCAGGCAAGATGCACGCGATCCTTTTCAACAGGTGGAAGAACCGGGGCAAGGAGGGAGACTGGTACGACCTTGTCTGGTACCCGCCAACCACCCGCTGTGCAGCGGATTCGATAGACCGGCCACTGGAGCGGTGGCCAGAGGCTGTAGGGAGTTGCTGCACGACGCAATCTACCGACTGGCTGCGGTCATGCCCGCCGTACGTAGCGCCGTTGAGGGATCAGCAGAGGCTTGCTCTCTGGTCACGTGACTTCTTTCGTGTTGTGACAGTGGAGGATCAATCCTGCCCCCAAGCCTTCCATTACTTCTCTAGGAATTTCAACCAGATAAATGGTAAAGTGGTGGAGGGAGAAAATACTGAGCAGGAAACACGAAGGGGGCGAGCTATTCGAAGATAGCTTGCCCCCCTCGTTTCTAGGGTATTAGATTTATTACCATTTATATTTTTGCGATAAAGTTACGATTTTGCCTATCACTTCTTGTTCCTGCTTCTTCACAGCCGCCTTCACCAGCGCAGTCCTGGCCTCGCAAAGACTGACGACTCTTTTGGGAGTGGCTGTATCGGAAGTTGTTGTTGATGTCTGATCAACAAAAAACAGCGGCAATTGGGTCTCTTCGTCTGACTTTCGCATTTCCCCCCCCTATAATTGCCCAAGTTTCCTTATAATCCATTTTCTACCAGGGTGTCAACGATTTTGACCTCATAATCAACGAAGCAATCGAGCAACTGAGCATAAGCAGCTGTTTCTTCAGCAAGGTTGATTTTAACGAATTTCCCTGCTGCTTTCTTGGTGGTCACACATCGGAACCTGTTTTGGTATTGCGAAGGTGCCACCCCTTCAAACGGTAAAAACTGCACCCCTTTGCAATCAATATTACCGCATATTGAATCGTCGTGCAACGCAGTCGCTAAGCTCTTCTCGTAGGGCTCGATGTAGAAAACTTTTTTAATGCCTGAAGAGATAATGTGTTTTGCACAATTGTGGCATGGGTACGTGGTAACATACATTGTGCCGTTTCGCAGGGATATCCCTTTTCTAGCTGCGCTAGTGTCCCGTTTGGTTAGTTCTTTCTAGTAATATTTGCACTTTGTTTTGCTCTTTGAACTGATTCAATAATTGCTGATGCGCTCTTGGTCCACTTGAACGGCTTGGCGCTTGTTGCGTTATGAA
>JAMXLF010000044.1 GCA_024281055.1 Geobacteraceae bacterium
TCCAGCAGAAAGTGCGTAATGTTTTCAACCTGAACATGGCGGTCATCAAGAAGCGCGAAGCCCTTCCCGCTACAACGAGAATTACGGCAGAGATTGCAGCCAAGAGGAAAAAGAAACCGTCCGGCGCTCCCGTCAAGAAGGGAACGGGGATAGAGGTGGTGGCCATCGGTTCCTCCACGGGCGGACCGCCGGCCCTGCAAAGGATTTTTTCCTCGTATACCGAAGTTATGCCCTTTTCCGTTGTGGTTTCCCAGCATATGCCCGCTGGTTTCACCAAGGCCTTTGCCGAGCGCCTCAACCGGTCATCGGCTTTCGAGATCAAAGAGGCTGCGGACGGGGATCGGGTGGAGCCGGGTAAGGTTCTTATCGCTCCCGGTGGCCGTAACCTGGTGTTCCAGACCGTGAACGGCAATGTTGTCGCGCGGGTGGTGGAACCTTTGTCACAGGACAGGTATATCCCGTCCGTGGATGCGATGTTCGCTTCCCTGGCGCCGATTTACGGTGCCAAGCTGCTCGCAGTCGTGCTGACCGGGATGGGGAATGACGGCAGCCGCGGGGTCAGGATGGTGAAATCAGCCGGCGGCCAGATCCTGGCTGAGGCGGAAGAGTCCGCTGTCGTTTTCGGCATGCCCCGCGAAGCCATCAATACCGGCTTGGTGGATAAGGTAGCCCCCTTGGACCGGATGGCCAGGGAAATCGTTCTACGGTGCGGGATAGTGCCGAACTTTGAGTGATATCCGCTATAACTTCGTAATCGTTTGCCCGAACTAACAAAACAGGGGTGGATCATGTCGACTGAAGAAGAAAAAGGCATCCACGGCAAGGCTGAGGAATTTCTCCAGATATTTAAAAAGGGGGCGGAGTTTACCCAGGAGCTCATGAAAGAGAACGAGCGGCTTCGCTACCGGCTTCTCGAACTCGATGAATCACAGCGTTCGGCGTGTGAGGCGGTTGCAGACACTGACGAGACCCGCCGGCTCCTTGGACGTATCGACGATCTTGAGCGGGAGAAGCAGGAAATTCTCGGACGCATCAGGCAAGTAGAGGAGGAAAACCAGGATTTTGCCACCCGTTATGTGGAAATCGAACAGGAAAACAACAACCTGGCAAATCTCTACATTGCCAGTTACCAGCTCCATTCCACCCTCGACTTCAAGGAGGTCCTCCAGATCATCACCGAGATTCTCATCAATCTGATCGGTGGTGAGGAGTTTGCCATCATGCTCCTCGATGATAAGACCAACGAGCTTCAGGCGGTTGCCACCGAAGGCATTGCCCGTGAAACGATCCCATCGGTGAAGTTCGGCATGGGGATCATCGGCGATGTGGCCCGGACGGGAGAGAACTACTTTGTTGATGATGTCGGCACGTACGTCCCCGACCTGGAAAAGCCGATGGTCTGCATCCCGCTCAAGATCAAGGAGCACGTCATCGGCGTGATTGTGGTTTATAAACTGCTCCTGCAGAAGACCCAGTTTGCCGATGTCGATTACGAACTTTTCACGCTTCTGGCGGGACACGCTGCCACGGCTGTCTTCAGCTCTCGGCTTTATTCCGAATCCGAGCGCAAGCTCTCGACCATCCAGGGGTTCATTGATCTCCTTACCAAGTAGTGGTCATTCAATCTGCGGAGGATATTGCCAATGTCAGAATATAATGTCTTGATAGTCGAGGATTCACCCACCATGCGGCAACTCATTTCCTTTGCCCTGAAGAGATTGCGAGGGATACGGATAGTCGAGGCCAACGATGGTGTCGACGGGTTGAAGAAGCTTTCAGCGGAGAGATTCGACCTGATCTTTACCGACATCAATATGCCGATCATGGACGGTTTGAAGCTGGTGAGCCTGGTGCGCAACGATGCCAATTACAAAACGACGCCGATCGTGGTTATTACCACCGAAGGGGCGCAGGAAGACCGGGAACGGGCGTTGGCCCTGGGGGCGAACGATTACATTACCAAGCCGATTCAGCCGAACAGGATCCTGGATGTAGCCAAGACACTTTTGAGAATTGCCTGATTCTCTGCGTTGAGTCTGCCTTTGACCCCATAGTGCAGACAGTGGCAGGAACATGACGAAACCCGCGTGGTGGAAGCGGTGTGAGGCGACCGCCCGAAAGAAAAGATAAAGAGAAATGAAAGACCGCGGGGCGACCGGAAGGTCGTCCCGCTTAATTGTCCGGAGGTACGAACCGTGTCAGAAAAGTATGCCCCGAAGAGTGTCGAGGAAAAATGGCAAGAGCGCTGGGAAGCCAGCAAGATATACAAGGTTACGGAAGATAGTTCCCGAAAAAAATACTACTTGCTTGAAATGTTCCCCTATCCGTCGGGGCGCATCCATATGGGGCATGTCCGCAATTATTCCATCGGCGACGTGATTGCGCGTTTCAAAAGAATGAAGGGGTTCAATGTCCTTCACCCGATGGGGTGGGACGCGTTCGGCATGCCCGCGGAAAACGCCGCGATTCAGCACAAGAGTCATCCCGCCCGGTGGACCTACGAGAACATCGACTACATGCGCAAGCAGTTGAAGAAGATGGGACTTTCCTACGACTGGGACCGGGAGCTGGCCACCTGCGACGTGGAATACTACAAATGGGAGCAGCTGATCTTTCTCCAGATGTACAAGAAGGGGCTTGCCTACCGGAAGACCTCGTTTGTCAACTGGTGTCCCACCTGCGAGACGGTACTGGCCAACGAGCAGGTGGAAGACGGCTGCTGCTGGCGATGCGACAACGAAGTGCAGCAGAAAGAGCTGGAGCAGTGGTTCTTTCGTATCACCGACTACGCCGAAGAGCTCCTCGACTATACCGGGAAACTGCCTGGTTGGCCGGAGCGGGTCCTTACCATGCAGCGCAACTGGATAGGGAGGAGCACCGGGTGCGAAATCGATTTCCCCCTGGAAGGGCACCTGGCAAAGATCAAGGTCTTCACCACCCGGCAGGACACCCTGTTTGGGGCAACCTTCATGTCTCTCGCACCGGAACACCCCATGGCTCTGGAACTGACCACGCCCGAGAATCGGGAACGGGTGCAAGCCTTTATCGACAAGGTGCAGAAGACCGACCGGGTGAAGCGGGCCGCGGAAGACTTCGAAAAAGAGGGGGTCTTCACCGGCTCGTACTGCATCAATCCGGTTACCAACCGACGCATGCCCATCTACCTGGCCAATTTTGTCCTTACTGACTACGGCACCGGGGCGGTCATGGCCGTGCCGACCCACGACCAGCGCGACTTTGAGTTTGCCGGGAAATACGGACTCCCTCTCCAGGTGGTCATTCAGCCTGAAGAGAAACAGCTTGACCCGGAAACCATGGTCGCCGCCTTTACCGATGAAGGGGTCATGGTGAATTCCGGCCGCTTCGACGGGATAAGGAGCGGCGAGGCAAAGGAAAGGATCGCCGATTATCTGGAGGCCGAGGGGATCGGCAAGAAGACAGTCAACTACCGCCTCCGGGACTGGGGGATTTCCAGGCAGCGGTACTGGGGAAATCCGATTCCCATTATATACTGCGATTTGTGCGGGGTCGTGCCGGTGCCGGAAAAGGACCTTCCGGTAGTTCTTCCCATGGATGTCGAGTTCACCGGCGAAGGTGGGAGCCCCCTTGCCAGGATACCGGAATTTGCCACAACCACCTGTCCTCAGTGTGGCGAGGCGGCCCGCCGGGAGACTGACACCATGGATACCTTCGTGGAATCGTCTTGGTATTTTCTGCGCTACTGCTGTCCGGACTTTGTTGCCGGGCCGCTCGATAAGGCGAGGGTTGGATACTGGATGTCGGTGGACCAGTACATCGGCGGGATCGAGCACGCGGTGCTCCATCTCCTCTACGCCCGGTTCTTCACCAAGGTGTTGCGCGACCTGGGCTATGTAGATGTCGATGAGCCGTTCGTCAATCTCCTTACTCAGGGAATGGTGATCAAGGATGGGGCGAAAATGAGCAAGTCCAAGGGAAACGTGGTCGATCCCGATGCGCTCATTGGAAAATACGGAGCTGATACCGCCCGGCTCTTTTCTCTCTTCGCTGCCCCGCCGGAGAAGGACCTGGATTGGAGCGACCAGGGCGTGGAAGGGAGCTTCCGGTTCCTGAACCGGGTTTGGAAGCTTGTTCATGACCTTCTCACCTTTGTGCGGCAAGCTGGCCTTGTAGCTCCGATTTCACTCTCCCCTGCCAGCAGGGATCTCCGCCGCGTTGTGCACAAAACCATCAAAAAGGTGACTGAGGATATCGAGGAGAGATTCCATTTCAATACCGCCATTGCCGCGGTAATGGAACTGGTCAATGCCATCCAGGCCTTCGAACCGAAGAATGATCCGCTTAATGCTCCCGTGCTGCGGGAGGCGCTGGAAAGCGTCGTTCTGCTGCTGGCACCCTTCGTCCCCCACGTGTCCTCCGAGCTCTGGGAAATCCTCGGCCACGAAGGAGGGGTGGAGAAGGCCGGGTGGCCGGGGTTTGACCCCGCCGCTGTTGTCGACGAGGAGCTTCTTGTCGTCGTGCAGGTAAACGGTAAGCTGCGGGGAAAGATTACCGTCCCGGCCTCTGCTGCCGAGGCAACGGTGCGGGAAGCGGCCTTCGTCGATTCGCGGGTCAAGCCGTTTGTCGAGGGCAAAGAGGTGAAGAAGGTCATCGTCGTCCCCGGCAAGCTAGTCAACATCGTGGTGGCGTAAGCTGTGGGACGGTTTTTCGATGGGCGATATCCGGGTTCCGGACCGTTATGGGGACTTTCTCTGGTTTTCATTACCGCGTTCTGCACACTTGCCGGTGGTTGTGGCTATGGTCATGTCGGGTACGGTGAAGGGGGGGGGGCCTCTGGGGGCAAAACAGTCGGCATCACCCTTTTCGCCAACAAAAGCTACCGGACGAATCTCGAAGCGACTCTCACGGCGAGTCTTGTGGACGAATTTGCCAGACGCAGCGGGGGAAGGGTCATCGCCGACTCCGGTGCGGAGCTTCTCCTCTCAGGAACGATTGACTCCTATAGCGAGGTCCCGGTTTCCTATACCGCTTCTGACGTGATCAAGGAATACAAGGCCTCCATGACGGTAAAAGTCACTCTCCGTGACAAAGTAAGCCAGAAAGTGCTCTGGAAGGGTGATGTTACCGAAACGCAGACGTTTCCTTCGTTTGCCGATTCAAGCCCGTTGCTAACGAATGTTCCGCTGCGGGAAAACATCGGTAACTTTCAGCAAAATACTGTCGCCTTGCTACAAAATACGGAAGATGCTGCTGTAAAGGAAATGTGCCGCAAGCTGGCGCAACGGATTTACCAGAAGATCAGCGAGGATTTTTAGGAGCGGGACATATCTCCCGAGGCTGGTGAGGAATGAAACCGGAGGAATTCGACAAAGCACTTCAAAGAGGGGACATCCGTCCCCTTTACTATCTCTACGGCGAAGAACAGTACCTCGTCGACCGCGGGGTCCGTCGTCTTCTGGAACTGGTCGTGGCGCCGGATACCCGCGATTTCAACTTTACTGTCTTTTATGGTAACGAGTGCAAAGTCGAGGAAATCGTCGAGGCTGCGCAGACATTCCCTATGTTCGCCGATCGCCGGGTGGTTCTGGTGAAAAAGGGCAGTGATCTACCTGCGGCGGCCCTGGAGGTGTTGATTGGATATGTGGCAGCGCCGTCTCCGTCAACCTGCCTCATTTTCCAGGCTGAAAAGGCGGACCTGCGTAAAAAATTCTTCACCGAGTTCAAGAAAAGCGGAGAACTGGTCGAGTTCAAGCGTCCCTACGAGAATCAACTCGGTAGTTTCATTGCGGAGGAGGCCGCCGGTCGCGGTAAGAAAGTGGAGCCTGCGGCAGCTGCCCTCCTTTCGTATCTGGTGGGAACCAATTTGCAGGAGCTGGCTTCCCAGTTGGAAAAGGTCACGACGTTTGTCGGGGAGCGAAGCACGATCAGGATAGACGACATCCGTGAAATCGTGTCCGATACCAAGGTGGACAGTGTCTTTGAGCTGGCCAACGCCCTCGGGGAACGCGACTTGGGCAGATGTCTGCGTTGCCTCCATACCATCCTGAGGGATGGCGAGGCGCCTCTCATGGTTTTGGCCGTGCTGACGCGGCATTTCCGCCAGCTATGGCTTGTTCGGGAACTCCTCGACAAAAAGGAGACACCCCAGGAAATCGGCCGTCGGACGGGGATTCATCCCTATTTTCTCAAGGCAATGGTGGGACAGGCCAGGAAATACCGGCTTGCCGAGTTTCGGCAGGTTTTCGAGCGGCTTTTTGCCACTGATCTGGCCCTCAAGTCGGGAGGCGGCAAACCCGCTCTGCTGATGGAGTGTCTGGTCATGGCGATCTGTGACGGAAAGTTTCAGTGAACCGCCGTAATTGAATTGCCGGGTATGTGGCTGACCTGGAGTCGGTCCTCGTTGCACAAAAAAAAGGGGCTCCATGAAGGAGCCCCTTTTTGGCTTTATCGAATGCTTCCGTTAGTTTATCCGAGAGTGTTTACCAGTTTGGTCAGCCGAGATACGTTGCGGGAAGCGTTGGAACGATGAATAACACCCTTTGATGCCGCGGAGTCGATGACCGGGATCGCTGCTTCCAAGGCCTTCTGAGCGGTAGCCGTATCTTTGGTTGCCACAGCTTCGCGAACATTCTTGATAAAGGTCCGCAGCGTGGAGCGGACATGTTTGTTGCGGGCGGTTTTCTTTTCGTTCTGCTTGATTCTCTTCAGGGCCGACTTGTGGTTTGCCAAACTGCACCTCCAGATAACGGTAAAGGTCAATATTCTTAGGAAATTTGTTTTCGAAAGTATTTTATATAGCACCCATGGTAAGTGCTGTCAAGAAAAAAATCCGGAGTTAAGCAAAGATGCAATCACCGTAATGCGTTGAATGAAAGGGGAATAGCGTATTTTTTGCCACTGTTACCGGATTCTCTTATAGTCAAAATTTCTGAGATTCTGGATAGCCGGCAGGTGAAAATTCAGTGAAGTCCCGCTCGGTTGGTCACAAAAAAAGGGAACCGGAATCCGGTCCCCATGATTGCATTGAAAGGAGGACCCTGCTTACCACTCTTCCTTCTCTTTCTGCTTCTTCACAAAGTCTGTAAAAAAGATGGACGGGTTAGTCAGCTTGATAACTTCTTTGTCCGTATAGCCGAGCGCCTTGAAGTTCAGTACGCCGTTCGGCGCGTGGCAGTTCTCGCAGGAGAATGCCTTTGTCTTGGTGACCAGGTGACTGCTGGCAAAGTAGATCGTCTGCCAGCCGGCAACCGGCTCGTACTTCTTGATGCCGAGGGTTTTTGCGGCCGATGCCACGCCGGCGAGGGTGTTTCCGGTCGCCATCGGCTGGGCGAAATCCATGGAGAGGAGTTGACCGTTCACTTTGTTATAGAAGGCTTTGGCCTGATATATCTTGAACGGATAGATTTTGCTTTTCTTGTCCTTCCTGCTCCCCTTCGGGCCGATGAAGTGGGGGGTGTTGGCAACGGTTCCGTTGAACCAGGCGTAGGCAGGGGTCGTTTCGTTGGCTTCTTTTTTCAGAGTTGTCGGCTCATAGAAACCGTCGGCCATTTTGGTCCAGGTGGTGAAGTCCTTGGAAAATGCGCCGCCGGTCCTCGGGATATGACAGGTCTGGCAGGCGATCCGGGCCGTATGGTTGTTGATGTAGGCATCTTTATGCGGTTTGTTGCCGTGGCAGTCCGCACAGGCTAGCCGGCTGCCGTCGCTGGCCCAGTTGTTGGGGTCGAAGCCGGTCGGGATTTTATGATCCTTGGTCTTGTGGCAGTCGACGCAGACCATTCCCTTGGCGGCGTGCACGTCGTTTTCCTTGGTGAAGACAAATCCCCGCTTGATGTAAGCCCCACCACCGGCGGTTTCGTGACAGGTCATGCAGTTTTTCACAGAGGGCTTGCCAACGGCAAGGGCAGCCTTGACGCTCCGGTCCTGCCCCATGATGACCTGCCCCTTTTCGTTTTTCATCGGTTTGCGCTTGCTGTAGTCGTAGTCGGAGGAGTGGCAGACGAGGCAGTCGATGGATGACTCCGCCGCGGGACCACTGCTGCCGACGCCATGCAGTTGATCGCCGGGGTCACCGGGGTGGCAGGTGTTGCAGCCGGTCAGCTTGGTCTTCCCCTTCTCATTGGGCGGCGTCTCTTTCAGGTTGTTGACGATGTCGTTGCCGTTACAGAACGTGTAGATGCGGTTCTTCATCCCGTATTCCTGCTTCGGGTCGATGTTTTCCACATTGGCTACCTTGGAGGCATGCTTCCAGTGCACGGTGTCGAGAAACTTCTTCGCGGTGTCGGGGTGACACTCTTCGCAGGTGGATGGCCCCTGGTAGCCATTCTTTTCAATGTACTCCTTGCCGGGGTGGTCCTTGGCCATTGCCGGGTTCACCAGGAAAGCGGATGCGAGTAACGGGAGAAAAATGACAGCCTTTTTCATGAAGGTACCTCGCTAAAATTATTGTGTGCGCAACGATATGCTACTTATATTAAAATAATATATATGAATAAAATATAAATTATGGCAAAATAAAATTGCAGCGAAAGGAAGCACTGCAATTTACATCAAAATTAAACGGGAAGGCGGGTCAGCAGCCGGCAGTCTTGCGGAAGTAGGTGCTAATGTTCTTGCCGTCTCTGATTTCGTACTTGCAGCGGATTTCGTCTCCCTCGACGATACGATGATCTTTGAACTTGTCGAGGGTTAGCTCGTCATTGACGATAAGGGTGATCGACTGCTCGGTTTTGTTGTCCTTCAGGGTCACCGTGGCGGTCTTCGCGTCCTTGCCGGCGATGTCGATCTTTGTGATGACTCCGACCATCTTGATTTCGTCCGCGCTGGCTATCGAGCTGAGTGAAACGACTGCCAGTGCAACGATTACCACCAGTCCTACCACCGATACCCGTTTCTTCATCTTTCGTCTCCTTTTGTTTTCAGTACGTTCACTGCTTGCAGGCTTTCATCTGTGTTCAAGAGGTATGGGGGGGCAGCCCCCCCTTGATAAAGAACCATAATAATATAAAAATATCTATATTACAATACTAGAAATGCACCTCAAAGGTGGCATAGATATCCTGCGCCTTCTTCATCGGCGCGGTCATCTGCGCTTGCAGTCCCCCGAAGGGGCCGGTTGGGTCGAGCTGGCTGATCTTGACGGGACCGCCTACCCAGCTGTTACTGCCGGTATAAACGAAGTCGTAGTACTGATAACCAACCTTGAAGAACGTCTTGCTGATGTATTTAGAAATCGGCTTGAGCGGCAACTCCTGGATGATGTACCCCTCGTAGACGCTCCCGCGTGTGCCGACCTTGCTGGTCCACATGTCGTCTGCCGCCGGGGCGAACGTTATCCAGTCGCGGGAGCCGTAGTTGTACTCGACGCCGATCTTGGTTCCGGTTTTCGTGAAGTCGTAACGTGCACCGACAAAGGCGGCCCAGCCGACCTTGCCTTTCTTGCCGAGGTCGGGGCGGGTCGGATCCAAGGTGTAGAGGAGGCCCCACGGGCTTCGGCCGAAGGCGACGTTGTTGTTGGGATGTGTGGAGCTCAGGCCGCCGTCGACAAACCAGTTGAGTTCGCCGGGGCCGACGTTTTTCACCTTGCCGAGGAAATCGAGCCCGTACCAGTCGATGTCGCCGAGATTGGTGCTCGGGGCGAGGCCGGCGAAGGGGCCAGTCAGCATGATCGGGGCGTCGAAGATGTTCATCCCCCGGTTATACTGCAACTCCACGCGCAGGGCGTCGGTGTCGTAGGGGACCACATTCACGCCGACCATATCGGTGTTGCGCAGGCCGTTCCCCTGGGTGGAGGTGATGTCGTTCTGGAAGCCGCGGCCGTAACAGAGCTTCATGTATGCACCCGGCAGGGCGTCGATATCCGGAGCCCAGCCGAGGGTCATCCCGTCAAAGGCATAGTCGACCAGGAGTGACGGCACGCCGGCATTCCCCGGCTTTTCGTTGTCCTGACGCAGATGGGAGGGGACTCCGCCGGTAGACGGACGCCGGCCGATGGATAACCAGATGGGCTGGCCGCCTATATTGTTCCAGGTGGCGTAGACCCGGTCTACTGCGAGTTTGTTGTCGCTCGGGACATGACCGATGGTGCCGTCGAAAACGCCGGCGCGGTCAAAGGAGAAGGCAACGGGGGTGCCGTTCGGAAGAGTGCCCTGTAGTGCCCGGTCGTCCTCGGCGCCGGCAATCTTGTACATGAGGAGCCGGGCCGTGACCGTCACGTCCTCGGTGGCTTTGGCCTTCAGGTTCAGTCCGAAGCGGTTGGAGTAAAGGGAGTCGTTCTTGACGTCGAAAGCTGGAATGAGGGCCGGGGGCGCGGCAAACGAGGCCTGCAGGTACGTGGGCACCCCGCCGCGCAGGGAGTCAAAACGAAAGCGATAATCGCCGCCGATTTCGAGCCAGCGGCCGAGCGACTTGTCTTCGGTTCTCTTTACCTGTTGTTTCAACTCATCGATTTCCTTGGACAGATCGTCCACCTTCTTCTGCAAGTCCTGGTCTGCCGCCAGTGCAGAGAGCGGCAGAAGGAGTGCCCCGGCGAGAATGCCGCCGGCAATGGCTTTTACCGATTTCTTCATACTACCTCCGTCGTGAATGGCATCTGTAAGTTTTTCTTGTGTCTTGCATGGAGCTAAACTGGAATCCCGCTCTTTTTGTATCGTAACTTGTCGTCCACCTCCTTTCATTTGTAAAATGTTATATATAATAAATAAATATATTATATATTTGTGTTATGCAATAGTCAGACCGTTATGGCCTGAATCGCCCTGAATTTGATAACTAGTTGATTGCGTGCGGCTTGTTCAGGCGTGTTCTGGTGAGGGTAGATCAGTCGGGCAGCGTTAGTTGGCCATTTGACGTCGCGTAATAACGCAATACCGGCCGGGGCGAAACCTGTTGACTTTCGCCTCCCTTATTGCGTAAAATTCTTTCTGCCATGTTGCACACTCCTCCCTCTGCGCGAGAAAAATACCTCTATCTCGAAACCTTCGGCTGCCAGATGAACGTCAGCGATTCGGAAAAAATCGTCGACCTGCTGAAGGAGATCGGTTACCGTCTCACCCAGGATTCGTCACAGGCCGACCTCATCATTCTCAATACCTGCAGCATCAGATCGAAGGCGGAGCACAAGGTCTACAGTCAGCTTGGCAGGTACAGGGAGCTGAAAAGCCTCAACGGTGACCTGATTCTTGGTGTCGGCGGTTGTGTGGCCCAGCAGGAGGGGGAACGGTTGTTGAAAAAGGTCCCCTACCTCGACATCGTGTTCGGCACCCATAATCTCCATCTCCTTCCGGAAATGGTGCGGGCTGCTGAAACGGGAGAGCGCTCGGCCGAGGTGGCATTTATCGACGGCGAGATAAGGCTCGATCTTTTCCCCGCCGTCGATGCGGGGGCGGAGGTGTCTCGATTCGTGACCGTTATGCAGGGGTGCGACAATTTCTGTGCATACTGCATCGTGCCCCATGTTCGCGGCCGCGAGATCAGCAGGCGTTCCGCCGACATACTTTCCGAAATCAGGGGAATGGCGAAACGGGGAACAAGGGAAGTCACCCTGTTGGGACAGAACGTGAACTCATACGGGTTGAAGAGTTCCGGGGAACTCGATTTCGCTGCTCTGTTGCGCGAAGTTGCCAGGATTGACGGTATTGAGCGGATCCGCTTTACTACCTCCCATCCCCGGGATATCTCGCCCGGTCTCATTGCCTGTTTTGCCGATCTGCCCAAATTGTGCAGCCATATCCATCTTCCGGCCCAGTCGGGGAGCGACCGGATTCTCTCCCTCATGAACAGGGGGTATACCCGAGGGGATTACCTTGCCAAGGTCGCTTCATTGAAGGAGGCCCGGCCAGGCATCCAGATTACCGGCGACATGATCGTCGGCTTTCCCGGGGAGAACGAGGACGATTTCGCGCAGACCCTGCAACTTATGGAAGAGGTGGACTACGCCGATCTTTTTTCCTTCATCTACTCTGCGCGCCCGGGCACCCGGGCTGCGGAGTTTGACGACGAACTCGGCCGCCGGGAAAAGCAGGAGCGTCTCGCCATGCTGCAAAGCCAGCAACGGGAAAGGACCCAGAAGAGAGGTCGCAGTTTCGTTGGTACTTGCCAGCAGGTGCTGGTTGAGGGCAACAGCAAGCGGGGCGGCCAGCTCACCGGCAGGACATCCGGGAACCGCGTAGTGAATTTCCCCGGCGACTGCACCCTGGTTGGCCGTGTCGTGGGTGTCAGGATTGCCCGGGCCTATCCGAATTCACTGCTGGGGGAATTAATCTGAATCGGTGATTGGGACCGCCCGGTAAATGGCGTTTGCCGGTCCCAGGTCCCCAGTCCCCGGTCCCTGACTATTTGAGAGAGGTAACCATGTATCATGAAATGACGGTCTTCGGTCTTGCCCTGGATACCCTGTCCCAGCGGCCGGTTGTCATCCTCAAGGATGCCGAGGAAAAAACCACCGTGCCGATCTGGATCAGCAACATGGAAGTTGTTGCCCTCGCTGCGGAAATGATCAGCCGGGACATAGCCTCCCAGAGCGGTCGGGGTGATCTGTTGACCGAGCTGATGAAAGAGATGGGGATGACGGTCGCGATGATCGCCGTTGACGACCTGAACGACGGAATCTTCACGACCACGATCCGTTTTGTCCATGGTGAGGAAGAGGTTAAAGTGCCGGTGCGGCCAGGCGAGGCGCTCATCACCGCCCTCAAATACAAGCTGCCGGTGATGGTTGCCGCCGATGTGGTGACGCGGGCATCTTGCCTTGAGCTTAAAGATGAGACTGTCGTTCGGGAGAACGACGCGCGCCGGTTTGCCGATTTCCTGGAGAATCTCGATCCTGAGGAGATGGGAAAGTACCCCATGTAACCGGAGATGCCGACCAAAGGGCGCAAGGGAAACCTCGTGCCCTTTGTTTTTGGGACAGGAGTTGTGGTAAGTCTGTCTTTGTACATGAAAGGAAGGAAGCTATGCGTAAGGAATCTTATGAATTTCTGAGGGAACTGGTAGCTGCGCCCAGCCCTTCGGGTTATGAACAGCCGGCCCAGCGTGTATTTCGCTCTTACATCGCTTCCTTTGCCCAGGTGAGTCAGGATGTGCTCGGTAATGTCTCCGGTTTTATCGAAGGGACCGCCAGGGAGCGGATGAGGGTGATGCTCGTGGGACATTCGGACGAGATCGGCTTCCAGGTGCGCTATATCGACGACAACGGCTTCATCTTCTTTGCCGCCATCGGTGGGGTGGACCCCCATCTGACGCCGGGACAGCGTGTACATGTCCATGGCGTAAAAGGAGTCGTCCCGGGGGTGATCGGCAAGCGGCCGATCCACCTCATGGAGGCCAAGGAGCGGGAAACGGTAGTAAAGCTGGAAAACCAGTACATCGATATCGGTGCTGCGAACAAGAAGGAGGCGGCGGCACTCGTCAGGGTTGGCGATGCTGTCACATTCGCCGTAGGCCTAGAAAGGCTTGCCGGCGATCGGGTTACCTCGCGCGGCTTTGATGACAAGGCTGGGAGTTTTGTGGTCGCCGAGGTGCTTCGGCGTGTTGCCGCTGGTGCGAAAAAATTGCCGGTCGATCTCTACGGTGTCTCGTCGGTCCAGGAAGAGGTTGGGCTCAGGGGCGGAACCACGAGCAGCTATTCGATCAATCCCGATGTGGGAATCTGCGTGGAGGTGGATTTCTGTACCGACCAGCCGGACGTGGAGCGCAAGCACAACGGCGATGTGGCGCTGGGCCGTGGTCCGATTCTTCCCCGGGGTGCCAATATCAACCCGGCACTGTTCGACTTGCTGGCCGATACCGCGGCCCGGGAAAAGATTCCGGTGCAGTTCACCGGTATACCGCGGGCAAGTGGTACTGATGCCAACGTCATGCAGATTTCCCGTGGCGGGGTGGCCACGGCGCTGGTCAAGATCCCGCTCCGTTACATGCACACACCGGTCGAAGTCCTCTCCCTCGCCGACCTGGACAACGCCGTCAAGCTCATTACGGCAGCCCTCTACCGAATCCGGGATAAGAAGGTGTTCATTCCGGAGTAAACGAACACGTGCCGGCAGCATAAAATCAGGGACTTGCACTGAATAGCCAGGAGTTTGGAAAAGCTTTTGCTAGCCCCCAGTCCCCGGTTCTCGACTTTAGTCCTTTTAACTTGACTTGGTTGGCTGCCTGTACTAACCTTAACGGTTAATATTCTGCGGAAACATTGAGTTTCGGCGGTTGCTTTTACCCCGTTGTAACCGAAACGCGTGATACCGGTCGCGCGCTTCCCTTCCTTTCTCACCCATATCGCTATAAAGGAGTCTGTAATGGATGCCAATATCCCGGAAGGTCTGACCTTCGACGACGTCCTCCTTGTTCCCGCCCATTCCCAGATTTTGCCGCGGGATGTGGAACTGTCCACCCGGCTGTCACGCAATATCATTCTTAACATCCCCCTGGTCAGCGCCGCCATGGATACCGTCACCGAGGCCCGAGCCGCCATCTGCATGGCGAGGGAAGGAGGGATCGGCTTCATCCACAAGAACCTCTCCATCGAGGAGCAGGCCATGGAGGTTGACAAGGTCAAGAAGAGCGAGTCCGGGATGATCGTCGACCCGATCACCATGCGGCCCAACCAGAAGATTCGCGAGGCCCTGGAGATCATGGCGAAGTACCGCATCTCCGGGGTGCCGATAACCAAAGCGAACGGCAAGCTGGTGGGGATTCTGACCAACCGCGATCTCCGTTTCGAAACCAACCTGGAACTCCCCCTCTCGGCCAGAATGACCAAGCGCAACCTGGTCACCGTCCCGGTGGGCACCACCCTTGAGGAGGCCAAGGAGCACCTGAAGCACACCCGGGTTGAGAAGCTTCTCGTGGTGGACGGGGAAAAGAACCTGAAGGGACTCATCACCATCAAGGATATCGAGAAGGTTCGGAAATACCCCAATGCCTGCAAGGACAGTCTGGGCCGTCTCCGGGTAGGCGGGGCCGTCGGTCCAACCCCTGACATGGAAGCCCGGGTGGACGCGTTGCTCAAGGCGGGAGCGGACGTCATCGTCATCGATACCGCCCATGGTCATTCCCAGGGGGTGCTCGACGCGGTGAGGATCATCAAGCAGAACTTCCCGGGGGTCGAGCTTGTCGCCGGCAACATCGCCACTGCCGAGGCGGCGGAAGCTCTTATCAAGGCCGGCGCCGATGCTATCAAGGTGGGAATCGGTCCCGGCTCTATCTGCACCACGCGAGTGGTGGCCGGCGTGGGTGTGCCCCAGATCACCGCCATCAGCAATTGTGCCGGCGTAGCGCGAAAGCACGGCGTACCCGTGATCGCCGACGGTGGGGTAAAGTTCTCCGGCGATCTTACCAAGGCGGTGGCGGCCGGGGCGGACGTGGTCATGATCGGCTCCCTGTTTGCCGGTACCGAGGAGTCTCCCGGCGACACCATCCTCTACCAGGGACGTGCCTACAAGAGCTACCGGGGGATGGGCTCCATTGGCGCTATGAAGGAGGGGAGCAAGGACCGCTATTTCCAGGGAGACGTGGAGAGCGAGATAAAGCTCGTCCCCGAGGGGATCGAGGGGATGGTGCCGCTGCGCGGGCCGCTGTCGGCCAATATCCATCAGCTTATCGGCGGCCTGCGAGCAGGGATGGGATACACCGGATGCCACAGCATTCAGGAACTCCAGCAGAAGGCACGTTTCATCAAGATTACCGGCGCCGGGCTCAAGGAGTCCCACGTCCACGACGTGACGATTACGAAGGAAGCGCCGAACTATAGAGTAGGCGGGAACTAGTAGGGGCGACCGGCTGGTCGCCCTGTTGTGTCAAAATACGGACGAACGGGCGACCAGCCGGTCGCCCCTCCATTTTTTGTTGAGGAAAAAGATGACCACCGATATTCATAGTGAAAAGATCCTCGTTCTCGACTTCGGTTCCCAGGTTACGCAGCTCATCGCCCGGCGGGTGCGCGAGGAGAGCGTTTACTGCGAGATTCATCCCTATAACATGCCCTTCGAGAAGATCAAGGAATTCTCGCCGAAAGGGATCATCCTCTCCGGAGGTCCCTCCAGCGTTTACGACAAGGATGCCCCCTATTCCGACGCCCGCGTCTTCGAGCTTGGGGTGCCTGTCTTCGGTATCTGCTACGGCATGCAGCTCATGACCCAGCAGCTCGGCGGCCGGGTGGAGCGGTCAACCAAACGGGAGTTCGGCCGGGCTGTGATGGAGATCAGCGACGTGACGGATCTCTTTGCCGGCCTTGACGGCAAAGCCGAGGTGTGGATGTCCCACGGCGACCGGATCGAGGAGATGCCTGTCGGCTTCCAGGCCATCGCCACTACTCCCCATTGCCCGGCGGCCGCCATGAAAGACGGCAAGCGCCGCTTCTACGGGGTCCAGTTCCATCCGGAAGTGGTCCATACACCCCAGGGTGACGAGATGCTCGGCAACTTCCTCTTCGCCATCTGCGGCGTCAAGCCGCTCTGGACCATGGCCAACTTCATCGAGACCGAAGTAGCGGCGATCCGGGCCAAGGTGGGAAACGGCCGGGTCATCTGCGCGCTCTCCGGCGGGGTCGACTCCTCGGTGGTGGCGGTCCTCATCCACAAGGCGATCGGCGACCAGCTCCAGTGCATTTTCGTCAACAACGGCCTGCTGCGCAAGGGGGAGCCCGAGCGTGTGGTGAACCTCTTTCGCACCCACTTCCACATCAACCTCGACTACATCGACGCCTCGGAGCGCTTCCTGACGAAGCTCACCGGGGTGACCGACCCTGAACAGAAACGGAAGATCATCGGCAACGAGTTCATCTACCTTTTCGAAGAAGAGGCGGGGAAACTCGGCCGGGTGGATTATCTCGCCCAAGGGACCCTCTATCCCGACGTGATCGAGTCGGTCTCCACCAAGGGGCCGTCGGCAGTGATCAAGAGCCATCACAACGTTGGTGGGCTGCCGGAGAAGATGAACCTGAAACTCCTCGAGCCGGTCAGGGAGCTCTTCAAGGACGAGGTTCGCCTCCTCGGCAAGGAACTGGGGATGCCGGACGAGGTTATCCACCGTCAGCCGTTCCCCGGCCCGGGTCTCGCCATCCGCTGCATCGGCGAGGTGAGCGCCGAGAAGCTGGAGATCCTCCGCGAGGCGGACGCCATCGTTCTCGACGAGATCCGCAAGGCGGGGCTGTACCGCGAGATATGGCAGTCATTCGCGGTGATTCTCCCGGTACGTACCGTCGGAGTCATGGGGGATGCCCGTACGTACGACTACACGGTGGCTTTGCGCGCGGTCAACTCCGTCGACGGCATGACCGCCGACTGGGTGAAGCTTCCCTACGAGGTGCTCGGCACCATTTCGTCGCGCATCATCAACGAGGTGCGGGGGGTAAACAGGGTGGTCTATGATATCAGCCAAAAACCACCGGCAACCATCGAGTGGGAATAAGACGGACGCGAATTTCCGGAACCTGGCGGTGTTGGGCTGCCGGTCCTCGTTGTGCGGCGTAGCGCTGCTACGCCTCCGCCGGGACCGTTGCCCGCCTTGCCAGAACCCGAAACTCCGCGCCCGTCAGAACAAATATAAACTCTGGCTTCCCAACGACCGTTCCCCCCATAGGGCTAGGTTCCTCATTCATGCCGATTTCTCTCATCATCTTCGATCTGGACGGGACGCTGACCGATTCCCTCGACGACCTGACGGACGCCACCAACCGGATGCTCGAACATTTTGCGCGACCTGTCCTGACGACCGGTGCGGTGCGCAAGCTGGTGGGGCAGGGGGCGCGGCGGCTCGTGGAGCGGGCGCTTCCCGATGCTTCCGATGCGGATGTCGAGGCTGGGTTGGCGCTGTTCCTCGACTATAACGAGCGCCATATCGCCGACAAGACCAGGCTCTACCCGGGGGTGACCGAAACGCTGGATGTCCTGCGGGGGCAGGGGAAGCGCCTGGCGGTCGTCTCCAACAAGAACGTGGCTCTCTGTCGCAGGCTCCTTGCCGTGCTAGGGGTCGAGGAATACTTCGGCGCGGTGCTTGGGGCGGATTCGCTCCCCTTTCGCAAGCCGTCCCCCGAACCGCTGCTCTACCTGGTCCGGGAGTTCGGTGTTCTGACCGACGAGACAGCCATGGTAGGCGACAGCATCAACGACATCGCTGCCGGTAAGAATGCGGGCATGGTTACCATCGGCTGCTGGTACGGTTATGGGGAACCGGCGGAACTTGCCGACGCCGATTACCGGATCGATGACTTCGCGGATCTTCTCCGTTTGCCCCTGTTCAAACCGGCGCTTAACGTGGAAGAAGTATAGTTGCAAATATAACAGGCAACGCCCGATCATATGAATCCTTGTGTGTCATGAGCCCGCTTCTGCGGGCTTTTTGTTGCCTGCGTTGCGGGATGGTAGTAAGCTTACCCATTATGGAATCGCTCGTGCAGAAAGTCACAGCTGATGAAAACATCCGGAAGATAGGCTCGTTGGCGGCAGAGCTTCACATAAAGGCATATCTTGTCGGAGGTGGCATCCGGGACATCCTTCTCGGCAGAGAAGCGAAGGACCTGGACTTTGCCCTGGATGCCGGGTTCGAGGAGCTTCCCCGTCGGTTCGCGCAGGAGATCGGGGGCAGTTTCTTCTGGCTCGACGAAGAGCGCCGCCAGGCCCGGGTGGTGCAAAAGGGTGGGGAGTTGGGCATCATCTTCGATTTTGCGCCTCTTCGCGGTGCGACCATCATCGAAGATCTGCTTGCGAGGGATTTCACCATCAACGCCATCGCGATTCCCATCGGATCAGTCACTACCGAGATCATCGATCCCCTGGACGGAAGGGGCGACCTCGCAAACCGACTCATTCGGGCATGCACGGAACGCACCTTTACCGACGACCCGCTGCGCCTTCTGCGGGCCTTTCGTTTCGCGGCATCCCTCGGGTTTGCCATCGAGGACTCGACGCGCAGGTGGATGGGGGGAAAGGAAAACCTTCTGGAGAGGGTTGCTGTGGAGCGGATCAGGGACGAGATCATGCAGACACTCGCAGTCCCGGTGAGTGCTCCGTCTCTGGCCGGTCTGCATCAGGAAGGACTGCTTCCCGTTGTTCTTTCCTTTCCGGACGAAAAGGGGTCTGAAGAGTTCAACCGGCGGCTGGTGGCCCTCGCTGCTTTCGAGCGCCTTTACGGCGGGCTGGAAATTCTCTTCGATGGCGATGCAGAGTGGGTGCGGACAGCCCTAGCCGTGGAGGTGGAGGGAGGGATCAGTCTTCTTGCTCTCGCCAAGCTGGCCGCCTTTCTCGGGCGGGACGATGGTGCGGAAACTGTGCCGGCCTTGACCAAAAATCTTCGGCTCGGCCGGAGGGCCACCCGGGTTTTGGGCCTCCTGCTTCCCCGGTTGTTCCCTGTCCTCGGGATCATCGAACAGAAACCCACCGGACGCGCCATGTACCGGTTTTTCCGGGACCGGGAGCCAGCGGGGCTTGCCGTTCTCCTCCTCGCCCTGGCACGGGATGATCTGCCGCTACCCTTCTGTCGCGACCTTTTGCGCTACCTGCGCGACGAGTACGATCCGGTGGCCAAAGAGTTTCTCCTCTCAGGCGACGAGGTGATGGAACTCCTCGGTATCGGGCAGGGGCCGGAGGTCGGCATGGTGCGGGAGCTTCTCCGTGTAGCTGAAAGCACCGGCACCGTTTCCACGCGGGAAGAGGCGCGGAGCTTCATCAAAAACCAGTTGACAAAACCTGGGAGGATAGGCTAAATATATAGCTTCGTTGAGCGGGAATAACTCAGTGGTAGAGTGTCAGCTTCCCAAGCTGAAGGTCGCGGGTTCGAATCCCGTTTCCCGCTCCAGTAAAAACAAGGGGTTAGCCAGTGTTTGGTTAACCCCTATTTTGTTGCTTATCAGTTTTTGTCTCCGCTTTTGTTTCCGTTTGGCGGAAAACCTAATCGATCATTGAACATGATAAAAAGGTTGCATATTGTAGTCTATCTGATAAAATAGTGATTGGCTGTAATGCTCGAGAGGAGGCATCCATGTCGGACGAGTCCAGTGCTTATATTAGAGAGGAACTTGAGGCAATCCGCGCAGGGGAATCTCGCCGCTGGTGGCAAATAGGCTGCCTGCTTGACCAGGTGGAGGATACTAGATATTGGATGGAAGATGGAAGATCCTTTACGCACTGGATGCATAAACATGCTGCAGAATTTCCTGTGAAATGGACATCGCTATGGCGCTATATGAGTTCAGCAAGGTACTATAAGGCAATCAGCAGGGAAATACAGGAGAAGGGTATAAAAGGTATCAACTGCCCAAAATTCGAAGTCCTGCCAAAGAACGTTGGCCCAGAAGCTCTCGAATATTTATCCAAGATTTCCCGCGTTGCCCCGGACGACATTTTCTATCCCCTTGCAAACAATTTCTTGTCTGGAAAGGTTACCCGCGAAGAACTCCGAGAAGTTTGGGAAACGTTTCGCCCTGCCCTCGCCGGCAGGACTGCGAGAGGGCGCGGAGGTGCCCCGAAAATTGATGCGAAGAATTCCGACCAGAGTCGCATGGTGATGGAGGCGTGGGTCGCAACGATCCTGAAGAACGATACACAATGGCTCCGTTTTCCCGAGCAGCCCAATCCCCCCTTTATGAAGGAAGTGTTTCCTAGAGTCTGCGTGAGGGATTCAACGCGTCTTATCCTTCGTCAAGACATAGAGATAGACGTCGTCATCGTCGCTCGAGAGAAACGCAATAGCCCAATAGAGTACCATGGCGTTGTTGTCACGGATTCTTTTGGATCGGATGTCATCAACCGGCTCCGCGTGTATTCAGTGCTCTGCGACTGCACATGGGTGGTGGTGTCGGATGGTAGCGGCGTTTTCAAGCACTTTACCAAGGACCAACTTGGCAGAGCAGGCATAATGGTCACGGATGGAGAATGCATCATGGTCGAGAAGCCTGCCGTTTACTCCACGGCGTGGTTCCGGGAATTATTGGCTATGAACCTGTTCGAGCAGTCGTTGCCGAAGTAGAGAAAAAAATTTGGGGGCTTGTATTCTCTCCGAGGGTATAATATAATGATTCTGGTTGCACACGAAACCGGCCGATTGAACGGCAGAGAATTTCGGGCGAATGGCTGAAGGAGATTCGGCCTTGCCTGGAACGACCACAGTCAGCAGGAGGAATAATGTCCCAAGCCGCAAGCCCCGCAGAACAGCAGGATAGATTTGTCCGGAGTAAGGAACTCCGGGCAATAACCGGGTTGTCAGCCACGACCCTGTGGAGGTTGGAGCGAGCGAAGAAACTGCCTCCGAGGCGCAGAGTGTCTGAGGACTCCAGAACCGTGGTTTGGAGTCTGAACGAGATAACCGAGTGGATGCAGTCGAGACCACGTGTCGATGCCGACGAATAGGCGCGGGCAAGGGAAGGGGCGGCAAGAGCCGCCCCGTTTTTGACGCTTTGGCCATAGTGGCTGAATGTGGCGCTAAGTCGCAGGTCGCTGGCAAAGGGCAAAGCACTGCGTGGTAAGTGGTAATGGTAATTGGTAACGTTACCATTACCATTACCACTTACCAGGGAGGGGAGAATATGGCCAACGAAGAGCAGGAAGTGGTTATCGACAAGGCTGCTGTGGCAGCGGCGGTGCAGGCACTCGGGGAGGCGGGAGAGTACCCGTCAGTGCCCAAAATACGGGCCAAGCTCGAGGAGATGTTCGGACGTCCCGGCAATCAGAACCGAGTGCATGAACTGCAGAAACAAGTATTTGCCGACCGGGCTGCGGCCCAGTCCGACTTTGAGGCGCCGGCGGCAATCGAGCCGCTCCCGGAAGAGTATGGCGCACCAATGCGTGAGGCTAACGAAGTCTTTGCCAACCTTATGGGAGCGCTTGGTAACAAGTTGGCGCAAGGGCTCTCCACACTTAGGGCTGAGCTCACTCGCAGTGCCGCGGTCCAGATTGCCGAGGCTAAGGCCCAGAGCCAACGGCTTGTCGATAACGCGGACATCGAGCTCCGGGAGAACTTTGCGGAGGCCGCTCGCCTCGAGCATGCGCTAGAAGAGAAGGACGAAAGGGTCGCCGCGCTGACGGCAGAATTAAGCTCTACCCGGGAAAAGCTTGCAGCTACCAGCGAGAAGGCTAATCAGGCGACTGCCGACCGTGATGCGACGAAGGTGGAGCTGGCCTCTGTACGGGAAAAGGCCGACGCGGCCGCAAGGGAGCGAGGCGAGCTACTGGCAGAAAAGGCGAAAGTGGTTGAGCAACTCAGGGTCGCCCAAGAACGTGCGGATAGACTCGCCCAGGAGAACGAGCAATTGGCGGTAAAAAGCGCTGTCCTCGCGACAGAACTCGATACCGCCAGAATCGAGCTGGCTGCCGAGAAAGCCCGATCCGAAAAGCTTGCGGGCGACAGGGATGACGCAAAGCGTGAGGCTGCCCGCGAGCGAGAGAAAGCTGAGCAGGCGACGGTAGATGCAAGCGACTTGAAGGCACAGGTGGCCAGGCTTGAGGTTGAGCAAGCGGCCGCCCGGAGGAATCCAAGACCTGCCGATCGGAGGGGAGGTGCCGATAAGCCAGCACCGGTATAGATGGTGCATTGAGCGATAGGGGGGGCTTAGAAACCGCTCAAGATCGTTCTGCTTTGCTGCCTGGGTGACAAGGTAAGCCGGAAGCTTATGCAGACGGTCGTACTGCGACACCGAGCAGTTCGATACTGCCACAAGATTGCGGTAACGGCGGGAGGACGACACTACTGCAATTGCGACGATGACCATGAATCGCGGCGGAGACCACCTGTCGCGGCTAAAAGGCCAGTGATGGCCAACCATACTGCTAACGAGGAGGATAATCATGAACCAGATGACACCAGCAGAGGACTCAGCGATACTGATCGGCATGAGCAATCACGCGAAACAGATCATCGGCATGGATTCTGATCAAGGGAGTCTTGTCGAACGAATCAATACCATCTGCCAGCGCTACGGCATGATTATAACTCGTGATTGTCCGGCGCTCTCGGTTGCGGAATGGATGGTAATTTGCGAAGCCCTCATGGAGCCCAAACTGATCGATTTGCATGATTGGGAGAACGTTCAGACCTTCTGGGTTGAGTTCTGTGACGTAGACAGTTTGGGCGGACTTGGCAATGAGCGGGGAATTGATGTCTTTGCCCTTGCAGCCCGACTGAAACTAATGCCCTATGCCGAGATATGCGCTGTTCTTGAGGTAGCTTCCCGTTTTTGGGCGGACAAAAGCGGCCGGGCTTGGTCCTCCGACAAAGAGATGTTAGAGGACCTTGGGGCGAAGATTGGCTATCCGCAGGAGTATTGGCCTCGGTACAGAAATAACGAGATGCAGATGAAAAGGCCAAAAAGAATCCACGGATGCCAGAGCACAAATCATATGGAATGCCGTGGCGAACTTTGGACTTGCGAAGGATGCGGGAAAACTGTCTGCTATAACGAAGGAAACGCTGACAATTACCCAGAACTGTGCGATGACTGCTGGTACAAGAAAACACATAATGAACCTCTCTCTGACTAATGCGGCTTACACAGAGATAGCGCATTCTGAGGGGGGCGAGGAAGCTCAAACGTTTTCTGCCATTCAGCATTCGGACGTTGGCGCCGCATCATGGTTGAAGAGGAGCCCGCTCTTTGTATAGATCGCTTAGAGCGGGCCTTATACAGTAACAGACTGACTGGACACCCATTGATCGCAGGTTTGACTCAGCACGAAGTTAAATAAGTGTTGACCATTCAAGCCGCAGCAGCACGCGGCCCCCGCGAGACAAGCACCCCCGAACAGGCCCGGGAACTGCGCCCGAGGAATCCTGGGACGGAGCCACCCCACCACAATGCGTGATGCCGGATTCGACCGAGGTTGAACGGCGCGACCAACGGTAATATTCCAGCCTCACTACCCATGCAAACACCCACCGCGGTGTACCCAATCAATCCGAGAATCGTGAGTCCCAGGACACCCGTTGTGCCGGTCGTGCTCCAATTTGCATGTGGGGGACACCGTTTGCCGGCCCGGGGCACAAGGTGACGCCGAACGCCAGCCAAAGCTGCTGCCAGCTCCGATGCAAGCCGGGGACCTGGCGCTCTTACCCTAGGATGAAAAAGTCTTTATGCAGTGGTACGAAGCGCAATACGGGTTCTGACGAATCGGCAGGATCAAGCGATGGCAGGACGCGTTCGGCACCTGCTGTAATAGCAGGTTATACTGCTACCATAGGCCGGTCATACCATTATGACAGGGAGGCGACAGGGGTATCACAGGAGTGTCACCGCGCCGGCACGAATAAATGTATCTTCGCCTGTCCTGAATTTATTGTTGACAGCCAAACTGCCCGTGCTATGGTCGACGCATCCACTGCCACCCTGGCAGCCCCGCAAGTAAGAGCACAGCCAAGCAGGAGCGACCGAGGAACTGCGCCTCAGGTAACAAGGCAACCGGCTAGACCGCATGCCAACAGCTACTGCGCCTGTCCCACGAACAAACCCACCGTAAGCGCACCCTTGAGTCGAAGCGTCATGTACACCGCCACGTGAACGTTTTTTCTCAAGGCCATTGCGCCCCCGTTTAAGGCTCATCGCAGCCTCCAAACCCATCTCGAAACTGCTGACACCCGTTGCTCTGCTGGTTGATGTTGACCCCGCCGGGGCCATCGACAACGCAGACCGGGATAACATGCACACGAAACCAAGCCAGCTCCCCAGCCATCCGACGACAGCCTTCCGACCCTGATGGGGGACGACTGACTGCAGGATCGCATGGCGGGCACAGTTCGGCGACACGCTCAGCGTGATGATGTTGTGACGGTCTGGCGTTGGTGCCGACCGAATCGACCAGAGAAAGGAGCTACCATGAATGAGAAGGCAGGGTAATCCGAAGGCCCGGTGCGTCTCTTTGAGCGAGCGTTAAGCGAGCGTTGATTGCTGATGCGACCGCCGCCGCACTTGACCGAAACCACCGTAGACTCCACCTCACTTGATGCCACCTTTTTCTTTCGTCGCATCGAGCAATCACAAAGAGACGCACCTCGCCAGCCTGCCACCAGAGCCGTTTTGCATGATGGTTTTCGGATATGGCCACCTTAAAGGGGCTGCCTGAAAGGTGCGTAGCAACAGCATCGACCGGCGCATTCGGCGCCGAAATCACATACCGCGTTTGCGGGACAGATCAACCACCCGGGCCCCCCGGGGCCATCGTCCGGACCAGCGGAACTGCGCCGCTGATCGTCCGACGACACACACCCATAAGCTGTGTGAGAGCAGGAAGAAGGCCGCAGAGCTAGCCACTCTGTGCAAAAAGACCACCGACAGTAGTGCCGGCTTCATCCCCGGCATGAGGGCACGCGCATATATGAGCGCGAGGATTCAGTTCCGCTGCCCGTGCGTCCAACGGCCCACGACTTGCGACAGCAAGCCGCGCCAGCCAATGGAGAGTCTCGTCAGAGATCCGTGGTTCGTCACTTAACTTTTCCCCGTGTCGCCCCTCAGCCGCACTCCGGTGCCACTGAGGGACGGCACTGCCTGTCCGACTCTGCTCATATCATGGAGGTACATCATGGGACGACTGGTTGAAGTCCTCGGCAAACCCCGGAAGCTATCAGCCAATGCCAAGCGCCTCGTAGCGCAAATGGCAGAAGCCATCAGAACCAAAGGCGGTGCCCGGAAGAAGGGGGCATCGCAAGAGAAAGCCCACGCGGCCCGCAACGCCCTCGCGGTCTCTCTCGCCATGCAAGGGATCAAGAACATGTACGAACAGGGGAAATGCGTCGTGAAACAGCACCACATCATCGCGTTCCTCGAGGGCGAAAAGCTGCACAAGGTGCCGTCCACGATCCAGTCCTACCTGACATACATCCGGTCCCTGCAGACCTCGATAGGCAGGGAGTGGGTGACCGGGCACAACAAAGTTTATGCCCGAGTCGTCGACCACAAGAGGGAGGTGACCGAGTATTCCGCGACGCGCACCGAAGCTGACCGCAAACAGCCGAAGCGGATCGACCAGGCCCAATTCGCCGCCGCTGTAGAAATAATTCGGGGCAAATGCCCTTCAACGTTCCACGCTGTTCGCCTAGATAGGTTTGTTGGTATGCGACCTGCTGAGGCAAGGATGTGGCGCGGCGAAGAATTATTTCAAAGGGATGGCAAATACTACCTGGAGGATCTCAACGGCAAGGCGCGGGAGGTCTCGGTTAAGCAACTGGAGCGCCGCTATACTTCGGCAATCTCGCGCCACCTGATGCAAACGGTGAACAAGGAACAAGACGGCATGCGGTTTGTCGTCGTATACGACGGGGCCAAGAACAACAACCCACGCCTGTGCAAGGTCTTCCTGCAGAGCCAGAGAGACGCATTGGACGGGGCCAAGCGATATATGCGTGAGACCGGGCGGCAATCGCTGTACGACCCGGAGAAGTACAAGACGAAGGAGCAGGTGCAGAGCCGCTTTGGCAACGTCGCCAGAGCCGCCGGAATGACGCAGGAGAACAACTGCAACCCCCACCTGGGGAGGCACGAGCTGGCTTGGGAGCTCTACAACAAGCACGGCTGGAGCTTCGAGAGAATCACCCTCTACCTTGGCCACTACTCGGCGGACAAGGTTCTGCATTACGTCAAGCTTTAGTGATCTGCCGCACACTAACGGCAAAGAGGCCTCGTTTGAGGCCTTTTTTTGTTGACAGGAGAAATGATGGCGCGATGGTGGCGCCGTCCAAACCGTTTCCTGCGCCTCGCGCACCCGCCACAAGGCGAAAATACCAACCACGGAGGAATCCCATGGCACAAAAGTTTTCCGAAATCGAGTCGATGGAGGACCTGGCCTAGATTGACTTCGTTCTTGCCCAGAATGAAGATGAAGCTGTCTTCACCATCGAGGACGGGATCAAACAGCTGAATGCATGCTGCGCCAACAAGCAGTTTGCTGGTGCGCTTCAGCACGCCATTGACATTGGGCGAGCTGCCAACTGGCTGAAAGTCATCTTGCCGGAGCGCGAGGCGCTCATTCGCGAGAGGGGCAAGCGACGGTGTGTAATCAAAATCGCCGACTATCGGTCGCCGATGGCGCAGGTCGTAACTCAGGCCGAACTCAGCAAAAAGCTTGCTGCGGGCGAGTTGAAGCCCGGGACTGTACTGCACATCACCGACGCGGATGACATTCCGTTCTGATGCGGAAAGCCCCTCTGCTGAGGGGCTTTTTCGCGTTCGAGGCACCGCATTCAGGGTGGCTAATTGTGATATGGCAGCTTGCTCCCCTGCAAAGCCACGAGGTGCATGTAATGCTCCGCACGATCCTGAAGTGCACCGGCGAACTCCCTGAAAAGGGCTTGGAGAACGAGAAGGCGCTCTTCTGCGCCGATAGGCGAAAGCTCTCCGTGTCCCATAATATCCCGCAACTCGGCTATGATTCGATGACCGAAAGAGTTGGTAAGTCGACTGCTCTCGCGTAACCGCTCGCCGAGTTCCAGCACTCTCGGGTTGAGCTTGCCTGGCTTGGCGGTTGTTCTTGTCTTGCGCATAAGGCCTCCTGCATTCTTTCATGAGATGTAGTTGGCTGGCATGTGTCGTTTCCCGATGCATATTCTCACCGAAACGGCCCATGGCCATAACTGGACCAGCCCGTTTTTTCCGGAGCAGCTATATCAGGTGGCGCAAGAAAAAGCCCCTGCAGCGGGGGTGTCCTGCAGGGGCTATGGAGGGAGAAACCGCCGGCTAGTGGCAGGTAGGTAGGGGAGGCATTAACCCCTGCTCCGCCATTATCGCCCATACCTGCATGGTGCACGCATAAATATATCCTTGCGTCGCTGCAACCACATCCTCTTGGCAGGTATTCAGTGCGTGGGTTAGGCGTACTCCGGCGTGGATGAGCATGTCGTCATAGCTCATCATCTTGGTCTCAGGATCATCGGGGATGTCGATGAACGGTGCCAGCTGGTAGGTCCAGTCGATTTGCTCGAGGATCCTGTCGCAGTTCATACAACGTACGACTCGATAGGTGTGCATTTCGTCTGCCCGCAGATTCGATTCCAGCTGGATGCAAGTTCTCCTGTCTCTACACTTGCAGGACTTAGCCATTGATTCCTCCGGTGCTGTTCGGTTGTGGTGGAAGAGGGGAGGGCGGCCGACCGCCCTCTCCAGTGTTTCAGGCGCTTGCCTGACAAGTCATCGCCTTGGCGAACAGGATGCCGCTGAGGAACATGAGCACCTCGCGGGCCGAATTGCAGCAGAGCATCTCATCGCCGTCGACCGTGGACACCCGCCACGCGAGATGGTCGCAGCCGACCACGACCCCAACGCCATTCCGCTCGAGCTGGCCAACCATTTGCCTGATGTCATCGTGCATTGTGACCTCCTTGATGTTATTGTTGACCTCGACTACATTTGAAGCTATTATAACATGAAAATGGTTTATGTAATACAATAATAATAAAAAACATACGGAGTAAAGGATGAGACCGAAGAAGGAAGAGGAACAGCGCAAGGGGATCGTCGTGCAGGTCAGGGTCACCGAGGCGGAAGGTGAGCAGTTCCGCCTCCAGGCGATGGCGCGGAAGATGGCGATGAGCTCGTATCTTCGATACTTGCTCCTGGAAGATGCAGACAGGCTGTCGATGGAGGGGAAGCTGCAGGAAAATCAGGAGGGCCAATGGGAGATCTTCGTCATGGGCAAGTGGCAGCGGCCGGAGACGAAATGAAGGGGTGGCGGCCTAGGCGCGCCAATTTGCAGCCACGCGCCGATAAACTGTCGCGGTGCAGCCACACCACAGGAATGTGGCTACCATACCTTCTGTGCCCCTGGATGGCAGCGTGATGCTGCCCTGAAAGCGCAACCCCCCTGCGTAAAATGCCAGGGGGGCGCAGATGGATATAAAGAGTGGGAAATGACTAGGGGTGGCTCTGGGGGGAGTTGGCGGGTTTTGTGTCCGGCATCGTCTTGGGGCAGCTGCAATCGCCAGGGACGGAGGCTGAGACTGCCGCCAGAAGCACCTGGGCAGCACCTGGATAATGCATGACTTCGCGGAGGATCTGGTCGACAGGTTTCCGACTCGCGGGGTAAATTACGACGGGGTAGACAAAGCCATCTTTGCGAGTAATCTCGACGACCCCGATCCCAAACAGGTCGGACAATCGCCCGAGCTCGCCACAAAAGGCGTCCTTGCTGATGCGTCCGACGATTAAGTACCGTTCGTGCGCGCAGTTGGTCCGGCACCAGGCGTCGCGAAACGTCTCATGGAGATTTTCGACGGTGATTTCTGTCGCAACAACGCCGGCGACAACTGAGTGAGGTGGAACTTCGACTCCTTGCGCTGAACGGAATAGGTCCGGCGGCCGGATGCCCATAATGTCGGGCAAGCACTTGTCGCTGTCCTCAATTATGCCGTGGGGCAGATACGTGCGGACCTGATAGCGGTTGAGGAAGAGCACGCCTTGCGACGTGAGAGAAGCAAAGGAGAGGTCGCCAGTCGGCGCCCCGGAGGGCAGATTCGCCCAGGTGTAGCGCAGAGAACTGCTCGAAGCCTTCCGGCACCAGCCCTGCTCATTCCGCGCGACGTCGGCAGCGGAGAGGATAGCACGGATGGCATTCAGGGTATCTATCTCCGCCTTCAAGAATTTTCCCCCTCCTGGGAACAATATGATGCGCTGAAGGAGTTCCTCGGGAGTTGCGCTGCCTGCTGCCTGCAGATGGTCCTGGATAATGACTGCGAGTGTCATGATTGCCTCCCATGTTGAGTTGAGACAGGTTGGATTTTCCCGCGCCCTGTCCGGTTAGTGTTCGACCTATCGGTCGGCTAGTCTCTACCCCTCCTCCTTTGGTATCCTGCCTTCCAGTGACGCCGCCTCCTTTCTGTGTTTCGCCTGTTTGTCAGACAGGTCTCCTCGGACGGGCTACAAGAGTATTGTAAATCCAGCAGCCCTTGCCATTGTACCCGAACTAGAACATGGCGTAGACTACGAGCCCAAGCCCATTGTTATCGACGCAGACCACGGAAACGGTTTCGAGTTCGTCGAAATTGCCGACGTAAACCGCCGGGCAACATCGTCCGTACATGTATTTCCCAGAGTACCCGTAGTCGATGTCCAGCCCGCATTGTTCGGCATCGTGAATGAAAATCCTTTGATTGGTTGAAAGAGCCATGGTGAACCTCCGCTTGATGGAATTTGCGCCGCAGCGCTGTTGCGATCCGATTAAGCACAATCTGTTCCACGCCTGTCTTGGAGGCGGGTTAAATGTGACAAGAAGAACAAAATCTTCGACTTTTATGCTGAAGCAGGTTTCCGGGTGGCACTTTTCTGGAGGAGGGCAAGAATCCGGCCAAGCACAGCCAGCGGCAGTCAGCATGGAACTGGGCGTGTAGCTGCGTTTTCTGGCTATTGGTGATGGGTAAGATCCGACGTAATGCCGCGTGGCGAGCGGTGCGTGCTGTGGGTGGAAGGAGCCTTGAGCATGGGTGGGCAGGGACAATGCTTCCCTGAAAAAGCAACCCCCTCCGGCAATGAAAGTCAGAGGGGGCGACAGTGGGTATACGGGGCAGCTTTAGTGGGCTTTAGGGGGACTTTGGTGAATGAACCTGGAGAAGAACTCGCCGTAAATCGAGGCGTAGCTGGTGGTCAGAAACTCGTGCAGAGCGGGGTTGAGCCGTGTGAGGACGCTGAGGGCCTGCAGATCGGGGTTCGGCTCTGGCCTCATGTCCGGATAAGCTCTGGGGAAATCTACGATTCACTCCCTGCAGATATGGATTACCCCGATCCCTAACGTCTGGGACATGGAAATGATCTTGCTCATCTCGTTGATGTCGCTGCTGACGCGCCAGACAGCTACGTATCTCTCGTGAGCGCACCGGGTCCGCGTGGCGGCATCCATCATCACCGTATGGAGGTTTGCGGCGTTCAGTTCTTCTGTCACCACGCAGGCAACGAACCGATGCGGCAAAACGCCAAGCGTGCATGCCAGATGGAAATCGTCATTTACCAGGCGCGGCATCCTGATGCCGAAAAATCCGGCAAGTATCTGTCGATGCCGTTATCCCTCGTCGTGCCGAGGAACACGTGCTTCCGGGTCCCATAGTGGTTGAAAAAGGTTACGAGGAGCGGCGTAACAGCCGCTAGAGAGAAGTCGGATGTTACTGTCCTTGACGTGCGTTCCGCCAAGGCGTAGCGGTAAGGGGGGCCCGAAACCCGCACGCACCAGCCCCGCCCGTCATTCAGCTCAATATCGTTTGCCGAAAAGAATTGAGCTGATGGCCTTCAGGGGATCTTGCTCCGCTCTCAAGATTTTTGCCCCCTCCGGCTCCCATTCGATACTCTCCAGGACTTCCTGAGGTGTTCTGCCTTCCCATCCCAACATCCACTGCACAAAGCTCGTGAGTGCCATGACTACCTCCTTTGATTGAGTTGGCTTCCATATCAGGTCTTTGAAAAACTCTTACTATTTACAGCCACTTTGACACAGTTTTGTGTTATTATGCCGCTCATAACTATTTGATATTTTTGGAGAATGAGTATGCGCGGTTTTGAGCAACCATCAGATTCCTTGTTCGTTTATCTATCGCCGGAGTCTTTCGTGCCCAAGGATCATCCGCTTCGGCCTATCCGGCAGATGGTTGATGCGGCATTGGAGAACCTTTCGCCGGTATTCAGCCAGATGTACTCCCACACCGGCCGGCCTTCGATCCCACCGGAGAGGCTGCTCAAAGCCATGCTGCTTCAGGTGTTATACTCGATCCCCAGCAACGTCAAGTTGGTGGAGCAGATTCACTTCAGCATCCTGTTTCGCTGGTTCCTCGGGCTGGGGCTCGACGAGCCGGTTTGGGACAATTCCAGCTTTACCACGAATCAGGAGCGCCTTATCGAAACCGACGTTGCTGCCCGGTTCCTCGCGGAAGTGCTTGAGCAGGCCAAGCGAAACAAGCTGCTCTCGAAGGATCACTTCAGCGTTGACGGCACGTTAATCCAGGCTTGGGCCTCTCTCAAGAGCTTCAAACCCAGAGACGACGATCAAGAGCCACCTTCCGGCAAAAATCCGGGCCGTGATTTCAAGGGAGAGAAACTCTCCAACGAAACTCACTCATCAACCACCGATCCTGAGGCCATGCTTTACCGTAAGAGCCTCAACCAGGAACCGCGACTGTCCTTTGCCGCGCATCTGCTAACCGAGAATCTCCATGGGCTGGTCGTGATGAGCAGTGTCACACAAGCCGATGGCTTTGCCGAGCGCGAAACCGCCAAGGCAATGATCGGGAAGATCGCTCCCCGCAAGCGTCGGATCACAGTCGCGGCTGACAAGAACTACGACACGTTTGGATTCGCCAAAGCCATGCGTGAGTTGAACGTAACGCCTCATGTCACGCAGAACACCACCAAGAAAGGCCGACGTTCATCTATCGATGGCCGCACCACTCGGCACAGCAGCTACGCAGCAAGTCAGAAATTCCGCAAGCGCATCGAAGAGGTCTTCGGTTGGCTCAAGACTGTTGGTCTGTTCCGCAAGACTCGTTACCGAGGAGTCAAAAAGATCGACTGGCACTTCACCTTGGCAGTAACAGCCTACAACCTGGTCCGAATGCGAAACTTAGGGATTTGTGCCACATGAAGCATGGAAATGCGTTCAAGAGGCAACGACAAAGCCAATTAACCGGCAAAAACGAGTTTCAAAGAGCATAAAATTAGCTAATTAAACAAATGACTTGCCCGATTTTGCCCTAACGAGGGGACTTAGCTGCTTAATCGGAGAGTTTTTCAAGACCCTGATATAGCGAGGACTATGCCATGACCTTGGCCTTTGATTGGTAGAGACTGGTAGGGGAATAGGCCACGCGGGTGACCCGCCCGAATGATCGACGTCCTTCCCCGTGATCGTGTGCAAGGCGCTGGGAGTTGGGGGGCACCCGTGGGTCCGATCGCGCGCCGCAGTTGCCCGATCAATCTCTTCTGCGGATCAGTGCGCGGCCGTTTTTCTGACATAGTGTCAAAAATCCGGTCACGTCGCATACGCCCATTGGTGGTAGAGCCCTCCCTTAGGGATGCTCCTACTATAGCTCCTCTGGTGCTCGGTCATTTCCTCGTCTCGGTAGCCTCTATGTCTGCCAAGATAAACCAGCCCCTTCATGGTCTATTCTGGTCTCCTTTATTAGCTTCTGGGCAACGGCAAGAAATTAAGCTGGGATCGTCGACGCCATTTTTTGTGTCTCTTGATAGTCGGTGGGCCGATCCCAGCTTCTGCACAATAATTGGGATTGACCATCAAGACGGCGTACAGTCCCATCATTTCCATTACGATTGCAGCGGGCTTTCCAAATTCGCCTAAATCCTAGCAAGATTGCCGATGCATTAGTCAGGGGGGCAAGCCGACATTTTATTGTGGTGTATTAATTAAGCCAACCCCTTGACAATTGGCATCACGATGCACATATTGTTGTCACCAATAAATCAGACCACAAAATGTGGCATTTCTGCTGAACCTCTATTTTAATCTTTCCCTCTCTCAGTCGAAATCCCATGTATAAGATTATGACTTATTATGTCGCATGTCTGTGGTATTAATGCCACAGCATCGGCGTCCAGTTGCGCACTTATTTCTTCAAGGGAGGGAAACACCACATGGTCCGCCAAATCGAGGCATTCATCAGGAACTTTTCCAAGGAGGTAAAGGAAAACAATGCGGCAATATTTGCCGGCGCGGGGCTTTCAGTTGGGGCAGGATTCGTTGACTGGAAAAGCCTTCTGAGACCCATCACCGAAGAGCTGGGCCTGGACGTCGATAAGGAGGATAACCTTGTGTCGATTGCCCAGTACCACTGCAACGAAAAGCTCCAGAATCGGAACCGGCTGAACCAACTGCTGATTAACGAATTCAGCCGGGATGCTGAGTTAACGGAAAACCACAAGATACTGGCGCGGCTGCCCATCACTACCTACTGGACCACCAATTACGACAAGCTCATCGAGAAAGCCCTCGAGATGGCGCATAAGGTGCCAGATGTAAAGTACACCATTAACCAGCTTGCGACCACCAAACCGAAACGCGACGTCATCGTCTACAAAATGCACGGTGATGTTGACCATCCTGACCAGGCAGTTCTCACCAAGGACGACTACGAGTCATATCACATAAAGTTTGCCCCGTTCATTACCGCACTGAGTGGCGACCTCGTATCAAAAACGTTCCTCTTCCTCGGGTTCAGTTTCACGGACCCGAACATCGATTACATCCTGAGTCGCATTAGGGCTACCTATACCAACCACCAGAGAGAGCACTACTGTATTATGAAAGCAATCTCCAAGCTGGACAAGGAGAGCGATGCGCAATTTGAATACAGGCGGCGGAAACAATCGCTCTTCATCGGCGATTTGAAGAGGTTCAACATTACCACGCTGCTGGTTGACGGATACGAGCAGATTACCGAGATTTTGACGCGGATAGAGCATATCTACAAATTGAAAACCGTCTTCATATCCGGCAGCGCCCATGAGTACGGCGTCATGGGTAAGGACAAGGCGGAACAGTTCATCCACGAACTGAGCAAGAAGTTAATCAGCAGGGAATATAAAATCGTATCCGGTTTTGGCCTCGGGGTCGGTGGCGCCGTAATTAACGGGGCTTTGGAGGAAATTTATACCCGCGGTAAGAAGTCTACTGATGAGCAGTTGATACTTCGACCATTTCCACAAAACCAGACCGGAGCAATTCCGCAGAAGGTCCTATGGGATGATTACCGCAAAGACATGATTCCACTGGCCGGCATTGCCATTTTCCTCTTCGGCAATAAAATGCAGGATGGTGCGGTGGTTCCGGCCAACGGTGCAGAGAGGGAGTTCGAGATTGCCGTTGAAAACGGTTTGAGGGTTGTCCCCGTCGGGGCGACGGGGTACATAGCGGAAAAGCTCTGGAAGGAGGTTTACGATAATCTGGACAAGTATTATCCCGGCTATTCGTCGGAGTTCGAGGAGAATTTCAAGGAAATAGGGGACTCATCGTTGGAACCGGACGCCCTGTTGGAGTCGATAGTTAAATTGCTCGACAAAATTATCAGGAGGTAGTCATGGCACGGAGAGTATTCTTCAGTTTTCATTACCAGCGCGACATTTGGAGAGTTAACCAGATTCGGAACATTCCGGAAATCACGGGATGTGCGGCAGCCGGCTTTCAGGACGCATCCTTGTGGGAAGAGGCGAAGAAGAAAGGCGACGCCGAAATCAAGAAGATGATTGACAAAGCCCTCGAAAACACGTCTGTCACCGTCGTTTTCATCGGTAATAAAACCGCGGGCAGAAAATATATCAATTACGAAATCGAGCAATCAATCGCCCGGGGCAATGGTATCGTCGGCATCCAGATACACCATCTGAAGAACAAGGATAGCGAAACCGATGATGCTGGCGCAACGCCGGCAAAACTGTCAAATGGCGGCTACAAGGTCTACAAGTACGTGGATTCTGAAAAACTGGCTGCAAGGATAGAGGAAGCCGCCAAAGCAGCGGGGAAATAGATGCGCAGTCTGGTTCTTTCCAACAAAAGGAGATTTTGAGATGCCAAAGAGACAAGTGTTCTACAGCTTCCATTTCGACAACGATGTGATGCGGGTGCAGCAGGTCAGAAACATGGGTGCGTTGGAAGGAAACGAGCCTGTTTCGGCCAACGACTGGGAAGAGGTCAAGAAAAAAGGGGACGCATCAATTAAGAAATGGATTGAGGACAACATGTCCTATCGGTCCTGCGTTGTTGTCCTTGTCGGGGAAGAAACGGCAAACCGGAAATGGTGCAAATACGAGATTGAAAAGGCCTGGAAAGACGGCAAGGGGCTCGTTGGTATATACATCCACAACCTGAACTGCCCGAACAATGGTAAATCCAAGAAAGGCCAGAACCCCTTCGAGCAATTCGAAATCGAAGATGGCTCCAAAATGTCGACCGTTGTTAAGTGTCACAACCCGGACAGTTCTGACGCGTATAACGACATCAAGGAAAACATCGAAACCTGGATAGAAGATGCCATTACGGCAAGAAAGAGTGGAGGGGGAGAAAACGCTGCCTGCCTCGTCAATCTGATTTCCGAGAAGAGCGATCCTGGCGCTGTCGAAAAGCGCGGCGGAGGTCGCTACGGCCAGCGCTTTGCTTGAAGCTCACCACATACGAGGGATTGAGAGACTGGCGGCGCTCGTCTCTCAATTCCCTCGCTGGCGGTGCCTGACAGAAAAGGAGCTGAAAGCATATCCGTTAAGTTTCGTCAGGGGCTGGGAATTACCAGGCCTTTGTCATGACCCGGCGCGGCATCTGCGCCTGATGGTTGATGCGGACTTCCCTTTCTCGCCGCCGCGGGTCGCGATCTTTCCTTCTCCGCCTGTGCTCACCTGGCCAAATCTCGAAGAAGCTGGCATCCTGTGTGTATTCCAGGAGAGCGCCGCCACATCGACGGAAAAGGTAGATTCTGTTGCGCTGGAACTGCTCAAAGATGCTCAGTTCCTCATCAATGAATGTACTGCCGGTAACGGGCGTGAGCGCTTCGAGGATGAGTTCGTCAGCTACTGGGACCGATGGCCTCGCAAAACCAAGCGCTTTATTTCTCTTTGTGACGCAGCTGGGCCGACGCGCTGGGTGTATGCCTGCAGCCAGAATGCGTTCACCATTGTTGCCGAAACCGAAGAGGCTATTAAGTCCTGGTTATCGAACTGTTACGGCAAGAAGTTAAGTCCTACAGCCGAAAAGATTCCTTTTATACTTCTGGACAGGCCGCTGCATCCTGAAGAGTACCCGAAATTCGTCGCCAACCTTTTCTGTGTAATCCACGAGAACGCAGATGCGAACAGAATCGTCCAGGAATACCTCTTTTCCGGCGCTTCCAGTCGAATGAAAGTTATGTTGGGTTTCCCTGGCCGTAACGGTTTTGCTTTTGCCGGGCTGGTGCTTCCGCCACATGATAGTTCCGCTATCCATAAGCGTCCTCCGCGGACGCCGATGGAAAAGCTGGGAGTCGGGTTCCGCAATGGCAAGATGCGGCCGGACATACTCTTGCAGCGATATTGTCTCGTTCCCTTGAAGGGAGCCATGGTTCAACGTTGTGACCCATTGTGGGTCCATGGTCGTGGCCATAACCCGGACACAGGTACCCTTATGCAAAAGACGGTTGTCATGATAGGCACAGGTTCTCTCGGGAGCGGTGTTGTCGAGCTTCTGGCGAAGATGGGGACCGGAAAGGTTATCCTCGTCGACCCCGAGAATCTACAGCCTGAAAACGCCAGTCGCCATTCTCTGGGCGTCAGCCCCGTACCCGTGGCGAAAGTCATTGAAATGGCAAAGAGTCTCCGGCAAAGGTTTCCGCATCTGGAATTCGTTCCTCATGTGATGGGCTGGAATCGCCTTTACAACAGGACACCGCAGGTCCTTACGGCCGCCGATTTAATCATCTCCACGGTCGGTAGTTGGACTGCGGAAGGCCCGCTCAACGTCATTGCAAAGGGGGCGCCCGGCTTTCCACCAGTTCTGTTCGGTTGGCTTGAGGAACATGCATCGGCCGGCCATGCCATCGCCATCTTCGGAGGCCGCGGGTGTCTGCATTGCATGATAAACCATCGCGGTCAGGTCAAAAGCCCGGTAACGAAATGGCCTGAAGAAGGGACATTACTGCAAATTCCGATGTGCGGTGGGCTGTTTCAGCCTTATGGCGCCATTGAGCTTTCCCATGTTCAGGCGCTTGTGGCGGACCTTGCTGCCGATATCCTTCTGGATCGGATAGCAAGGACAGCGCATCGCGTCTGGATTGGCCAGCATAAGCTTCTTGCCCCCGGCGGGGGGCAGTGGAACCGGGACTGGACCGACTTGCACGGGGACCCCGGCGATGGCGGGAGAATGATGGAAGTGCCGTTTCGTCATGACCCGGCATGCCCTGTTTGCAAGGAGCTCAAGTGACGCTTACCTATCGAATGGAACCAGGGGGGCCGGCGATTGTTCTGACAGAAGCGGTCGTCGAAACGATGCTGAGGCACCGCCAAGTTGGGCCAAAAGACAAGGAGGCAGGCGGGCAACTCTTCGCTCGCTTTGAAGGCAAAGATACTATTATTGTCGAAGCAACTGAGCCGAAGATCTCTGACAATAGGAAGAGATATTGGTTCGAGCCGAACAAGTGGTTGCAGAGACAAGAAATCAAGGCCAAGCACAAGTGCGGTGAGCATTTTGTTGGAGACTGGCATACCCATCCACAGCCCATTCCATCACCATCTTCGGATGACCTTCACAGCATCGCAGAATGTTACCGTGAATCACGACATGAACTCAAAGCATTTCTGATGGTAATAGTCGGGACGACAGAACCGCCAGAAGGTATCCTTGTTTGCATGGTGGATAAGCAAGGGGTGAAACCTCTGATATATTATCCATGATTATTGGGCTCAATCGCTTCAAATAATGTCGCAAGAATCCCAACACTTATAAGGCCCCCGTCTGTCAAGGGCAAAAATAAGCCCTGACGATTTTGAATCGTTTTTTTGAATGAATCGAATCAGCAGCTTCCCTGTTCTGACTTCATTTCGAAACTATCAGAGTCAGGCTCTTTCCAGATTGGGAAAGGTCCTGCACCAAACACCTATCGAGGTTCACACCGCTGCGAGTACTGCATTGCAGCGGC
>JAMXLF010000045.1 GCA_024281055.1 Geobacteraceae bacterium
ATGGAAATCAATAGCTTAAAGCCAGCAATAGGCTCGACAAAAAACAGGAAGCGTATCGGCAGGGGGCACGGCTCTGGTCATGGAAAAACTGCGACCAAGGGACACAAAGGGCAGAAGGCCAGAAGCGGTGGCAGCATTAAGCCTGGTTTTGAAGGTGGCCAGATGCCAATGCAACGCAGACTGCCGAAACGAGGATTCAACCCTTTGACCCGCAAGCTCTATGCTCTCGTCAATCTTGGCCAACTCGATATTTTTGAGGCTGGAAGCAGTGTTGACATCGAAGCTTTGCTGAAAAGCGGACTTATCAGCAGGGTTCAAGACGGGGTGAAGGTCTTGGCCACCGGTGAACTGACCAAGGCCCTCACGGTTAAGGCACACAAGTTCAGTGCCTCTGCCAAGGAAAAGATTGTCGCTGCTGGCGGCACAGTCGAGGAGATATAGTCTTGTTCGAGGCACTCCAGAATATATTCAAGATACCGGAGCTGAAAAAACGGGTCTTATTTTCCCTCGGGATGCTGGCTGTATATCGGGTTGGCTGCCACATACCTACTCCGGGAATTGATAGCCAAGCACTTGCTCATTTTTTTAAACAGGCGCAGGGAACACTCCTTGGCCTGTTTGACATGTTTTCCGGTGGCGCACTGGAGAAGTTGACGGTTTTCGCCCTCGGCATAATGCCATACATCTCTTCATCCATTATTTTTCAGCTGCTTACGGTTGTTGTGCCGGCAATCGAGAAGCTCTCCAAAGAAGGAGAGAGCGGCCGGAAGAAAATTATTCAGTATACCCGATATGGGACTATTGTACTGAGCGTGGTCCAGGCGCTCGGGATCAGCATCGGTCTTGAAAGCATGCGAGGGCCGGCTGGTGAATTGGTCGTTCCCAATCCAGGTTGGGGATTCCGTCTTATGACGGTCCTGACTCTTACAGCAGGCACTGCATTTATCATGTGGCTCGGCGAGCAGATGTCGGAAAAAGGGATCGGCAACGGTATTTCCCTTATCATTTTTGCGGGAATTGTAGCCCGGATACCTACCGCTATCATTAACAGCTTTCGGTTGCTGCAGTCCAATCAGCTTTCACTTTTTGTGCTCTTATTTGTCATCGCTATCATGTTTCTTGTGATTGCGGGGGTTGTCTTCGTCGAGCGAGGCCAGCGCAGAGTCCCCATCCACTATGCTAAACGGGTAGTTGGCCTCAAGACTTTCGGGGGGCAGACTTCGCATCTTCCGCTCAAGGTCAATATGGCCGGGGTCATTCCGCCGATTTTTGCTTCATCAATCATTATGTTTCCGGCAACTGTCGGTAACTTCATCAATATCCCCTGGGTGCAGAAAGCAGCGAAGAGTCTGACTCCGGGAAACTGGGCCTATAACCTTTTTTATGTTGCGTTCATTGTCTTTTTCTGCTATTTCTATACGGCTGTGACTTTTAACCCGACCGATGTGGCAGAAAATGTTAAGAAGCACGGTGGATATATACCCGGTATCCGTCCTGGTAAGGAGACATCGGAGTTTCTCGACAAGGTACTGACAAAGCTGACCTTCGCCGGCGCCATTTATATTTCGGTTGTCTGCGTGCTTCCGTCTATTCTTATTGGGAAATTCAACCTCCCGTTTTACTTTGGCGGCACAGCGCTCCTTATTGCAGTGGGTGTTGGCATGGATACAGTGGCTCAGATTGAATCACACCTCATTACCCGCAGTTATGAGGGGTTTATGAAGGGTGTTAGAATTAAAGGCAGGAAATAGTGGTAAAGGGAGCACTGATGAACCTTATACTTCTCGGACCTCCTGGTGCAGGAAAAGGGACGCAGGCAAAGATACTTACTAAAAAGTTTGCGATACCACAGATTTCCACCGGTGATATACTGAGAAGTGCAGTAAAAGAGCAGACAGCCATGGGGCTCAAGGCTAAAAGCTACATGGATAGTGGCGCGCTTGTTCCTGATGATGTAGTGGTGGGGATCGTAAAAGATCGGCTAGCTCAGCCAGATTGTGCCAATGGCTTCGTGTTGGATGGATTTCCCCGGACGGTTGCCCAAGCGGATGCTCTGAAGCAGATGTTGGCTGGACTTGGCAAACTTATTGAGCATGTGCTTTCCATTGAGGTTGATAAAGAGGATCTTCTAGGCAGGATCACGGGCCGCCGGACCTGTCGCTCATGCGGCAGGGGGTATCATGTGGCCTTTGATCCGCCGAATGTAGCAGGCAAATGCGACGAGTGCGGCGGTGAACTTTATCAGCGTGATGATGATCGAGAAGATACAATGCGAAACCGGCTCGCCGTGTATGAAGAGCAGACAGCTCCGCTCATCGCTTACTATAAGCAAGAGTCACTGCTTAGATCCATCAAAGGTGTCGGCTCCATAGAGGAAATACAACGCTCGATCCTGAATATCATTGAGGGCTGTTCGGTGTGATTGTCCTGAAATCTCCTGAGGAGATTGCAAGGATGAAGACGCCGTGTTTGATCGTTGCTGAGATTCTTGAATTACTCAAGGACAAAGTCAGGCCAGGGGTAACGACGCTTTCCCTTAATGACTTCGCCGAATCCGAGGCAAGAAAACGCGGTGCCGTTCCTGCATTCAAGGGTTACAGTGGTTATCCATATGCACTTTGCTGTTCCGTTAACGAACAGGTGGTGCATGGCATGCCCGGCAAGCAAGCGCTGAACGACGGCGATATCGTAAGCCTTGATTTTGGTGTTGTTCGAGATGGGTTTTATGGGGATGCTGCTGTTACTCTCTCTGTTGGGGAGATATCATCCACTGCAAAGCGCTTAATCAGAGTTACAGAAGAGTCTCTGTATCGCGCTATCGAGGCAGCACAGCCGAACGGTAGACTTTCAGACATATCATTTGCTGTCCAGAGGCAAGTAGAGGCCAACGGTTTCTCTGTTGTTCGTGATTTTGTCGGTCATGGCATTGGTAGGCGTCTTCACGAAAGTCCGCAGATTCCGAATTATGGACCGCCAGGGCGGGGGGTCAGGTTAAAGCCTGGAATGGTCTTCGCGATTGAACCGATGATCAATGAAAAGGGCCATGAAGTAAAAATCCTGCCCGACGGTTGGACGGCAGTAACCTGTGACGGCGGAATGTCGGCACATTTTGAGCATACAGTGGCGATAACTGCGCAGGGTCCGGAAATTCTGACTAAGATATAGCATCAATTATTGTTTGATTTACTGAAAGGGTGACGTCATGAAGGTAAGGGCTTCGGTCAAAAAAATCTGTGACAAATGCAAAATTGTCAGACGTAAAGGTATTGTACGGGTCATCTGCGATATACCTAAACATTCCCAGCGGCAGGGATAGAGCTCTCATTGAGGAGGAACGGCATTGGCACGCATTGCGGGTGTGGATTTACCAAAAAACAAGCGGATCGAGATCGCATTAACCTACATCTACGGTATCGGGAGAAGTTCCGCGCAGAAGATTCTTGACGAATCCGGTGTGAGCTACGATACGAGGACTGATAACCTCACCGAAGCGGAAGTTGCTAAAATCAGGGCAACTATTGACAAGAGCTACAAGGTCGAGGGTGATCTCAGACGCGATGTTTCTATGAGCATTAAGCGGTTGATGGATCTTGGTTGCTATCGGGGACTACGGCACAGGAAAGGCCTGCCGGTACGTGGTCAGCGCACCAAGACCAATGCTCGTACGAGAAAAGGACCTGCCCGCACTGTAGCAGGCAAGAAGAAATAAGTTGGTACTATAGGGACCTGGAGGAATAATGGCTAGTCCGGCAAAGAAGGTTGTCAAGAAAAAGAGGGAGCGCAAAAATATTCCCAATGGTGTGGCGCATATACAAGCCACTTTTAACAATACCATGATTACCATCACCGACCCTGTCGGTAATGTGATCGCTTGGACGACAGCCGGCTGCAAGGGTTTTAAGGGATCCAGAAAAAGCACTCCCTTTGCAGCCCAGATTGCTGCTGAGGATTGTGCTAAAAAGGCTCAGGAGCACGGAATGCGCACGGTTGAGGTGTATGTAAAAGGACCGGGCTCTGGCCGAGAATCAGCATTACGCGCTTTGCAGGCTGCTGGCTTCAACATTAGCTTTATCAGGGATGTTACCCCGATTCCTCACAACGGCTGCCGTCCTCCGAAAAGAAGAAGAGTCTAACTCATTGACAAATATAGGTAAGGAGGTCTTCATTGGCTAGATATACGGGACCCTCCTGCAGGCTTTGCAGAAGGGAAAACATGGAGCTGTTCCTCAAAGGTGAGCGCTGCTTTACTGATAAGTGCGCTATAAAGCGAAGAAACTATCCACCGGGACAGCATGGCCAATCCAGAGCCAAGGTGTCCGATTATGGCGTTCAACTTCGTGAAAAGCAGAAGGTTCGTCGTATCTATGGTCTTCTTGAAAAACAGTTCCGGTCTTACTTTGACAAGGCTGACCGTATGAAAGGGGTCACAGGTGAGAATCTACTTTCCCTTCTCGAAAGACGCCTGGACAGCGTAGTATACCGGACTGGTTTTGCTTCATCGAGGACTGAGGCCAGGCAGTTGATTCGGCATGGACATTTTACCCTTAATGGAAGGAAGGCAAACATTCCGTCCATCTTGGTAAGGGTTGGTGACGTTGTCGAACTTCGTGAAAAGAGCCGCAAGATTACATCCATTTTAGAATCCCTGGAAGGGGTCGTACGGCGGGGGCTCCCGCAATGGCTGGAACTGGAAAAAGATGCTTATCGCTGCGTGGTGAAATCCCTCCCGGTACGGGAAGACATCACCATGCCGATCCAGGAGCAATTGATCGTTGAGCTCTACTCCAAGTAAAAGCTGACCACACCCGTACAGGGAGGAAATACATGTATAAAAATTGGCGCGATCTGATCAAACCGAAAAAACTTCAGGTTGAGGCAGAATCGCTTACAAATACGTTTGGGAAGTTTTATGCTGAGCCATTTGAACGCGGGTTTGGTACTACATTAGGTAATGCTCTGCGCAGGGTACTTCTATCGTCACTGCAAGGAGCCGCGGTCACTTCAGTTCGCATAAAGGGTGTTCTCCACGAATTTTCGGCCGTACCAGGGGTTGCGGAGGATGTAACTGATATCATTCTCAACCTTAAGGGTGTCCGGTTCAAGATGCATGGCTACGAACCTCGGACAATCAGGATTATTCAGAAGGGGGACGGTGCAGTAAAAGCTGGCGACATTATCACCGATCCGAACGTTGAGGTGCTCAATCCCGACCATCATATAGCCACTTGTTCCAAGGACGCCAACCTGGAGATGGAAATGGTCGTTAAAATGGGGAAAGGCTATGTGCCGGCAGATCGCAACCGTGACGAAAAGGCGCCTGTAGGGACTATTCCCATTGATTCCATTTTTACCCCCATCTCAAAGGTGAACTTTACTGTTACCAATGCAAGGGTGGGACAAATTACAGATTACGACAAGCTGACTTTGGATGTGTGGACCGATGGCAGCGTCAAACCTGACGATGCAGTGGCCTTTGCTGCGAAGATCCTTAAGGAGCAGCTTTCCATATTTATTAATTTCGATGAAGAGGTTGAGCCGGTCGAGGAGGGCGAGCCCCATGAAGAGCGTGAGAAGCTCAATGAGAACCTGTATAGATCTGTAGAGGAACTGGAATTGTCGGTACGTTCCGCGAATTGCTTGAAGAACGCAGGCATAAAACTCATTGGTGAGTTGGTCTCCCGAAGTGAAGCCGAAATGCTCAAGACTCAAAACTTTGGTCGGAAATCCCTCAATGAAATTAAGGATATTCTTGCGGAAATGGGACTAACCTTGGGCATGAAACTCGAGAACTTTCCCGATCCCGAGATCATGCGCAGACTTCGCGGTGAGCGTAAGGAAGAAGAATAGTTCCGTAAGGATCAATAGAGAAAGGAATCCGTAGTTATGCGTCACAATAAAGCCGGTAGAAGGTTGGGAAGGACTACCAGTCACAGGACTGCAATGTTCAGAAACATGGTAACTTCTTTTCTCAGTCACGAGAGAATAACTACCACTGATGCCAAGGCCAAGGAGCTTCGCTCTCTCGCCGAGAAGATGATCACACTTGGCAAGCGCGGCGATCTTCATGCCATGCGCCAGGCTGCATCGGTGATCCGCGACAAGAAGGTTGTGACCAAACTCTTTACAACCATCGCCCCGCGTTACAAGGAACGTCCCGGTGGCTATACCCGCATCGTAAAACTCGGGATTCGTCCCGGTGACAACGCCCCTGTATCCATCCTAGAGTTGGTTGAAGAGCAGGTAGAAAAGAAGCCTGCAAAGTCTGCGAAAAAGCCGGCTCTCAAGAAAGTTGCTCAAAAAACCGCGGTACCGGCGAAGGCAACCGCACCAGCTGCAGAGGAGTCACGGGGTGATGCCGCCGAATCGGTTCAGGAAGTGAAGTCTGAAGCAACTTCCGTAGAGGAAGGTACAGAGGCGCCGAAATCAGCGGTCAAGGAAGGCGATGAGGTGTGCGAAGCTAAAGCTGATTAGTCTGAGCGCTATACACTATACATTATAAAGAAAGGCAAGGGAAACCTTGCCTTTCTTTATTTCCGAATTTGAACACTTCAGAGTACGACCGGAAGCCTGCAGTTAAGGCGGATCTCATCAGGTGTTACAAGAGTATGGTAAGCCATGGCTTCGACGCCGTTCGCAACTGCAAGGCGGAGCAACCGTCCGTACTCTGGATCGATGCTGTCTGCAGCACTTACTGATTCTCCGTCGTGCCGCTGAACCACATAAAAGATAACGGCCCGGTGTCGTTGGCGTACCATCGCCATCAGTTCCCGCAGATGCTTCTGTCCTCTGGCCGTAACGGCATCGGGGAAAAGGGCACGCGTTCCCTCGACGAGCGTCACGTTCTTAACCTCGACGTAACAGAGTCCTGACGATCCTTCCAGCAGCAGGTCGATACGGCTGTTTTCTTCTCCATAGCGCACTTCCTGCCGGAGTGAGTCGTACCCCTGCAGCTCCCTGATAATACCCCGTTCAATTCCTTCCCTGACGAGATGGTTGGGATAACCAGTGTTGATCCCGACCCATCCGCCATCAACCTCGACCAATTCCCACGTGTACCGTAGTTTTCGCTGTGGTTTGTCGTTCATCGAGAGAAGCACCCGGCTTCCGGGTGATGCACATCCTTTCATGCTGCCGGAATTTGGGCAATGGGCTGTGACGATTGTACCGTCAGCCAGTTCAACATCTGCGAGAAATCGTTGGTAGCGATTGATAAGCTGGCCTGGGTAAAGATTTGGTGGGAGACGCATGGGACATCTTTAGCACGACGATACGGACAAGGCAATGAAAAGCTTTCCACCATAAACATTCCTGCTGGTTTTACTATTTCCTCACTACATGCACTGCGCAGGAGATGCACGGATCGTAGGCGCGTACGAGGCGTTCGAGGTTTGCTGTCATTGCCTCCTCGTCAGTATCTTCCAGTTGCTTTGCTGCCAGGAAGAGATCCCGCTCCATGGACGCCTGGTTGATGGCTGTCGGAGTTATTATGTCGGCTTCGGTGCAAAACCCACGACTATCGAAGGCATAACTGTGGATGAGGGTGCCACGCGGCGCCTCGACAAGCCCCGTGCCGTGTCCTTTGTGCGGAGCGATGACGACCGGTGCTTCCCGGGTAAAACCGGCCTTGAGGATGATGTCGATAATCTCCTAGGAGCGCTCCAAGGTATGAATGAGTTCTGCTGTCTGGGCTAGGTTGTTGGCTCGTATATCTTTGCCCAATAGAAGTGGCCTGGATTCCCGGAACGCCTGTGCAGCCTTTGGGCTGAGGGCCATGCCAAGATTTAGGCGAGCCAGGGAGCCGACTGTTCCCGGTTCGCCATTGACCAAGCTCCGTTTAGCATTGGAATGGGCGATGACTCTTTCCCCGAATATCTCCCGGTAGACCTCGACCGGAAATGTGTCATTAGTAGTCATGAGCCTGTCTCCGAAAAATGTTGCCTTTTTTGTGCTGACAGCCATGTTACCGCGGCAACGGGAGATCTCCCGCGGGGAGAGGAAATGAACGGAACTGCTCGTAGGCCAGCCGTGCATCTGGCAGGGCCAATTCAATGGTATCTTTGAGTTTTAGTAGTCTTTCTCTACACAATGGCTTGCCCATACCGCCGGGATGAGAGTGACCGGATGAATGAGACGTCCCCCAACCGTCTCCTGAATAAGGTTGCCTACTGCCTTGATCCGGAGCCTACGCCGGAATTCTTCGGGAGCACGCACTGCGAGACCGGCAAATCCTGCAGTTTTATAGTGATCGGGGAGAACAAGGCAGAAGAGGTGGAGGGCATGGCTTTCAATGTGACCGCCATTGACGATCCGCTCCCGGTAGAGCCTCGTCTGCTCCGAAACCTCGATGTCGAGGGCTTTTTCAACGGCCAGGAGAGCACAGATGCGATGAATGGTGGAGCAAAGGGAGCAGATGCGACAGATTATCTCTGGCAACTCGTCATAGCGCTTGCCGACGAGAAGGGCCTCGAAAAGGCGGGGCAAGTCGTAGAGGGAAAGTGTGACGTTCTCGACCCTGCCACCTTCCAATTCGACAGTGATACGCCCGTGCCCTTCGACGCGGCTCAAAGGGGATATTTCAACGGTTTCTTTCATAGCTAGCACTTTAATGGGCGGTTGCTGTTCCTTTTTTGCATGCCCTTTCACTGTCGCTGGTCATAGTCCCACTCCGGACAGAATCGTTGCATCCGGCCGATTATCTCCTCCCGGGTAAAGCCCTTGTTCAACAAGAGATCCATCTCCGCTGCGACATTCGCTTCGGTCACGGGACCGCGGCATCCTTCGCACTTGATGTTTACCGTTGGACAGCGTGCGTTGCACCCGGCCCGAATAAGTGGTCCGAGACATATCTCGTTGTCTTAGATAAGAAGACAGCGGTTTTCCCTGTTTCGGCAAACAGGGTAGTCGGGGAGGACCGGAAAGGTCCCCGCAAGGAGCGCGGAAAGGGTGGTCAGAAGCTCGTCTTTTTCCGGCGGGCAGCCGGCAATGGCGAAATCGACTTTGATAAAGCAATGAAAGGGGGCGGGGTTAAAAACCTTCATTTCGCCGGCAAGCGAGCCGTAGACCTTCTCTGCCAGCTCCTTGCGGGATTCGTGGTTTTTCATGGCTGCTACCCCCCCCCCAGAGGGCACAGGTGCCGAAAGCGACGAGAAGGCGGCTGCGGCTACGGAGTTTGATGAGGACGTCCAAATCCTCCGGCGTGGAGATAGCGCCTTCGGCGAAAGCGACATCGATGGGGCTAGTGATGTCGCGTTCGGTAATTCCCATGGGGAAGTAGTCGAATGAGAAACGCTCCGCCAGCAGGGGGAGTTCTGCTTCGCAATTGAGGAGGGTGAGTTGGCAGCCGGAGCAAGCTGTAAGCCCGGCTATGGCGATGACCGGCCGCTTCATAGGGCACCTTCTATGTCGCAATAGCGGAAAACCGGTTCGTCAGTGCAGCAGAAGAGCTCCCCAATGGCGCAGTGACAACAGAGGCCCATGCCGCACTTCATGCGTCTTTCCAGGGACAGGTAAATGGCCTCGGAAGGGAAGCCGAAATGGTCCAGTTCTGCGATGATGCAGCGGTAGGTCAGGACCGTGCAGTTCGCCGAAAGCGGAGATTGCTTCCAAAAACAGGGAAAGGGCATTCTTGTTGAGGAAATTCTTAGCCATATGAGCTAATTGTAGCTCGCAGTTATCGGAAGGCAAGGTAGTAAGGGAAACGTGGTTTGATGTGACAGGATGAAGCCAGTTTGCGGGAAAACTGTGAGAAAATTAAATAAAAAATAAAAAGGTTTAAGCTTGACGCTTAAACCTTGTATTTTCATTTTGGCGGGCGGCAGGGGATTCGAACCCCCGACCCCAGGCTTCGGAGGCCTGTACTCTATCCATCTGAGCTAACCGCCCGCGATAGTTATTACTACACTATTTTAGCAATTAACTCAAGGTTTAATATTCGTTGCAATGTCTGTATGCGGCTCTATTATCGGTTACTCATTATCGTCCGGGTATTTTTGACTATTCCAAAACTCTCTGCTTGTGAAGCGAATGGTGCTCCATACCCAGCAATGGAGGTTTCTGCCCCGTCATTTCACAACTGATCCAAAAACTGGGAGAGTAATTACGGGTTTGGACGAGCTGTTGGTCTTAATGGTAAGATAACCGCTTAGCATACGATCCTCGTTGCGAGCGGTGGCTGTGACAAGGATTGTGCCGGTGTTGCCGGGATTAATGAGGCTTCTGGCTATCCTGACTGCGACCTGGGGGAGTGAGGATTTGACATCGATAAGCTTGAGCTGTTTGCTCCCTTTGTTTTCGACGGTGATCGTTACCTCTTTGCCCGTTCCGGTCTTGAGAGTTCCCAAGTTCACTTGACGCGGGGCGACAACGATCTCTTCCACGACGGTGCCCTTTAGAGTGAGGATGAACACGGGAGTTTTGGGGTCGTTTGTTTCTACAGATATTGTTTTGGTAACGTTGCCGAAAAAATTGCTGGAGTCGAAGGAAGCTTTTATTGTCGTGCTTTTCCCCTGTTGAATGACAGAAGAGGATGCATTCGCCACCGTGCAACCGCAGGAGGTTCGGGTATTTTTAATCGTAAGTGGTGCACTTCCCCTGTTTTTGAGAACAAATGTGTGCTCCACCTTTTCTCCCTGGGCAATGGTGCCAAATTCGAAAACCGGCTTTTCGACCGCAATTTCCGGGACTGTCGCAGCCATGGCGGCCATACTCAATGTGAGGATGAGATTAGTAAGTAACAGAATTCGTCCCATATGTTCGCTCCGCGAGGTTGATTTCATCTGAATTGTACCACATGATATACCATAATGATGTTCGCCAGGCTATAAAGATTTGACACAGTTTTCCCTTTCTGCTATAGAAAAATTGGGGGTTTACAGGGTTGGAGCGGTTTTGCGAGAAACAACGGGGCTACACATTGTGCCTTTCATATTCTGCGGAGCGGATCTCCTCTGAAGTTGAGAGACTGGCGTCGGCAATATCCACTGACTATGAGGGGAAGGCGCTCCTTTTGATTGTAGTGCTCAAGGGAGCCATTTTCTTTGCTGCCGATCTCGCTAGGCTGATCAGGTGTCCAATTGTGATGGATTTTGTCAAGATTTCCAGTTACGAAGGAACGAAAAGCACAGGCACGATTACTATTACCAAGGATTGTGAAATAGCGGTAGCGGGAAGGCATGTCTTGGTGGTAGAAGATATTGTTGATACCGGCCTGACTCTGAGCTTCTTGTTGGCTCGGTTGCATGCGGAGGGCCCTCTAAGCCTCAAGGTATGCACGCTCATTGATAAGAAAGGGCACCGGAAAGTGGATGTGATTCCTGATTATGCAGGAATTGTCTGCGAAGACGGCTTTCTCGTTGGCTACGGTCTCGACCTTGATGAACAGTACCGGCAGTTGCCGGCGATCTACGAGGTCCAATAATGGCCCCATTTTTTGGATGAGGAGTCCATCGCCTTCTGTGAGAATGGCGGTGTTTTTGAAGTTTAACGTTAACAGTCCCTTGTGGGGAGGAAACGATGATTGTCCAGTGTGATCAGTGCAACACCCGATTTAAACTCGATGATGCAAAAGTTAGGGAGGAGGGGGTCAAAGTCCGCTGCTCCAAATGTAAGAATATTTTTGTGGTCAAGAAAGTAACTCCCCAAGAAGAGAACGAATTCGAGTCTATTCTCGGGCAACTTGGTTCCGATACGTCTGAAAAAAACGAGATGGGGGAGATGGAGACCCCTTACCAAACCTTCGGAAACCATACTGCTCCGTTAACTGATGGGTCAGATGCTACACTGGAAGAGGAGCAAACAGCTGCCGAATCGTCCGCTACGGAAAGTACGGAGTCATGGCCGGAGGAAAATTTCAACACGTTTCCTGCTGTTGACTCAGAATCTGCGATTTCAAGCGAACAGGGGTTTGATTTCGAGCGGTTCAACTTTGAAGATGAGCCATCGTCCGTGCCGCAGACTTCACCTTCTGAAGGCGTGGCAGAAGGGAAAGACGACGACGTGTTTACTTTCGGGAATGCATCATCTGTAGGGGGGGAGGAATTTGATATACGTGTCGAGGGGGGTGAGAAAGCCAGCCCGTCGTTTGCTTTTGATCCCCTTGCTGTCACAGAAGAGAACCTTTCGGAGGGGAACAAACCCGAAGAGGATATTTCTTTCACCTTCGAGAAAGAGCTGCAGGAAAGAGTTTCGCCGGAATCAGAGGAAGAGCCGGCCCTTTCCTGGCATGATGACGACTCCCTACCCGTCGAAAGGGCGGTAGTTCCGGATAAAGAGTCAGGGGGAGGAAGCGATGATACCTTCAATTTCAGTTCAATAGATTTTGGGACTGTACCTCCTGACGAAAAAGGCCCAACAATTCTTAAGCAGGAGAAGGAGAGCTCTGCTGATGGAGATTCGGAACATGATTCCCGGAATACAGATGAATTCTTTGCCTTCTCGCCTTCAGCTGATGAGTCGGCCCGAGAAGATGAACTGCCACCACTTTCCATTGCATCGCGTCGCAAGGGATTGACATCTGCACCGATCATAGTCATCGTTATCGCCGTCGTTATTGTTCTGGCACTTGCTGCCGCTGGCCTATATTTATTTGCGGAGGGTCCGGCAGGTTTCGAGAAAGCCGGCCTGGGGTTTGTGGTGAACTGGCTGGGAATTGAAACAAAGGAGGATGGAGGGATTTTCGTCCACAATACGACAGGGAGTTTTGTCGTGAATAAGGAGTCGAGAGAGCTCTTTGTCATTCGTGGCGAGGCTGTTAACAACTTTCGGAAACCGCGGGCCTCCATTCAGGTCAAGGTTGTGTTGTACGGTCCGAAAGGGCAGGTAACCGCGCAGAAGAGTGCGTACTGTGGCAATATGCTTTCCAATGAGCAAGTTGTCACATTGCCAATGGAGAAGATCGAGGAATCAATGAACAACCAGTTTGGCGACTCCCTTTCCAACCTTGGAGTCCAACCGGGGAAGGGGATTCCGTTTGTTGTCGTATTGAGCTCAGTCCCGAAAGATGTCACGGAATTCGGTGTTGAAGTAATCGGCTCAACTGTTGCCAGCCGTTGATTGCTAGTAAGACAATAAAATGACTCCGGAAAAACGTGTCCGATAAAAACGAGCCCGGTATTGCCGGGCTCGTTTTTATCGTGCCGGCGAAAACTAGCAAGTCGAAAATAGTGTTGATCAAATTTGTAGAACTTAGGGAATGAGTCCGGGAGGAAAGAAATAGACGCCGGCGCCGGAGTTGTGCTCCGTGCGCCGGCGTCTTTAGGGGAATACGAAGAAACCTAGGCGTGGATGGCGTTTACCGGGCAGGTATCCACACAAGCGCCACAGTCGATGCAGGTGTCCGGGTCGATTTTGCGTTTGTCTCCCACTTCGCTGATGGCATTCACCGGGCAGGATTCTTCACAAGCTGCGCAATTGATGCATTCGTCGGTGATGGTATGAGCCAAGGTATTCACCTCCTTTTTTTTGAATTAATAATTAGTTGTTTGATTTTTCGTAGCCTATCATACGCGGTAACAAATGTCCAGCAAAAGGTTTCTTGTTCGGTTTGTAGCTAATTCACAAAAAATCTTGAATTGAGCGCGACTCTGCGGTATTATAAAAAATAGTTTTATTTTTGGTAAATTTCGTTCCAGGTTTTTTATTTTGAGGAAAATTTCTACATATATGTTAATTAATTTAAGAGCTTACCAGTCAGGAGGAGATGTATGGATATATTAGCACTTAACTGCGGAAGTTCATCAGTGAAATACCAGTTGTTCGACTGGGACAGAAAGGAGATCGTTGCCAAAGGGATGGTGGAGCGTGTGATTATTGGTGACTCCTTCATCATTCATGAAGTGCCGGGCAGGGAAACATACCGGGAGGAATCGGAATGCCCGGACCACCAGGTGGCTATTGATCTCATCATTCGGACACTGACCGACCCGGTGCATGGGGTGCTCAAGAATATAAACCAGATTTCAGCGGTCGGGCACCGCGTTGTTCATGGGGGTGAGAAGTTTATCTGTTCGGTGATGATCGATGAACAGGTGCTCAATGCTGTCAAGGAAGTCCAGCATCTGGCACCGCTTCACAATCCTCCCAATATAGCAGGTATCGAGGCGGCTCAGGCCCTGCTTCCCACTGTTCCTCATGTGGCCATCTTCGATACCGCTTTTCATCAAACAATGCCGGAGCACGCCTATCTTTACCCGGTTCCTTACGAATGGTATGAAAAGCACGGGGTTCGCCGCTATGGTTTTCATGGTACCTCACACCTGTACGTCTCGAAGCGGGCTGCTGTCCTTCTCGGCAAGCCTCCCCGGGACTGCAACATCATTACCATGCACATCGGTAATGGTGTCTCCCACTGCGCCATCAAGAACGGCGTGTCGGTTGATACGAGCATGGGGCTGACTCCCCTTGAAGGGGCGGTGATGGGGACCCGCTGTGGAGATATCGACCCAGCCATTCCGGCATTCATGATGCAGAAAGAGAACCTCTCTGCCAAGGAAATTGACAGCATCCTCAACAAGAAGAGCGGCGTGTTGGGTATTACCGGTCGCTTTACCGATCGGCGGGACGTGATCGAAAACGCTGCCAACGGTGACCGGCTCTGCAGGCTGGCCCTTGAAATCGAGGCGTATCGTTTGCGCAAATACATCGGTTCGTACATGGCGGCAATAGGCCGTCTCGATGCGGTGGTATTTACAGCCGGTGTCGGTGAAATGGGATGGCCCATCCGGGAGAAGACGATTGAAGGGCTGGAGCACCTCGGGGTTCATCTCGACAAGGAACGAAACAGGTCTGCCATGACCAGAAAACGCGAGACCCTCATCACAACTGATGACTCGCCAATCAAGGTCTTTGTTATCCCCACCGACGAAGAGCTCGTCTTTACCGAAGATGTGGCGGCCATCCTGGCTGGAACCTACACCGATCATATGAATTTTGAATATTCCTTCGCGAAAGCTGATTTCGTCAGAAAGTAGCAAGGAACGGCCGAAGAGCTGAATTGCGGAAGTATAATAGAAAGGCCGCCGGGTATCTCCCGGCGGCCTTTCTGCTTGTCATGCCAACGATGTCAGCGTCAGCTTCCTGTCTATAGAGTTTACCGAGCTTTTTTGTTTTTAGGCTATCCTTGTGCCTGAACGGCGGTTATGGCAACGACGTTCACGATGTCATCAACCGAACAGCCGCGGGAAAGATCATTTACCGGTTTTGCAAGACCTTGAATGATCGGACCTACAGCCTCGGCACCGGCTACCCTTTCCACCAGTTTATAGGCGATATTGCCGGCATCAAGGTCGGGGAAAATGAGAACATTCGCCTTGCCAGCCACCGGGCTTCCCGGTGCCTTTTTCTCTCCCACCTTCGGGAGGAGCGCTGCATCAGCCTGAAGTTCGCCGTCAATTTGCATGTGGGGATCTATTCTCTTGGCAATCTCGAGGGCTTTGAGCACCTTGTCCACATCATCATGGGCCGCGCTTCCCTTGGTGGAGAAGGAGAGCATGGCAACCCGTGCGGGGACGTCGAGAAACGCTTTGCAGTTGCGTGCTGTAGCCACTGCGATCTCGGCCAGGGCCTGGGTGTCGGGATTAGGGTTCACGGCACAGTCGGCAAAGAGGATGATGCCGTTTTCACCGAAGCTCGGGGTTTTGGTGATCATCAGGAAAAACGAGGAAACCGTCTTGATGCCAGGGGCGGTGCCGACCGTCTGGAAGGCAGCTTTGAGCACGTTGCCGGTAGTGCTCGTCGCGCCGGCAACTTCTCCGCCGGCATCCCCCATGCGGACCATCATTCCCGAATAGTAGAGGTTGTCCTTGGAGATCAGGATCTTGCGTGCCTCCTCAGGGGTCATCCCCTTACTCTTTCGTAGCTCTACGAAAGCATCGACGTAGGCTTCAAGTTTGGGGGAAGAGATTGGATCAAGAATCTCCACTCCGGCCAGATTTACCCCCTTGGCTGCAGCCGCAGCTTGCACTTCGCCAACGTTGCCGAGAATGACGACTTTGGCCAAACTCTGTTCCACAACTTTCTGAGCGGCGAACAGCATTCGCTCGTCATAGCTTTCAGGCAGAACCACGGTCTGCAAATTCTTTTTTGCTTTTTCCTTGATTGAGTCAACCAAGTGCATATACCTTCCTCCTTTGAGATAATTTAAAACAAAATTATATTTCATATAACGCAACAAGCAAGTCCGGTCAATAAAAAAGTCTGATTGTAGATGGAGAGTGTGCGGGAATTTATTCGTGGTATAAGCTGTCTGTTTTCGTTCTGGGAACCTGGTCGTAGGAGTGGCACTTCCGGCAAGAGTGCATGTGAAAAAAGATACTTGGAAGAATCCCGATTCTCTGTTATGGTTGGCTGCGCCTCTGTTTTCGTAAGTGCAAGGCAGGCAGATCAACGTCAAACGTCGGGTGAAACAATGAACATAAACATAAATCTTGGCGAAATGCTCATCGAAGCGGGGAAAATAACTGCCGGCCAACTCGACGAAGCCCTCAAATGCCAAGTCATTTTCGGGGGGCGGCTCGGCACAAACCTGATCGAACTGGGGTATCTTGACGAGGATGATCTCGCCGAGTTCTTGAGCAAAAAGACGCGGGTTCCTGCTGCCGATCCCGATAAACTCATGAATATCCCCCCTGACCTGATCAGCGTGATTCCGCGGGACATTGCCGAAAAGTTCAAGGTCATTCCCTATTCCATTGACAAGAAGCGACTTAACCTCGTTATGGCTGATCCGCTGAATCTGGCGGTCCTCGACGAGATTTCTTTCCGCACCGGCTTCATTGTTATCCCGATGGTTGCTCCGGAAGTGAGAATCTTTCTCGCCCTTGAAAAATATTATGAGATCAGGCGGGAAATGCGGTATATCCGGGTATCGAAGGAGGTCACCCAGTGGCGCCAGACGGATAAGAGAGAGACGGAGGTGGTGCAAACCGCGCCGGCAAGGGAAACAGCTGTCGGCAAGCGGACGGTTACTGAGAAAACTGCTGCTCCCCAGCCACCGTCTTCACTTGAGGTTGAACTCCTTGAGTTGGCTGAGGAATTCGAAGGGTTCCATACGCTACCGGAGGAATCGGCGGTCGAGCCTTCCACGGCGGTATCTTCGGTAATTGCCCCACCGAAGGCACCCGCGCCCAAGGGGGATGAACCTTATACCATGGAGGCCCTCGCCATGGACCTGGCAGAATCCAGGGACCGTGAGGGGATAGCCGATGTGCTCGTAAAGTATCTCGGCCAGGATTTCACCCGGTGTGCTCTCTTTATCGTCAAGGGGAATAATGCCACTGGCTGGCGGGCGATGGTGAAAAGGCGGCCGATCGACGATTTCGATGCCCTTCAGATCAAATTCGACGAGCCTTCGACGCTCAAGCTCGTGGCCGAAGGTAAGAGCTTTTACCTAGGCCCCGTTCCGGAAACGGTCAACAACCGGTTGATGCTTGCCGCCATGGGAAGCGGCACCCTTCCTTCGGCCCTACTCGTTCCCCTCCTCATGTCGGGACGGGTCGTAGCGGTTCTCTATGTGGACGGGGAACAGGCCACCCTCGGCGAGAGGCTTCCCGAGCTGCAGAAGATCATCGCCAAGGCTTCCCTGGCATTCGAGATACTCATCCTGCGGACCAAGATACTGGCTTGACGCGCGGAGCTTTGTCGGTCGGGCTGAGGATGAAGTGGAGTAAATGGCAAAGGTTGTGAAGAAACAGGAACTGAAGATCCTGCGCTACGAAGATGGGCAACTGTTACCTGTCGAGCATCGGCCGGTGCAGGAGTTTCCCGTCAAACTCGTGGTGAACGGCCGGGAACTGGCGACCCTGATCGGTTCCCCCCATGAGCTCCGTTTTCTCGTTGCAGGGTTTCTGCGGCTTCAGGGGTTCGTGAAAAGCCTCGACGACTTCCTGGCCCTTTCCATCTGCGAGGATGTGGGGGTGGCGAGCGTCCAGCTCCGGGGTGAGGTGCCGGAGACGCTCCGGCCGGTTCTTACCACCGGCTGTGGCAGCGGCATCACCTTTGCCCTTCCGGTGCCGCCGGCCGAGCCGAGCGGCGGGGAAGGGCAGAGGTTCATCCCGGCTGCAGTCTTTGCTCTGATGGACGAACTGGCCCGACGGGCGGGGCGTTACCGTAGCCATGGCGGCATTCATTCGGCCGCCGTTGGTGACGGTGTTTCCCTGATCTTGTATGCTGAGGACCTCGGTCGGCACAACACCCTTGACCGGATCGCCGGCGAGGCCCTCCTGCGTGGGATCGACCTGGCAGGGAAGCTGCTCGTCACCTCGGGCAGGGTCTCATCAGAGATGGCCGCCAAGGCGGCATCCCTCGGCATTTCCCTCATAGCAAGCAGGACCTCCCCGACTGACGTGGCGGCGCGGCTTTGCGAGGCTGCTGGGATCACCCTTCTGGGGTATGTCCGCGGTGGACGGTTCAATGTTTACGTCCATCCCGACCGGCTTGATCTTACTTCCGTCCGCGCCAGCGCTGAGTGCCGAGTTCCCTGACGCAGCCGGTTCACTCTCCGCTTTCCGCCAACTCCCGCCAGACCTCCCCTTCGAGAAAACTTCCCGCCACATTTGCTTCCATCTCCCTGCACCAGGCGAAGGAGACCGAGAAGGTCAGCTTGTCGCTCCCCACCTGGTTCCGGATGAATCCCCAACGCCCCTTTTCGAGCTGCACGGCCCCTTCAGGTTTCTCGTTGCTCACAGAGGATGGCTACCGGATGATGGGCGAGCTTCAAGGACTGGGCAATCTGCGATTCCATACATTTCTCCCATCGACTGCGGGATGTCGAGAGTTCATTTTAGCGGATTGCTAGTGCCGGTGACGGGCAGAGACGAAGAAGTAGTAAACAAGCAGGAGTGGGAAGGTTGCCATGCTCGCCGCGAAATTGCCCATGAAGAGTTGCCAGGTGCCATAGCCAACGATAAGCAGGACGATGAGCACCTGCACGGTAACCGCGATCTTTCCCAGTACCCCCATCGTACCCCCGGTTTCTGGACCGTCAACGTACCGCATGCTGGGCTCCGATGAAGCTTTTCAGCTCTTCGGCGCGCAGCATTGCAAGCCCTTCGCCCGTTATCTCGATGAATTCCACGCCGATTCCCGCCGGTAAGGTCGGCTTGCTCTTCTGTCGTGCGCTGTTGACCCAGGCGACTTTCCCCGTTGCCTCGATCCGGGTGGCACTCCCTGTCGGGAGCAGGAATGACAGGATTACCTCGGCTCCGGGCGCGAACTCCTCGTCGGTCGCCACGAAAATCCCCCCGTTGCTGATATCCGCGCTTACTGCTGCAATAGCCCGAACTCCGGCAGTGATGGTCACCGGGATCCGGCAGGGAATCCGCGGCTCCCGACGTTCGACCAGGGGGAGGAAGCGGCGCGCCTTGTCCAAGAAGAGTTTGGCGTCGACCGGCTTGGGGAGGTAATCGTCACATCCGGCCCTTCGGCACGCGTCGACGTCGGCCGGCCGGCTGGCATTGGTGACCATGATAATCGGTGTCGCGCTCAGCTCCGGGTCGCGCTTGATGGCTGCGCAGCAGGCTGCTCCATCCATGCGCGGCATGTTGAGATCCATGACTACGAGCGCCGGACGCTCGCTTCGCACCAACCGCAGGGCTTCTTCTCCATCTCTGGCGGTGAGGATCTGCACAGGCGACAGGCCGAGAATACTCTTTTCCATTTCCAGGAAGAGAGAGACATCGTCTACCAGGAGAACCTTTGCCGTCGTCATGGACGTTTCCTTCCTCTCGAGTAATGTGGCACATGGTACCACGGTTTCGGCACAGGGGCAAGGAGAAGGCTTTTCGTCCAACGCTGGCCGCAATTACTGTCGATATGCCAATCAAGGAGTCGTAATCAGCGTAAATCAGGAACTATTGTGCCACGAAGCCGGGTCTTGCCGGTAGTACCGGCCGAGCTCTTCGTAAAGCTTTGGATGGCGTTCCCTGAGAGGGCGGGGTTTCTCAAAAAAACATTCGGTGGCGACGGCAAAGAACTCCGCGGGGCTTTCGGCTCCGTAAGGGTCGAGTACTGTTGTCCGGACGTGGGCCATGTCGTGCTGAAGCCTCAGGTATTCCTGTTCGAGGGTTTGCGCCCATCCCGGCCGCTCGTGCCCCGGTGCGTGAGGGATGACCGAGGTGATACGGTCTTCGGTGTCGAGCTGGTGGGCGAACTCGTGGAGTACCACGTTATAACCGGCATGTACGTCGAGCTCCCCCGCTGTTACGTCCTCCCAGGAGAGGACAAGGGTTCCTTCCCACCACGACTCGCCACTACGCCGGTCGATCCCCTCGGTTACCACACCGCTCTCGTCAACCTCCCTGAACGGGGCGAGAAACTCCTCCGGGTAGACGATGATGGAGGATAGCCCCGGGTAGTAGTCGGTTTGCCGGTGGAGAAGAAGGATGCAAGCCTGGGCTGCAATGGTAACCCTGACCTCGTCGGTTATCGAAAATCCATCTCCTCCCTCAAAATTCTTCTCGGCGACAAAGACCCGGATGTGCCCCTGCAACTCCACCTGGTCGGCTGGGGGGAGACGGCGGTACAATGGGATTTCCTCTTCCAGTATTGCCAGCCAATCCGGGGGGAATGGCCGGCTCTTCAGTCGTTTTCTGCGCATTTCGGTGAAAAGGCGCATGGGGTTTCCAGGGAAAGTGGATGGGCTGTGATAATGAGGGTGTGCCGGGATTATAACGGAATCCGCCGGTAATGCAACAGGAGCCGTGGCGGGAAGGGAATAAATACCAGTGGGTTTGCATATTGTTGTTAACGAATTATAATGTCATCATACTCCAACGGGGTGTTGGGGTCTCTTCTGGAGGTGCATCATGAAAAGAGAAATTTCCCTTGCAGTCATACTGCTAGCCGGGGTGATGGTCGCTACTGAGGCTCTGGCGGGTGCGGCGGGGTTCAATGGATTCCGGGGAGCCTTTCTGAGGGTCTTCCTTGGATATGCCGCACTTATCGCTCTTGCACACTTCATCTACCTCTTCCTGCCGAAATTCGGCATCGGCGACGACCCCCGCAAAGAAGGGGAGTGAAATCAGAAGTTGCTACGCTACGAATATGAAAATGCATTCCCTTGGTGCCTTCTCCCGGATGTAGCCGGTCTTATTTTCAGGAGAGACTGCGGCCAGGGAGAGGGGAGGGCGCTCTTTCCCTGGCTCTGTGTTGTTGAAAATCTAGCCCCCTTATGGTTATCCATCCATGTTCCCGGGGAGCAGGCCGGGTTCCCGTCCGAATCCGCTGGCACTCACCGTTGCGCATCTCGATAGTTCCACGCCGTATTCCCTTTTCGGTTGAGCAATTCTCGCCGTTGTGATAAATTAACCAGTTGATTGTCGAATTACGCAGGAAAAACGGGAGACCCCTGATGTTAGGTACCATTATCAAGAAGATCGTCGGGAGCAAGAACGAGCGGGAGCTGAAAAGGCTCTGGCCGGTGGTCGAGCGGATCAACGCCATGGAGCCGGAGGTGGCGAAGCTCTCCGATGATCAGTTGCGCAATAAAACGCTCGAGTTCAAGGAGCGCTTGGGGCGCGGGGAGTCTCTCGACGCCATCCTCCCCGAAGCCTTTGCCGTCTGCCGCGAGGCGGGGAAGCGGGTGCACAACATGCGCCACTTTGACGTGCAGCTGATAGGCGGCATGGTGCTCCACCAGGGAAAGATCGCCGAGATGAAGACCGGCGAAGGTAAAACGCTGGTCGCGACACTGCCGGCCTATCTCAACGCCCTGACCGGCCGCGGGGTCCACGTGGTGACGGTCAACGATTATCTGGCGCGGCGCGACTCTGAGTGGATGGGACGAATCTACAATTTCCTCGGCCTTAGCGTCGGGGTGATCGTCCACGGCCTCGATGACGACGAGCGCCGTGAGGCCTATAATGCCGATATCACTTACGGCACCAACAACGAGTTCGGGTTCGATTACCTGCGCGACAACATGAAGTTTGCCCTCGAGGATTATGTGCAGCGCGATTTCCATTTCGCCATCGTCGACGAGGTGGACTCCATTCTCATCGACGAGGCGCGGACCCCGCTCATCATCTCCGGCCCAACCGAAGACTCGACCGATAAGTACTACATCATCGACCGGATCATCCCCCTCCTCAAGAAGGGCGAAGTGAAGGAGGTGGAAGCGAACACCCTCTCCGGCAAACGCAAGGCGTACACCGGCGATTTCACCATCGACGAGAAGGCCAAATCCGCCACCCTGACCGAGGAAGGGGTCCTCAAGGTAGAGAAGCTCCTCAAGGTGGACAACCTCTACGACCCGCGCAATATGGAAGTCCTCCATCACGTGAACCAGGCGCTGCGCGCCCATGCTCTTTTCAAGCGGGACGTTGACTACGTGGTTAAGGAAGGGGAGGTGCTCATCGTCGATGAGTTCACCGGCCGCCTCATGCCCGGACGGCGCTGGTCGGACGGTCTCCACCAGGCGATCGAGGCGAAGGAGGGGGTGGAGATCGAGAACGAGAATCAGACCCTCGCCACCATCACCTTCCAGAATTACTTCCGGATGTATGAGAAGCTCTCCGGCATGACCGGTACCGCGGATACCGAGGCGGAGGAGTTCCACAAGATATACAAGCTCGACGTCATGGTGATCCCCACCAACCGGCCGCTCTTGCGCCCCGATTTTCCCGACGTCATCTACAAGACCGAGCGGGAGAAGTTCAACGCGGTCATCGAGGAGATCAAAGAACTCCATGTCAAGGGGCAGCCGGTGCTGGTCGGCACCATCTCCATCGAGAAGTCGGAGGTCCTTTCGGAGCTCCTCAAGCGGCAGGGAATCCCCCACAACGTCCTCAATGCCAAGCAGCACGAGCGGGAGGCGGAAATCGTCGCCCAGGCGGGTCGCAAGGGGATGGTGACCATCGCCACCAACATGGCCGGCCGCGGCACCGACATCCTCCTCGGCGGCAATGCGGAGGGACTGGCGCGGCAGTGGCAGAAGGCCGATCCGGAGGCGTCCGAGGAGGAATACGCCCAGGTCCTGGAAAAATTCAAGTCCCAGTGCGCCACCGAGCACGACGAGGTGGTGAAGCTCGGCGGCCTCCACATCCTCGGCACCGAGCGCCACGAGTCGCGGCGTATCGACAACCAGTTGCGCGGCCGTTCCGGCCGGCAGGGGGACCCGGGGTCATCACGCTTCTACCTCTCACTCCAGGACGACCTTCTGCGTATCTTCGGTTCCGAGCGGGTGGCGAAGATCATGGACATGCTGAAGATTGAGGAGGGGGAGGCGATCACCCATACCCTGATCACCAAGTCGATCGAGAATGCCCAGAAGAAGGTGGAGGCCCACAACTTCGACATCAGAAAGCACCTCATCGAGTATGACGACGTCATGAATAAGCAGCGCGAGGTGATTTACACCCAGCGCCGCGAAATTCTCGCCGGTGAAAACATCAGGGAGAGTTTCCTCGATATGGTGGACGAGACAGTCGAAGATCTGACAACGGCTTACGCCATCGACAAGGTTCCTTCTCGTGAATGGGACTGGGAGGCGATCGGCGAAGGAGTCTACAAGACCTTCGGCTTCCAGCTCGACATTCCCCCGGAAACCATGGAGCGGCTCAACCCTGCCAACTTCGGGGACCTGCTCAAGGAAAAGGTCCGGGAAATATTCAGCGTCAAGGCCGAAGAGTTCGGGGACGAGATGATGGACCACCTGATCAAGGTCCTTATGCTCCAGGCTATCGACACTCAGTGGAAGGACCACCTCCTCTCCATCGACCATCTCAAGGAGGGGATCGGGCTGCGCGGTTACGGTCAGAAGGACCCCAAGCAGGAATACAAGAAGGAGGCCTTCGAGCTGTTCATGGCGATGATCGGCCGAATCCGCGCCGATGTCGTGGAGAAGATCTTCTGGGTGCAGCTTGCCCGCGAGGATGAGGTGGAGCGGATCGGGCAACAACAGAAGAAACAACGGCTTGTCTTCAACCTCGGCGAGGGCGAAGGCCCGAAACAGCCGGCCAAGAGCAATAAGGTGGGCCGCAACGAGCCGTGTCCGTGCGGGAGTGGGAAGAAATACAAGCAGTGCTGCGGGAAGTAGACGAGCGCCTATAATTCGAAGAATTATCGATGACTGTGTCACTAAATAAATGCCAATCTGCGGCGTTGACTTCGTCGCCCGCTTCCTCGACGTAGCGCCGCCACGCCTGCGGAGCGGACTCCTCGTCGCCTTGCAGCTGGACATTTCTCAACGCTCGCGGTATCTGGTTCTCGGTTATTTATGAGCGCGAGCAGTTTTTGCAGTGATTTTCTGAGGAAGCAATGGAAATAAAGGGATTCAAGTTTGCCGCGGTCGAGGCGGCTATCAAGAAGCCGGGACGGCTTGACCTGGGGCTGATCTTTTCCGAGCGGCCTGCGGCAGTGGCGGCGGTTTTCACCACCAACAAGGTGAAGGCGGCGCCGGTCCTCCTCGACATGGAGCGGCTCAAGAGCGGCTTCTGCCAGGCGGTGGTGGTGAACAGCGGCAATGCCAACGCCTGCACCGGGGTGCAGGGGATGGACGACGCCCGGGAGACAGCGCGACTGGTAGCCGAGGGGCTCGGCATTCCCGATGAGGCGACGCTGGTCGCTTCAACCGGCGTCATTGGCGTCCCCCTTCCCATGGCGCGGGTTCGGCAGGGGATCGCGCCGCTCGTCGAGGGACTGGAGAGCGGTACGCTGGCGGCAGTGGCGGCGGCAATCATGACCACCGACACCTTTTCCAAGCTGGAAGTTCGCAGCGGCGATGCAGGCGGCGCGCCGTACATGATAACCGGCATCGCCAAGGGGGCCGGGATGATCATGCCGAACATGGCTACCATGCTCGCCTTCCTTGTCACCGACGCAGCAGTGGATCCCGTCTGGCTCCGGAAGATCTTCCGCGAGGCGAATGACGCCTCGTTCAACATGATCTCTGTGGATGGCGACACCTCCACGAACGACACATCCCTCATCATGGCCAACGGGATGGCGGGCAATGCACCGCTTGCGGCAGACAGTCCCGACGCGGTCCAGTTTACGGAGTTGGTGCAGGAAGTGCTCCTGGCTCTGGCCAAGCAGATCGTCAAGGATGGCGAGGGCGCGACCAAGTTCGTCACCATTACCGTCAAGGGCGCCCAGTCCAACGCCGAGGCGAAGCAGGCGGCCATGGCCATCGCCAATTCCTCCCTGGTTAAGACCGCCTTCTTTGGGCAGGACGCCAACTGGGGGCGGATCCTGGCCGCTGTCGGCTATTCCGGGGTCCAGGTCGATGCGGACCTGGTCGATCTTTATTTCGATGATGTCCTCATGGCCAGAAACGGCCTTTTTGCCGGAGGGGATGCCGAGACCCGCGGGTCCGAAGTCCTCAAGGGCAATGAATTCTCCGTTACGGTGGATCTGAAGCTGGGCAAGGGGTTGGCGACGGTTTACACTTCTGACCTGTCGTACGACTATGTGAAGATCAACGCCGATTACCGGACCTGATCCGTTTATTCCTTCAGCAGCAAACGACTGGGGGTGTTATGCGACTTTGTTCTTTGATCTCACGGGCGGTGCCCGTCGTACTTTTGCTCATGGCTTTCTGTATCTTCTGCAGTCCGGCAACAGCCGGAGAGGGGCTGAAAGTCACCGAAATGGCGGTTACTACCAAGATAGTGCGGGGCAACCCGATCGATGCGGTGCGGCGAATCTCGTCCACATCGGTTAAGGTTCTTTATTGCTTCACGCGTACCGTGAACAGTTCCGACGAAGAGACCACGATCAAGCATGTCTGGTATCACAATGGCCAGCAGGTGAAGGAATCGGAACTTCCGGTCAAGGGGAAGAAATGGCGGACATACAGCAGGCGGGATATCGACAAGGGATCGGTCGGTAACTGGCGGGTCGATGCGCTCGACAGCGAAGGCAATCTCCTGAAGTCGGTGGAATTCAGGATCAATTGAGCACAGAGGGCATTGCCCTCTTTTTTTTTACAGGAAGGGCAAAGGCGTTGGTAACGAAGATTGTGGTAATCATGATGGCTCTGTTTCTTCTTGCCACGACGGTTGGTGCCGCAATGTCGACAACTGAGGCGGAGCAGGCGGGCAGAATCGACCGGTTGATGGACAGCGCCATCTCGCGGGGATTGATCGCGGGAGGGGTCGTTCTCGTCGGCAATCGCCAGGAGGTCCTCTTTGAGCGAGCCTATGGTCGGGCTTCCGGGGAACCGGATGCACGGCCCATGTCCCTGGACACGATCTTCGACCTCGCCTCCCTCACCAAGGTGGTGGCTACAGCGCCGGCGGTCCTGAAACTGGCGGAAGAGGGACGTCTCAGTCTGGTCGATCCGGTACGGAAATGGCTTCCCGAATTCGTTGGCAAGGGAAAGGATGACCTCCTCATCATGCACCTTCTCACCCACACCTCGGGACTCGACGATTTCTCTCTGGCAGCGGCCCACCCGTTGCAGAGCGCCGTGGAGGGTGCCGCAACGGAGAAGATCAGGGGGGAGATCGGGAGCCGTTTCAGATATGCCGACATCAACTTCATCCTTCTTGGCGAGATCGTCCGGAGAGTCACGGGGAGCGGCCTTGACCAGTTTGCCCAAGCTTCTTTTTTTACGCCGCTTGGGATGAGCGACACTGAGTTTAACCCGGACCGGGAGCGCGCGGCCCGCTGCTCGCCCACCGTGGAGGAACATGTTCTCCATGTGGGGCAGGTTCAGGATTCCCAGGCTCGTCAGATGGGAGGGGTGGCGGGACATGCGGGGGTTTTCAGCACGGCACGTGACCTGGCGCGGTTCTGCCGGATGATGCTCAACGAAGGAGAACTGGAAGGTAAGCGTATTCTCTCGCAGCGGGCTGTCCGCCAGATGACGGTTCCTTACTTTTCCCGTGGCGGTGCCGTGGTGCGCGGCCTCGGATGGGACATGGCGTCGCCCTTCTCTTCCCCCCGCGGCAACGGCTTTTCCGAGTTTTCCTTTGGCCATACCGGTTATTCCGGGGCTTCACTCTGGCTTGACCCAGCAGAAGACACCTTCGTGGTTTTTCTTACCGCCCGGCTTGAATACAGAAGAACCAAGGAGTTCAGCCAATTGCGCAGTGAACTGTCAACCTTGGCAGCAGAACTTTTTGCCTCACCCAGGATGTCGGTTGATGTCGCCGGCGCCCGCCCGGCTCCTGAATGACAAACCGCAAAACCGGTAAAAAACTTGACACTCCCGGGAGGTTTGTGCTAGTTTTTGCGCACCATTGCGCGGTTTGTCCGCCTTCGGGGCGTTGTAGTCATTCGTTGAACATTCCCGCCACAGGAGGGATCGATGGGTAACAAGCTGCTCCTTGCCGATGACAGCATTACCATTCAAAAAGTTGTCGGGATCATATTCGCCAACGAGGATTACGACCTCACCGTGGTCGACAACGGCACTGCTGCCCTGGATAAGGCCAGAGGACTTGTTCCCGATATCATTCTCATCGATGCCCTGATGCCCGGCAAGAACGGGTACGAGGTCTGCGAGGAAGTGAGGCGGGATCCCGTCCTGAGTCATATTCCTCTTCTTTTACTGACCGGCGCCTTTGAGCCGTTCGATGAGGAACGTGCCCGGCAGTGCGGCGCGGATGATTTTATCTCAAAGCCGTTTGAGTCGCAGCACCTGATCGACAAGGTCAGGGCGCTTATCGCGCTGGGAAAGGAACGGGCGAAGGCGCAGCCGGAGCCAGCACCGATAGCACCCGTGCCTGGAGCGGGAGTTGCCGGTGGTGCACCCCCGGAGGTTTCCTCTGCTGTCCATGGGGCAGTGCCTAGTAGCGAAGCAGTCGGAAAAGCCGAAGACTTCTTCGTTTTGGAAGAAGTGGGGGGAGACGATCTCTTTGCCACCGACCTTGTTGCTGCGGAGGAAGTGGTCGAGGTCTCTTCCGAGGAGGATCTCTGGGGCGCATTCGATGTTGAAGAGGTTCATGAGAATGAGGCTTTTGCCTTCGAGGAGACTGCGGAAACGTCCGTTCCGACTGCCGCAGGTCTGACCACGGAGGAAGAGTTTTTCTTCGCTGAAGAGGAGCCCGGTCCGGCAGAGGCCGGGGCAGGACAGTTTGCCGCGCCGCAGGAATTTATCCCGCCGGAAGAGCCGGCCGCAGAGGATATTTTCAGTTTCGTGGAAGAGCCCGTTCCCCTCGCAAGCGGGATGGATGCTGCACTTCAGGAAGAAACTGCAGAAGAGAGCGTTTTCTCCTTTGCGGAGGAAGTGTCCGGGCTAGCAGAGGCAGGAGCGGAGCCGTTTGCCATGCCACAGGAATTCATCCCTCCCGAGCAACCGGCTGCGGAGGATTTTTTCAGTTTTGCGGAAGAGACGACGATAGCAGAATCAGGCTCAGTTTCCGGAACGGACGTTTTCGGGGTCGAGTCGGTCGATCTGGTGCCTGGACTCGAAACGACGGAGGAGTTCCTTGCGGCAGCTGTGTCGCAATCTGCCGAGGAACACGAAGAGGCCCTGGGTCAGGCTGTTGCGGTCTCTCCCGAGGCTGAATCTCAGCTTACTCCCGAAGAGGAGCATGTGCCGGCGCTCGATGCTTCCCCTGCTGCTGTTGCAGCGGTCCCGTCTCCCGCGGCCGGCGAAGTTACCCTGAGCGACGCACAGTTGACGGCTCTCGTTTCCCGCATTTCCCGCGACATCCTTGAAAAAATCGCTTGGGAGGTGGTTCCCGACCTGGCCGAGACGATCATCCGGGAAGAAATCCGCAAAATCAAGGGAAGTCAGTAACCGCGGGCCAGCCATGTTTCCGGAGCACGGAACAGCACGTTAATACCAAATGGGGATGTTGCATCCCCATTTTTTTATCAGTTTACCGGTGAGAGAGGTTTGCAGCATGGCAGAGAAGGAACTGGCCAAGGGATACGAACCGAAGGCCGTCGAAGAGAAATGGTACCGAGAGTGGGAAGGCCGCGGCTATTTCCACGCTACCCTTCCGTCGTTCAAGCCCCCCTACAGCATCGTCATCCCCCCGCCGAACGTGACCGGCGCCCTCCACATGGGGCACGCCCTCAACAATACCCTTCAGGACATCCTCTGCCGCTGGAAAAGGATGAACGGCCATAACGTTCTCTGGATGCCGGGGACCGACCATGCGGGGATCGCCACCCAGAATGTGGTGGAGCGGCAGCTGGCCGCCGAGGGAAAAGACCGTCACGAACTGGGTCGCGAGGCGTTCATCGAGCGGGTGTGGAAATGGAAGGCCGAGTCGGGGGGGCAGATCATCGGCCAGCTGAAGAGGCTCGGCGCCTCCTGCGACTGGGAACGGGAGCGTTTCACCATGGACGAAGGGCTCTCCCGGGCGGTCCGCGAGGTGTTCGTCCGTCTTTACGAGGAAGGGCTCATCTACCGGGACAACCGGCTCATCAACTGGTGCCCCCGCTGCCATACGGCCCTTTCCGACATCGAGGTGGAGCACGAGGAGCAGGCCGGGCATCTCTGGCATCTTCGCTACCCGGTGGAGGGTTCCGAACGGTTCCTGGTGGTTGCCACCACCCGGCCGGAGACGATGCTCGGCGATACCGCCGTGGCCGTTAACCCGGCAGATGACCGTTACCGGGATCTCGTCGGCGGTTGGGTGACGCTTCCCCTCGTCGACCGGCGGATTCCCATCATCGCTGACGAGTACGTGGACATGGAGTTCGGCACCGGCGTGGTGAAGATTACTCCGGCCCACGACTTCAACGATTTCGAGGTGGGGCGGCGCCACAACTTGGACATCATCAATGTCTTCGACGAGTCGGGGGTGATCAACGCCGCCGGGCACCAGTTCGAGGGACTGGATCGCTTCATCGCCCGTAAGAAGATCGTCGAGGACATGGAGGCCGCGGGACTCCTTGAGAAGATCGAGCCCCATGCCCTGGCAGTCGGCGGTTGCTACCGCTGCAAGACCGTGGTCGAGCCGTACCTGTCGCTGCAGTGGTACGTGAAGGTCGGCCCCCTGGCCGCGCCGGCCCTGGCTGCGGTACGGGAGGGGCGGACCCGCATTATACCCCAGCAGTGGGAGAACACCTACTTCGACTGGATGGAGAATATTCGCGACTGGTGCATCTCGCGCCAGATCTGGTGGGGGCACCGGATTCCCGCCTGGTACTGCGACCACTGCGGCGAGATCACCGTAGCCAAGGTCGATCCCGATCGCTGCGCCCATTGCGGCAGCGACGAGATCCGGCAGGAAACCGACGTCCTCGACACCTGGTTCTCCTCGGCCCTCTGGCCTTTCTCCACCATGGGGTGGCCGGACCAAACCCCGGAGCTTGCCGCCTTCTACCCCACCTCGTGCCTCGTCACCGGGTTCGACATCCTCTTCTTCTGGGTGGCGCGGATGATGATGATGGGGCTCCACTTCATGGGAGAGGTGCCGTTCCGCGAGGTTTATATCCACGCCCTGGTGCGCGATGCGCAGGGACAGAAGATGTCGAAGTCGAAGGGAAACGTCATCGACCCCCTGACCGTCATCGACCAGTACGGCACCGATGCCTTCCGTTTCACCCTGGCTGCCTTCGCCGCCCAAGGGCGCGACATCAAGCTCGCCGAGGAGCGGATTGCCGGCTACCGCAACTTCGCCAACAAAATCTGGAATGCGGCCCGCTTTACCCTGATGAACCTGGATGGGTTCGACCCGGAGGGGATGAGTTTCGCGGATCTGGAGCTCTCCTCCGGGGACCGGTGGATCCTGCACCGCCTGAACGAGACGGCTCGCGACGTCGGTGCTGCCCTCGACGAGTATCGCTTCAACGAGGCGGCCATGGGGCTCTATCAGTTCACCTGGAGCGAGTTCTGCGACTGGTACCTGGAGCTGTCCAAGCAGGACCTGTACAACGGCACGCCGGAGCGGAAGAGAACGACCCAGTACGTACTCTGGTCCGCCCTCGAAAGCCTCCTGAGGTTGCTGCACCCCTTCATGCCGTTCATTACCGAGGAAATCTGGCAGTCCCTGCCGAAAACGGCCACGGCGAGTCCGGAAAGCATCATGCTGGCCGAATATCCCCGGTGCTCCGACGATCGTTCGTTCCCCGGTGAGGCGGCTGCCATGGAGCGAGTGATGGCGGTTATCAGCGGCATACGCAACATTCGGGGAGAGATGGAAGTCCCGCCCAGCAAGGAAATTGCCGTCATACTCTCCTGCGGCAGCGAGGAGAGCCAGACGTTGATGCGGCACAGCGAGGGAGCCATTGCCGCTCTCGCCCGCCTGTCAAGCCTCGCCATCGGCATCGGCCTGGAGAAGCCGGAGGAGTGCTCGATCCAGGTGGCGGGCGACGTGCAGGTCTACGTTCCCCTGCGTGGCCTGGTCAACGTGGAAGAGGAAGAAAAGCGGCTTCTGAAGGAGATCGGCAAGCTGGACAAGGATATCGAGTTTCTCGGAAAGAAGCTCGAAAACCCGAGTTTCATCGAACGGGCCCCGGCGGACGTAGTTGCCAAGGAACGCGAGAAGCTTGCTGAATTCGCCAACAAGAAGGCAGTGCTGGAGGAAAGCCTGGTAAAGATCAGACGCCTGAAATAAAGTCCGTTCAATGTTCAAGGTTCAACGTTAAAATCTCAAACCTTGAACCTTGAACCTTGAACCTTGAACCTTGAACCGATTATGGGTCCAATAACAGTCTTCAACATATTCGCCTTTGTCTTCGGCGCGGTAGTCGGTTCGTTCCTCAACGTCTGCATCTGCCGCCTGCCGCAGCATGAGTCGGTGGTTTTCCCCCCGTCCCGCTGCCCCAAGTGCGGCTACCGGATCCCTTTCTACGACAATATCCCCATCGTCAGCTACCTGCTCCTCGGTGGAAAGTGCCGCTCGTGCCGGGCGCGCATTTCCGCGCAGTACCCCCTCGTGGAGTTGGCCAACGGCGTTCTCACCCTCTTCCTCTTCCAGAAGTTCGGCATCAGCTTTACTTTCCTCGGTATGTTCGTCCTTTCCTCGGCGCTTGTGGCGATAACCGTGATCGACCTCCATCACCAGATCATCCCCGACGTGATCAGCCTGCCCGGCATCCCTCTCGGTTTTCTCGCCTCTTTTTTTATCGGCGATCTCTACCATGTCGGTGATCTCCTCGGCTGGAAGAATTCCCTCATCGGCATCGTTGCCGGCGGGGGAAGTCTCTTCCTCGTAGCGACGGGGTACGAACTGCTTACCAAGAAAGAGGGGATGGGGGGGGGCGACATAAAACTTCTGGCCATGCTGGGGGCTTTTCTCGGCTGGCGAGCCGTGCCATTCATCATTTTTGCCGGATCTCTGCTCGGATCGATCATCGGCATCAGCGTGATGCTCGCCCAGAAAAAAGATTCCAAGCTGGCCATTCCGTTCGGGCCGTTTCTTGCTTTCGGGGCCATCCTGTACATCTTTTTCGGCAGGCAGATTATCCATTGGTATTTCAGCCTGGGGAGGGGGGGGATCGGCGGATGAGCGCGGAGTCGCCCGCCATGCTGCCGCTTTCAGCGTGCCGTTGAGGGATGCCGATGAAACCCTTCCGCTTCAGCCTGACCGCTGCCATCCTCTCTTCCCTCGCCTGCCTTCTTGGCCTTACCTGGATTCTTCTCAGCCTCATTTCGTTCAAGACCGCCGAACAGGACCTTCTCGCTCAGAAAAACGACGAAGGACGCATACTCCTCGCCTCGTTTGTCAGCGTCTTGCCCACACCGCCTGCCAATTTCGACGGGTTGCCAACGGTGGAGAGGTTTGCCGCCACTCTTGCACGACAGCAGGACTTCGCCGGTCTCCTCGTGGTGGATTCCCGCGGGAGATCCGTCTATAACCTCGCGGACGCGCGGGAAGCCGATCCTCATCTGCTGGCGACCCTGCGCAAGGGGGGGGAATCATACGTCTTTTCCCCTGACAGGCGGTTTGTTTTCCGTTATGCGCCGCTTCGGGACGAAGCGGGTATTGCGGGAGCGGTACGCCTTTCGCTTTCTCTGGCCGGAGAGCATGACCGGCTCAATAAATCCCGGCACCTGTTCCTTGCTTATTTCACCCTCGATTTTCTCCTTCTCCTGGGATTCGGGTCGTATCTCCTGTCACGAATTGTTGTGGTTCCCGTCAAGAAGCTCCTGGCAGCCACCGAGCGGATCGCAGCCGGTGATTACAGCCAGACGGTGCACGTGCCGGGGAGCGCCGAGATCGCCAATCTTGCTGAATCCTTCAACATGATGCTCAAGGCCCTGCGTGACAAACGCGACGAGGTGGATGCCCACGTGCAATCCCTGGAACAGGCAAACCGCGAACTCCAGACAGCCCGGGCTGAAACCATCAGGTCGGAAAAAATGGCCTCGGTGGGCCTCCTGGCTGCCGGCATGGCCCATGAGATCGGTACGCCGCTCTCGGCCATCATCGGATATGCGGGCATTCTCCGCGATGAACTCGCCACTGATCTCGCAAAGGCCGATTACCTCCGGCGGATCGAGGCCGATGCGGGAAGAATCGATCGCATCGTCCGCGATCTTCTCAATTACGCCCGGCCGGCGCCGGTGCATCACGAGGAAATCAAGGTGACAGCGTTGCTGGTCGAGACCGTCGATATGCTGAAAAACCAGGGGGTGTTCAAGCTGGTCGAGCCGATTCTCGCGATCCCCGAGGGGCTTCCACCCCTGTTTGCGGACCGCCATCAGCTGCAGCAAGTCATGACCAACCTGCTCATCAATGCCCGGGATGCGATGCCCGGGGGCGGGACCCTCCAGATTACGGCAGCAGCCGGCCAGTTCCAGCCCGATGGGGGGAAAGGGACGCAATTGTCGCATGCTCCTTCCCAGGGGCGGCGCCGGGACGATTTCAAGGGGGTGTTCCACACCCCGTTTCCGTCCGGTGGCGGGGCACAGCCTTGTGTCACCATCGAGGTCCGGGACACGGGCGAAGGGATTGTCGAGGAGAACCTGGGGCGCATCTTCGATCCCTTTTTCACCACCAAGGAACCGGGTAAGGGAACCGGGCTCGGTCTCGCCATCTCCGCTCGGATCGTCGATTCCATGGGAGGGAGGATCACCGTGGTCAGCGCCAGGGGGGAAGGAACGAGCTTTACCGTCTGGCTGCCGGTAACGGGCGCTGCAAGGTGACAGTGATGGTGAAAGACGGAGAACATAAGCGGATTCTGGTGGTGGATGACGAGGAAAACCTCCGCCACATGCTGATGGTGCTCCTCGGAAAAGAGGGGTACCAGGTCGAGCAGGCGGCCGAGGGGGCCGAAGCGTTGGCCGCAGCATCCCGGGAGCACTTCGACTTCATGCTCTGCGACATCAGGATGCCGGTCCTCGACGGCCCCGGTTTCCTGCGCCAGGCGACGGCAGCCGGCGTGACCGGCACCGTGATCATGATGTCGGCTTACGGTACCATCGACACCGCCATCGAGTGCATGAAGCTCGGGGCTTACGATTACATCTCCAAGCCGTTCAAGAACGACGAGATCCTTCTGGTCCTCAGGAAGGCGGAGGAGCGCGAGCGGCTGAAGAGCGAGAACCGTCGGCTCCGTGAGGAGATGCGCAGGGAGTACTCCTTTGCCGGCATCGTCGGCAAGAATCCACGCATGCTGGAGGTATTCTCCCTTGTCAGAAAGGTCTGCGACTACAAGACGACCGTCCTTGTCCTCGGTGAATCCGGGACCGGCAAGGAGCTGGTCGCCAGGGCTGTGCATTACAACAGCAGTCGCGGCAAAGCCCCGTTTGTTGCAGTGAACTGCGGGGCCATCCCGGAAACCCTGCTGGAGAGCGAGCTGTTCGGCCATGTACGGGGCGCCTTCACCGACGCCTCCGCGGATAAGGCAGGACTGTTCGAGCAGGCCGACGGCGGCACCTTGTTTCTCGACGAGATCGGCGAGATGCCGGTTCCCCTCCAGGTCAAACTCCTGCGCGTCCTGCAGGACGAGGAAATCAGGAGGGTCGGCGGGAGTGCGCCGAAAAAGGTCGATGTGCGGGTAATCTCCGCCACCGCCAAGGACTTGGCGCAGGAAGTCGCTGGGGGGCGTTTTCGCGAGGACCTCTATTTCCGGCTTAATGTCTTCACCCTGGTACTGCCGCCGCTTCGCGAGCGGACCGAGGACATTCCGCTCCTGGTTGCCCATTTTCTGGAAAAACACCTGGCACGGATGGGGAAAGCGGGGGTCGTCTGCGCTCCCGGAGCGCTGAAGGCCTTCATGGCTTACGACTGGCCCGGCAACGTCAGGGAGCTGGAAAACTGCATCGAACGCGGGCTCATACTCTGCGAGGGGAACATACTGGATGCGGAGTGCCTGCCCGAGCACCTGGGAGGGAAGGGCGCCGGCGGCCCGACCGTCGCCCTTCCCGGGGATACACTCTCCATCAAACGGGCCGAGGAACTCCTGGAGCGGGATTTCATTCGTCGCGCCCTGGAGCAGACCGGCGGCAACCGGACCCATGCGGCGCGACTCCTTGAGATAAGCCACCGGGCGCTTCTCTACAAGCTGAAGGAATACGGGATGGAATGATCCGTGTGTCGCCCCGTTGTTTGGACGGTTTGCGGCCGCGTTGCTATGAAAAATTTGCAGACCAGCAGCAGGTCGCGAGTTGTTAGTCTGTAAATAAACCAATAAAATCAGTGTGTTTCAGCGTGGATCGGAGGGAGTGGCCCGTTGGCATGGCGATTGCTGCGATCTGCGCTGGGCGTGACGAATGTGGTGGGCAGGAGAGATTTGATGACACGTTGTACCGTTACCGTGATGCTGGCGTTTTCCCTCATGAACTCCCCGGCCTTTGCCATGGGATGCGGTGGCGAGTGTGCTTCGTGTCACAGCCTGACCCAACAGGAAGCGGCCAAATTGCTGAAGGATGTCGGCACGGTGAAGTCGGTAACAATGGCGCCGGTCCGCGGCCTCTACGAATTGACGCTGGAGAGGGACGGCAGGCAGGGAGTCGCCTACCTCGACTATGGGAAAAAGCACCTCATGCCGGGCCCCATCTTCAACCTCGAACCGGCCGCGGTTCCCGCTTCGACCCCGCACAAAGAAACCAAGGTGGAACCGGAGAACATCCCCCGCGACGATTCGCTCGTCATGGGAAACCCGAAGGGGACGAAACGGCTTTTCGTATTCACCGACCCGGAGTGCCCCTTCTGCGCCAGGCTCCACGAGGAGCTGAAGAAGCTCGTGGCCATTGAACCCGACCTTGCCGTCTACATCAAGCTGTTCCCCCTGAAGATGCATCCCCACTCCTACGACAAGGCCCGGGTCATCCTCGGCGCCCGTTCCCTGGAACTGCTCGACAAGGCCTTTGCCGGCGGGACGCTACCGCAGCCGGAAGCGCAGAACAGTGCCGATCCCGTGGACGCAACGATCAAGGTTGCCGGTTCACTGGGTATCGACGCGACCCCCACCCTGATCCTCCCCGACGGGCGGATCGTTGCCGGGTTCAGGAAAGCGGAAGAAATCAGGGACCTGGTCTCAAACGTCAGCAATAAAGGTAAACAGCCATGATGAAACCAACCGCGAGGTGCACAATGAAGGTCGTCGGTACGTTCACGAGAAATCTCCCGAGCGTGGCCCTGCTCATCTCTGTCCTCCTTCCGGCGGCGGCCCTGGCCGATCCCGGCAACAACTACTGCATCACCCCCCCCTTCATCACGGCCGGCGTGAAGCCGAACCTGCTCCTGATGATCGACAACTCGGCCAGTATGTACGACCTCGTCTACCAGGACACTGCGCACTCCTATTGCGGCAACGCCCCCACAACGGCGTGCACGGCCGGCACGACCTGCTCGGGTGCGGCTACCTGCATGTCGAGCGGCACGACGAGCACGACGACGACCTACTCGGCAAAAGCATGCACTGATAACAGCCAATGTCCGCATTCATCCGCCGTGACTGTAGCTAAGCCATGTGCTGTTAACACCGACTGCCCCACCTACAACAGCACACATAGTAATTCAGATGCCTGTGGTAATAATGGCACATGCAAGAGTGATAATATCAGCACACCGGCATGCAACGCCGGATATTGTAACAATTGCACCTCTGCTAATGCTTGTACCACTTGCACCGCGAGTAATTACTCCAGTCATGATTGTACATCATCGTCCACCTCAACGTTCACGCCGACATCGTGTACCGCCGATACGGACTGTGGGACCAGCGACACCTGCAACAACAAGTGCAACGTAGCCCGTCAGTGTTACGACACGACCTACAGCACGACAACGACCTATAGCGGCTATTTCGTCTCGACCGCCACCTACAACTACGATTTTACGAACAAAAAATTCGTGAGCGGCGCCACCATGCCCACGACGTGCACATACGCAAATACCGGGTCGAACGCGGCCTCCACGTCGTCCACCTATTTCTGCGTGAACACCACGGGCAGCGGCACTGCGGAAACCGTGGTGACCGACGCAACGGGATTCGTCGCCAGCGGCAATTTCCTCAACTGGCTCACGGCATCGAAATTCGACATCGAAAAACAGATCCTGACCGGCGGGAAGTACGACACCGTTAACCAGGTATTGAGCGCCGAATCCCGTGGCTGCGCGGGCCGAAAATTCATCAAGGCGGTGCCGGGCGTGAACCTGAGCTTCGGCATCAGGGGGGGGACGCCGGGGGGGATAAGCTCGACCCAGAGTCAGGCTGCCGAGTACGGCCAGACGTTCATCGATATCTTGACGGGCACCTATAACGCCACCGATTGCCTCAATGCCATGAATGACTGGATGAACGTCACCAGCTCGAATCCGCCACAGCTCGGCGGGTTTCAGAACGACACCAAGGGGTGCGTGGGGACCTCCACGACGTATGGTGGAAATGTGACCGCCAACTCTATCTGGAACCATATTCTTCACGACTGTTACCAGGGGATGACGGGCGGGGCACAGGGATACGACACCAACCTGAACTCCCTGGAAGGGGAGTGCCAGTCCATTTACGCCAGCGGCATCACCCCGTCCGCCATAACCGACCCGAATGCCGGTTACGCAGTCTGCTCGAGCGTGCTGACTTACGATAACCCCGCCGGAACCAGCTGGACCGGTTACCTGGGGGCCTGCTGGAACGGTACGAATTTTTCCACTCTCTGCACACAGGCGCAGCAGGATCAGCGGATGGCAAACTACTGCATCGTGAACGTCAATACCAATCCGGTGGCTGATCCTTCGTCGACGGCTCTCTCCACGAGCGGTGGGAGCGCCCCCGGTTTCATCCTGGAGCAGGGACTGCTGAACATGCAGCCCGTGGGGTCATTCCAGGTGAAGGTAGCCCTGGCGACTACGCCCACGGGACTGATCGACAGGTATAGCGACCGTATCCGCTTCGGCGCCATGACATTCCTGAACAACGGCTCGGGCAGCGAATGCGGCTCCAGTTCGATCCCGTGCTCTAAGGTCTGCAGCACGACCACGACCAGGATCTGCTATGTCAGCTCGGACTGTCCGACGGGAGAGACATGCGGCCCCCTCGCCAAGACGGACGGCGGCCAGATCATCTCCTACGTCGGGGCGGGCAATTGCTCGGTCACGACAGCTACTTCCTGCAACGTCGATTCGGATTGCGCCAGTCTTACTCCCAGCGGCCAATACTGCGTGCCTTCGACCGGGAGCCACGCCTCCGGCCTTGTTAACAGCATTGACGCCATACCGGCCACATCATGGACCCCCTTTGCCGAGGCTTTCTACAACGCCATGGGGTACTTCGCGCGCACGAACGATTATACGGCTTCGCCACCGACGAGCAGAAGCGACGCCAATTTCAACGCGCTCCCTGCACCGAACACGGCGACGAGCTATAACAGCAACAGGAACCCGTCCCAGTACCGGTGCCAGTCGAATAACCTCCTGCTCATTACCGACGGTATGTCAACGACAGACCAGAATGCCACTTCTGAGGCCCTGGCATTGATGTACGCCCCCCAGGTCCCCAATACCGTCAGCGGGACAACGTCCTACGGCGTTAGCGGATACGACTCGACGCACAGTTGTCCGGCCTATTCCGGAAGCAGGAGCATCAGCGATCTCGCCTGGGTCGCGAAAAACCGGAGCATCAAGACCTTGGTCACATCCGGTACGGCGAGCACGACCACCCCCCAGTCGGCGAGCGAGTCCATCACGACCTACGTTGTCTACTCGGGACCCCAGACGAGCAGCCAGCCCGGACTGTGCGATCCGAAAACCCTCATGACGAATACCGCAACAAACGGCGGCACCACGCTTTATTCGGCGAGCGATCCCGCAAGCCTCTACACTCAGCTCGATGCGGCGTTATCGAGCGTCGCCGCCAAGGCGGCTTCGGGTACGGCCGCCTCCATTCTCAGCAACAGCGAGGGGAGCGGCGCCAACATTCTCCAGGCGGTTTTCTATCCGAAGAAGATTTTCGACAGCGCCACCACGGCCAGCTGGATCGGCGAGATGCAGAATCTCTGGTACTACGTCGATCCCTACATCCAGAACAGCACCATCAGGGAGAACACGGACGGTGACCTGACGCTCAACCTGATCAACGACTATGTCGTCCGGTTCACCTTCGACAACAGCTCGGACAAGACCATGGTGCAGCGCTACTTCGATTCCAACGGTGACTCGGTCGTTACCGACAGCGACAAAGTGGGCGGTCTCATCGACCCGGACTATGTCAAGAGCATCTGGCGGGCCGGCGCGAAGCTGTGGGCGCGCAGCGACGCCAGCAGTCCGAGAACCATCTATACCGGGTACAACTCGACCGCAGGCAATACCCCGCAGGTGTTCGCCAATGACGGGACCTTCAACGCGACGTCGGGGGTATGGGATGCCCTTCAGATCCCGGCTGGTACCAATGACCAGCGTCAAGCGCTGGCCTCGAAGTTGATCAACTATATCCGCGGGACGGACCAGTCCAATGACGACCCCTCCGTCTCGCCTTTTGCGCCGTGCCTCAACGGAGACTGCGTGTATCGTGGCCGCTCGGTGACCATGGGGGTCTGCAACAACAACGCCCTGAGCAGGTGTACGGTTGCCACACAGTCAACGGACTGCCCCGGCGGAACCTGTACGGTTGCCACTCACGAATGGAAACTGGGCGATATCATCTCCTCCACGCCGCGGATTGAGTCGACGGTCCGTCTCAACACCTACAATCTCCCTTCCCCCGGCGGGTACAGCGATCAGAGCTATGCCCAATTCATCAACTCGAATGAATACAATAGCCGCGGCATGGTCTACGTTGGGGCCAACGACGGCATGCTCCATGCTTTCAACCTCGGGACTCTGTCGGTAACGGCCAGCGGTTTCCAGAAGGCCAGCCTCTCCGGGACGAACCTCGGGGCGGAGCAGTGGGCCTTCATACCGCAGAATTCTCTCCCCTATCTGAAATACTCCTCCGATACGGGCTACAGCCACCTTTACTACATCGACGGCAGGACGGTCATTCTCGATGCCAGTATCGGTGACACCAATACGGGGACCTGCATAACATCGACCTATGACCAGTGCTCCAAGCCGACAAGTGGCTCCCCCCCGATTGTAAGCGCCAGCAATGGTCTCAATTCGTCCAATACCTGGCGGACGGTCCTCATCACGGGCATGGGGCTGGGTGGGGCCTCCCGCAATGACGCAACTGGTGTCCAGATCCCCACCAGCACCTTGGGTTATTCTTCCTACGTTGCCCTCGATGTGACTGACCCGGTCAACCCCAAGTTCCTCTGGGAGTTCAACAACAATCTTCTGGGGTACGCCACGTCCGCGCCGGCCATCGTTCGGATAGGCGACAGGGACAAGAACGGTCGCTGGTTTGCCGTATTCGGCAATGGTCCCTTTGGCCCGATCGATACCGGTACCCACCAGTTCAAGGCCCAATCGACGTATCCCCTCACTTTTTTCGTGGTGGACCTGCGGACCGGCACCCTCGCGGCAACACTCACTACAAGCATAAACAACGCCTTTGCCGGAACCATGCTCGGTGGAGCAATCGATGCGGACCGGCGGAATCCGACAACAGCCGGGTACTACCAGGATGACGCCGTCTACGCCGGGTATGTGAAGCCGGGGAGCGACGGCATGTGGACGGACGGCGGTGTGGTCAGGATCATGACCAAGGAGGATCCGAATCCGACACACTGGGTGGTCAGTAAGGTCATTGACGGCATCGGCCCCGTGACAACTGCCATTGCCCGGGCGCAGGACACCAAGAATCTGAACCTCTGGCTCTATTTCGGCACCGGCCGCTACTTCTACCGCGACAGCGTGACCCTTGACGACAACAACAACCGAAGAGCCCTGTTCGGGATAAAGGAGCCCTGCTACAACAGGACAGCCAAGCCGGGCAACGCCCTGGACGGTACCTGTACCGATCCAGCGACGGGCACAATACAAAACCAGACCACGACTATCAACTCCATTGCTCCCAGCGACTCGGGGTGGCGCATCGATCTGGACGAGGCGACCTCGACGGATGGTGCCGAGCGGGTAGTGACCGATACGGTCGCGCTCACCAACGGTTCCGTGTTCTTCACGTCATTCAAGCCGAACATGGATGTCTGCGGGTACGGCGGGAACTCCTACCTCTGGGGGGTCAAGTACGACACCGGTGATGCGGCCCCTGCGAGCTCTTTGCTGGGTAAGGCGCTCATCCAGCTCTCCACCGGTGAGTTCAAGGAGGTTGATCTCTCCACGGCCTTCACCGACAAGGGCAACCGGCGAATGATATCGCCGATGACCGGCAAACCTCCCTCAGATGCCCCGCCGATCATCAGCAACAGCCAGAACAAACCGGTGAAGAAGATTCTTCACATTCAGGAACACTGACATGAATGCCCGGGCTTTCACTCTCGTTGAGCTGATAATAGTCATATCGATCATGAGCATACTGACCACAATTGCCGTCTTTAACTGGAACAGGATGACCACCAAAGGCAACATCGAGGGGCAGATAAAAACCGCTTACTCCGATTTGATGACTGTTCGCTCGGAGGCCCTCTACTGCAAGAGAAATCGGAGCGTCGTCATCAGCGGAAATCAGTTCATGGTCTATTCGTCGAATTTCATAACGAGCACTCCCATATCAACAAAGAGCTTTAAGTTCAACTTTGTCGGCGCTACCACCATTACCTTCGATAACAGCGGGATGACGAACGGAGTCGTTGCGATCTGTGTCGATCCGTCCAATACCAATAACATGACTCTGGCAAATGATGCTGCCGTAGACAGTCTGGTCGTGTCACAGGCAATGATTTGGCTGGGAAAGAGGGGAACTAACTGTGATTCGACCATTACGCAGAAATAACGGGTTCACCCTGATCGAGGTGATGGTGGCAATCCTGATCCTGATGGTCGGGATGCTCGGCCTTCTTCAGGCTATCAATCTGTCGATGGACGTGAATCTGCGTAACCAGGTCCGTGAAGAAGCCGTAAACGTGGGGGAGGGGGCGATGAACGAGTTGCGCAACAAGGGGTTTGACAACATCTCTGTGGCTACTCCTGCCACACAGGCATACAACTACGCACCGTACTTGGTGCAAAGCAAGATACGGGGAACTTCCCGATCATACACCGTGAGCAGGAGCTCCACGGTTATTTCCCCCGCGAGTGGGGTGGGACAACCGGTGACCAAGCAGTTGGGGGTGGTGGTGCAATGGACTTACAAAGGCACCACGTACGAGAACAGGGTGAACGCCCCGATCTCCACCTTGCGCTGACCAGCCCGATTTTCATGCAGAGTTATCAAGATGATATCTCCAGTCACTGGAGTACCAATATGTCTAAACGCAATACCAGGAGCAGGACCATGTTTGTAAAAGATGAACAGGGCTTTACCCTGACGGAGCTGATCGTGGTCATGGCGATCTTTCTCACGATCATGCTGATAACGGCAAACTCTTTCAAGACCATCGTCAATCAATCGTCTCAGCAATCGAAGTCCGCTGAAACCCAGATCCAGGGAATTGTCGGTCTGGAAGTGCTGAGGGCAGACCTGGAGCAGGCGGGTTTCGGGCTGCCGTGGAGTTTTCAGAATACGCCTAATTATCAGGAGACCACTCTCGGTTCGAGTATGCCAGTCTCGACCATTCCTGCCACGGGATACTGGTCCGGGCAGTCGCCGAGCAGCTTCAATGATGCACCTCCTGCAGCCCCCCGCGCGGTGCAGAGCGCTAACACAAACTTCAACAGCTCTGGCGGTGTCGGCGCGCAGTATCTGGTCATCAAGTCCACCGTAGCAGGTTCCAATGCCGTGGCAAAAAGATGGACCAACGTCTCTTTTGCAAACGGCACGAAGACGCCCCCCACGGTGTGGGGGGATCCCGTCCGCGACTTCGCTGCGAGCGACCGGGTGGTCGTTATCAAGAACAACCTTGTCACTACGCCGCCAACGCGGCAGCTCATGGTCAATGCCAGTACCGGTAATTTTTCTGCGACGTTCGATCACTATTCAACGCTGACACTGCCGCATCTTGATGGCGATACTTTTCAGGTGTACGGCATCGGGACTACCACTGTCGGGATTCCGTTCAACAGAGCAGACTACTACGTCGCGAGGCCCCCGAACATCTCGGCGAGCTGTGCGTCCGGTACCGGGGTCCTCTACAAATCGAACATTTCTCCTGCGGATGGCTCATATAATCCGGTGATACCGCTTCTGGACTGTGTTGCCGACATGCAGGTGGTCTATGGGCTTGATACTAACAATCTCGGATTGGTGAATTATCATACGACCACGGCTCCCGCGACTGCAGATGCCCAGCGGGCGCAGATTCGCGAGATCAGGGTCTACATTCTGGCCCAAGATGGGAAGAAGGACATAAACTATACCTATCCATCATCGACGATCGACGTTGGCGAGTACTTCGGGGGTGTGCTTGCTGGCCGCACTTTCAATTTTTCGAATGTGATGGGAACGGGGTCGGGGTGGGAAAATTATCGATGGAAAGTGTATACGATCGTAGCCCGTCCGAAAAATCTGATTCAATGAACACCGGCGGTGACTTATGAAATGTATTCGTAATGAAAAAGGTATTGCGCTCGTAACAGCCCTCATGTTCACCCTTGTCTGTCTGGCAATCATCATGACTCTCATGTACTACGTATTGACGAGCACGAAGATGTCGGCTGCCCAGAAGCGATACCGAAATTCCCTCGAAGCGTCCTACGGGGGAACGGAGTTGGTAACCAAGACAATCATTCCCGCACTTTTCAGCAATTATTCGGGTGGCAAGGTGTCTTTGCTGGCTGATTTCGGCAATCCGAGTCAACTCGGGCTGTATTTGGGGCCGGACCTCAAGACGAAATTGAACAATCCGACAGCGAACTGGGGAAGCGCCAGCAAGACAGTCAATCCCAAAGATTCTCCCGATATTACCTTTTCCCTCAGGGGACAAACCACGAGCAGCCACTTCAAGGTTTACAGCAAGATTGTCGACACGGTCCCCGGCGTAGGGCTCGTCGACGCCAGTGGCATAGACTATCTGGACCCCGGCATGGGGACGGCCGGAACCAGCAACAGCACGCAGTCTCCACGGACACCGAATGTCTATTCGATCGAGGTCCAAGGGGAGGCGGAGGTTAATCCCAAGGAGAAAGCTGCCCTTTCCGTGCTGTACGCCTATTAGGAAACTTGTCGGAAGAGACGTTTTTGGTCAGTTTTGACCTGTGAAATAACGTAATATTTTTATTTCTACTTTGGTGCGCCAGCGGAACCTTGTGGTGAGTTAACCTGTTTTGCTATAATATTCAATAAATTATGTAACATTTTATTTATGTTAAACAAAATGGTATTTGATTTGCACTTTTTAAATGCAGTGATTTCACCGACAACTGAATAACTACTTGCGATAACGACAATACTAAACCACCCGCGAGGGTGGGGCGGAAAGCCCACAGGGTCTCATGCAGACAGCCGGGATGCCGAAATATCATTTTCATTTTGGCATCCCGGTTTTTTTATATTCGTCTCACAATTGTCTTTAATTTGTTATATGAAAGTATCATTTAATATAATTAACAAAAATTTCTTGACATTTGATTTAATTATAGTAAATTTGCCCAAAAATAATCTATTTACCACGGGATACTATGATGAAGCATCCAAATCATGTCAAGAAATTGAGAGAACAAAAGTTGATGAGTAAGGCGGAACTTGCCAGGTTGGCAGGTGTTTCTGCGGTTACGATCGATCGTATTGAAAATGGCGAAACATGCCGCATGGAGACCAAGAGAAAAATTATTCTGGCACTCGGGTTTTCTCTTGTCGACAAAGACAAGGTATTTCAGGATTAACATCCGGATAGGACGAAATCATGTTTTTCTCCAAGAATAAGGAAATAGTAGGCATCGATATCGGATCGAGTTCTGTGAAACTGGTGCAATTGAAGGGCCATAAGGAAGGATATCTCGTGGAAAATATCGGGATGGCGCCCCTTCCGCCTGAAGCCATTGTCGATAATACCCTGATGGACAGTTCGTCGGTAGTGGAAGTGATCAGGAATCTTCTGAAGGGCCTCAATATCATGGCAAAAGAGGCTGCATGCTCCGTATCGGGTAATGCCGTGATCATCAGAAAGATATCCATGCCCACGATGCCGCAGGATGAGCTTGAGGACCAGATTCAGTGGGAGGCGGAGCAGTACATACCCTTCGATATTAATGACGTCAATATCGACTTCCAGATTCTCGCATCGGATGATTATGATGCTGCGAAGATGAACGTTCTTCTTGTTGCCAGTAAAAAAGACATAATCAATGATTACCTTGCAGTATTTAACGAAGCCGGGCTCAAGCTCGTTGTTGTGGATGTTGATGCGTTTGCCGTGCAGAATGTCTTCGAGCTCAATTACGAGCCTGCGCCCGATGAAGTCTCTGCACTCATCAATATCGGCGCGAGCATAATGAACCTGAACATCGTCAAAGACGGGGTATCGCTTTTTACCCGCGATGTTCAGATGGGAGGCAATCTCTATACCGAAGAATTGCAGAAGCAGTTCGGAGTAAGTACCGACGAAGCAGAGCAGCTTAAAATTACCGGGGATGCACCCGATCAGGAGCGGTTGCGGGAGACTGTTGCCCGGGTTAACGAAACACTTGCCTTGGAGATGCGCCGGTCGCTTGATTTTTATAATTCCACCGCCGGCGACGAGAAAATCGTCAAGGTATACATGAGCGGTGGTGGGGCAAAAATAGCAATGCTTGTGGATGTCGTAAGTCAAAGGCTCGGCCTTCCCGTCGAGATACTGGACCCGTTTCGGAAAATCAAATTCAACGAGAAAGAATTTGACCCTGAATATCTTCAGGAAATCGGGCCTCTCGTGACTGTTGCTATGGGGCTGGCGACAAGGAGGCTTGGCGATAAATGATAAGGATAAACTTACTACCCGTCAGAGCCATCAAGAAAAAGGAAACGGCGAAGCAGCAGGTCGTTATACTGGTCTTTTCTGTGTGTGCCCTGCTGGCAATTGGAATTGCAGTGTTTACCGTTTTGCAGACCAAGATTGTCATGGCGAAAAACGAGATTGCAAACTCGGAAAAAGAATTGCAGCAATTGAAGGCCAAGATTGGAGAAATCGAAAACATCAAAAAACTTCAGGACGAAGTAAAAAAGAAACTTGATGTTCTCAACCAACTCAGAAAAGACAAGGCCGGTCCAGCCAACCGGCTGGCCAAGCTCAGTGAGGCGTTGCCCGACAAAGTCTGGCTGACCAGGTACAACGAAAACGGAAGTAACGTTTCTCTTGCCGGGATTGCTTACACTGAAGACCTCATAGCCGAATTCATGCGCAATTTGCAAGCTACGGAATATTTTGCCAATGTCGAATTGCTGGTCTCCCAGCAGACCGAGATCAACGGCGTGAAAGCTAAGCAATTCGAGCTTTCCTGTTTGATCAAGAGCGGTCCGCAACCGCAACCACAACCGCAGAAGTAAATAAACGACAGAGTATTCCCGGGCAACAAATGTAAGAAACCGTCGAGGATTACATGGACCCTAGACTGCAAAAAATTTTGAAGCTCCCGAACAAGCAGAAAGCCGCCCTTCTTGCGCTCATTTTGCTGGCAGAGGGCGCCGGCTTGTTCTTTGGGCTGCACCAGCCGCGTCTGAACGAGCTCAAGGCGCTGCGGGGTAAACTGGATGGCCTGCGAGCCCAGGTCGCGGACACGAAAAAGATCGCTGACAATTTGCCCCGGTACAAAAGCGAGTTTGCCCAGCTTCAGAAAGAACTGGAAAATGCCCTGACCGAATTGCCGAACCAGAAGGAAATACCCTCACTCTTGACAACAATTACCGCAGCCGGCAAAGGTGCCGGACTTGATTTTCTGATATTCAGGCCCAAGGCGGAAGAACCGAAAGACTTTTATGCGGCGGTGCCGGTTGACATAACCGTTTCCGGTTCGTATTACAGTGTGGCCAATTTCTTCGTAGCAGTTGCCAAGCTTCCGCGGATTGTGAATATTACGAATGTTACTTTCCCCGAGATAAAAAGCTCTGGTGGTCGAACCTTGGTCAGAGTTTCGTGTCTGGCGACAACGTTCCGTTTCCTTGACAAGAAAGAGATTAAGAATGACAAAAAAGGAAAATAATCAATTTCTGGTCGTACTGCTTCTTGGGCTGGCGTTATCTTTGCCGGGATGCACAAAGAAAGAGCCGCCTCCGCCGCCCCAGACACCACAACCTAAGCCGGCCGCCAAGCCGTCTCCTCCGCCAGTTTCGGTGCAGCAGCAGGCTTCATCGGCGAAAGCTGCCCAGTCACAATTTGACTTTAGCTCCAAGAAAGATCCGTTTAAGCCTTATGTCGCCGAGGTTGCTCAGGGAAAGCCAGCTGTCGGGCCGGGCAAGGGTGGAAAAACTGAGGAAGTCCTTCCTATCCAAAGCTACGATGTAACCAAATTCAAGGTTGCCGGTATCATTGTCGGCATGAAAGAAAATTCAGCGCTGATAATCGATCCAAAGGGCAAAGGTTACGTGGTGAAGCAAGGTATGCTGATCGGTAACAACGATGGCCGGATAACCCGGATAGCCTCGACTTACATAGAGGTAACGGAACTCTACCGAGAAGAGAATGGCCGTACCAGGAAGCAAACAACCAGGCTTGTACTGTCCCAGAAAAAGTAAGGAGACTTCCAGATGAGCATGCGCACAGACAGAATGATTTTCAAGGCTATCACCCTGCTGTTTCTTCTGGTAGTTTCAGCCGGATGCGCAGAGACAAATATCGGTGTCAAGGATGCTTCTCAGCCCGCCATGAGCGACACGTCTGTCATCCAGGCCGTCAAAGTCTCCAGTGATGCTTCTCAAGTGGAGATTTCCGCTGACAAACGCCTTACCTTTACATTCTATAAGTCTACCGAACCTCCTATGGCGGTTATTGACCTGGCACAGACCGAACCGGGAGCTGTAACAAGACAAATCGCTGTGAATTCCGGAATTATTAGGGATATCCACATTAGCAGCCATAGTGTGGGTGGTGGTGTGTTGAGCCGCATCGAAATTGCCTTGACGAAAGATGCGGAGTTCACGGTAACGCCTGACCCTGTGGATAAAGCCAAGCTTTTGGTTACATTTCCAAAGACTCAGGCAGCTGCGGCTGCCACAGTAAATGCGGAAGGGAAAGCGGAAGTAAAAGAAACAGCTCAACCGGAAGCTGTAAAATCTGCTCCACCGGCAGCTGCGGCAGAACTGCGAATAAAGCCCGAGGATGGCGGGGCAAAGCCAGAGGCCGCTATCAAGGAAAAGGGGATAACCGCGTCCGAAATCAAGGAAAGCGATGCCTCCCCTATGGCAAGTTCAACCAATCCGGCCCCGGCGCCTGCTGTGACAACGAAAAGAGAGGAAATTGCGGCAGGGGTCGAAGCCAAAGATGCTATCAAGCCAGGACAGAGAGTCTTGACGGCCATTAACGTTGTCAAGGACGGGGTGGAACTGGAAGTAAATGGTGGAGTGGAGAGTTTTAATGCATTTAAGCTTACGAAACCGACGCGACTGGTTGTTGATATTATAGGAGCAAAAAGTGGCATCGCTGCGAAAGTTATTCCCGTGAATAGCTTCGGCATCGCAAAGGCACGTTTGGGGACGACCGCGGATAAGGTTCGGATCGTTTTCGATTCGTCTAAAGAGGCCCTTCCTGCTTACAAGGTAACTAAGTATGACAAGGGAGTTAAGGTCGATTTTGCTGGCGTGCCCATCACTTCATCCGCAAAAGCGGCGCCGACCACCAAAGGTAGCTCGCAGGCTTTGCCGGCGCCTGAGTCAAGAAGTGCTGGAAAGGGCAGAACCGGAATCGTAGAAGCTTTAGACTTCAAGTTGGTGGATGGGTATTCGAGGATTGCCATCAAGGTGTCCGGTGATTGCATTGTGGGCAAGCCGGTAAAGACCGCTGAAGGTCTTGCACTTACGATAAAAAAATGCCAGATACCGGCGAACCTGCAACGCATGCTTGATACAAGGGCCTTTGCAAGTGTCGTCACGGCCGTTACCCCCTATCAGATCAGGATGAAAAAAGGGTATGATTCAAGATTTCTCGTGAGATTGCGCGCAGATGCACCCTATAAGATAAATCAGGAAGGAGATACCATCTTTTGGGATATAAAGAACCCCGAAGGAATGGAAACACCGTCTCTGATGTCCGAGGTTGCCAAGCCGCCTGTGCCTCGTCCCGTGGCGGTTAAGCCGGGAAAGACGGAAATGATCGATACTGCAGCGTCCAAGGCCGCACAGAAAAAGACCTATACAGGAAGAAGGGTTTCCCTCGAATTTTCCGATGCTGATATCCGAAAGATATTTCAACTGATTGCCGAGGTCAGCAATCTCAATTTTCTTATTGCCGATGATGTCAGCGGTACTATCAGTCTCAAGCTTATAAATGTTCCTTGGGATCAGGCTCTCGATGTCATTCTGGAGAGCAAGAACCTTGAGAAAAAGCAAGAAGGAAATATCATGTATATCCGGCCGAAGGGGAGGTTCAAAACCCAGGAGCAGGAAGATGCGGAGGCACAGAAGCTTCGCGAAAGAACAATGCCGCTCAAAACTCAGGTGTTCGATGTGAATTTCGCGGCGATTGGTGATGTAGCTGGTCAGTTTAATACGCTTGCAAGCGAGCGGGGAAAGATTATCCAGGATGCGCGTACCAATAAAGTTATCGTGACAGATATTGAGCCAAAACTTCAGGCGATGAAGGATCTGCTGAAAATACTCGACGTGCCCGAGAAGCAGGTCATGATCGAGGCACGGATTGTTGAGGCAACCTCGACCTTTGTTCGCGATCTTGGGGTACAATGGGGGATTCATTACAACGATGGTTCCGCGTCGATTCTCGGAATCAACAAGCTTGATACAGGTTTCGGCGGTGTCGTGAGTGCACCGCCAGCGTCCGGATTACCGACTGTTGACAGCTCGGGCGGTGCATTGGGACTATCGTTCGGGACTCTCACGAGCAACGTCCAGGTTGACCTGAGATTGTCCGCGGCGGCCACAGCAGGGTTAATCAAAATTGTCTCTACCCCCAAGGTGGTCACACTCAACAATAAGGCAGCAAAGATCACGCAAGGGCAGTCGATTCCCTATCAGACGACGTCTGCGGAGGGGACCAAGACGGAATTCGTCCAGGCGGCGCTCACGCTCGAAGTTACTCCGCATATTACCGCTGATGGTAACATTGGCATGAAGGTTCATGCTTCCAACAACTCAGCTGGGACGGGGAACCCTCCACCGATCAACACAAAGGAAGCAACCACCGAACTACAGGTCAGAAACGGCGAAACCACCGTCATTGGCGGCATTTACGTTGACAGTGATACGGAGAGTGACCAGGGGGTTCCTTTCTTGATGAACATCCCCTTATTGGGCTGGTTGTTTAAGTCAAATACAGTCAACAAGACGAAAACTGAGCTGTTGATCTTTATAACGCCGAAAATCGTTTCTTGAGCCTTTGTTGCTTTTACTAACTAGAAGGGAGTAGAACATGAAATTAAGTTATTGTTATGTAGTTCTTTTCTCACTGATTACCATGGTGTTTGCTGGTTGCGGAGGGAGTGGCGGTGGCGCCGGCGGTGGTCAAGGTTTGAACGGAAGTATAACGGTTATTGCCACGCCAACTGGGTCCGTAGTTAATGCAACGGCAACCTACAGCAATCCAACAGCAACAAACCTGATTGGAGTCCCTATTACGTTTAGCGCCCATATAGGCTCTCAAACTTTCCCTCTGGGAACTTTTAATACAAATAATTCAGGAGCTGTTAACGTATCGTTCTCACCGGCCGCCTTCAATGGAACGCAAACAATTACTATCGTTGCCAGTACAGGCAACCTTTCCAACTTTGCTTCGATTGTCATGAGCGGAAGAACGTTGACTGTTACGCCGCCGGCAAATCTAACTCTTACGACGACACAGGCGGTGGGGACTGCTATTCCATTCACCATTCCGCCGGCTCAAGGCTTTGTCACGATCACGGACCCTTTTACCAATGTCTTGGATAGTCATTCGATAACGATTGCCGGATTGCCTGTTTCAAGCAATCCGTCCGATACCTTGACGCTGGTTTCGTCAACGACAACGACCAATTCGGGGGGAACCGCTGTCTTTCCCGGAGCGAACGGCACGCTTATTGTGCCCGCTATCGGAGCCGTCGAGACGATGACCATTACCTGGACGGTTACGGATACGGTAACTGGTCTGATCGGGACTGGCGTAACGACGGTTACTCTGACGAAAACATCGTGATCTCTTCACGTTAAATGCAGTCAAAGGTATCTTCAATGCTATCCAGGGGGCTTTCATGAAGCGGGCGAGACAATTTAGTTTTATACTTTCTTCATTGGTAATGTGCGGCCTTGCACTTCTTGCAGGCTGTGGGGGGGGAGCCAGCGGGAGCAATTCAGTCATAAGCCTGAATCAGGCGTCAACGGCAACGGCAACGCTCCAGATGAGCAACAGCAACCTGCAGGTAAGCGGGACCGCAACGGTGACGGCAAATTTTGTCAATCAAGGTCAGCCGGTTTCCGGCGCTCAGGTTACTTTCACGTCAACTTTGGGCACATTCAACCCCGCGGTGGCCGTCTTGACCGATGCAACAGGTACGGCCACGACGCAACTATTGGCTGGGAACACACCCGGAGCGGGAATAATCACTGCCACGGCAACCATAAACGGTGCCAAAGTCACAAAGTCGATTACCTTTTCCGTGGCAATGCCGCAGATCGTCATTTCAACGCCCGTTTTAGGGCCGAATACTCCTCTCGCGCCGGCAGGATCGACCAGCGTTACCGTTTCCTTGACCGATTCAAATGGCAATCCCTTTACAACGCCGGTTGATGTTACTTTTACATCCAACTTTGTATCCGCAGGAAAGGCGACTTTGCTTTCGCCGGTTCGTTCGAATAACGGCGTAGCTTCTTCGACCTATACAGCAGCGGGAGGGGCGGGCACGGATACTATTACGGTCTCCGTGGGTGGAGCCAGTGTGACGACTACCATTGTCGTGAACGGTGCTGCTGCGAACTCCATTTCCTATGTTTCCGCTACGCCAACGAGCATCGCTTTGAAAGGAACGGGCGGGTTCGGCAGGTCTGAGTCATCTTTGGTGGTTTTCAAGGTGCTGGACACGAACGGGCAGCCAAAAGCCGGTCAAGCTGTTGATTTTTCACTCAATACTACGGTCGGGGGATTGTCACTCACCTCTTCATCTGCCAGTAGCGTGGCAGATGGCACGGTTTCGACTTACGTTCTTTCTGGCATCGTTTCCACACCGGTGCGTGTGACTGCAACCATACATGGCTCTTCGCCGCCAATTTCCACCATGTCGGACCAGCTGGTGGTTTCAACGGGCATTCCCACCCAGGACGGCTTTTCGTTGGCTGTCGCGACCTTGAATCCAGGTGGTGGTGACTTCGACGGCATCACCGATGTCTTTACTGCACGGCTCGCCGATCATTTTGGTAACCCCGTTCCGGATGGCACGACGGTATATTTTACAGCCCAGAGCGGCTCGATAGATCCTACCTGTACAACGGCAAACGGTGTCTGTTCTGTGACCTGGCGAAGCCAGGGGCTGCGTCCGCCTGACGGGATGGCGGCGATCCTCGCCTACGCAATCGGCGAGGAAAGTTTTACCGATGTTAATGGCAATGGTGTCGCCGACGGCCCGAGTGTCGCCGCCTGTCTTAGCGCCGGAAGCTTGCAGAGATCGGTTATGTGTGGCGAATTCACCGACACGACCCAGGCGTTCCGCGACGATGGCCATACGGGGCACTACGATCCTCCGGGCACTATTCTAGCGACGTTCCCCAATTTCCCCGGTGACATGTTCATCGATTTCAACGGTTCAGGAAAAGTCGACCGAGATGGCATCTTTAACGGCATTTTAAGGCCCAGCACAGTCCCAGGCCCGGCAACAAAGCATGTGTTTGCAAATGCGCTCATCGTCATGTCCACATCAACTGGAATAGTAACAATGACATCGCCAAGTAACAAGGTTATTAGAGCGGCAAGCGGAACCCCTCTCGTTGCAGCCTCCACAGCTTTGACATTCTCGGTTCAAGATCTTAATACGCTACGGAACAACCCCATGGCTGCAGGAACTACCTTCACAGTAACAAGTGGAAGTCCGGATTGCCTGACGGTTAACCCTGCCCTCAGCACGTTCGTCGTGCTCAATACATTAGATGGTCCGTCCGTCTTCACAACATCTGTGTCCAATAAATGTGCGGCTGGCGGTTCGGGATTTGTCACGATTTCGGGAGGCGGTTCTGGTGGTCTTGTATTCCCCCTTACCTGGTAATGTGGATTTGATTCGCTGCTGAAATCAAAATAACGCTTCTTTTTTCATCCGGATACAATTAGAATGCCAGGGGAAACCCTGGCATTTGTTTAAAAAATGGAGTAATTATGATTCGTTACCTTACCGCCGGCGAATCCCACGGTCCGCAACTGACCGCCATCGTTGAAGGGGTGCCGGCAGGCCTCAAGCTTTCCGAAGAGACGATCAACCGGGATCTTGCCCGTCGCCAGTGCGGCTACGGTCGCGGCGGACGGATGAAGATCGAGAGGGACACGGTGGAAATTCTCTCCGGGGTCCGTTGGGGGGAGACAATCGGTTCGCCGATTACCCTCGGCGTCAAAAACCGGGACTGGCCGAACTGGCAGGAGAAGATGTCGCCCGAGGAACGGTATCGGGACGATGAGATCGCAGTGACCCGCGCCCGGCCGGGGCATGCGGACCTGGCCGGGGCCATCAAATATGACCACCGCGATGTGCGGAACATCCTCGAGCGTTCCAGTGCACGCGAGACGGCGGTCAGGGTGGCGGTCGGTGCACTGGCCAAGGCACTGCTCACCAATTTCGGCATCACCGTTCACGGTTTCGTTGTCGAACTTGGAGACATTCGCGCCGAGCGTCCCGACCTCCCCGTTGAGGAACTAAGGGAACTTGCCGATAAATCAGAGCTCTTCACCTACGACAAAGCCGCTGAACCAAAGATGAAGGAGCTGATCGACCGGATGAAAGACGCCGGGGACACTGTGGGGGGCGTTGTCGAGATAATTGTGACGGGCGTTCCGGTCGGTCTTGGCAGTCATGTCCAGTGGGACCGAAAGCTCGACGCCCGCCTTTCCATGGCCGTCATGAGCATCCAGGCGATCAAGGGAGTGGAGATCGGCCTCGGTTTTGAGGCTGCCCGCAGTCCCGGCTCGAAAGTTCATGACGAGATATTCTTCGATGCCGGTCGCCTCATGGAAGGCAAATTGACCGGTTTCTACCGGGAAACCAACAACGCCGGCGGCATCGAGGGCGGAATCAGCAACGGTGAACATCTTGTTATCCGGGCAGCCATGAAACCGATCCCGACTCTTTATCGCCCCCTCAGGTCAGTGGATATTGTCTCCAAGGAACCTTTCGAAGCAACGGTCGAGCGTTCCGACGTGTGTGCCGTGCCGGCTGCCGCTGTAGTTGCCGAGGCCGTGGTAGCTGTCGAGGTTGCAAACGCGTTCTTGGAGAAGTTCGGGGGAGATTCTCTCACGGAAATCGAGCGTAACTTCCAAGGCTACCTGGCATACCTGAGAGCGTTCTAGTTTGCAAGGCGCCATCATGGCCAGCCTTGCAGTGATCTGTATTGACACTGCCTATAAATGATAGAAGATGATGTGCTAAATTTTATTATGACTAAAAATTGCATAACGCCGGGAAAGGGCAGAAGAGGTTAACCTTGAAATCCATCACCGTTGGACTGGGAGAACGGAGCTATCCCATTTATTTCGGCACCGGAATTCTTGCCGAGATAGGAAACCTATGCCGTAGTCAGGGACTGGGGACTACTGCAGCAGTCGTCACCAATCCGACTGTCGGTGCTCTCTATCTGGCACGGGTAACCCAGGCACTGGCCGGGGCGGGTTTCTCGGTAGTTACGGTCGAAATCCCGGACGGGGAAGAATTCAAGAATATCGAGACCCTTAAAGGAATCTATGACCGGCTGATCGATTCAGGTCTCGACAGGGGTTCCTTTATTGTCGCGCTCGGTGGTGGTGTGGTCGGCGATATCGCCGGTTACGCCGCTGCGTCATACCTGCGCGGCATACCTTTCGTGCAGGTGCCGACCACGCTTTTGGCCCAGGTTGATAGCAGTGTCGGCGGAAAGACCGGTATAAACCATGAAAAAGGAAAAAACCTCATCGGCGCCTTCTATCAACCCCGCCTGGTGCTTGTTGACGTCGCGACCCTCGACACCCTTCAGGAGCGTGAGTATATAAGCGGCTTGGCCGAAGTCGCAAAGTATGGTATTGTCCTGAGCAAGGAGCTGTTTCAGTTCCTTGTCGACCATGCGCAGAGGCTGCTTGCAAGGGACAAGGATTGTCTCATCGAGATTATCGAGCGGTCCTGTGCGATTAAGGCCTCGATCGTGGAAAAGGACGAGCGCGAAGCCGGATTGCGTGCGGTCCTCAATTATGGGCACACTATAGGCCACGCAGTGGAAACCCTAACCGGTTATACGCAATTCAAGCATGGTGAAGCGGTAGCCATCGGCATGGTCCTCGCTGCGAAGTGTTCCCAATATATGGCCTACGCTGACGGGGATGATACAGAGAAAATCACGGGGCTTCTCAGGAGCCTGAGGTTGCCGGTAGAACCCCCGCGCTTTAGCGCTGCGGCGTACCGTGAGGCACTGCTGCGGGATAAAAAAGTCAGGGACAGCGGAATAAATTTTGTGTTCAACAGGGGTATTGGCGGGTATCAGATTGCCCGGGTGGAAGATATTCCGCTTCTGTTGAAAATCTGTGGGATTGGAGATTGACTTATGGAACCGGAATCCAGCTCCTTCTGGTCGGACATCAAGAAACACGAGGAAACCCTTGCCAAGGATCCCCAATCTTACTGTTTTGCCCCGCTTTCTGAGCTGTACCGGAAAGTAGGACTGTTGGACGACGCCATGAATGTGGCCAAAATGGGGTGCGAGATCCATCCCAATTACGTCGGGGGCTTCATGGCGCTCGGCAGAGCATATTATGAAAAAGGGATGAAGGCGGAAAGCAGGGCTGCCCTTGAGAGCGTCGTCCGAAGCACCCCGGACAATCTCCTGGCCCAGAAGATTCTCAGCCAGCTCTATATTGAGGCAGGCGAGCCCGTTGCGGCTGAAACCGCTTTGCGAATGATTATTTCCCTTAACCCGGGAGACCTGGAGAGCCAGGTGCTCCTCGAATCCCTTAAAAGGGGCTCCAATTCCCAAGGCATGCTTTCTGAGCGAAAATCCGACGAGGAAGAGTTTCTTCTCGAGGAACTGGAAGTAGTCGATGACTTAGCTTTTGATGCAGAGGCGGATGAAGCGTCCTTGTCCGTAGATATCACGTCTTTGCCCGACCGAAGTGTTGAGGTGCCCGCCGCGGAAGAGTTTGAGGATTTTCTGGTTTTTGAAGATGCGGAACCTGTGACAAAGACGGATATGTTGCAAGCTGCCGGAGTCGGGACTGACGGGAAAGGTTCACTTCCCGCTGCGGAAGAGGCTTGGCAGTTTGACGAGGAAACGGCTGCACGGGAAACGGCTGAACCGGAGGGGAAGGACCCCTTGACGACAGTAACCCTGGCCGAACTGTATGTTTCCCAGGGGTTTTTAAAACGCGCGTTGACCATTTATCGGGAGTTGTTGACAGCCGATCCCGACAACGAGGATTTACGGAAACGGCTGCTGGATTTGAAGCTCACCATTGACAAGGACGAGTCTAGTGCCCGGGATCACGCTCTGGAAGATGGGGGAACTGTTCCCGACTCATCGGCCCAGGCAGAACGCATCTCCCTTGAAGATGACGATGAAGACATGGTTGGCCCTGACAGCGTTGCAGCGGGCGATGCAGTCCTTATGACTCTGCAATCGTGGTTGGACAATATCTCAAGGAGGCGACAATGACATTCAGGGAGACGCTCCGTGATATCGTCGGAAATGTTGAAGGTGGGATTGGCGCCGTCATTATGGGATATGACGGGATACCAATCGACGAGTTCATCCGTGATGATGCCCCCTTTGACATGCAGTTACTGGCGGTTGAGTATGCGACCGTTCTGAAGGAAGTCAAGAGAACCATCGAGGTCCTGAAGACTGGGGACATGGAAGAGATGTCCATCACTACCGAGCGCACCAGGGTTCTTGTTCGCTCGCTGAGCGACGACTTTTTCGTGTTTCTCCTGCTTGATCGACAGGGGAACTACGGCAAAGGGCGCTATCTCTTGAAGCGCGAAGCTCCTGGAATGCATGCTGAACTGCAATAGCTGACGAACGTGACAAGGAAATTCTCGATCTTGCCCCGATCAGCTTATGAAGTTCTTATACGGGTGGTCCTATGAAAATACTGGTACTGCATGGTCCCAATCTGAATCTGCTGGGGAGCCGTGAACCCGAGGTCTACGGTGCCCTTACCCTCGGTGAGATAAACTCTGCCATCTCTACTCTGGCCCATGAGCTGGGGGTCGAAGTGATGACCTTTCAGTCCAACTCGGAAGGTGAGCTCATCGACAGGATTCATTCCGCGGCCGTCACATGTGACGGTATACTCATAAATCCCGCCGCGTACACCCATACCAGCGTCGCCATTCGCGACGCTCTTGCCGCAGTCGCCCTGCCGACGGTCGAAGTTCACCTCTCGAACATTCACCGCCGCGAAGAATTCCGTACCCGGAGTTTTGTCGCTCCCGTTGCCATCGGCCAGATTTCCGGATTCGGCCTCGATAGCTATCTTCTGGGTCTTCGGGCGATTTTTAATCATATTAAAAAAGGATTGTAATCAGGGTTTGATTATGCTACATAACAGAATCTCGTCGGCCCAGGGGTTTCTGGAGAGGCACGGCGTTGATGCCATCGTTTTCTTTAACCTCAGCAATATCAGATACCTGGCTGGCTTTACCGGGAGCGATGGGGCTCTGGTGCTGGGCAAAGATACGGGGCGTTTCCTGACCGATTCCCGCTACGTTACGCAGGCTGCCAACGAAGTAACGGCATTTGAGACAACGCAGTATCGCGTCAAGCTGGAGGGTGTCAACTCGGAATTGAAGCGCATGGGTGCCGGGAAGATTGGTTTCGAGGCTGAACATACCAGCGTCGCCCAATTGAACGCCCTTGCCGATGGGCTTCCCGGTGTGGAATTTAAACCCATCGGTGCCGAACTTGACGACATTCGTATCGTCAAGGATGACGAGGAAGTTGGACTCCTTGCCCGTTGTGCCGAAATTGCCTCCCGCGCGCTCCTTGACATTCTCGACAAGCTCCGGCCCGGTGCGGTGGAGCGGAATGTGGCTATTGCCCTTGAGTTCGCCATGAGGGAAGCGGGCGCCGATGACAAGTCCTTTGACTTCATCGTTGCTTCCGGAGCTCGGGGAGCTCTTCCCCATGGAAAGGCGAGCAGCAAGGAAATAGGTGCGAATGAACTTGTGACTCTGGATTTCGGCGCCATATACCAGGGATATCACTCCGACGAGACTGTAACTGTTGCCGTGGGCACGCCCGATGAGCGTCAGCGTGAAATCTATTCCATCGTTAAGGATGCCCACGATCTGGCGTTGGAAGCGGTCCGGCCCGGTATGACTTTTCGGGAACTGGACGGAATGGCTCGGAATCATATCGACAGTAAGGGCTATGGCAGCTATTTTGGCCATGGTCTCGGCCATGGTGTCGGCCTCGACGTGCACGAAAGGCCAGTGGTTTCTCCCCGGAGCGACGGGGTAGTCGAAGAAGGCATGGTCTTTACCATCGAGCCCGGTATCTACATACCCGGCTGGGGAGGCGTCAGGATCGAGGATACCGTCCTGGCAACTGCCGATGGGTGCAGGATATTGACCCAAATTCCCAAGGAACTGATGATCCTTTAAGAGACTTGAAATAGCTCAAGGCGGAGCAATGCGTTCTGGCCGAGGGCAAATTGCAAAGGAGAGGGAAAGATGGATATCAAAGATATCAAGTCACTGATAAAGATGGTTACCGAAACAGATATTACCGAATTCGAACTGGAGAGCGCTGAAGAGAAGATCAGGATCAAGCGCGGCATCGTGCCGGAGATCGTCCACTACCAGGCTCCGCAGTCGGTCATGGCTGTGCCCCAGGCGGTACCCCAGATGGCACCTGTTGCTGCCGCTGCTCCGGTGTCCGCCAGTGCCGCTCCGGCTGCGGAGAAGGGTGAGCCCATCACCTCCCCCATTGTCGGGACTTTCTACCGGGCTCCAGCTCCGGATGCTCCGCCCTATGTCGAAGTGGGGCAGGTTGTGGAAAAGGGACAGGTATTGTGCATCGTCGAGGCCATGAAGCTGATGAACGAGATCGAGGCGGAATACAGGTGCAAGATCCTCAAGATCTGCAAGGAAAACGCCCAGCCGGTCGAATTCGGTGACACGCTTTTCCTTGTGGAGCGCTTATAGCCGGGATGCTGATCTTGCAGCGTCATTCCGGATATGTAAGTTCGTGCTTACCACCAGTCTGAATCGGAGAACCATTCGATGTTTCATAAAGTACTTATCGCAAACCGCGGAGAAATTGCCCTGCGGATTATTCGTGCCTGCAAGGAACTGGGCATCAAGACTGTCGCGGTCTATTCCACTGCAGACAGCGAATCCCTGCACGTAAAGCTGGCCGACGAGAGTGTCTGCATCGGCCCGCCGCCGAGTCTCCAGAGCTACCTCAACATCAATGCCATCATCAGTGCCGCCGAACTGACCGATGCGGAAGCCATCCATCCCGGTTACGGCTTTCTTTCTGAGAATGCAGCGTTCGCCGAAATCTGCGAGAACTGTGGCATTACCTTTATTGGTCCCACGTCGGAGAGCATGCGGCTCATGGGGGACAAGATCAGCGCCCGTCAGGCCGTGATCAAGGAAGGAGTGCCGATACTTCCCGGCACCAAAGAGGGGGTTCAGGACGTTAACGAGGCGATCAAAATCGCCAAAAAAATCGGCTTCCCGGTGATTATCAAGGCCACCGCCGGTGGCGGCGGCAGAGGGATGAAGATTGTCCACTCCCCGGCAGCCCTCCCGAATGCCTTTGCTACGGCCAGGGCTGAGGCTCAGGCTGGTTTCGGCAATCCCGAGGTCTACATCGAGAAGTACTGCGAACAGCCGCGCCACGTGGAGATCCAGATCCTTGCCGACAAGCATGGCAATGTTATCCATCTCGGGGAACGGGACTGCTCGATCCAGCGCCGGCACCAGAAGATCATCGAAGAAGCTCCGTCAACGGTCAGCACCTCGGAATTGCGCAAAGCCATGGGCGACGCCGCAGTCCGGGCGGCGAAGGCGGTCGGTTACAGCAGTGTTGGAACCATGGAATTCCTCGTGGACAAGGAAAATAATTTTTATTTCATGGAGATGAACACCCGCGTTCAGGTTGAGCATCCGGTGACGGAAATGGTGACCGGTGTGGATATCGTCCGGGAGCAGATCCGTTCTGCAGCTGGATTGAAACTTCGCTACAAGCAGAGTGACATCAAGATCAACGGGCATGCCATCGAATGCCGTATAAATGCCGAAGACCCGGCCAAATTCACCCCCTGCCCCGGCAAGATCACCGGCTATCATACGCCTGGCGGCCTGGGGGTACGGGTCGACTCCTTCGTCTATGACCAGTACACGGTGCTTCCCCATTACGATTCGCTTATCGCCAAGCTGATCGTCCACGCCGAAACGCGGGAAGACGCCATCAAGAGGATGGCCAGGGCCCTTGACGAATATATCATAGAGGGGATCAAGACGACCATCCCGTTCCATAAGAGGATCATGGCCAACAAAGACTTTATTCAGGGAAACATCGATACCAGTTTCCTGGAAAAGGTGGTGCTGGAGTAGCCATGGATTTTCCGGAGGAGTTGAGGTACAGTAAGGAGCATATCTGGGTCAGGGTCGAGGGAGGCAGGGCGGTCCTCGGGATAACCGATTACGCCCAGCAGGAGCTTGGACCGGTTACGGCGGTCGAGCTCCCGGACGTGGGTGATGAGTTGGAGCAGGACGACTCGTTCGGTTCCGTGGAAGCGCGAAAAACCGTGGCGGAGCTCTACGCACCGTTGAGCGGTCCGGTGGCAGAGATCAATGAAGAGCTCGATGAGACCCCCGAACTGATCAACGATGATCCGTACGACAGTGGCTGGCTGGTAGTTGTGACGGTTGTCGACTCGGAAGAGCTCAATCTGTTGATGACAGCTGAAGATTACGCGGAGTACGTTGCGGAAAACGAGTAAAAAGAAACCGCTGTCCGGTTGTGAAAAAAGGCGAGCTTCGATGCTCGCCTTTATTTATGGGAGAAACACGTGACGCTCAGAATAGGCCAAATTGACTACGCGAACTGTACACCCATCTTCACGACGCTCCAGAGGTATTTCGACTGTTCCCACTACCACTTTGTCCGGGGTGTCCCGGCAGTGCTCAACGAGATGCTCGCCCGGGGAGAAATCGATGTCTGCCCGTCTTCTTCCATCGCCTATGGTTTCGCTCCCGAGAACTATTGCCTTCTTCCCGAACTTTCCATAAGCTCGATAGGACCGGTCAAGAGCGTCCTCCTTTTTTCCAGGCTTCCTTTAACCGCTTTGAATGAGCAGACCATCGGGCTGACGGCAGAATCGGCCACCTCGGTCAACCTCCTGAGGATCATTCTGGCAAAGCAGTACGGCTTTGTGAACGATTTCCAGAAGTTCGACCTCCCCCTTGACAGGGCGATCGAGTCATTCACGGCGCTTCTGCTTATCGGCGACGGTGCCCTCAAGGGGGCAGCTGCCAGCAACGGCCTCCACGTGTATGACCTGGGCGAGCTCTGGTATTCGTTCACCGGTCGCCCGTTCGTCTTCGCCCTCTGGATGGTGACGCGGCAGGCCGCGGAGCAGAAGCGTTCCGCGGTCAGTGCCCTCTCCAGGGACCTCCTCGCGGCAAAACGCCGTGCCTACGATTCCTACGAGGAGATTGCTGCCGGTTGCCGGGAACTGGCGTGGATGTCCGGTCCCGCGCTGGTCGATTACTGGCGAACTATTTCCTACGACCTGACTTCGGACCATCTCGAAGGGGTCCGGGTCTTTTACCGCTATGCGGCTGAGTTGGGGATACTGGCCCGGGAACCGGAAATACGGATTTTTGAGAATAATTAAGGGAGTGATGACGCAGCTTGCGTCAGATGAAGCCGTTCGCCTTCCTATCGGCGTAGTCGGCAAGTATTTTCCCATGGTCGAAACAGAGGGGTGAGGGGAGGGCGGTTAACGGGAATATCTCCAGGTGAGCGGCGTCGTCGCCGGCACGGGGAGTACCGTTGGCTTCCGCTACATAAACCGTGGAAATGTTGTGCTGTCGGGGGTCTCGCGCCGGGTCCGAATAACAGCCGAGAAGGCGCAGGTTGGAGATGTCGAGGGAGGTCTCTTCCCGTGCTTCCCTGATGGCGGCATCCTCGAGCGTTTCACCGTAATCCACGAAACCACCCGGCAGTGCCCACCCGAACGGCTCATTCTTTCGCTCGACGAGGACAATCCCGTGGGCGAGTTCAATGATGATATCGACGGTAGGAAACGGATTCCGGTAAGCCTTAATTTTCTCCCCACAGCGGGGACAGGCGAGAAAGTCGTAGGGCAACGTTTTCTCCTCCGGAAGCAGGGTGGCACAATAAAAAAGGGAGGATTTCTCCTCCCTTCGAAATAATGCGGCTGGGCCTTATTTCTTCTTGCCGCCACCACCGGATGCTTTTTTGGAAGCCTTAAGGGGATTGACCTTGGTATCTTCGGTCTTTATCTCAACCTTTACATGGGTGGCGAAGTTGCAGATCCCTCCGACCCATTTCTTTCCCGGTGCGGGATAGGCGCTGCAGACCCTGCCGATAGATCCCTCAACGACTCTTTCGCATCCTTCGCAATCATCCACGATGGCCTGGCAGGACCCCTCGGTAAAATTGCACCCGTTTTTCCCCCAGAAGGTACACTCGGTACCGGGAAGTACCGTTTGACACTGCATGGTTAATCCTCCTCTGTTGTTTCTTCGTAAACGTTCGATAAATTCACTCTACCAATTCTAAAAGAAAAATGTCAACAGGAAAAATCCCGTGTACAAGGCCCTTTTTCTTGACTCGCCAAGGCCTATGGATTAACCTTAAACCGGTTTTTCCGGAAGTCAACCCGCAACTGTATGGTGATTGGCAGTTTTACGGCTGACAAAGGGTTCTTTTTAGTCTGTCTGTGGTTGGTCCGGTAGAAAATTCTGTGATTCTGGATGACAAAGGAGGGAGTTCCATGGGGCGCATAACCTTCGGGACGTCCGGTTGGCGTGGGATACTGTGCGAGGACTTCATCTTCGAGAACGTAAAAGTCGTCACCCAGGCCATAGCCGACCACATAATCGCGCGAGGTGATCGGGAGAAGGGGATTATCGTCGGCTACGATTCCCGGTTCATGGGAGAGCGCTTCGCCAGGGAAGCTGCGCGGGTCCTGACGGGAGCCGGCATCAAGACTTATCTTTGCCGGCGGGATACGCCGACACCGGTGATCGCTTTCGAGATCCTTCGCCGCAAAACCGCCGGGGCCATCAACTTCACCGCGAGCCACAACCCTCCCGAATACAACGGCATCAAGTTCTCTCCTGCCTGGGGTGGGCCGGCCCTTCCGGAAACGACCCGCGACATCGAAGTACGTGCCAATGCCATGCTCGGGGAGGTCTGTTACCAGGAGCGACCCCTGGACGAGGCAGTGCGTACCGGTCTACTCGAGGAGATCGATCCTCGGGAGCCCTACCTGCGAAGCCTTGAGGAAAAAGTCGACTTTGCCGCCATCGCTTCCCTGGGAACGGTGGCTGTGAATCCTCTCTACGGCACCGGCCGCGGCTACCTGGAAGAGCCCCTTCAGGCCCGCCAGCTCGGAGTGAAAATCGTCAACGCCCATCGCGATCCTTATTTCGGCGGTTTTCCGCCCGAGCCTTCCGAAAAGTATATCCAGGACTTCATCAACATGGTTAAGGGAGACCCCGCCATAAGGCTGGGGCTTGCCACCGACGGCGACGCCGACCGCTTCGGCATTGTCGACGAAGATGGCACCTTCATCGAGCCCAACTATGTCATTGCCCTGCTCCTCGATTATCTTGTCCGCGTCCGGGGCATGAAGGGTGGGGTGGCGCGCAGCGTGGCGACCTCGCACCTGATCGATGCCGTAGCTCGCCGACATGGCATCGAAGTTCATGAAACTCCGGTCGGCTTCAAGTACATCGGTGAATTGATCAGTCAGGACCGCATCATCATCGGCGGGGAGGAGAGTGCCGGGCTTTCCATCCAGGGACATGTGCCGGAAAAGGACGGCATTCTCGCCTGCTTCCTTGTGGCGGAAATGGTTGCCCGCGAGGGGATGTCGGTACGGGCTCTCCTGGAAAGGCTCTACAGCCAGGTGGGGCGTTATGTCACACGACGGGAGAACATCCATCTCACCCCCGAACTGGAGGATGCCTTTGCTGCCAAAATGAGCGCCACTCCCGCAGCCTTTGCCGGGATAAAGGTAACGGAAATGGTGACTATTGACGGCACAAAGTTCATCATGGAAGACGGCAGCTGGCTATTGTTCCGCAAATCCGGGACCGAGCCGGTGGTACGGCTCTACGGAGAGGCTGCATCGAATGAAAGGCTTACGGCCGTCCTGGCAGCGGGGCGAGAGTTCATTCTCGCGTGATGCCTTCTCTAAACACGGCAACGGCGCCCTGGAGACCATAATTCTCCATGGCGCTTTTTTTTGTATTTGTATGATTCCTGACCGATTTACTCTGCAAAAACGCACCTTGGTTATTGGCAAAAGATGGAGAATCAGCTATAATCCTTCTTTCAACACAGATACCTTCTGGAGGAAATCACAATGTGGGATTATACGGACAAGGTAAAAGAGCATTTCTTGAACCCGAGAAATGTTGGTGACATACAGGACGCTGACGCGATCGGCGAGGTGGGGAGTCTTGCCTGCGGCGACGCCCTCAAGCTTTTTCTCAAGCTCGACGACAAGAAAGAGCGGATCGTTGACGCCAAGTTCCAGACCTTCGGCTGCGGCAGTGCCATTGCCTCGTCGTCGGCCCTGACCGAGATGATAAAGGGGAAGACTCTCGATGAGGCGCTCGGCATTACGAACCAGGAGATCGCCGACTTCCTCGGCGGGCTCCCCGAGGAGAAGATGCACTGCTCGGTCATGGGGCAAGAGGCCCTCGAGGTGGCGATCGCCAAGTACCGAGGCCACGCGGTCCCGAGCCACAGTCACGATCATCTCCATGATGAGCAGGAAGGGGAGATCGTTTGCAAGTGCTTCGGTCTCACGGACGGATTTCTGAGGAAAGTCATCGCCCAGAACCGGCTCCATACCGCCGAGCAGGTGACCCATTTCACCAAGGCGGGTGGCGCGTGCGGCGGCTGCATCCCGAAGATCAAGGAGCTCATCGCCGAGGTCCTCGGCGAACAGGTCGAAGAGGCGCGGAAGAAGCCCGAGAAACTTACCAACCTGCGCAAGATGCAGCTCATTCAGGATGTGTTGGAGAAGGAGATACGTCCTCAGCTCTGGGCAGACGGGGGAGACCTGGAACTGGTGGACATCGACGGACCGAAGGTGCAGATCGCATTTCGCAAGGCGTGTGCCGGTTGCGTTTCGTCGGGATATACCGCTAAGTTTGTGGAACAGAAGCTGCGCGACCTGGTGAGCAGTGACATCACCGTTGAGGAGGTGGAGGGATGAATGAGATCTACCTGGACAACAATGCCACCACCAAGGTAGACGAGGCGGTTTTTGAAGAGATGCGACCCTACTTCTGCGAGCTGTACGGTAATCCAAGCTCCATGCATTTCTTCGGCGGTCAGGTGCAGAAAAAGGTGGACGAGGCGAGGAGCCGGGTGGCGGCCCTTTTGGGGGCAGCTCCGGAGGAGATCATCTTCACCGCCTGCGGCACGGAGAGCGACAATGCGGCGATCCGCTCAGCCATCGAGGCCTTCCCGGAAAAGCGTCATATCATCACCACGCGGGTGGAGCACCCGGCGGTACTGACCCTCTGCCGCAATCTGACCAAGAAGGGGTACCGGGTCACGGAGCTGGGGGTGGATGGCGAAGGAAGGCTCGATCTGGAAGAGCTGAAGAGGGTCATCGACGATGACACCGCCATCGTCTCGGTCATGTACGCCAACAACGAGACCGGCGTGGTCTTCCCCATCGAGGAGATTGGGGCCATCGTCAAGGAGCGGGGGGCGCTGTTCCACACCGATGCGGTGCAGGCCGTGGGGAAGATTCCTCTCGATATGGCCGCGTCAACCGTGGACATGCTCTCCCTTTCCGGCCACAAGCTCCATGCACCCAAGGGGATCGGCGCCCTTTACCTCCGCAGGGGAGTGCCGTTCCGGCCTTTCCTCGTGGGGGGGCACCAGGAGAAGAATCGCCGGGCAGGGACCGAGGCAACCTCCTCCATCATCGCCCTCGGCAAAGCGTGCGAGCTGGCGGCCCAATACATGGAAGAAGAGAACACCAGGGTGAAGGCACTGCGGGACCGGCTGGAGCGGGAGCTCATGGCCCTCATCCCCAATGCCCGGATCAACGGCGGCTCGGCACCTCGCCTTCCCAACACCCTCTCCATCGCCTTCGAGTTCGTGGAAGGTGAGCTGATCCTCCTCTACCTCAGCGAAAAGGTGATCTGCGCGTCGTCGGGGAGTGCCTGTACTTCCGGCTCCCTGGAGCCGTCCCACGTCCTGCGGGCCATGGGAGTCCCCTTTACCTGCGCCCACGGCTCGATCCGCTTCTCCCTCTCCCGGTTCACCACGGACGAGGAGATAGATACCGTGATCCGCGAGCTCCCTCCGATTATCAGGCGGGGGAGGGAGATGTCCCCCTTCGGCCGGGAGTTTCTCGCCTCCGCCGGCTAAAAACAACACGAGCTAAAAGCGGCTCCCGACAAACGAAAACCCCGATGCGTGAAAATCGTCCTTCCGCTTCGGGGTTTGTCGTTTCTGGAGTTCGCGGGGAATGGAAATCGTTACAGCGCGCATGCCTCGGGTGTCATCCGGCAGATCTCGATGAGCGCCTCCAAGAGGTTGGTGGTGGTGAGGATCCCCACAAGTTCGTCCCTTTCGTTGACAACGAGAATGCCGTTCAGTTTCCGGTCGTGGAGAAGCTTGGCCACGTCGGTGAGGGGGGTGTCCGGTGCGATCTTGTACGGGTTCGGGTTCATCGCCGCGGTTACCGGTGTTTTTGAAAGGAGGTAGTGGAGCTCCCAGGTGTCGAGGGAGGTAGCCTTGCTCGGCTGGAAGTCGAGGATCATCTTCTCCGTGACGATGCCGACGATCTTTCCCCTGTCCATGACCGGGAGCCGGCGGATCTGTTTCTCCTTCATGAGGTGGATCGCCTCGATGACCGTGGCATCCTTCTCTATGGTGATGGGGTTGCGGGTCATCCACTTCTCGACCTTCGTCATATCTCCCTCCGTGCGAGCGCGGCTTTTTGGCAATCTCGTCGTCGCGCTCCTTCCCGCGACGCTCAACGTACGGTCAGTACGCCTCGCGCCCCGCTCGTCGCGCGCCAACGAGCTTGCCGAAAAATCCGCGCTCTGAAATTGGCTGTGAAAGGTACGGCTACATTCCCAGAAACGCCTTCTTCACGTGCTCGTTGTTGAGGAGCTCTTCCCCTCCGCCGGTGAGGACCACCCTGCCGGTCTCCAGGACATACGCCCGGTGGGCGATGCGCAGCGACTGGTAGACGTTCTGCTCGACCAGGAGCACGGTCACCCCCTGACGGTTGATCTCCTGGATGATGTCGAAGATGAACTTCACCAGCAGAGGGGACAGGCCGAGGGACGGCTCGTCCAACAGGAGGAGCTTCGGATTGGCCATGAGTCCGCGGGCGATGGCGAGCATCTGCTGCTCTCCGCCAGACATGGTGCCGCCGAGCTGCTTCTCCCGTTCCTTGAGGCGGGGGAAGAGGGCGAAGACCCGGTCGATGTTGGCCTCCCTGTCCGGCCGGGCGCTCCTGATGAACGAACCCATTCTCAGGTTCTCCAGGACGGTCATCTCGGGGAATATCTTGCGCCCCTCCGGCACCTGCACGATCCCCATCCCGACCACTTCATGGGGTTCCAGTTTTCCCAGGTCGGTGCCGTTAAAGGTGATGGTGCCGCTGCTCCAGGTCACCAGCCGGGAGACGTTCTTCAGGGTGGTCGATTTGCCGGCTCCGTTGGCGCCGACGACGGTGACGATCTCCCCCTGGTGGACCTCAAGGTCGATATCCCAGAGCACCTTCAGGTCGCCGTACGAGAAGTTGAGCCTGTCGATTTTCAGCATGCAAGAAACCTCGTTAGACGTTAGATGTGAGACGTGAGACGTGAGATGCAAAACCCTTGATTGCCAGATGCTGAGTATACGGTTTTCGCTTCTCGCGTCTCACGTCTGACGTTTTACGTCTCACCGCCGTTATTCCTGTCCCAGGTATGCCGCTACGACGTCCGGGTTAGTGACGATCTCCTCCGGGCTCCCCTCGGCCAGCTTCTCCCCCGAGTTGATGACCACGATCCGGTCGGAGATGCGCATGATCGCCTTCATGTCGTGCTCGATGACCATCTGGGTGATGCCGTGCCGCTTGATGTCGAGGATCAGCCGGATGATCTCGTCGCTCTCGGCGGGGTTCAGCCCCCCCATCACCTCGTCCAGGAGGAGGAGTACCGGTTTGGTGGCCAGGACCCGGGCCACCTCCAGCTTTTTCCGCTCGCCGATGGGGAGCCCGCCGGCAAGGAATCCCGCCTTGTGGTCGAGCCTCACGACCTGCAGCTGCTCCATGGCTACCGCCCGGGCCGTCTTGAGGGAATTGGTCCGGCAGAGCGCTCCGACCATGACGTTGTCGAGGACCGACATCTTCGCCAGGGGGCGGACCTTCTGCCAGGTCCGCGCCATCCCCAGCTTGCAGACCCGGTCCGGCTGCAGGCCGTTCATTCGCCTCCCCTTGAAGAGGACCTCGCCGCGGGACGGGGGGTAGTAGCCGGTAATGCAGTTGAACAGGGTGGTCTTCCCGGCGCCGTTGGGGCCGATCAGTCCCATGATGAGCCCCTCTTCGATGGCGAAGGAGACATCGGAGTTGGCGGCCAGGCCGCCGAAGAACTTGCTCACATGATTTATTTCCAGGATGGCCATGGCCGGTTACCTCTTTCTGGCGGACATTTTCCTGACGAAGCCGATCACCCCGTCCGGCATGAACAGGATGACCACCACCACCAGAATGCCGTAAATGAGGACGTGGGCATGGGCCAGGTGCTCCTTGAGGAACACGCCCAGCCCCGAGTCCTCCTTGACGAGCCCGGAATTGATCAGCCCCTGGGCGATAAGATTGCTACGCAGTGCCTCGGACAGGGGGACCAGGACCAGCGAACCGATCACGGGCCCGAAGATAGTACCGATCCCGCCGATGATGGCGATCAACACGATCTGGACCGACAGGTCGAGGGGAAGCACCGTGGTCGGATCGATGAATTTGATGTAGATCGCATAGAAGGCGCCGGCAAGGGAGGTCATCATCGCCGAGAGAGCGAGGGCGATGTTCTTGTAGAGGGAGAGATTGATGCCGAGGGAATGGGCGGCGTCCTGGTCCTCGCGGATTGCCTGGAAGAAATAACCGAGCTTGGAATTCTGCACCCCCCAGGTGGCCAGGATGGTGAGGAGCGCCAGGGTCAGGCCGATGTAATAGAAGGGCACCTTGGAGACGAAGTCGGTGATCACCGTTTCGCCGATCTTGAACGGCGGCAGGTCCGAGAGGAGGATCCCTTCGGCGCCGTTGGTGACGCTCGGGGTGTTGAGCACCGTAAGGCGGACGATTTCTGCCACGGCGATGGAGGCGAGGACGAAGTAGGGTCCCCGCAGGCGGAAGCAGATGCTGCCGATGACGAGGGACAGGACGAGGGCGGCGGCGATCCCGGCCCAGACACCCTTCCAGGGGGCGATCTCCCATTTCTGCAGCAGGATCAGGGTACCGTAAGCCCCCGCCCCGAAGTATGCGGCGTGGCCGACGGAGTACTGTCCGGTGTAACCGCCGATGATGTTCCAGCTCTCCCCCATGATGGTGCTGAGAAAGAGGAGGATCATCATATGGAGGGCATAGGGGCTTTCGACGAAGGAAGGGAAGGCGTAGAGAGCCGCCAGCACCAGAAGGGCAGCGACGGCTCCCACCGTCGAAAATCCCCCCTCCGCACTCTTTTTCGAGATGTCGTTCATGTCGCAGTCGCTCCGGTTACATGCGTGATCTGCCGAGAAGGCCGGATGGTTTGACGAGGAGGACCAGGAGGAAGATGGCGAAGACCAGGACATCCTTCCAGTCGGAGGAGATGGCGACTGCGCCCACCGATTCGACGATTCCGATGATGATCCCTCCCAGGGTGGCGCCGACGATGCTCCCCATACCGCCGAGGACGGTGATGACGAAGGCCTTCAGGGTAAAGGCGCTCCCCACCTGAGGAAAGATATAGTAGGTCGGGGAGATAAGCGCCCCGGCCGTGCCAGCCATCGCCGCGCCGATGCCGAAGGCGAGCATCGACATCCTGCTGACATTGATTCCCATCAGCTGTGCCGCTTCCCGGTCCTGGGCGGTAGCCCGGATTGCCTGTCCGGTGTCGGTTTTCATCAGGAACCAGTAGAGAATCGCGGTGATCACCACGGTGATGATGAAAGACGCGGTGAGGGGCTGAGAGATGGATATCTCGCCCAGCTTGAAGCTGCCGGACGAGTAGGAGGTGGTGAGGATCTTGTAGTCGGAGGTGAAGGCGAGCATGGCCGAGTTGCTAATGATCAGGCCGAGGCCGATGGTGAGCAGGATCTGGTTCTGCGGCAGGGTGCCGATGATCCGGTTGATGAAGACCTTCTGCAGGAAGGCGCCGAACAGGAACATCAGCGGAATGGTTATGACGATCGAGACGAAGGGATCGACATGGAACAGAGTAAAGAGATAGAACGTCAGGTACATCCCGACCATCATGATGTCACCGTGGGCAAAGTTGATGACTCGCATGACGCCGAAGATGATGGTCAGGCCGATGCCGATCAGCGCGTAGACGCCGCCGATGAGGATGCCGCTGATGAGGGACTGCAGAAAGACCGAAAGGGTCATGGAAAGCTCCGGATTCGGGACCGGGGATCGGGGATCAGGGACCGGGGAAGCAACCCCTGATCACCGGTCCCCGGTCCCTGGTCCCGGTTCTTTATTTCCACCTGAACGGGTAGATCGGTGCCCTGGTCTTGTACTTGGTCGGGTAGACCGTTTCGTACTGGCCGTTCTGGATCTGCTGGACCAGCATCTCGTGGTTGTTCTGGTTGTTGAATTTCCCGTAGTCGACGAACTTCACCTGACCCATGATTCCGTTCCAGGAGCCGCTCTTGAGCCCGGCCCTGGTCTTGTCGCGATTGCCGCCGTTCTTGGCCGCGGTCTCCGCCATGATGATCATCGCTTCATAGGCACAGGCGGCGTGGTAGGTGGGCTCCTTGTGGTATTTCGCCTTGTAGCGCTTGTAGAAATCCTTCGCGCCGGGCCAGTTCACGTCCTCCGTCCACTGGGTGCTGGAGAAGACCAGGTTGGAGACGTCTTTCTGTTTCAGGAACTGGTCGGTGGTGAAGCCGGCGCCTGCGCCAAGAAAAGCCTTCGGGGTGAGGCCGATTTCCTTCGACTGGCGCATGAGGGTGATAGCGTCAACCTCGTAGGAGACCATGAACACCAGGTCGGGGTTGAGGGCCTTGATCTTGGTGAGGGTGGAGCGGAAGTCGGGGGCTCCCTTCTGGTACTTCTCGTCGGCCACTTCCTTCAGACCGATTTTTTTGGCGTATTCCTTGGCGGTCTTCACCGTGGAGATGCCGAAATCGGTGTTGGCGTAAACGTAGGCGATGGTCTTCGGTTTGCCCAGTGTGAGGACGGCATCCATGAGGACTGAGGAGTAAACGTCGGCCGGTGCGTTGAGGCGGAAGACGTACTTGTATCCCTTCTGGGTGATCTCTTCCTTGGCGGCGGCCGGAACCAGAAGCGGCACCTTGTACTGGTCGGCGCGGCTGGCCACGGCGTTGGCGCAGGCGGAGGTGTAGGGACCGACCACGCCGGCCACGTTGTCGCGGGTGGCGAGTTTCTCGAAGGCCGAGAGGGATTTTTCCGGCTTGCCGGTGTCATCCTCTTTTACCAGATCGACGTCTATTCCCTTTTTCTTCAGGTCCTCGACTGCCAGGGCCACGCCGTTGGTGAGGTTTTCACCGATGGGGGCTTCGGCCCCTGTGATCGTGTTGATGAAGCCGATCTTGACCTTCGCGGCCATGGACATGCCGGGGAGGGCCAGCATCACGGCCAGTGTCATCCCGATAACCCGTTTCATCATCGTACCTCCTTATTAATATGACATTACTGCTTGTTAATGATACCTTAAAAAACGGCAGAACGCTACTTCCGGACGTTATTTACAGGATGAAAGGCAGTCCGTCCGTGGGGTGGCAGCCTCCATTCCATTGTTTTGCTCGTGACTTCCCATGCATGAACCAGTTACGGGTAAATTACATCAACATGTTGTTTGTAGTGAGATACTGTTTTATTTCGTAAGCAAGTTGGGTGCCACGGCCCGGTGATTCCATAACCTGCTGGATTTGTGGGTTTCTTCCCGACGAAGCCCTGAGAAAATTTAGATTCGGAAATAGTGCGATGGCGATAATTGGCCATGTTGGTGGCTAAAATTAGCCAACAGGGATGGCATTCTTTTGTGTTGACTTGTCCCGGCAGGTGAATTACAACGTGCCTTTGGAAGTGCTATCCGGGAGCAAGGAAAGCGGCATGGGATACCGAAATCTGCAGGAGTGCGTCAGGGACCTGGAAGGGAAGGGGGATCTCGTCCGCATCGGACGGGAGGTCGACCCGCACCTGGAAGCGGGTGCCATCCAGCGCCGGGTCTACCGGGCTGCCGGGCCGGCACTCCTCTTCACCAACGTGAAGGGGTGCCGGTTCCCGATGCTCGGCAACCTGTTCGGCACACTGGCACGGACCCGGTATCTCTTCCGCGACACGCTCGCGGACATCGAGCGTCTCGTCAGGCTCAAGATCGAGCCGCAGGCACTCCTCCGGAACCCTCTGGCATTCGCCGGCACCGTGCCGGCGGCGCTCCACCTCCTCCCGAAGAAAGTCTTTTCCGGCCCCGTCCGCGCCCACCGGACCACCATCGGGGAACTTCCCCAGCTCAAGTCCTGGCCCGACGACGGCGGGGCGTTCATAACCCTTCCCCAGGTTTACTCGGAGAGCGTTGCCCAGCCCGGCGTCCGGGGCTCGAACCTCGGCATGTACCGGGTGCAGCTCTCCGGCGGCTGTTACCAGCCGGACCGGGAGATCGGGCTCCACTACCAGATCCACCGCGGCATCGGCGTCCACCATGCCGAGGCCATCGAACGGGGAGTGCCGTTCCGGGTGAACATCTTCGTCGGCGGACCGCCGGCCCTGACTGTGGCCGCGGTCATGCCACTCCCCGAAGGGATGCCGGAACTCTCGTTCGCCGGGCTCCTGGGGGGTCACCGGCTGCGGATGGTCTGTCGGCCGGGAGAGCTGCCCATGCCGGCCGAGGCCGACTTCTGCATCACCGGCATCATCGACCCGGCCAGGACTCTTCCCGAGGGGCCGTTCGGCGACCATCTCGGCTATTACAGCCTCGCCCACGATTTTCCGGTGCTGCAGGTGGAGAGCGTCTGGTACCGGGAAGGCGCCATCTGGCCCTTCACCACCGTCGGCCGCCCCCCCCAGGAAGATACCACCTTCGGCACCTTCATCCACGAGTTGACCGGCCCGCTCATCCCCACGGTCGTTCCCGGCGTGCAGGGGGTCCACGCGGTGGATGCCGCCGGGGTTCATCCGCTCCTCCTCGCCGTCGGCTCGGAACGCTACCTCCCTTACGCGGAGGCGCGGGAACCCCGGGAGCTTCTCACTATTGCCAACGCCATCCTCGGCCAGGGGCAGCTCTCCCTTGCCAAGTACCTGTGGATCTGTGCCCACGAGGACAACCCTCCCGATCTCCACGACATTGCCCCCTTCTTCCGGCACATGCTCGAACGGGTCGACTGGCGGCGGGATCTTCACTTCCAGACGGAGACCACCATCGACACCCTCGACTATTCCGGCACTGCCCTCAACAAGGGGTCCAAGGTGGCCATCGCCGCCGTCGGCGCCAGGCGGCGTGAGCTGCCGACCGAGGTTCCTGGGGATCTCCGTCTACCCGATGGATTCTGCACGCCCCGGCTCTGCCTCCCCGGCGTCCTGGCCGTGCGCGGCCCCGTCTGCACGGCTTCCCGCGGCTGCGACGACCCGGTCATGACCGCGTTTGCCAACGCCTTCGATCCCGGCGATGCCATCAACGCCTTTCCCCTCGTGGTGGTGGTCGACGACAGCGAGTTTGTCAGCCGTACCCTCGACAACTTCCTCTGGGTCACCTTCACCCGCTCCAACCCGGCCACCGACATCTACGGGATCGGGAGCGGCACGCGCTGCAAGCACTGGGGATGCACGGGCGCCCTCATCATCGATGCGCGGAGCAAGCCCCACCACGCCCCGCCCCTGGTGAACGATCCGGCAATCGAGAAGAGGGTGGATGCCCTCGGCGCACCGGGCGGGCCGCTCCACGGGATAATTTAGGAGAAATGTTCGATGGAACTGCTTGAAGGCATCTACAGCCGTCGCAGCGTGCGGGACTTTACGGACGAGCCGGTCTCCCGGGAAGATCTCATTGAGATACTGAAGGCGGGCTCCTGGGCGCCGTCGGGGCTCAACAACCAGCCGTGGCGGTTCGCCATCGTCCGGGACGGGGCAAAGCGGGGTGAGCTTGCGAAGCTCACCCGGTACCGGCACATCATCGACGGGGCGCCGGCGGCATTGGCTGTCTTCTGCGACCGGGAGGCCATGTACAACGAGGTGAAGGATCACCAGGGGATCGGTGCCTGCCTCCAGAACATGCTTCTGGCGGCTCATGGCCTCGGACTCGGCGCGGTATGGCTCGGGGAGATTCTCAACCGGTGTGATGACGTGAGGAGGCTCCTGGAGGTGCCGGAAGGGCTGGAACTCATGGCCGTGATCGCCGTGGGGCATCCCGCACGGCGCGATCAGCGCCCGAACCGCAAGTGTCTGGCGGAGCTCCTGGTAAAGGAATTCTAAGCCGGCTGCCAACAGGCAGGGGAAGAGGCGGCGGGTTGTGTCCTAATCCACGGCACTTTCCCTGATTACCTGGTTTTGAAGGTCGTGCAGTCCGGATGGCCCTGGTGCAGTCCTACCTTGATGCCGGGCGCCGAACATTCCAGATTTGTGTTGAACGTACAGCTGTCCACCTTGCAGGCTCCCACACCGCCGATCGTGTCGGCAACCCCGCCCTTTTTTGCGGCGTGCACGTAAGTATCGCAGCAGGCGCACACCTCCGGCCCCCCGACGGTGATGGCCAGGGCATGGCATTCCTTGTTCCGGTTATATGAGCAATCGGCGACGTCACACGCGGAAATCTTCGACATCTTCATGGCCATAGGGTGTTTCTCCTCTCCTTTGCCGCCACCCCTTCCGTCCTTACTTTTAGCACTGTCCGACAGGTTGTCAAGTACCCTCCAAAAAGGTCGTATCCAGCCATTTTTCGCCACTTCGTTCTCCACCCATGCTGAGAAGCATATCGCTAATTTTACTCACGTTTGACGCATGTCAAAGAAACCGGGTGCAAAAGCTGGTAGCGTAAGACATCTCTTTCCTTAACATCGGAGGTGCCATGTCGAAACCCGCGCAACCGGCCGCGAAGCAGGAAACCTCGCTTCCCGCGCTTGAAGCCCACCCCGCCAAGCTCTTTGTCGAAACCACCACCAGCTGCAACCTCGGCTGCTTCATGTGCGTCAAGCAGACGGACGGCTGCGCGATGACCGAGGGGGAGATGTCGCCGTCCCTGTTCGCGGCGCTCACGCCCGCCTTCCCCCGCCTCGAAGCGCTGGTCCTGAACGGTATCGGAGAGCCGCTCCTCAACCCGCACCTGGAAGAGTTCATGCGGAGCGCCAGGAGGAGCATGCCAGCGTCGGGGTGGATCGGCTTCCAGTCGAACGGCCTCCTCCTCACCGATGCCCGGGCGTTTTCATTGGTCGAGGCCGGGCTCGACAAGATCTGCCTCTCCATCGACGGGGCCTCGCCGGAGACCTTCCGGAAGGTCCGCGAGGGGGGTGAACTCACGGCGATCGAGCGCGCCTTTGCGGCGCTCGCGGCGGCAAAGGCGCAGTGCAAAAGACCGGAGGTGCAGGTGGGGATCGAGTTCGTGGCGATGCGGAGCAACCTCCGGGAGCTCCCCGCGGCGCTTCGCTGGGGCGCTGAGCAGGGCGCCACCTTCGCCATCGTCACCCACGTCCTTCCCTATGACGAGCGGCACGCGGGGGAGGCTGCCTATACGACCTGCACCGACGAGGCGCTCGCGCTGTTCAGTGAGTACCGGGAAGAGGCAAAGCGGCAGGGGATCGATCTCAACAGCTATGCCGGGTCGCGCTGGCGATTCACCCGGAACCCTGCCGAACAGAGGGTCGTTGCGCTCGTCGACGCCATGAAGAATGAGGCAAAGCGGCGTGACATCTTCATCGACCTGAAGAAGCTCCTTCAGGTGGACGCCACCGCGATGGGGGAGGTCGCTGCGGTGTTTGCCGAGGCGGAGGCCATGGCGCAGGAGCATGGCCTTGAGCTCCGGCTCCCCGACGTTGCCCTGCGGGAAAAGCGCCGCTGCGGCTTCGTCGAAGAGGGTGGGGCGTTCGTCTCCTGGGACGGGAAGGTCTCCCCCTGCTACTTCCTCTGGCACCGCTACAGCTGCTTTGCGAGCGGCTGGCAGCAGCCGGTGCAGCCGAAGGTGTTCGGCACCCTGGGGGAGCGGGAGATCCTCGATATCTGGAATGACCCGGCGTTCCGCGCGTTCCGCGCTAATGTGCTTGCGAAGGACTACCCAAACTGTTCCGCGTGCGGCCTTGCCCCATGCGACTACGTCCAGACCGACGATTTTCAGCAGGATTGCCACATCAAGGAGGTCCCGTGCGGCGCGTGTCTGTGGTGCATGGGGGTGTTCCAGTGTCTGCACTAACAGGGGTTAGAGAAGGGAGTCGAAGTAGTGCATCGAAGGTTCATCCATCTGCCGGGGAAAATGAGGGGGGAGCTGCGGGGGCGGCATGAGCCGCCGTCGTTCAAGTACGCTCTGTGGGGCTTTCTGAGCGGTACCGGTTCGATACTGGCGATACTCGCGGTCACCAAGATAGCAGGGTGCTCGCTCCTGATCGGGTCGTTCGGTGCGTCCGCCGTGCTCCTGTTCGGAGCTGCGGAATCGCCGCTGGCACAGCCCCGCAACCTGATCGGCGGTCATCTCGTGTCGGCGGCTGTCGCCGTGGTCGTCGTCTTCATGGGGGGCACCGGGGCATACGCCACGGCCCTGGCAGTCGGGATCGCCATCTTCCTCATGTGTCTGACGCGCACCCTCCACCCGCCCGGCGGGGCGTCCAGTGCCACGCCGGACCCTTTTTCCTCGTTCTGCCGGTGCTCTCAGGCGCCCTGATCCTCTTCGCCGTAGCGCTCTTCACCAACAACATTGTCTACCACCGGCAGTACCCGAAGCACTGGCTGTAGCTCTTTCCGAGCTCCCTGCTACAGCCCGTACTTCGCCATCTTGTAGCGCAGGGTGCCGCGGGGGATCTTGAGTATCTGGGCGGCCTGGAGGACGTTGCCGCCGGTTTTCCTGATGGCTGCCCGGATGAGCCGCATTTCGAACTGTTCGGTGGCCTCCTCGAGCCCCAGTTCCATGCCCGGCAACTCCCCGATGGCACCGGTTTCGCTGCCGCGGTGCGGGTGGCCGATCTCGCGGGGAAGATGCTCGGCTTCGAGCACCGGACCGGCGTGCATGATGCAGATCCGCTCAATCACATTCTTCAGCTCGCGGATATTGCCAGGCCAGTCGTAGGCCTCCATAAGCGCCAGGGCCCCGGCAGACAGCTCCTGGAAATTGCGGGAGAAAGCCCGGTTGTACCGCTCCAGGTAGAACGTGGCGAGGACCGGGATGTCCTCCGGCCGCTCCCGAAGGGGAGGGACCATGATGGGGAAGACGTTCAGCCGGTAGTAGAGGTCCTTGCGGAACTGCCCCTCTTTGATCGCCTCTGCCAGGTCCCGGTTGGTGGCGGCGATTATCCGGACATCGATGTCGATGTTCCTGGTGCCGCCGACTCTCCGGATCTTCCGCTCTTCCAGTACCCTGAGGAGCTTTACCTGCATGGCCATGTCCATCTCCCCGATCTCGTCGAGGAAGATGGTCCCCTTGTCCGCCTCTTCCAGCAGGCCGGGCTTGCGCTCCCGGGCGTCGGTGAAGGCCCCCCGCTCGTGGCCGAACAGTTCGCTTTCCAGAAGGTTCACCGGGATGGAGGCGCAGTTGATTTCGATGAAGGGGGCCTCGCTCCGCTCCGAGAGATGGTGGATCGCCTTGGCCACCAGTTCCTTGCCGGTTCCCGACTCGCCGGTGATCAGGACCGTGGAGGCCGGAAACCGGGCGATCTCCCGGATCTGGGCGATGATCTCCTGCTGGGCCCGGCTGGCCCCGACGATCGGTACCTTCTCGAACAGCTCCAGGTCCCAGCGGCGGAAGTTGCGGACCTCCCGTTTCAGGCTCTGGGTCTGGAGGGCGAGCTTCACCACGACCCGCAGGGCGTCGGCCTTGAGCGGCTTTTTCATGTAGTGGAACGCCCCGAGTTTCAGGGCCTCCACCGCCGATTCCACCGAACCGAAGCCGGTGATGATGATCACCAGGAGCTCCGGGTCGATCTCCTTCAGGGCCTTGAGAACCTCGATGCCATCCTCGCGGCCGAGGTTCAGGTCAAGAAGGACGAGGTCAAGGTCTTCGTCAGCCACAAGTTCGAGGGCCTCGCCGCTGCTGGCGGCGCCGAGAACCGTGTAGCCGTCGTCCCTCAGGATGCGTTCCACGTTCTCCCGGATGAAGGCCTCGTCGTCGATGATCAGAATCCGTTCCATGTCTATCCGTTCCCGTCTGCCGGGTCTCCTGTCGCGGTTTCCCTGCTGTCGTAAGCATCGATCATGAGTGTGACAAAGGCTTGGGCTGCCGGCGAGAGTTCCCGCCCGCTCCGGGTTACCAGGAAGAAACTACGGGAAATGGTCAATCCCTTCACCCTGATCTCTGCCAGTTCCTTCCGCGCCAACTCGTTCCGTATGGATATCTCCGAAAGGAAAGCAAGTCCCATGCCGCTGAGAACGGCATGTTTCACCGCCTCGTTGCTCCCGAGAACCGCCGCAACCCTGAGCCGGTCCGGGCTGAAACCGGCCCGCGCGAGCGCCTCGCCGACGGCCTTGGCCGTGCCCGAGCCGGGCTCCCGGAGAATGAATTCCCCTTCCTCCAACTCGCCGAGCTCCACGATTCTCTTTCTGCGCCATTCATGGGACTTCCCCGCAACCAGCCGGATCTCCTCGCTGCCGAGGGGAGTGAAGTCGTATTCCTCATCGGAGAAGCGGCTTCCGACGACCCCCACCTCTACTTCCTCGCGGCCGAGGCGGTCGATGATGTCGCGGCTGTCCCCCTGGAGAAGCGTGATCTTCAGACCGGGGAACCGCGCGCGGACCAGGGGGAGGGCGTCGGGGATCATGTAGTTCCCCGGCACGTTGCTCCCGCCGATGGTGAGGATCGTGTCCTCTATCCCCTTAAAGCGGTTCATCGCCCGCCCGATTTCGCCGGTCGCGGCGAGTACCCGTCGGGCATGCTCGAGGAGGATGCTCCCTCCCGGGGTGAGGAGTGCCCCCCGCCCGGTCCGGTCCAGGAGCCGCACGCCCAGTTCCTGCTCCAGGGCCGAGATGTGCTGGCTCACCGTCGACTGGGTGATGAAGGTCGCCTCGGCCCCCCTGGAGAAGCTGCCGGTCTCGGCCACGGCGACGAAGACTTCCAGTTGCTTGAGATTCACGGATACTCCGATGGGTAATACCGATGACAGGTATTTACTTTATTAAAATTATCAATTTGACGGGGAGGTGTCAATCGGATAAATGGTTTAGGTGATCATGTAACGAGGGGGGATCGATGAAGAAGCTGTTCCTGATGCTGGCATTTCTTGCGACGGGTTCTGTCGCCATGCACTCCGCCTGGGCCGGGAGCCGGTCCGGGGTCGTCACTATCGCGTTCGACCTTTCGAAGCAGGCGGGCGGCAAAGAAACCCGGCTCTGGATTCCCTATCCGGTTTCCGACGCCGACCAGTCGATCACCGCGGTCAAGGTTACCGGCGACTTCGCCGAATCGGCGGTCTACACCGATCGCGTGAACGGCACTCCCATACTCTATGCCCGCTGGGACAAGGGGGCGACCGGCCGCAGAATGGCCCTTTCCTTCAATGCCGAGCGGCAGGAGGTGCTGAAACGGGACCTCCCTGCGGCGGAGGCCGCCTGGGACAAGCGGGACTACGCTCCTTACCTCGCCGCTACGAGCCTCGGTCCCGTGGACGGCGAGGTGAAGAAGCTCGCCGACAAAATTACCGCCGGGAAGACGACGGTGCTGGCGAAGGCACGGGCCATCTACGACTGGACCTGCGTGAACACCTACCGTGACCCGGATACCAAAGGGTGCGGCAAGGGGGACGTCTGCGCGCTCCTCGCGAAGCCCGGGGGAAAGTGCACCGACATCTCCTCAGTCTTCATCGCCCTCTGCCGGGCCACCGGTGTACCGGCGCGGGAGATCTTCGGCATTCGGCTCGGCAAGAAGGCTGTGGAGGACATCACCGCCTGGCAGCACTGCTGGGCCGAATTCTATCTCCCCGGCTACGGTTGGGTACCGGCGGATCCTGCCGATGTGCGCAAGGCGATGCTCGTCGACAAGCTTACCCTCGACAGCCCGAAGACGAAGGAGCTGCGGGAGTACTTCTGGGGCGGGATCGACCCGTACCGGATCAGGATCGCCATCGGCCGCGACCTGGTCCTCAACCCACCCCAGGCTGGCTCGCCCCTCAACACCTTCGGTTATCCCTACGCCGAGGTGGACGGCAAGCCCCTCGACTTCTATGATCCGAAGGGGTTCACCTACACGATCACCTACCGACAGAACTGAAACAAAAGGGGCGGGTCGCAACTCTGAAAGCGACCCGCCCTCGGTTTTCTTACCTTTTTTCCCATTATTCACTTACCTGCAACACGATCTTTCCTCGTACGTGCCCGGCCTCGCTCTGTTCATGGGCACTGGCGGCTTCTGCCAGCGGCGGAGTGCCACTGATGTAGGACCGGAGCTGTTTTGTCTCGATCAGCGCGGCTATCTGGCTGAGCTGTCCGGCATCGGCATGGACAAAAACCCCTTCGCCCCGTACGCCGAAGTCGCGTGCGGCCTGGGGAGTGGCGATGCCGAGCGTGGCCACGAGAACCCCTCCCTTTTTCAGCGCCTGCCACGAACGCTGTTGGGTATCGCCGCCGATCGTGTCGAGGACGACATCGACGCCGCGCACCGCCTCTTCGAAGCGGGTTGCCTGGTAGTCGATCACCCGGTCGGCGCCCAGCTCACGGGCAAAGCCGCTGTTGCGAGCGCTCGCCGTGGCGATCACCTGCGCCCCTTTCCATTTGGCGAGCTGGACGGCGAAATGTCCCACCCCGCCCGCGGCCCCGTGGATCAGGACGGTCTGTCCGGGGGTGAGGCGCGCCACGTCGAACAGCGCCTGCCATGCGGTCAGGGCTGCTATGGGGAGGGAGGCCGCGTTAACGTGGTTGACCGCGTCGGGTTTCCGTGCCATTTCCGTCGCCCGCGCCACCGCGTACTCGGCGTAGGCGCCGTTGCGCGTGAAATCGAGCATCCCGAAGACCTCATCTCCTTCCTTGAAACCTGAGACGCCGGTTCCCATCGCAGCGACAGTCCCCGACACGTCCCATCCCGGGATGAGGGGGAGCTGGTGCTGCAGCCAATCCTTCGCGTGGCCGGCGCGTACCTTCCAGTCCAGGGGGTTGACCCCGGCGGCGGCGACCCGGATCAGCAGCTCATCGGCCGCTGCCTCCGGCCGTGGCGCATCCTCGAGGACAAGGACCTCCGGTCCGCCGTATGTGTGAAACCGTATCGCTTTCATGGTTGCCATGGTATCTTCTCCTTCCGATGCGCAGCCTTCGGAAATTGCTGCGTTCACAGGATGCAAAAAAGCCCGGATGGACCGGGCTTTTACCGTTTATTTTCGACCTTTCTGCGGGATGCCGCCTTCGCGAAATTCTACCGGATCGCACACGCTGTCACTGTCGAAGGCCTTTGCACCACACGAGCCGCAATAGACCGTCGGTTTCGCCGAAAGTGCTTCTGCCTGTGCACTGTCGTCAATGGTGCACAGCTTGTCGTAAATTCTGCCACTCATACCCCCACCCCCTTCGCTGACAATAATTCTTCATGCTTAAATTACACCACAACTCGCACAAAAATGAAAGCGAAAATTATTTTCAAAATATAAATTATATTTTGCTGCTCAAAGGATGAAGTGTGTTTGCGAATGCCCGGCTACTCAGCCTGCAGCGCCAGGGCGATGGTGAAGGTGGTTCCCTTGCCGGGCTCGCTCTCGACGCTGATCCGGCCGTGGTGTTCCTCGACGATCCGCTGGGTGATGGAGAGGCCGAGGCCGGTACCGCTCCCCTTGCGGGTGAAGAAGGGCTCGAAGATGAGGGGGAGGTCGGCGGCGTCGATGCCAGGGCCGTTGTCGCCGATGGTGAGGGTGGCCGTGTCGCCGGCAATCGCGGTGGCGACTTCGATGGCGCCCCCTGCGGGGAGCGCTTCGAGGGCGTTCTTGACGAGGTTCAGGAGCGCCTGCTTCACCTTCTCCACGTCGAACCGGAACGGCGGGACCGGTCCCGGGACGAAGCGGAGCGCGACCCCCTGGCGTTCGCACTCGCGATGGAGGAGGAGCAGGGTCTCCTGGGCGACCCGGTTGAGGTCCGCCTCGCGGAACTGGACCCGGGGCGGAGAGGCGAAGTTGAGGAGTGCCGAGATGAGCCGTTCCACCCGCTCGATCTCGGCGAGCGCCTTCCCCATCATGGCCTGGCACTCCGGGTCGAGGGGTGCCCGGTCGTGGAGGTCGTCGAGGAGGAGCGACACGCCGGTCAGGGGGTTGCGTACCTCGTGGGCGATGCCGGCGGAGAGCTTGCCAAGGGAGGCGAGCCGGTCCATGCGGGTCATCTCCTCGCGCATCCGCTCCCGCACCGTTTCGTCCCGCATGGTGACGGTGATTCCCCGGTCAGGTCCCTCGCCGATGGGGAAGAATCCCACCTCGAAGTAGCGCGATTCTCCGTCCCGCTCGATTGACAGCGGTTCGCGGCCATACTCTTTCGTCCCGGCGAGGACCGCCGCTGTCCAATCGGCCATGGTGCCCCACTCTCCGAGAATGGCGTTGTAGTTTACCCCCGGTCGTGCCGTCTCGCCAAGGAGCCGGGTGCCGGTACCATTGATGGAGGTGAGGGTGCCATCGGGGGAGAGAGTGAGGATAGCGCTCGATATACTCTCCAGGACGCTCGCCTTGAAGTTCCGCTCGTCCAGGATCTCCTGTCGTGAAGAACTGAGCTCGTCAAGGGTGTTGAGGAGGCGCTTCTGGCGACGTTCGAGCTCCTCGGCCATCTTGTTGAAGCTGCCGGCGAGCAGGCCAACCTCGTCGCGGCTTTCGATGGCGACGCGGCTGTCGTCGGCGCCGTCGGCCATCCTGCGCGCGCCTTCCGTGAGGAGTGCCAGGGGGCGGGTGATGCCGCGGGAGAGGAACCAGGCGCAGAGGATCACGAGGAGGGCCGTGGCAGTGACGATGAGTGCGCTCGTCACGACGTGTTCCCGGAGCTGCCGGTTGATGAGGGCAACGCCGGTGCGGGCAAGCTCGTGGAACTGATCTACCTGGAAGCCGATGGTGACGGTGCCGAAGATGCCGTGGCGCCGGTAGTCGCCGGTATCATACAGGATCGGGGCGAAGGCCATCACCTTCCGCGCCCCTCCCACGTTGGTGATGTCCACGTACCCCGCCTGCCGTTCCCGCGCAAGTCTTGCCACGACCGGGTAGTTGGGGTGGATGAATCCGGCCTGGTCCAGGTTGTAGGGGATTCGGCCGCTGGCTACGTCGGCCGGCGGGGAAGAGGCGGTGTAAGGGGGGACCTGTTTTCCCGTGGCGTCCACCCCGCGGATGTCCCAGAACTTGGGATGGGTGATGATCCACCCTTCGTCGTCGAAGATGAAGGCGTAGTTGCCGCTCTGGTAGGAGGGGAAGACCGTGGCGACGTCCTTGCCGGGAAGGATGTGCTGGGTGAACTCCATGAGGTGGCGGTGGTCGAGGGAGAGAACGGCCACCCCGGCAAACCGGCCGCCGGCGTCGAAGAGGGGGGTGGCGAAACGGATCACCCCGCGGTACTCCTTGCCGTTCAGCGCCGATTCGGGGTCGGGTGCGCCGGCCAGCTGCTCTTCCTTCGAGACGTGGAATCCGGTCAGGTGGGAGGCGTAGATCTCCCCTCGCTTCAACTGGCTGGCACGGCGGAAATACTCCTCGCTCCGGTACTCCGTGTTGGCGGGGTCGGCAACATTGCGCAGCTCGGATGGGGGAACCGTCCGGCCGTCCTTGATGACGAAGGTCTCCCGGCCGTTTTTGTCGATGATGGCGAGGGAGGAGTAGCGGGGAATCCACTCGCGCACCTCCCGCGGGACCGGGCCGGGACCGCGCCGGTACCAGATCTCCCCGCGGCGGCTGGCGTAGAAATCGGCGAGCACCTGCGGGGTGCGGGGGAGGGCGGCAAGGAGGCGCAGGTCCGCCTCGCAGTCGTGAAGGAAACGGGTGATCCCCTCTGCCACCTGGCCGGCCCGCTGCTTGAGGCTCTCCGAGGCCTGAACGTCGGCTGCGCGGGCGATCCGCTCGGCGAGCTTTCCCCGCACCTCCCCCAGGTTGAGAAAGAGGATAAAGGAAGAGGCGAGGAGCGGCAGGAGTGAGAGGAGGAGCATTGCCACGAGGATTTTCTTGAAAAGGGTCATAAAAAAACCTGTTCAACGTTCGATGTTCGATGTTCAACGTTTAAAACCATAGAACCTCGCACTTCGAACTTTGAACTTTGAACATTATTTCTTGCCTCCCGCCATGCGGCTGCTCTCCGGACATCTGCGCAGGAGGTACATGAAGACCGGGCCGCCGAGGCCGCCGAGGCCGGCGGTCGCGAAGGCGATGCCCCAGTCGCCGCTCACCCCTGGGATCGGCTCCCAGCCCCGGCAGAGGTCGAGTGCCCAGCCGAAGACCGTGGGGGAGACCATGCCGAGGGAGTAACCGACCAGCGACTGCATCCCCATGGCGGTCCCCAGGTAGCCGGGGACCACGAGCTCGGTGAGGCCGGTGGAGAAGACCGGCGACTCGGCGACGATCAAGTAGCCGTAGACGAGTCCGATGGCCAGGAGGAGATAGGGGTTGATGCCGGCGAGCCAGCCGAAGGAAAATGAGAAGAGGGTGCTGCCGAGCATGACGAGGGTGACGGTCCTGGTCCGGCCGAGCCGGTCGGAGAGGGTGCCGGTGATAGCAGTGGAAAAGGTGCCGATCCCGACGATGAGCGCTGCCGCGGTCGCCGCCCAGCCGGTCGCCATGCCGCGCGCTGTACCCTGTCTTACCAGGACGGCGGTGAAGAACGAGGCGAGCCAGTTGCGCATGCCGTACATCTCCCACATGTGGGCTCCGTAGCCGAGGATCATGAGGAAGGCGGGACGGTTCCTGACTATTTCCGACCTGAACCCGGCGGCGGCCTTCTCGTGGACCATCGGCCGGTATCCCCGGAAGACCGCGAGCGCAAGGAGGATGCCGCAGAGGACCCCTGCAGAATCCCAGAGGAAGGCCCCTCGCCAGCCGGCAAAGGAGGTGATGGCGCCGGTCACCGCCAGGGAAAGGGAGGCGCCGAGGACGAGGGACCCCACGTAGATGCCGATCGCACGGCCCCGCTCGTGGGGGAGGAACTTCTCTGCCACCACTTTCAGCCCCGGCATGTAGGTCCCACCCATGCCGATGCCGGTCAATCCCCGCAGGATGAGGGCGGTGGTGTAGTTGTGGGCGAGCAGGGCGAACAGGAGATTGGCAGCTCCCGACCAGCAGGCGGAGATGATAAATATCCGCCTGGTGTCAAACCGGTCGGTGAGGGCGCTCAGCACCACGGCCGAGGCGATGTAGCCCAACTGGTAGACAGAGATGAGCGTGCCGGCCTGGGTGTTGTTCAGCCCCCATTCGCGGCTGAGGAGGGGGAGGATCGCCGAGGTGTTCATGAACACCAGCATGATGAAAAGTTGGGCCAGGCAGAGGAGGAGGAGCCAGCGGGTCTTATCGGTCATGCGGTATGGGCCTCGGAAAAACAGCGGAGCCGGGATGGTCCAGTCACGGGGACGCTGATGCGTTCATTAATTGATAGATTATAGCGATTTTCCACGTGTAGGGCAATGGCTTTGCGTCGATCAGGCGGCGGGATGAGGGATGGAACAAAAAAAGCCCACTGGGGAACAGTGGGCTTCTAATCCTCAGTCACTCGGCAGCCCCTCTATCCTCTTGTCAAGGATGGTAGCTTTGTGCCACCTGGTTACCCAGGTTTCACCTTTTCGGTGACGCTGATTAAATTGCATTAACGTTAATTTGGTTGTCAACAAGGTCGCGATATATTTTCTCAAAGGCCTAACGGCGCCGTAATCCAGCCTGTACCACCGCAAGATCGCTTTGTGCTGGGCTATTTGATATCGACCAACTCCACTTCGAATGTCAGCGTGGCGAATCGCGGGACGGAACCACTGCCTTCATCGCCATAGGCGATATTCGGTGGGCAAACCAGAATCGCCTTCCCGCCGACCTTCATCATCTGCAACCCCTCGGTCCAGCACTTGATGACAGTACCAAGCTGAAATTCGATCGGTCCTCCGTACTTGTACGAACTGTCGAATACCCGGCCGTTTTGCAATGTGCCGCGATAATTGACCCTTACCGTATCGTTAGACTTCGGGATAGCTCCAGTGCCTTCCTTGATGCAGGTGTACTGCAGTCCGGACTTTGTCGTTATGGTCTCCTGACTTTCTGTACTGACAGGTTCGGCGGCGAATGAAGTGGTGGCGAGGAGGCAGATGATGCTTGAAATGATAAGGCGGTGCATATGATTTCCTTTCTTTAGACGATCATTTACCCTGCTTTCTGAAAGATACCTCTATCCCTTACTACTGACATCCATGCGAATCTCAGCGGATATCCTTACTTCAAATAAACGCCCATCTCATCTCACGTGCCCACACAAAAAAGCCGCCTAAGCCTTCATCCGGCCTTCAACGGCTTTCCATCATTTATGCAGAAAATTCCTCCACGACGGCTCTCCCGCATAGCGTAGAACAACCCTAAAGTACCTGAAACAAGAGTACCGGTCAAGCGCGAAACAAATAAGGTTATTTATTAAAAATATTAATAAAAACAAACATATACCTCTTTTGGGGTAAGATCTGGAGCAATTGAGGTTAAGAAAAAACGGCGTGCTATGGCACCGAATTCCATTGCTTAGTATTTTCAAGGAGATAGCCATCATGTAAGGCTTGGCACGGCCTATGCTCTCCCCTAAAACAGGAAGCAACAACAAGCAGACAAAAAGGAGATCACTCAAATGAAAAAAGTTCTTTCCACCATCGTAGCATCCATCGTCGCGGTTTCCTTCGCCGGCCTCGTGTTCGCCCAGGAAGCTCCTGCTCCTGCCGCCGCCCCTGCCGCTCCGGCTGCTGGCGAAATGAAGAAGGAAGAAAAAGCTCCGGCTAAGAAAACCAAGAAACACCACAAAAAAACCAAAAAAGCCAAGAAAGCCGTGAAGAAGGAAGAAGCCGCTCCGGCTGCTCCGGCTGAGGCCCCGGCGGCGAAGTAATTTCGCCTCCCGGCAAGAAAAAAGGCCGCATCCATTTCGGGTGCGGCCTTTTTTGCTGCCTGTAAACAGGCACAACAGCCAGTTAGTTCCCCTTTGCCTGCCAATAGTCGTACTCGTACGTCCACTCCTTCCGCCGGTACTCTACAAGCCCCTTCATCCGTGCTCTGAAGGCGTTCAGGAAGGCATCCTGCTCCGGGAAGTGCCGCTTCTCCGCGATGCTCCGACAGAGCTCCTGCCCGAGGTCCCGGGCCTTCGCAAAGAGGGGCTCCTCATCAGGGAAAGAGCGGCATCCCGCCACGGGCGAGCCGATGCCGCCGACGGATTGAGCGCCCAGGACGTTCACCACATGCTTCATGTACCCGACTACGTCGGCATCCTCGCCACCGCCGGAGGTCTCCACCACCGCGCCGTATTTCCCTTCCAGGGCGATGCAGTGGATGATGCAGGCGCAGCGGTCGAAGAACGCCTTCAGCTGGGCCGTGACGCTGTGGATGTAGTTCGGGCTGGCGAAGATGAAGCCGTCGCAGGACATGAGCTTCGTCTTGATGTCTTCGAAGTCGTCTTTGAGGGTGCATCTGCCGGTCTTGTGGCAGACATAGCAGCTGACGCACGGCAGCACCTTGGACTCCGCGAACGAAATCAGCTCCACGTCGCCGCCAGCCTCCCGCACTCCGGCCAGTACCTCTTCGAGAAGCCGGCCGGTGTTCCCCCTCATGCCGTTGGGGCTCCCCATAATTGCCAATATTTTCATAGATCGCTCCTTTAGAGTTTTTTCACTACCGCCACGCCGAGCGGTCTACCCTCACCCGGCCTTCGGCCACCCTCTCCCATGGGGAGAGGGTTTGATTTCCCCTCGCCCTGAGGGAGAGGGGGGGGGGTGAGGGGTTACCCCACCTCTGCGTACTCCCGCTCGCGAAACTCCACTCCGAGGGACTCCGCAAGCCTCTTCACCGCTGCGATGTCGAGACCCGGCACGGTGACGGCGCTGGCGACTACCTTCGGGATGTGTTTCAGTGCCTCCGTAAGAAACTCGCAGATCCCGTCGAACCCTGCCTCGCCGAAGGGGGTGTTGCAGAGGCGCGCGTAGGTGGCGGCATCGGCGGCGTTGAGGCTGACCGAGACGCAGTCGATGAGGCCTTCGAGCTCCGGGAGGATGTTCCTGCCGTACACGAGGTTCGCTTGGCCGTCGGTGTTGATCCGTATCCGGCTTCCCTTCGCCTTGAGCGCCGTGGCCACCTCTTTCACCAGATCGAGGCGCAGGAGCGGCTCGCCGAAGCCGCAGAAGACCACCTCGTCGTAGGAGGAGGGGTCGCCCACGGCGGCCAGGACCTCGGCGGTGGAGGGCTCGTGGTCGAGGCGGAGGAAATGCCCCTTGACGGTGAAGTCGTCGTACTTGGCACAGAACGAGCAGCGGTTGGAGCAGCGGTTGGTGATGTTCAGGTAGAGGGCGTTCCTGATCCGGTAGGCGATGCGGGCGGCTTGGTTGCCGCTCCCGATGCCGAACAGGCGCTCGGCGTGGAGGGAGGTGATGCGGGCCACGTCCGCGAGGGTGAGCCCCTTCAGCTCCGCAACCTTCTCGGCGGCGAGCCGCACGAAGGCGGGCTCGTTCCGCTTTCCCCGGTGGGGGACCGGCGAGAGGTAGGGACAGTCGGTCTCCACGAGGAGATGCTCGATCTTCACACCGCGCACCACATCCCGGAGCGCCTCGTTGGCGGGGTAGGTGACGGTCCCGGGGATGGAAACGGCGAACCCCATGTCGACGCACTGCCGGGCCATCTCCAGGTCGCCGGAAAAACAGTGGAGGACTCCGCCGACTTCGCCCGCCTTCTCCTCCCGCAGGATTGCCATGACCCGATCGTGGGCATCCCGGTCGTGGATGACGAGCGGCAGGGAGAGTTCCCGGGCAAGGCGGATGAAGCGGCGGAAGATCCGTTCCTGGTCTTCCCGCGGCGAGCGGTCGCGGAAGAAATCGAGGCCGATCTCACCGATGGCGACCGCCTTCGGCTGGACGGCCATCTCCCGGATCTCGTCGTAGCAGCGGTCGGTGACCCGGGCGGCATCGTGGGGATGGATCCCGACGGTGCACCAGATATGGTCGTACCGGGCAGCGAGGGCGCAGGCAGCCCGGCTCGACTCCAGGTCGGTCCCGACCGTGATGATACGACCGATCCCCGCTTGGCGGGCGCGTTCGAGCATGTCGGCGAAGTCGGGTTGAAAGTCGCGCCCCTCGATGTGGGCGTGGGTGTCGGTGAGGGAAATCTGCTGCTCCATGAATATCCTTCCAGATGGCCATTTAAAGACCTTGACGCAAAGGCGCAGAGGCTGAAAGGCGTTTGCACACGGATCAAATCTGATTTGACGGATTTACACGGATTAAGGGCTCGGGGTTGGTTTTATCCGTGTTAATCCGTAATATCCGTGTTCATCCGTGTTTAATTGCCTTTTTTCAGATGGTGGCTTTGCGTCCAGCGTCAAACGGTATTCTTTCGTAATTATTATCAGATCGGGCACGAAATGAAAAGGGAATATCCCGCGCAGCCTGTGGCTGCGGGCCATCGCCGTTGTTGACACTCCGCCCGGTTTCGTGTCATAATCGCTAAATATTTTTAGTGACACTAAAAAGGGGAGTCGTCGCACCGACGCTCCCGTTGTTGTTAATTATCAGGGGGACCCTTGCCGGACGGTTTTGTCCACTTGCATCTTCACACCCAGTACTCGCTGCTCGACGGGGCGATCCGGATCGGCGACGTGGTGAAGAAGGCCGTCGCCTGCGGCATGCCGGCACTTGCCATTACCGACCACGGCAACATGTTCGGCGCCGTGGAGTTCTACCTGAAGTGCGAAAGTGCGGGCATCAAGCCGATCATCGGCTCGGAGGTCTACCTCGCCCCCGGCTCCCGCTTCGAGCGCTCCTCCCCCGGCGGTATCTCCGAGGCGAGCTACCACCTGGTGCTCCTCTGCCAAAACCTGGCAGGGTACAAGAACCTCTGCCGCCTGGTGTCAGCCGGCTACAAGGAGGGGTTCTACTACCGCCCCCGCATCGACAAGGAACTCCTGCGGGGCCACACCGAAGGGCTGATCGCGCTCTCCGCCTGCCTCAAGGGGGAGGTTGCCCACCTGTGCGGCAGAAACCGTCTGGAGGACGCCCGTCGGGTCGCCGAAGAGTTCGCGGCCATGTTCCCCGACCGGTACTACATCGAGCTCCAGGAGAACACCCTTCCCGAGCAGACCGATGTGAACGGGAAGCTCGTGACCCTTGCCCGCGAGATGGGGCTGCCGCTGGTGGCCACCAACGACTGCCACTACCTCAACAAGGAAGATGCCACCTCCCACGAGGTGCTCCTCTGCCTGCAGACCGGGAAGACCCTTTCCGATCCCACCCACATGCGCTTCTCCGCCGACGAGTTCTACGTGAAGAGCCCGGAGGAGATGGCGGCCGCCTTTACTTACGCCCCGGAGGCGGTGGCGAACACCCTTACCATTGCCGAGCGGTGCGAGCTCAAGCTTGACTTTAAGACCTACCACTTTCCGCAGTTCACCCCGCCCCCCGGCGAGAGCCTCGACGAGATGCTCGAGCGTCAGGCCCGGCAGGGGCTCGCGGAGCGGCTCGTCACTGTCCGGGCGAAGAACCCGGAATTCACCCCGGAGCAGGAGCAGTCCTACCACGACCGGCTCCGCATCGAGCTCGACTGCATCAAGCAGATGGGGCTTCCCGGCTATTTCCTCATCGTTGCCGACTTCATCAACTGGGCCAAGGACCACGGCATCCCGGTTGGGCCGGGGAGGGGGTCGGCGGCCGGCTCGCTGGTTGCCTATGCCATCCGCATCACCGACCTCGACCCGATCCCTTACAACCTTCTCTTCGAGCGCTTCCTCAACCCGGAGCGGATCTCCATGCCCGATATCGACGTGGACTTCTGCCAGGACCGGCGCGAGGAGGTGATCCAGTACGTCACTGAGCACTACGGCCGCGATAAGGTCTGCCAGATCATCACCTTCGGCACCATGGCGGCCAAGGGGGTGATCCGGGACGTTGGGCGGGTCCTTGACTTCTCTTTCGCCGAAACCGACAAGATCGCCAAACTCGTGCCGAACATCCTCAACATCACCCTCACCGAGGCGATGAAGCAGGAGCCGCGCCTGCGGGAGATGGCAGCGGCCGATGCAAGGGTGAAGCAGCTCCTCGACACCGCCCTTTGCCTGGAGGGGCTCACCCGTCACGCCTCGACCCACGCCGCAGGGGTCGTCGTGGCTCCGGGGCCGCTGGAGGAGTTCTGCCCGGTCTACAAGGACCAGAAGTCCGAGTCGATCACCACCCAGTACTCCATGAAGTACGTGGAGAAGATCGGCCTCGTCAAGTTCGACTTCCTGGGGCTCAAGAACCTGACGGTCATCGACAACGCGGTGAAGATGATCCGCACCGGCAAGACCCCTAACTTCGACATCGCGAAGCTCCGGGATGACGACCAGGGTGCCTACGAGCTTATCTCCGCCGGCAACACCACCGGCGTGTTCCAGTTCGAATCCAGCGGGATGAAGGAGATGCTCGTCAAGCTGAAGCCCTCCTGCTTCGAGGACGTCATCGCCGCCGGCGCCCTCTACCGGCCGGGACCGCTCGGCTCGGGGATGGTGGACGAGTTCATCGACCGCAAGCATGGTCGCAAGAAGGTGGTCTACGACCTGCCGCAGCTGGAGCCGATCCTCAAGGATACTTACGGGGTCATCGTCTACCAGGAGCAGGTCATGCAGATCGCCCGGACCCTGGGCGGCTACTCCCTGGGGGGCGCTGACCTCCTGCGCCGTGCCATGGGGAAGAAGGACCCGGCCGAGATGGTGAAGCAGCGCGACATCTTCATGGCCGGGGCGGAGAAGGGGGGCATCGACCTGAAGAAGGCGGGAGCGATCTTCGACCTGATGGCCAAGTTCGCCGAGTACGGCTTCAACAAGTCCCACTCCGCTGCCTACGCCCTGATCTCCTACCAGACCGCCTATCTCAAGGCCCACTACCCGGTGGAGTTCATGGCCTCGCTCCTCACCGAGGACATGGAGAACACCGACAAGGTGATCAAGAACATCAACGAGTGCCGGGGGATGGGGATCGAGGTTCTCCCCCCTGACATCAACCTGTCGGAGCGCTCCTTCAAGGTCCTCGGGAACTCCATCCGCTTCGGCATGGGGGGGGTGAAGAACGTCGGCGGCTCCGCCATCGAGGCGATCCTTGAGGCCCGCCGGGACGGGGCGTTCAAGGACCTCTTCGACTTCTGCGAGCGGGTGGACCTGCGCCGGGTGAACAAGCGGGTGGCGGAATCGCTCATCAAGTGCGGCGCCTTCGACAGTAACGGGGCGCGGCGGGCTCAGATGATGGCGGGGCTCGAGCAGGCCATGGAGCTCGGCCAGAAGATCCAGCGGGAGCGGGAGAGCGAGCAGGTCTGCCTCTTCGGCACCGGCGAGATCGTGAAAAGCAACGGCAACGGCGGGATGACCCTCCCCGATGTACCGGAGTGGCTCACCAAAGAGCGGCTCTCCCTGGAGAAGGAGGCGCTCGGCTTCTACATCTCCGGCCACCCCCTCGACCCCCACGCGGCGGACGTGAAGCGCTTCGCCACCGCCACCACCGAGACCCTCGCGACACTGCGGGACAAGACCGAGGTGCGGGTCTGCGGCGTTGTTTCGGCCCTTTCCGAGAAGGTGACCAAGCGGGGTGACCGGATGGCTTTCTTTGCCATCGAGGACCAGTACGGCTCGGTGGAGGTGATGGTCTTTCCCGACACCTATGTCAAGTGCTCCATACACCTCAAGTCCGACGACCCGATCCTTCTCACCGGGACGGTGGAGGCGGGGGAGGATTCGAGCAAGATCAAGGCGACCGAGATCGTGCCGCTGCGGGAGGTGAACGAGCGGGAGACGAAGCGGGTCCACCTGAACGTCTCCACCCGCGACCTGGACCGGGGGCAGCTGGAGTCGCTCCGGGATATCATGGGACGCTATCGGGGGAGCTGTGCTACACTCCTTCACCTGGAGATCCCTGACACCTGCCGGACCACCATCGTCATCCCCGAGGCCTGGCGGGTGGCGGCCAGCGAGGACCTCTCCCTGGAGGTGGCGAACCTGCTGGGGTATAATGCGGTGTCGTTCGAATAGCCGTGCGCGCCGCACAACGCCCATCTGCGGCGTTGCCTGCGTCGCTGCGCTGCTCACATACTGATGTATGCTCCGCTGCTCGCTCCTTGGCGCCTTGCATCTGGACATTGTGCAGCGCGCACGGGATTTCCTGATAGGATTTAAATTGCAGATCAAAGGAGATGGAATAGATGGCAGCCCAATACCTGGAATTCGAGAAGCCGCTGGTGGAGCTGGAGCAGAAGATCCATGAGCTCATGGAATTCTCCACCGACACGATGGACCTCAAGACGGAGGTGGCCAAGTTGGAAAAGAAAGCGGAACAGATGCGGGAGGATATCTTCGCCAACCTCACACGCTGGCAGACTGCCCAGGTGGCCCGGCACATCAACCGGCCCTTTACCCTCGACTACGTGAGCCGGATCTTCACCGACTTCGTCGAGCTCCACGGCGACCGCCAGTTCGGCGACGACCACGCCATCGTCGGGGGGCTGGCGCAGTTCGAGGGGGAGCCGGTGATGATCATCGGCCACCAGAAGGGGCGGGACACCAAGGAGAAGGTCTACCGCAACTTCGGCATGCCCAACCCGGAAGGGTACCGCAAGGCCCTGCGCCTCATGGAGATGGCCGAGCGCTTCCAGATTCCGATCATCACCTTCGTGGATACCCCCGGCGCCTTCCCCGGCATCGGCGCCGAGGAGCGGGGGCAGGCTGAGGCCATTGCCCGGAACCTGCGGGAGATGGCGCGCTTCAAGACCCCGATCATCGTCGTCGTCACCGGTGAGGGGGGCTCGGGCGGAGCCTTGGCCATCGCGGTCGGCGACCGGGTGCTGATGCTTGAGTATTCCGTCTATGCAGTCATCTCTCCCGAGGGGTGCGCGGCGATCCTCTGGTCGGACGGGACAAAGGGGGAGCAGGCGGCCGAGGCCCTGAAGCTCACGGCGAAGGACATCAAGGATCTCGACGTGATCGACGAGATCGTCAAGGAGCCCGTCGGCGGTGCCCACCGCGACCACGACGCCATGGCCAAGACCCTCCGCGAGGCGCTGTCCCGCAATCTCAAGGAACTGAAGACGCTCGCGCCGGAGCAGTTGGTGGAGGAGAGGTATCAAAAGTTCCGCAAGATGTCCCGCTTCGTCGAAATGTAGGAAACGCTTCCCCCCCTCTCCCTGACCCTCTCCCACCAGGGGAAAGGGGATTCTTTAAGCCTCCCTCCCTTCGATGGGAGGACCCAACGGGCCTAAAGGGCTGGGGGATGGTGCAGAGCAGTGGGAGAGGCGGTTTTAAGACCGCCTTTCTTCTTTTGTATATCAGGGGAAGTTCGATACAATCAGCGTTAAGTGCGGTGAATTCTTTTCGAAGGACGACAATGCTCGAACGACTTCAAAAAATCCTCTCCCAAGCGGGGGTCGCCTCTCGGCGGGAGGCAGAAGGAATGATCACCGCCGGCCGCGTGGCGGTGAACGGTGCCGTGGTGACCGAACTCGGCTCGAAGGCCGACCCGAACCGCGACCGGATCACCCTCGACGGCCGGCCGGTCCGCCTGGCGGAGGAGCGGCTCTATATCCTCCTCAACAAGCCGGTGGGCTACGTCACCACCATGAAGGACCCCCAGGGGCGGCCGATCGTCACCTCTCTTCTCAAGGGAGTGAAGGAGCGGGTCTTTCCGGTGGGGCGGCTCGACTACAATACCGAGGGGCTGCTCCTCCTCACCAACGACGGCGAGTGGGCCAATACCCTGGCCCATCCGCGCCACGAGGTGGACAAGGAGTACCTGGTGCGGGTGCGGGGGAGCGTCTCGCCGGAGCAGGTGCGGCGGCTGGCCGAGGGGGTCGATCTGGAGGAGGGTCGGACCGCGCCTGCCCGGGTGCACGTTGTGCGGGAGAGCGAGAACAACACCTGGCTGTCGGTCACCATCCACGAGGGACGCTACCGGCAGGTGCGGCGCATGTGCGAGGCGGTGAGTCTTTCCGTGGTGCGGCTGAAGCGTTCCCGCTACGGCTCCGTAGAGATCGGCAAACTCCGGCCGGGCGAGTACCGGCTTCTTACCGCTGATGAGGTGGCGCGGCTTCGCCGCGAAGGCGGCTCCCCGGCTGAACGAGGGGCTAAGGCTCCAGGTCGGTAACTTTCACCGTCAACGGGCCGCCCCGCTCGCCGACGGGGATGGCCAGGTTCTGCACCAGCTGCGCCGTTTCGCCGGGGCCGAACATCAACACCTTGCGGAAGTTCACCGTGTATACCCCGTCCCCCGCCTTGCCGGTCACCGGTTCGTATGCCGCTCCTTGCGGCAGTCTCTTTCCCCTGCCCAGGTAGTTCCAGATGGCCGCGAGCCGTCCAGGGTCTCCCCGCGCCATCTCCTTTCCTATGTCCTCCGCAAGCCGTTCTTCGCCGAAACAGTCGGTCAGCTCGGTCATGAAATGTTCATCCAGGCCGTTTCGGGCGATGGTAACCGTCACCACGGCGGTGCCGGCGACGCGATCCCGCCCCGTGTTACGCAGGTAGAGCACGAGGTTCACCGGCGTATTTTCAGGGCACATGTTCCAGGAGTGGATTGCCTGCTCCACCGTCACCTTGCCGTTGCGGACGCTCTCCGCCATGGCGGTCTGCCGGTGCCGGCCGCTCGCCACCAGCGCGGCGGTGAGCACGACAAAGACGACGGCGAACAGGGTGAAGCCATATCTGACGAGGTTCATTGACACCCCTTTGTGGGCCCTGTTGCGCGAGGAATGGGGATTCGTTCAGGGGGGTTGATTTGTCAAGGATTGACACTACAATTGTAGATGACGCAGCGTGTTTGTCAAAGCAGTCGCTTGCAATGACGGACTTCCGGGGAGGCGCTCATGAGATGGGAGAAAATCGTCGGACTGGTACTGGTGGCGGCGGCGCTCCTCGCCTTTTTCCCGGACTGGGTGGAATCTTTGTATGGAAAGTTCATTGCCCCGTACGTTTATGACCTCTCGCCGGCTTTCTACGGGGGGAACTCCAAGGCGGTCATCTTCGCCTGGTGCGGTACCCTCGCGGTCATCGGTGGGGCCATGTTCTTCAAGAAATGACCGGATATTTCCGGAAGGAGGGTACGACATGACAGGAAGAGAGGTCGTAGAGCAGATCGCCGAAGAGGAGGGGGCAGGGCGACAGTTCGTCAAATGGTGGCGCAGGGCGGATGACGTGGTTGACTACGACCTCATCGACCGGTTTGTCGCGAGAGCTCAACCGGATGAAGTAATCGACGGCTTTGAGCTCCTCGACCTGGAAGGGATGTGGGAGGTCCTCCTGAGCCTCGACCCGGACAAGCTTGTGCGGGTGAAACAAGACGGTGAAGAGGTTATCAAGTGGATATGGCAGAGGCCGGGCGGGGTCGAGCAGACCAGCACCTATCCGTTTTCCCCCGAGGGGATCATGACCCTGTTCGATGAGGAACTGTTTGCCTAAATTGACAGAGGCTGCAGCATAGAATGTGAAAGGGGCTGACCGGAATGGTCAGCCCCTTTGTTTTTAACTTTGTGTCCTTTGTGTCTTCGTGGTGAAAAGTTTTTCACTCCAGCAGCTCGGAGTCGGCGTAGTGATGGCTCAAGAACTCCTGGTGGCTGCGGTAGGCCTGGAGGTAACGGGTATCCTCGGCGTACGTGACCGGGTAGACCTCGGCGACCGGGCGGTGGGCCATCTCCCGGTCGACGTTGACGAAGGTGAAGAGGCAGGTGTTGGAGAGCGCCTTGGTGGTACGGTCGCGGCTTATTCGCTCAATTCCCGCCTCGACGCAGACCGTGTTCCCCTCGGTGAAGACCACCCGGCTCACATAGTGGAGCTTGTCGTCCAGATGCACCGGGTAGTGGAAGTTGATCCGGTTCACCGCGGCGATCACCGGCCGGTCGGGAGCGGCGAGCTCGGTGCAGATGGCCGACAGCTCGTAGGCGCGTCGCACAAGGTAGCCGCCGAAGATGGTCTTCGGCACGTTCTCCTGCTCCGGGTACATCCGTTCCCACCCCTCGGTGACGAGGCTCCCGGCCAGGAGACCCTTGAAGTCGGGCTCCTCCTGGGCCAGGTGGAGTCGGCGGAGCATCTCGTACTCCTCGCGGCTCGGAGGCTCCTGCATTGCCGCCAGATGCCGGCGGTAGGCCTCACGGCGCTCCTTCGCCTTCTCCGCCCGGTGCCGGTCGTTCTCGTCGGCAAGGTCCAGAGGCGGCAGTTCCACTCCCCGGGTCTTTTCCCTGTCCCCCTCGCGGGCCACCATGGTGAAGTAGCAGGACGCCACGTGCACCGTCGGGTCTCCCGGGTGCTCCACGCGGATCCCCACCTCCATGGAGGTCTTTCCCACGTAGTTGATCCTGGCGTGGAACACCAAGTCGCGTGTCACGTCCCCCGGGTGGCGGACGAGGATGTTGTCGATGGCGGCGGTCACCACCCGCGCTTCGGGGGCGACCTTGTGGACATAGGCGAGCGCCGTCTCCTCGGCCAGCTTGTCGAGGAATTCCAGGATGCGGCCGAAGCGCAGGTTCGCCTGGATCGGTTCGTCAACGACCATGTAGCGGCGTCGCAGTGCCGCGTCCGAACCGAAGGGAAGGGTGCGGATAACAGAGGTTCCTTTGGGGGTCGTCATGACGTGCTCCTTGGTGCGAATCTCTCAAGGGGGGGCTCCCCCCGCGTGCCTTTACAGTTTACTGCAACTGCACCGGGAAGCAATCTGTCAACTTTGCACGGTTTGCATGGGGACAACATCTCAATAGAATATGATCGAATCTGATTTCAAGAGAGGAGGAGGGGGTTACCAGGTCCTGAACTTTCCCGAATCGAGGTGGACAAAACCCGACCCGGGATAGTAGCCGACTCCGCCGTACCTGAGGTTGAGGGCGGTGTGCCGCAGCTGGTCCAGGCCTATACCGGGGATGGAGATGTCGATGGCCTTTCCCTTCATGTGCAGGCTGTGCCGGGCGACATGATGCCCTTCCTTGCGTAGCAGGCCGTTATACTCGGGCGAGCGGTATCCGGAAATGATGTGGAATTCGTTGCCTCCCCCCAGTTGCTTGTCAACCAAGTTGAGATGTTCGATAACCCGAATGTCCATATTGGCCACTTCTCCCGTGTAATGGCAGCGGAGAATCCAGTTGAGGGCCTTGAGGGCGTCGGGATTATAGTTGCCTGACAAATCCCGGTAGTCGATGGTGAGCCGTTCCCTGGAATGGGTATTGTAAAGACAGAGTTTTCCTTCGGGAAGGCTCTCCGGGTCCGGGAGCCTCGCCCAGACAGGCTCCAGCTCCGCCATGAGAAGAACGCAGGCCAGGGAGGCCTTGAGGAACAGTCTTCTGCTGAATAGAGAGTTGAACAACTGGCACCTCCTGTCGCAGCACTTTCTGCCATAATGCACAAAAGTTTCTGTACTGTAACAAAAGTGGGAGGATAAAGTCAATCCTGCCTCAACCTAAAGAGCGGTTGCCTTGGGGACTCTGCGGTGGATGTCCCGCCCGCTCACTGGGTTTGGAGGGATAGCGACCGTACGGAGGCTGCAGGTGCGAGGTGAAGGCAGCGTAAAGTACGAACCGCTCTTTATAGCTGACTTTCCCGTTGAAATAATGTATCAAGCAATGGGAGAATGCGGTAATATGAGCCTTGCCCATCCCTTGTGGTCCTCCGTAACGCACTATCCGCTCTGGCACTTTTGCGGCATTGTGCTCTTTCTCGTACTGGCCGTCATCCACCGCCGTGCGCGCTCCTCCGGCGTCATAGTGCTGGTCCTCTGGAACCTGACCGGAGTCATCCTTCACGAAGCGGCTCACCTGCTGGTCGGATTGCTGCTGCGAGCCCAGCCGGCGGCCATCTCCCTGCTGCCGAAGCGGGATGGCAACGGCTGGCGGCTGGGCAGTGTCCAATTCGGGCGGATCACGGCTATCAACGCCATGCCGGTGGCTCTGGCACCGCTCGGCCTGATCGGGTTGGCATACTGGCTTGCGCGTCATTGGTTCAGCTGGTATGCGCCCTCTCTCCCGGCGATGCTCGGGCTGTACGGCTGCATGTTCGTCCTCCTTTACAATGCCCTCCCGTCCCGACAGGACCTGCGCGTGGCATGCACCTGGCGCAGCATCCTCCTTTACGTATCCCTGGCGGTCGTCCTGGCTGTTTGCTTCCTCAGACCACACATCGACTGATGGCGCGTTGCGTGGAAAGGTGTTGCGGAAGGGAGACAGTGGTGGTATAAGGCCCTAGGGCAGGCAAACCGCCACGCCATGTTTGAAATTGTGACGACATATCTGAGAGGGTTGTCGATGAAATACTGTTTTTCAGGAGCGATGCTTCTCTGTTTCCTGGTTTGCGCGGCCGGTTGTGCCACATCGCCCGGGGGAGGCAGGGCCGGCAGTGAGGATGCAGCCACCAACAGTGGCAAGGTGGTCAGGGTCGGCGGTGAGGATGCAGCCATTAACGGCTTCGTCGTGCCGGTTCAGGAAACATTCGAGGAGGAAAACGGCCTTGCTCTCACCATGGTTCGCAGCCGGCCGGGGAAGGAACTCGTTGACCTCGAGGCCGGGAAGGTTGACGTGGTTGTTTCCGAGCAGCCGTTGGCGGACTTGGTACGGGAAGCGGCGACAGAGAGGGTGGTGATCGATCCCACTCTACTGCGGCAGGTTGAGATCGGGCGCAACAGTACGGTGATTTTTCTGCATCGGAAGAACCGGGTGCGGAAGCTGACGAAGAAGCAACTCAAGGCGATCTTCACCGGGCGGCTCACCAACTGGAAGAAATTTGGGGGAGCGGACCAGCACATCGTCGTAGTCTGGAACATCGCCGCAGCCGCCGAGAATGAGACATTCAGCAGGGAGATCCTCGACGGTGCACCGCTCGTGGCCAAGGTGGTGCCGGTTAGCAGCTACGAGGAGGTGCGCACCCGGGTCATGAGCACGCCGGGCGCGATCGGCATCGCTCCCCGCGGTCTGATCGGCGCCACGGTAAAGGTCCCACAGACTCCCGTGGTTGCGGCGCCGGTCATTATGGTGACCCGGGGAGAGCCCGTGCCGGCTGTGCAGAAGCTCATGGACCTCTTGAAGGATGTGCAGGATATCCAGTGAGGGCGTGAAGCCCGGATGACTGTCAACCACCACCACGCCCCGCATTTTTTCTTGACAACTCCGATGCATATCGTCTATATAATATAGCTTCCGATGTCGTGGGACCCTTGGAGAACATGCTGCATGTCGGCTGCTCCGGGGCGGTTATTGATACACAGACAAATAATTCGGCGGTGTAGCTCAGCTGGTTAGAGCATACGGCTCATATCCGTAGTGTCCGGGGTTCAAGTCCCTGCACCGCCACCATTATACAGTCCAGTAAAGTCTGGACAAGTCCAAAAGGCCCTGATAAATCAGGGCTTTTTCTTTTTCTGTTGTCCAGTACCGTCCGGTTTGGTATACTCAAATCCATGAATTTTGGGTATAGGCTTAAGGGTATATTCACTCATAGCTTTGTCCCGTATACCTAAAACGGAGGTAACGCCATGCCAAAGCGGATTCTCCCCTTAACTGACCTACAGATTAGCAAGGCAAAGCCACAGGATAAACAGGTCACTCTCTTTGACGGGGGTGGCCTGTTTTTGCTTGTAACCCCGACTGGTGGAAAGTTGTGGCGCTTCAAGTATCGTTACCAAGGAAAAGAGAAGCTTATCTCTCTCGGCACTTACCCTGAAATATCCCTTACAGACGCACGAAAACGCCGTGAGGATGCCCGGAAGCTCCTGGCGAATGGGGTTGATCCAGGAGAGATCAAGAAGGCACAGAAGGCCGCTGTCATTTCCAGTAGCGAACATTCTTTTGAGGTGATAGCTCGTGCATGGCACGCCGGAAAGGTCGAGGGATGGGCAGTAAGTCACGCGAAGACCACACTTGAGCGATTAGAGAAGAACATCTTTCCGTGGCTTGGGGCAAAGCCGGTCACAGAGATAACGCTTTCGGATATAAAGCAGGTGCTCCACCGGATCGAAGAACGTGCCCCCGAATCGGCACGCCGTATGTATGTTGCACTCAACATGATCTTCCGTTACTGCGTTGCCTCTGAATACATCGGAAGAAACCCTCTTGAAGGCTTAAAGCCAAAAGACATCATGAAGCGGGAGCCGATAGAGAAGCATTTCCCTGCCCTTACTCAGCCGCAAGAACTCGCTCCCCTGCTGAGATCGTTAGACGACTTTAAAGGCTCATTCATCGTCAAGTGCGCCCTCCAGTTTGCCCCGCTTGTCTTTGTTCGCCCTGGCGAGCTTCGCCACGCCGAGTGGTCAGAAATCGACTTTGACGCGGCGGAGTGGAACATTCCCGTTGAAAAAATGAAGCTCTCCACAAGAGAAAAGATCAAGCGCAAGGGTGACTTTCATTGCGTTCCCCTGAGCAGTCAAGCAATTGAGATTCTGAAGGCTTTACAGCCATTGACCGGAAGAAGCCCCTACGTTTTTACGGGCGCCCGTTCTTATCTCCGGCCCATGAGTGAAGGTGCTGTGACGGCTGCGCTTCAGAGGATGGGTTATCAGGGCGAACAGACGTGGCATGGCTTCAGAGCGGTTGCCAGAACCCTGCTTGATGAAGTTTTGCAGTTTCGGCCTGATTTCATTGAGCATCAACTTGCCCATGCCGTCCGTGATGCACTTGGCAGGGCCTACAATCGCACGTCTCACCTTGCCGAGCGTCGGAAGATGATGCAGTCCTGGGCGGATTACCTGGATGGACTGAAGAGAGGGGCGAGAATACTTCCGCTGAGACGATCAGATCATGATTAAGGTAAAAATTAGTACGGTAGATGAGGCTCTGCTTGGGTTCATAATTGACATGATCAGCGGAAAAGGCGGAACAGATAAGACAATTTTCTTCTGGCAAAATGGAGCAGTTTGTGGTACTAAGCCTGCAACGCCGAATGACTTGCGTGGTGACGAAATCTTTCGGCAAATACGGCATCTGCCTCCGGAGAAGAAATTTAATGGAAGAATGGAGGTTAATCGCCAACTTGGGGAGGTAAAAGAAGTGATTTTTATTAAAGATTAAGTGTTGGAGCTGTCATAGCGCCTGAAGTGTACCGCTACCTAATTGGCGCGGAGCTGACGGAGACCTACCTGACAGCATAATCTCATACCTCCTCCTCGACCAGAGTACATGTACTGCTGGTGTCAGGGGCCGGGATAAAGGCGTGAGCGAATCCAAGGTGCAGTATGCCTATGGTATCGCCACGCCTTTTTTCGTGGTCTGTACCGGAGAGGAGAGGATGATGAATTCACGAGTATTTAAGAGGCCGCATGAAGAAATCCCTTCAAGCCAAACAATTCTTCCTGAGACCGGTTTTATCCGGATCCCTCAAATTATTGGCGATCCTAAAGCTGACCCGCCCCTTCCTGCAATAGTCCCGGTTTCGAGAAGTACTCTTTGGAACATGGTAAAAGAAGGGCGCTTTCCCCGTCCGGTGAAACTTGGTCCGCGGATTACTGTCTGGAGGGTTGAAGACGTTCGCGCTTTCATAGAGAACGCCGCAACTTCTCAGGAATCTTAATTATGGAACCGCGAATCTTCAAACCGGCCAAGCATAGGGCTGTCCTTCATAATGGCAGGGATCGTAAGCCTCCGAGTAAATTTGAAGACTGGTGGGCAAAGGTTTACGTACACATTGTAATCCACCCAGCTTGGAGGCACTTATCGGCATCGGCAAAAGACGTGATGCTGATATGTTATGCAAAAGCTGGAAATGCTGCCAGCAAAGGAATAAAAGATTCCGAGGGACGCCCTAAATTTACTTTCGCTTTTTCAGAGGCGGAGAAAGTTCTCAAAATGCCGTCTCCGACCTTCAGTCGCACATTGAGCGAGTTGCAGGAGAAGGGCTTCATAGGGGTCTCTTGTTATGGCGGCATCCTATTAGGAAAGGGTCGACCAGCAGAATACCATTTGACCGACAGATGGAAAGAATGGGAGCCTCCCCCAAGGGATACGACGAACATCACGAAAGCGCGAGGTTGTCGCAAAAAGGAATAACACAGATACCCAAAAATAATTTAACATTCTCCGCAAAATGAATTCCCAGATAAGGCGCCTTAAGAAAGATCACTTAAGGCGCCTTATGTTCTTCAGTTCCGATTGGTATGCTTTTCCGTACTTTCCATTAAGGGTGCTTACGTGAAACAAAATAATGTTCGCATAAGGCTCCTTAAGACTTTCTAGAAGGTCTAGCCATAGCCGTTACAGATTTAAATAGCGTCATGAAGTTGGTTCCCGTAAAAGTAATACGCCACTAACAAGCTGGCAGTTGGTACGCGATAGTTTCGATAAAGGCCGGAGGGCGAAATAGGGCGACAAATTGCGATCTCTTCCCTGGGATAGATGGCTGGTAGGAAATGATAAGGTAAGCCATGTCTCACGATCCATCGATTGTTTACTGTTCGCCAAATTAAGGGCGCGAGAAGATTAGAAAAATTGACCGAAGGCCCTGTTTAATGTAAGGGACAGGCGCGAATCGGCCGTCCTCGTAGAACTGAAGCAGTGGCAGAAGGCAGAACTGACCAGAGCGACGCCGTCGTCATCACCGATGATTTGCTCTTCTTACCGTTGCTGCAAGGCAGATTTGACTTATAAATACATGCATACGAGATCAAACTCAAGAAAACCCTGAGTCTGGCAAAAAACCGGAAACAGCCGGAAGTTTTTGAAGGAACTTGAGGCTTGTCCACTGCTGGCTGAGAAACCAGGAGGTAAAACATGCCATACCAGGACTCGCTGTTTTCGGACGAGCAGGAGCAAGAAAATGTTTCACCGCGGCTGCTGCACTTTGAGGATTGCGCCTCGGCCATCGACGACCTGTTTATTCGAGCCCTGAACGAAAAAGGGGAAAACGGCTTCCTTGAGTTTCTTGACTTTGTGGTCCGCTTCAACAACCTCTCTGTTTACAACGCGATGCTTGTCAAAGTTCAGCGTCCCGGGGCTTCGGCTGTTGCAAGTCGCCTTCAGTGGGAAAGGCATGGGAGAAAGGTAAATCCTGACGGCATCCCTATTGTCATCCTTCAACCATTTGGTCCGGTCCGCTTCGTCTATGAGCTGGGGGACACGGACGGCAGGCCGCTTCCCGGGCAACTTGATTCTCCTCTGCTCGCCTTCGGTAACCTGACGAGGAGAGAGTACGACGCCACCTGTCAAGCAGCTGCCAGATATGGTGTAGAGGTCGTTGAAACCGACAACTACGGTACCCACCTTGCCGGGTCTGCCATCGGTCGCGCAATCTATCCTGAGGGATACACGGGAAATAGAGACACTTGCTTCAGGATAAGGCTCAATGCCAAGCAGGGTCTTCCGACCCGGTATGCCACCCTTGCCCACGAACTGGGTCATGTTTATTGCGGCCATGTCGGTGCTGATCCAAAGAACCGCTGGCCAAATCGCTCTAAATTGCCACACTCGATCCGCGAGCTGGAAGCTGAAGCGGTAGCATGGCTTGTCTGTCAGCGTGCCGGAGTAAAGACCCGCTCGAAAGAATACTTGCAATCGCTGATGCGAGACACCGACCTCACGTGTGTCAGCATGTACGGCATTTTCGAGGCAGCCAATCGGGTTGAGTCGCGGACGGTTCCGAAATGATGGCGGGACGTTCAGGAACAACTGAGTGAAAGCAGTAAATCCCTTGCTGATAATACCGTTGCAGTACAATGGGGTGTGACGCACTCATTGACAATCGTTGACATTAAAGTTTAAAAGGTGTATTAAATTTTAGCAATTTTGCAATGTTTTATGGATGTTATGAACAGAGGACTATGATGAACGTGAGTCTCAAATAAGCCGTCCAAATCAGCAAATCGCTGATGGACGGCTTTTGCATTTCTAAGGCATAGTCGATGCCTCCCCCCTTTATTCAACTTAGTGAAGAGGTTTCAAAATGGCCTTCAACTCAAACCTTGACCAATTCCTAATGTTCTACAGCCAATCAGAAGCGGGTAACGGCCTGACACGTGGTCTGGAAAATGAACTGGCGCGAAAAACCTACGTCAGAACTAAGCTTGACAACGAACTGGCCGATGCGATCAACCACTATCGGCTCGTAATCCTGACCGGGAATGCTGGGGACGGGAAGACGGCATTCATTCAGAAAATAGAAGAGTTGGCTGAAAAACTGGGGTCTAAGGTTCACAAACACAACCATCTCGGCAGCGAGTTCATACTCAATAACAGAAAATTCCTGACCCTCTATGACGGATCGATGGAAGTGGAGGGGAAAAATAATCAGGAGATGCTGAAGGATTTCTTTAGCGAATTTGCTGGCGATTCCGCTCCTGATACGAATATCTGCCTCATAGTTGCTATGAATGAAGGGAAGTTGCGAGATTTTCTCTCCAATACCGTTGGCTTCAAGTGGTTGAGCACCGTCCTTCTTGACCATCTCCTGAAGGGGGTTCCTCTCCCCAACGATATTGCTCTTGTTAACCTTAACCTTCGATCAGTGGTTGATGCCTCCTTTGATCAGACCAGTTGTCTATTTGATCAGGTTTTAGATCGTTATGTCGCCAATGAGTTCTGGGATGCATGCGATGAATGTTCTGCCCGTAGCCGTTGCCCCGTCAAGTTCAACGTTGATACATTTCGCATTCGATCTACTTCTGGCTTGAATGATAAGGACAAGGAGGCTGTTGATCAGCAAAATAGCTCAGCTAGAAAGGTGCGATCCCGGCTCAAAACGATCTTCCAGGTACTCCATTTCCGTAAGCGTATCCACGTCACAGTCCGAGATTTGCGCTCGATTCTTGCTTTTACGCTCTTTGGCAAGATGACCTGCAAAGAGATCTTCAAATCAATTCAGACTGGTAATGCTGACTTTACCTCTCAGTACTATTACAATGCCCTCTTCAACCTCTGGGAAAAGGATCGAATTCTCAGCTTCATCCGCGAGTTTGATGTTGGCCTTGCTGCTTCACCCCATATAGACAGCAGATTGAGCTTCTCACGACCTAAAGCAGCTGATTTCCATAGACTCTTTGAACCGTTTGAAAACAGCCGCCATCCAACAAGTGGAAGGTTGCGGTCTGATGAAGACGATCTGCTTACCCTCTACAAGAAACGGGCACAAAGCCCCGAAGAGCGAACAAAGGAAGCCCTTGACGCGTCTCAGCTTTACGTAAGTGCGTTGAGACGAAAACTCTATTTCGAAGGGAAGCTCGTAGGTTGGGACAATATGCAGGGTAAGCCCTTTTTTGTGGATCTGCTTCCCTACGATAACCTTACCAAGTTCATGGGCTTTATTGAAACAGGCACTGATCCAGGAGAACAACTCAAGAACGCAATCATTCTTGCGATCAGCCGAAGTGAAAGCATCTTCGATGAAACTCGCGGCACAGAAAATATCTGCATCCGCACCCGTCATGACCCCGATGCCAAAGTTAAGGCTTTCTTCACCTACAGTTCAGATCAATTTGTTCTTAAACTGCCGCAGGCGAACAGCCAGGGGCAATACATTGAGTTTCTTCCCTCAAGTATTATCCTCCAGCATGTCCAACGGGGTATCGAGCTGGAAATTTCTCTCGACCTCTATGAAATGCTGATGAGGATTCGGGATGGGTATATCCCGGCAGCTGGCGAGATGCGCACTTTTTTCCTGAATTTGCTGATGTTCAAGAAACAACTTATGGCAACACCATCAGAACAGATGCTGCTCACCAAAGATGATTACCAACTTTACAACCTGACCCGGACCCCAACGAACGGTGTCAAGTTAAGTATTGTCTAGGCGAGGATCCAGAATGGCCGTTACCCTACTTACACGTCAGCAAAAGTTATTCAAAATGGATGGTGTCTACCCAATCGATGCTAACAACATCGACGTAGAAGAGGCACTAAGCCGCCTCTTTATATATCTGCGCACGGGCGGACGTCTGATAACCCGCACCGATAAGCAAATCTTCATTGGCAACGATCCTAATGCCGAAACTCCTAAAATCGTAGTCGATGTGGCGCTGGAAGAGAACCCGTCAAAGTTTGTCGGGGTCGAAGATCCTGACCGCAAGGAATTATTAACTTCATGGTTTGAATCCCACTTCACGATTATGTCGCGACGGGGGAAAGCCAAAGGTGGTGTATATCGCTTAGCCGGCTTGCGGCCTCTGCATTTCGGAGTGATAAAGCTGTTCAATCCCCAGGTCACACGTCAAGACCGTTATCTGAGCGATTTTTATTTCAATGCCCTCAAGGATGATCCGGAGCTGACAACCAATCCCGATTCTTTGCTGAAGCAGTTTTTCGGTGTCGGGGTGAAAAACTATGGGGAGAGCGATTTCAAGATCGACGAGCAGGCGCTTTCCAACATGGCGGAACGGAAACAGCTGGATATTGAATTGCTCTTCATGCTCCGCCTTCTGGAGCCATTTGAAGCGGATATGTTCGGCAACAGACAACAGGATCAGGTGCCAGCCTTCTCTTTCCTTTGCCCAGAGCAGATTGAACTAATGCGGCAAGATCTTAAACTTCTCTTTCTTTACAAGAACCACATTCCCAGGCGTGAACTCATCAACTACATGTCAACCCTGATGGTTTTTCACGCGGCGCAGTATTTCTACCAAATAGTGAGAATAACCAATTACATGGTCAAGCAAGGGGCATTGCCTCCACCACGCGGGAATGTGCCCAAACCTGGTGAAGCACGGTCTCATACGCCCTTTGCGATGGACTTTTTCTGTGACATGACACAAGGGCATTCTGTATTGGTGGATGAACTTTCCAAGCGTCGTTTCATCGAGCATTTCAAAGAGATCGAGAACTATTTCAGGTCAGCCTTTTATATGAAAAAGCTTGAGGAGTTTGCAGGGCCGTACATGTCCCCGCAGCAAAAAAGCCTTCGCGGTCGTGATTACATTGAATTTCTACTGAAAGGGTACAAATCACATTCTGACCAGGCCGGATATTTCGCCCGTGACCTCCAGTCAATTCGTGAGAATGGGCGGGACGAGGAAACTGGAGATTTGAATCCAGAAGTTGAGCGAATTATAGATATATGCAATCAACGACGAGTAAGCAAATTGGATACCTTCGTTGAAATCCTTTATCATTTCCAATATACGACACTGCGCGAACAGCACCGCAAGCTGCTGGCCGGACTATGTGGCTCCGACCTCGATCGAGGCTTCATGGCGGGCCGGGGCAGAACAAGGCGGAAATATGTTATCGGTAACGAACTATTGGAGGTGCTCATCCAACTGGCAGTTCTCGGTCAACGGGCCAGCGACGGCAAATGGCAATCCAGGCCAATAACCATTCAGGAGTTCGTTGACTGGCTGGCTGGACGTTACGGGCTATTGATCGACAAGCTTGGTCTGGACGATAAAGATGATGAGCTGACTAATCGGGCTTTGGCAACAAATCTTGAAGCTTTGAAGACCAGGCTTCGCCAGCTCGGTTTCTTTACCGATCTATCAGACGCGTCAAACTCCCAGGTCATTACCCCTCGCTTCCAGATCGCTGGCGAAGACTTTACCTCAGGCGCACCAGCAGACTAACCCCAGATAACCACCACGAAAAGGAACAGCAATGGACGAACTTGATGACAAGGTTGCGGAACCCTCCAGCGAATATGGCAACCAGGATGAAGATACCGAAGTCGAAGAGGGATTCATAATTGATCTGATTACCGGCGAACAGGTCAAGTTGACTGATTTGGAGCAGATCCGCCAGGAAGAAGAGCGGAAGCTGCTCGAAGAGTTTGGCTACCCCTTTGAACAACGCGCTGATCTGATCCGTAAGGATTTCCGGATCAAGCCCCGACAGCTGAAACCGCGCAAATTTCCATTGGTGGTTTTACGGGCTGCATGCAGCACGAGCCAGGGGTCAGATGAGTGTGTTTACATCCTCATAGACGTGCAGAAACCAAAAACAAAGGCCGAGGACTCTAAGAAGGGCGCCGAGATTATTGCCGAATATCTGCGTGATACCCCCAGCGCAGAATTTGCAGTCTGGACCAACGGTACTGACCGGGTGGTGTACTGGAAGCAGACCGGAAAGATCAAGGTCCGGACACTGCTTGTTAACGACATCCCCAGCTATGGCAAAGGCGCCGAAGACTGCTTTGCGAAGGAAAAGGAAGCCATGCGGGTTGCCCGTGGGCTTTCGCTGCGGCAGGCGTTCCAGCGCTGCCACGACTACATCTATGCCCACCAAGGAGGTTCTAACGAAACGATCTTCTGGGAGTTCCTTAAAATCGTCTTTGCCAAGATCCAGGATGAACGGAACCTGCAAAAGGCGATTGCCGAAGGTCGTGAGGGTGAGCGGAAGTTTCGGATTGCCAGTCTCGAAGAGCGCAACGACGAAGAAAAGTCCGCCCAGGTCAAAGAGCGGCTTGATGCTCTATATGTCCAGGTTCGGCAACAGTACCCTGAGCTCTTTGGTGCCCAGATTGACAAGATCGATATTGCACCACCGATCATCGCCTATGTGGTGGCCCAGATAGCCGAATACGACTTCCTCCATTCATCGGTTGATGTGAAGGGGGAGGCATACGAAGCCATCGTCGGCAAAAACCTCCAGGGGACGAGGGGGGAGTTCTTTACCCCGCGCAATGCGGTAAAAATGGGCATCCGGATGCTCGACCCGGAGCCGGGAATGAAATGCATTGATCCGGCTTGCGGCACCGGCGGCTTTATCGTAGTCATCCTCAATTACATGGCAGAGAAGATTCTCCAACGCTTCAAAGATCAAGGTCGCGATCCCAACGGTAAGGACGTGGAGGCCTTTAATCACGAACTTCGCCTGGTGGCGCAGAAGGTCTTTGGCTCGGACATTAATCCCAATCTGGTGCGGGTTGCCCGCATGAACATGCTGATGAACAATGACGGCCAAGGGGGGATCATCCACCTTGACGGCCTTATGCCCCCGGAAAAGTGGCGGTTCCCGGCCGGAGTTATACGGCAGTATCAGGCCGACAGGACTTGGCGGGACCGGGCCATAGACGAATATTTTACTGAGGAGCTCCAACTGGGCACGTTTGACATCGTTGCTTCCAATCCCCCTTTTGGTACCAAAATCAAGATCGAGTCGGAAGTTATCCTCTCTCAGTATGAACTGGCAAAGAAATGGGTCTATGACGGTGAACGTCATATCTGGACTTCCACGCCCATGCTCCAGAGCGGCGTAGCACCTGAGATCCTCTTCCTAGAACGATGCGTCAACCTGCTGAAACCGGGGACAGGCAAACTCTGCATCGTTCTTCCTGACGGACTTCTGGGGAATCCGGATGACGAATATATCCGCTACTGGCTGCTCAGGCAGTGTGAAGTGCTGGCACTGGTTGATATGCCGGTGGAGCTGTTCCTCCCCAAGGTGGGGATGCAGACCCACCTGGTGTTTCTGCGGAGAAAGAGCACTGAGGAGATGAATCAGGAGAGCCTCAGCGGCGCACCCAAGGATTACCCCATATTCATGGCAATTGCGAAAAAGGTCGGAAAGGACAGACGCGGGAACCATACCTACAAGCGGGATCGCGACGGTCGGGTGCTGGACCATTTCCGCCGCTACCAAGGCGAAGACCTGTACGAGCGTTACCGAAATTCAACGGTGGTCGACTTCTACCCTGAAGTGGATGAACACGGGCGGATGCGCGATGATGACCTACCCTTTATTGCCCAAGCATTTCATGAGTTATTGCAGAATAAAATGTCCGGAAATGTAAAATATGACCGCTAATACTTCATCTGCAAGCGTATTTAACACTCTAAGCGAGTACTCGAACATTTCGACCTTTGTAATGCCATCGGCCGAGGTATTGCTGGCAGGCGGCACCGTTTTGTCGTGCCAAAGGTATTGTGAAGAAGGGTACCAAGCCAAGCATTCGCTGGAATTAAGTGGCTTCGATTGCAAGCAAGTTGTTGAAAATTATACTGTCGCAATGCCTTTAAGGTTTGCACGGACAAGAGTTCAAGATCCTGAGTTTGGGGTTCCTTTTCTTACTGGGAGCGCTATCGCCGAGGCGAAAGTAGATAAATCTGATCTAATTTCGACAACACGCACTCCTTCGCTAGAAAGCATTTTACTCAAAGAAAATAGCGTAGTGGTAACCCGATCAGGGACAATAGGCAATGTACGATTCATAACTGAGGATATTGCTGGATGCGCGGGAACAGACGACTTGATCCGAGTCGAAGCCAGATCGTCAGATTTTTCTATCGAGTATTTCTATGCCTTTTCTCTATCCACATTAGGAAAGGCGCTAATCACAAAAGACACGTACGGTGGGGTCATTGATCATATTGAGCCAGATCACCTTGATCGTGTATCTTTACCAGTGCTACCCCAAAAATTACGGGATGAAATCACCAGATTAGTTAAAGAAGCTTCCACCCTTCGCGTCAGGGCGAATGCTCTGCTCGCCGAGGCAGAGGGTGAGCTGAAGGAAACCTGCCGCCTGCCGGAACTCTCGCAACTAAAAGCCGACAACCTTATTCCCACCGAAAGCGAGGCGACGGTCTTCAGTTGGAGCTTCAACAAGCGGCTGAAAATGAATGGCCAGTTTGGCACACTGCGTATTGATGCGGCATATCATAGTCCAACTGCCTCTGCTCTTGCGAAACACATTTTGGATAATGGTGGAACTACTCTTGGAGATGTACTTACTAACATTAGAAGGTCATCTCTGCGACAGCGGTATTATGTTGATGAGCCATCTCAAGGCGTGCCGATTATTGGTGGGAAGCAGCTTATGCAACTCCGCCCAAGTGAAGTCAAATATCTTTCTCGCGTGCTAACAAGAAATATAAAATCTGAGCAAATCAGCAAAGGGTGGATTCTTGTTGCTTGTGGAGGAACCATTGGTAGGACCCTCCTTGTTCACAGAAATTATGAGGAATGGTGTGCATCCGAGCATGTAATGCGTCTTGTCCCCAATACGGGGAAAGTATTTCCTGGATATCTATACGCCTTCATATCGTCACCATATGGCCAGTTGCAGATTCAACCAATGATTCATGGCTCCGTTATTCAACAAATTCGTGACTTTGAATTTGAGCCAATTGCCATATGCATCCCCCCAGACAAAGGGGAATCCATTCATAACAAAGTGGTTGAAGCTTTTGACGCTCGAGCTGATGCCCGAATTGCCGAGGACAAGGCTATTGAGCTGTTTATGACCGCGATCCGCGAAGGAAAAGAGAAGACCGAATCATCGTGGGGAAGGGATTACTGAGTATATGAGCACTGCACTCTATCGGTTGGTTGAAGCGACCATCACGGCAGAATATGTTGATGCCCTGTTTGGTGAACTGAAGAATTTCCTTCTCCAGAAAAATCCCGGCCACTGCCAGCGAGTGGATTATCTTCCCTTGCGCGTGATCGAAGGGCTGGGGAAACGCCTTGGCGAAGATGGTGACCTCAAGAAACAAAAGGTGGTGTGTCGGGTCATAACCAACAAGACAATTGATCTTGAAGCATGGGAAACAACCGGCAGCGGCGCGGTGGCCCTGCGTGAAGATGCAACATACGGCCGCATCAAAGTGTTCTGTGCCCTATTCCCCGCCGGCATCAGACTGGCCGAGGAAGACTCTCTCAATGTTGCAACCTTTAAAACCGATGACGCTACCAGCTTTAATGTCGAAAAAACCCTGTTGGAGCATCTTTTCGGCAAGGTGAATCTGCTTTTCTGGGAAGCCGAGAAACAGATTCTAAGAAAAGTGCTTAACCACGAAGCAGTCCGCAATAAACCTGTGTTAAATAGACTCCGGTATTTTTTGTCCATAGATGGCCAAGCGAAAGCCAGTAACCAACAGATAAATTGGGAATTGGCAGGGGCGTACCTTTACGAATTGAATCTTATTCCCGATTTCGGCATGACTGATGTCAACTTTGCCGTCCAGCTCGCCCGTAATGCCGAGTGCAGCAAAACCCTGATGGATGGTGAAAAAACACTTGCCGCCAATCTGAATATATTGGCGGAAAAGCAGGGCATGACCGACGAGGAGTTGCGCCGGGAGTTAACTATTTACCTTGCTGAGCGGAATACCATGAAGGCTGAGGAGTGGCTGCCGCCGCTTTGCCACGATGAGCAGGTGCGCAATAAGCTTTCCTTTGACTGTTGGAATTTCAGTGACGTGACCTCCGGCATTAAAGTTGAGTTGAAGCCACTTCAGGATCCGAAAAAGCCGGAAAAAGTAGCCAAAGGGCTGGTCTTTCAGAATGGGCTCCTGGTCAATGATGGCAAGAAACCGGTTCAGATCACGTGGACCGTTGCCCCCCCAAACGCTACGGAAGTAGCCAGTTTCCGGGTGACAGTTGTACGAAAAGGAGCTGACGGCAGCGAGACGGACGTTGTATCCCCCCTGTCAGTACCGTCAAAGCGTAAATCGTTCATGGTTCCTATGGTGGACAACAATCTAGATGTGGATGAAAAATGCATAGTCCGAATCCGCATTCAGGCGCTCACCAAGGGAGGCACCCCTATCCTCAATGCCAACGACGAGAGTGAGGAATTCTGGGTTCAGAACGGTGAGGAAATCACCGACGGGGGCACGTCGGAGCGCGGCAAACGGCTGCGGCACCTGAGTGAGCACTTCTTCCAAGCCACCTACAAGACTGGTAAAATTTTTGAGACCCGCAGCCAGGGGTGGGATGCCAAGCGGAATAACATCTATTCGGTCCGCCTCACCAACAACGAGCGGGGTGACCTGCTATTGAATGCCCTTTTGCTTGATGTCGAACGGGAGATCCTTGCGAACCCCAACACACTGGGGGTGCTGGAAGTAAAAGCGATCAATCGCAGGCGGGCAGAGCTTTCCGACTTCAGGCCAGTCACTCTCTCAAGTGCCGTAAATCAGCTGGCCGATGTGTTTTATCATGCGCGGTGCGCTCTTTTTGCAGCCATCAGGGAGCAGGACCAAGGTACCGGTGTGGTGGAGATCACCAATCTCCATGATCATGTTGAACTGGTACTCCCTTACGTGCAAAGCTACTTTGCCATGCTTGATACTCTGTCTGAGAAGATCAATACGGCGTCTGGTCCAGGCAGTATCAACGGCATTCTCCATGATTATGCGGAGATAATGCGTATCGATACCGTTTTCATGCAGGTGGGGCCGGATAATGATCCGATGGAAGTACTTCTGCTGGCCCCAACCCATCCGCTGCGGATTCTCTGGCTTTATCAGTTCGAGACATTCGTAACCCGCTGGATCGACCGGATGAAGGGAAAAAGCCCGACGGAAATCGGGCAGGTTCTGGCCCCAGACAGTCTGGACAAATTGGTGGACCTAAATATCCCGAACGTCATCGCCTGGAATCAAGGCCGAATTTTCATCAACACAGACAACATAGATCTGTTCTGGAGCATCTTCCCAAGCTCAGGCGTCTCTGATCTCCGAACGGCCGTGAATGCAGCACTACAACTTGTCGGCGCCGCTGGTCGTCAAGCAGTCATTTCTACGGTCACCCCTAAACAGATCGCTGACAAACTGGAGAGGTATCTCTGCCACCATCCCTATGTACGTACATTGAAGATTAATGTTATCAATCCGGGTGAAGGAATGCTGTTGTTGGAGGCAATCAAGCAACTCCTCAGCCGCGAGCCATACCGTGACCTCAACTTCGACATCAAGCTCTTCTCGCCGGCAGCAACCAGACCCCAACTGGTCGGCAACGCTCTTGACGATCTCATGGAGCAGCGCGATGACGAAGAGTGGGTAAGTGGAAGGACCTTGTCTGAAGTCGAGGAACGGTTGCTTAAACCGAATGAAAATCCATTGTTCCCCAAGCTGGTCTATGCCAAGCACACCATAAAAGAGCTGCTGAATGACAAGGATGGAAAATTCGATGCCCACTTAAGCTTCATCATCGACTACTTCGGCACAACCGTTGCCACCAGATCCCATGACTCGTCAATTGGCAGCTCGTCGCTGCACAATCTGCTTGCTGAATATATCACCGATTATTCCCGAGGAAACTCGACGGCGACTTGGTCACGTATGATTGCCCCAAACCAATGTCCTGATCTTGCCAGTGACGGCAACACGAGGCGGCTCTTTCAGCAGCATGATGTTTTGGCCCATCTTGCCCCCTGCTTCTTCGATTGGGGCAAAAGCATAGACAAATACAGCACTGTCCAGCTTGAACTGACCGATGCTAACGACAAGAACCATCTGAAAATGTTACGCACCGTACATGAAACATCGGACTGGGTCTTTACCATCGACCGGAACTTCGGCATCGAATACTATGACGACCCCGTACAGGGGCCGGGTGCTGGAGAGTCCGGCGGTTATCTAATAGATTACACCCCTGAGTTCCTTGACGCGGTATCGCATCGCCTGATTATCTCCACACACCACCAGCATGAGATTGAAAGCATCCTTCGCTCGGGCTTTGCCAAGCTTCTTAATAAGGGAGATGAAGATGGAGGCACCATTGGCTCTTTTACCATCGCCAATGTGCTGAAAGTGCTTAAATCTGTCTCTGGTAAGCTGGCACTGAAGCTCATCAATAACCCGAACCAAGCCCAGGAGGTGATCGGTCTCGCCCTTACCAGGCTCGCTCTGGAGAAACAGGGAAGGCTGGAAGGCAAAGTTCTTATTCCCGTTGATAGCCATCTGAACCTTTTCTACCAGACCCCAAAGGATTTAGAGAATGGTGAGCTGAGCTTGAAGAGAACAGACCTGTTGTTGGTGGAGCTCAAGGGGAGAAACCTGCACGTTGATCTGATTGAGGTCAAAAACCGGGCCTATAGCAGCCCTTCCGATCAAGTCGAGCTTCAAAATGCCATCAGGGACAAGAATAAGAATACGGAGTCGCACTTCCGGGCAAATTTCCTCGGCAGTGACGAAAACATTCGCTTCGATGCGGAGATCAAAAACAAAGAATTGGCGAACATACTGCTCTTTTACTACGAAAGAGCCTGCCGTTATGGGCTTTTTGCCAAAGACAACGGATCAAAACATCAGGCCGACATTGCCATTGAGAATAAGTTCATTGAAGGACTTGAGGCGATTATTGCAGGCAATTGTGAAGTTACCTTTAGCCACGAAGGATTTATCATAAACGGTTCAGCTTCCTTCGACATTGAGAAGACTTCTGTTCATGGAAACGACATCTATAAAATAGGCCGGACCGGCATTCAAAGCTTGCTGGAAATCGTGCTTGAAGAAGATGAGGAGCAGGAAGGAAATGGTAATGGTGGGAGTCCCGCCCCGTCGAACGAAGCCGAACCTACTGGGACAGAAGATCATCAACACAAGGAAACTTCCGCCACAGGAAATAAGCTCCCTTCGTCTGTAAAAGCTGTACCTGTTGAAACAGAATCCCAGCCTATAGCCAAAACAATGGAGGAAGCGGAAGTGGCGCCCCCAGAGGTGAAAACTCCTGAAACGACCACTCCGCCATCAGAACCGTCAAAGCCTGCAGAATCAACGACAACAGAGATTTCAGTCTTTCTTGGTAAGAATGTAACTACTGGTAAGGATGAGTTCTGGAATCCTTATACTACTACCCCCCGTCGATTGACAAACCAACACCTGCTGATCGTCGGCAAGAGTGGCTCTGGTAAGAGTGAAACCACCAAGGCTTTGATCTACGAATTGGACAAGGTGGGCGTGCCATCCATCATTTTCGATTATCAGGGTGAATACAATCACGGGGGATTTAATGATGCAGTGAGCCCGCAGGTTTTTAACGTCATGAATGGGCTTCCGATCAATCCGTTCGAGCTCCCCATTGATCCCCACACGGGCAAGAAGAAACGGCCCATAGAAGTTATCTATAGCTTGGCAGACACGCTTAACTCGGTATTTAGCGGCTCAGGCGACATCCAGCTCGGTATTCTGCGGGATGCAATAAAGGAGTGTTATATACAACAAGGTTTTGACATGCATAATGAATCCACCTGGGATAATGACCCCCCCGCTCTGGAGATGCTGCAAGCCGTGCTTAAGGGTTGGGAATCAGAACGTGGAATCCAGGTAAAGAATCTTCTGGTTCGTCTCCAGCCTTTGTTCGAAAGCGGTATTTTTCGCCAGGATCATAGTTCGTTCTGTTTAGAAGACCTGTTCAAGAAGACCACAGTTCTCCTTATGACCTCTGGGATCAAGGACCTCATGTTGGCCGCGAGTCGGTTTCTGCTTGAGCGCGTCTATGCTGCCATGCTGACAGCGGGTTTGAGCAAGGCATTGAAAGTTATGGTGTGCGTAGATGAGGCGCACAAGCTCTGTGGAGACGAAACTATTACGAGCCTAATCAAGGAGGCAAGGAAATACGGTCTGGGAATTATCCTTTCTTCCCAAGAAACACGAGACTTCCATCCGTCGATATTCGCCAATACCGGCACATTGATCTGTCTGGCTTTGGAAGACGTGGACGCTACTAAGATGTCACAGCATCTTGGTATTACCGACAAGGCGCAACAGAAAATCGCAAAGGATATGATCCTGTCTCAGGAAAATGGCTGTGCATTGATCCGTTCACAACATTTTTTACCATACAGTCAGATTCAGATAAAATCATTTGAAGATCGAACTAAATAAAAGCATGGGTTGTCTTCGCAACATTTTAGAAAACAGCAACAGAAAGTTTTTCAAAACAGATTTAGATGATTTTTAAGAAACAACCTCTTTCACCTAAATATTTACCAAAAAAGCTTACTTCTGTCCCGGTATCTACTACAAGTGATCCCGTGTCTGCAAGATTGGAGCAGGCAAAGGGCTAGCCATTGTTTAAGTTTATCGTAACAAGCATCGCTCATCAGCCAAAGTAAAATCCTGGCAGAACCCACACTGTAGGTTTTTGCCCGTCATGGCAAATGCATGGAGATTATATGATTATAAGAGTCCAGAAACCCCAAAATATCCAGGCAGAGCCTTCGTTGATTGTAAGCGTAGAATCGCGTAAAGGCGGAGTTGGCAAGACCACTGCAGCATTATGCCTCGCCCGTCTTCTGTTAAGACGTGGTTACTCAGTGTTAGTCTTGGATCTTGATGTAACAGGAACAAATGCATCAGACATAGCAGCTTCTCCGTTTTGGAAGGAAGACCTTTTTGTTATTAAAGACGTATCAATAGAAAACCCTCAACCAGTAAACTTGTTAACTCTGTTTGAGCAGAGTTTTATGACAGGTAATAGAGTTTCTCAATTTTCTGTTCAAAGCACTGAAGCTGCCTCAATGCAAATCGATCTCAGCAAAGTTAACGTCATGGGATCTCAAATCTACAAAATCAACAAATTTAATAACAAGAAGGGAATTACATGCATCGAACGACCGGGCATCCTCTTTGATGACTTGCATACCTTTTGGCTGTTGGAGTTTATAAAGCAGGTCATTAATAACTTCGTGCGCTCGACCCGCAATGCTGATTCAGCTTTCTCTGAGAGGGTAGCAATTATTTTGGACAATTCTCCTGGATATGTGGGGATAGCCCCATCCATCCATGAGTGGCTGACTGATCGTGGGCCAACTAATGGCAAATTTCTGACCGTTACGTCTTTGGATGTGCAGGACTTGCTTGCGTGTGAGATGTCGCTTAGATCCCTTCATGGGTTATATGAGGGTAAGTGGAAAACAAGCCGCTTATTTGAGCAGGCTAGCAAAGGTGGAGACAGAATCAGTGTCGGGAAGGAACAAGAATCATTTTTTATGCGGCTAGCAACTTCATCCAATGAAAATATTGTTGGGGGTGAATCTTTAAGTTTTTACAAAGGCGTGAGCATTTCGCATCAAATCGGTGCTGAATTTTGCATCAATCCAAATAAGTACTCAGCACTCATACTCAACCGCGTCCCTAGGGCGATTAAGACGGGTAACCTTGAGTACGAGTTCCCCACAGGTATTGTCGGCGAAGACGGTACACTCCAACAACTGTTTGGTGGCGGTGACATTAAAAACGAGTGCCGTAAGCGAATGATCTCTTACGATGAATACATTGAGAATCAGTTCCTGCCGCAATCGTTGCAACGAGGTCGAAAACGTTCAGAACGCCAATTACAGAAGCTAATCAAATATCTAGATAGTGCAGAGAATGAATTGTGCGTCGAAACTAAGGAAAGCCATGAAATTTTCACCTTTTCCCAAAAAGGCTTTGGGCGCTTAGAGGTGTTGACAGAACGGCTCTCAAAAACAAATGTTATCCTGGCTCGCGCCCGTTCAGCGCTTGAAGTTGCCGGTTTAGGGCATTTAGCACGCCTCATTCAAGACGAGTGGCTACCAGGTTGCATTTTACCAAATTTTAAAAGCTCTTTATCAAAACTAATGATCGAACTCGATTTCGTTCCTTTTGACTTAGGTCCTTTTGACTTTGAATCTGAGCCAGCCTCAAAAGAATCGCATAAGTTCGTGATGGGGTTCAAAAGACATATCTTAGTTGAAATGCAGAACCTTCCAATAGAACAAAATATTATTGAAGATTCTACCGTCAACGTGTTGGCAAGTCTCTTGTCAGTACTTGCTGGTTTGACTCTGCCATCGCTATCGTTTAAAGCGCCATTCCATAAGGAAATGACTAGATTATTTGCAGCAGTGTTGGCCATCGAACTGAGTCACTGGCCAAAAAGGGCTGCTGGATATAAACCTAGATTCCAACGGTTTCTATCTCATGAGTCAGCCAATGTTGTAGATTTTAAAAGCGAAACGGAAATAATAGCCAATCTGTTCTTACGATCAAGCACTATGAGAGAATGGCTTCCTAATTTTACTAACTTCTACCAAGCCTGTACATATACACAAGCTCGGTTAATTGACTTTCTGGCTGATTCACGATTCTTGATCCAGCTATTAAGTTTTATCGTGAGAAGTGAAAGACAGAGAGGGGCCTTGTTCCCATATGTTAGGGGAATTGCGGAAGATATCATCGTTAACAAGACATTGAGTCATGAAGAAGCACCTAAAAGGATCGAAAAAGCTTTGCAATCAGCCGAATACTTTAGGGAATTCGACACGGTGCTGAAGAACGTCTTGGCTGATTGGGGAGTGACGCATGAGTAGCCTCAGTTTTTCTTTGTTGGATTACCAAAACGGCCTTTCTGCTGGACTCTATGCGCCTCCTGACACTCTTTGTCCTTACTACGAAGTGGATCCTGTTTTGTATAGAAAATTTGGCGACTCCCATAAGAGAAGAGATGATTTGAGCCGAGCAATGAATGAAGTACGAATGCGAACAGGACGGCATTACTATAAACAAACTTATCCTCTCCAGGCAAGAACCCTCGACTATTCAGCAAGAGCTTTTCCCGCTTACCGCTTCATTTTACCAGAAGTGATGACTGAAGACTGGCTCGCCATTGTGGACTGGGGAAAATTCCAACGCGATCACGTTCTTCACCAGCCGCTTTGTGGGTATGTCGTGCTCAAAATGCTGAATGGTGATGGAATCAATGGTCCCCTGCAATTTCCAATCGGTCGAGGGATTCTTGATGCATGTGTAGATAAAATTCTTGAATGGAAAGGGACGGCGTATATTCGGGACTTTCTTCTTCGGTGTGGTATGGACGAAAAAGATCCTATTTTGCATGATGGTCCTATTGCCCGTGGTGTTTGGCGCGCCTTCTTTCAAGAGGCTGCTTATGTGGCAGCAGTCTTTCACGACCTCGGTTATCCATGGCAATATGCAGGGCGTCTACAAAGCAATCTAGATGGGATTAACACTCCAAATCTCAGACAAAATCAAAGCCCAGAGCAAATTGCACAGTTATTCGGTCAAAGATTATTGTTCCATGCTTTGCAAGGGTATCGACCACTTGATGCCACTAGTCCATCGACATGGCAAAACAGGATAATAAACCTATGTGATGTTTCTTTATCCAAGACTCATGGCTTTCCGGGAGCCCTTGGTTTTCTTTACCTGAACGATTGTGTAAGGAGATATCCGTGTCCAAAGGAATCACCTCTGCATCTTCTTTGCGTTGAGTGGGCAGCCGTGGCAATAATGATGCACGACATGGCCGGTATATACTGGGATAGTAGCAGCTCAGGCTCCCAGATCCCAGAGAACCCGTTCCTCCGTTTAAGTTTCGACCGAGATCCATTATCCTCAGTTATTGCTCTAACAGACGTAATTCAGGATTTTGAGAGACCTACTGTTGCTTTTAGTAATTCAGGAGAACATGTCACACTTGAATACAGCAGTGCATGCTCAGGAACCATTTTGGAGCTCGATGCTATAGGGGGACTAACATTGAAATATAAGATGAAGTCCGATGAGATGCGTGCAACAAAACAACAGATGTTGCCTAAAGAAAATTACCAGATTTTCGATCCAGAATATGGTTATCTCGACATGAGCGGCTTGGGCATAACAAATGTTCGTATGGTTGCCGAATAAATCCAACGCAAGTTTCTGAAACTTGCTTTCATATGAGAGGGTTTCATGGGAAAGGTCAATGCTGAGGATGTCACGGGTTATTGAGCAGAAAGCCGCTCATCAAGACAAATGGAACATTTTTCCCGACAAAAAGGCCTATCAATACGCTGCTCTATCCAAAAGGAGCATTCTGATCATATTTGTAGAACGGGATTTCATGGAACTTGAGAGGAATCCGTAGAAAGATCCGTTTTGGGAAGATCAGCGGTTCACGCGCGCGTGTGAACCGCTCAATAAGGAGTTGGCTAAATAAAATAATGAGGACTATAAATGGCCAGAATTGGTTCATTTTATTTTGGCGGCGAGGATGAAGGAGTTGCTAGATCTGACGTCAAAAGATCGGCAATCGCATGTGAGCTACGGAGCCCACCCCAAAAGACATGCTCATGGGTCTCTCAAGATGGCGAATGGGATGTTCTCATCAATAATCAGTCACCTTATATCATCGCCAGTTCAAGGCTTGAAAAGAGTTTTGATGAGACTGTTGGTAATGGCATTCAAGTGATGCAAAAAGCTTTGGACATGTTCTCGGTCCAAGAGAAGGTTTCGCTTCTTCTAGACTCACCTGATGATAATCAAATCGTTCTATACCATGATAACAAGCAAATGCTGAAAATTGTGTCGTATTTCGATTTTACCATATCAACTGAAGCTAAAGTTGAAATTAGAGACTCCGCCGGCAATATTGTAGAACAATCACACCCTCAACCGGAATGGCATAAGTCGTTTCGGTACTATAGACTTTCGCAGTCTGCTTTGGATGTCTATGAGGCATATCGTAACCTTTTCCTAGGTTTTGAAGCATTGTTGATTGATGTAGTACCAAAGCACAAAGCAGAACGAGACAGTGAATGGATAAAGCGGGCATTGCTTCAGCTGCATAAACAACATGACCTGTCAGGATTCGCACCAAGTGGGCACAAGTCTCCGTCTGCATATCTGCATGGCACGCTCTATGAGTACATGCGCTGCAATCTATTTCATGCAAAACAACCTGGCTCTATAATTCCATTCTACCAAGTCTCCCCATTAAAAGTACGTGATGCATATGAAAACCTCTTGCGATTGTGGAGGTATTTGGCTGCTAAGCATCTCAATGTATCTTCCGCTGGCGGTGTTATAACATATGTGGGTTATAAAACATGGATGGACAAGGCGTTTTCATCTGAAATAAAAATAGGAGTCACACCAGATGAATCGCCACCGAATAGCACTGACATCACTTTAAGCCCAAAGGGAAATACGACATTTCACTTATCAACTTGTGACTATCTTGGAGAACTCAGACCTGGTGTTGTCGGAATCCGAGGCGTCGAAACAAATATCAGTACCATACCAACCATTTTTAGGCTTGGCATTATTTTAGACAATACACTGCTTGCTCTAGGTTACATAAAGTCAGGTCTTTCAGTAAGAGGTATTGATGAATTTCAGATGATGCTTTGTCAGAGACTTATGCAAGGAAGTCAACCACGATCAGTGTTTTAACGGTGATATGATCGGCCAACACTTATAAGGCCCCCGTCTGTCAAGGGCAAAAATAAGCCCTGACGATTTTGAATCGTTTTTTTGAATGAATCGGATCAGCAGCTTCCCTGTTCTGACTTCATTTCGAAACTATCAGAGTCAGGCTCTTTCCAGATTGGGAAAGGTCCTGCACCAAACACCTATCGAGGTTCACACCGCTGCGAGTACTGCATTGCAGCGGC
>JAMXLF010000046.1 GCA_024281055.1 Geobacteraceae bacterium
TCACCAAAGGTGAGAACCTTGTCGCTGGCCATGTAAGTCTCCTTTTGTCCTGTTTTTATCTGCCCGGAAGTAGTGATAATAATAACCGAGCAGGGGAAAAAATCAAGGGATTATTCCCATTCCCGGCGACCCTGGCGGATGCAGCGATATCTATTGACAGTTCATCGGTTATCCGTAGTATAAAAGCCTTAGGACCACCGCAAGTCACGGCTGGACCACCCCCACCCCATCCCTCCCCCGCTGGGGGAGGGCATACATTGATTCTCCCCCCAGCGGGGGGAGGCAGGAGGGGGGATGTAGAGCAGTTTGGGAGTCAGCAATCGCATGCGTTACTATCCGATAAATCTCGATATCGACGGCCGGGAGGTGGTCGTGGTCGGAGGGGGGGCCGTCGCCAGCCGCAAGTGCCTCCGCCTGGTCGCCGCCGGCGCGCGGGTGACGGTCATAGCCCCGGCCCTCGACACCACTCTCGCTACCATGGCGGCAGGCCGCCAGGTGAACCACGTGGCGCGAAAATACGCCCCCGGCGACCTGGCCGGCGCCTTCCTCGTGTTCGCCGCAACCGGGGACCGCGGCGCCAACCGGGCCGTGGCGGCCGAGGCCCGGGACCGGGGCATCCTCGCCGACATAACCGATGCCCCGCAACTGGGAAGTTTCACCTCACCGGCCATAGTCAGCCGGGGAGACCTCCTCATCGCCATCTCCACGGGAGGCAGAAGCCCCGCCCTGGCGCGGAGGGTCCGCACGGAGCTGGAAACCCGTTTCGGGCCCGAGTATGCCACAGCCCTCGCCGTTCTCGGGGCCATCCGTGAAAAGCTGTTGACGGAAACGGGTAACAGCGCTTACAATAAGAAGATTTTGAACGCGCTGGTCGACCGCGATCTGCCAGCGCTTGTGAAAAACAAATCCCGCGACGACATGGACCGCCTCCTTGTGGAACTGTTCGGCACCGGCTTTACCCTGGCCGAACTGGGGGTGAAAGAAAAGGACCCTGCATGAACGCCCTGCTCTTCAACGTTACCCTCGGCATCTACTTTCTCGCCACCGTGACGTACCTCGCCTACCTCGTCAAGCCACGGGATTCCCTCGGCCGTACCTCACACTGGCTCATCTCGATCGGATTCCTCGTCCACTGTGCCTTCACCGTCGACCGTTACGTGGAAGCGGGGCACACCCCGATCACCAACCTCCATGAGGCGCTCTCCTTCTTCGGCCTCGCCCTCGTGGGGACCTTCATCGCCTTCGAGCGACGCTACAAGGTCTTCATCATCGGATCCTTCGTCACGCCGCTGGCGTTCGTCCTGATGGTCGTCTCGTCCCTCTTCCCGTCCGCCATCACTCCCCTCAACCCGACCCTCATGAGCAAGTGGCTGGCGGTCCACACCACCCTCGCCTTCCTCGGCTACGCCTCCTTCGCCCTGGCCTTCGGTGCGGGGATCATGTATCTGATCCAGGAGCACTTCCTGAAGAGCAGGAAGCTGGGGGCCATGTACCAGAAGCTCCCCTCCCTGGAGATGCTCGACGAAATCAACTACCGCTGCCTCACCTTCGGTTTTCCGCTTCTCACCTTCGCCATCATCAGCGGCGCCATCTGGGCCGAAACCGCCTGGGGCACCTACTGGAGCTGGGACCCGAAAGAGACCTGGTCGCTCATCACCTGGTTCGTCTACGCGGCACTCCTCCACGGCCGGCTGACCACCGGCTGGCGGGGTAAAAGGGCAGCCATCCTGGCGATCATCGGCTTCTGCATCCTGCTTTTCACCTTCCTCGGCGTCAACCTCCTCATGCCGGGGCTGCACAGCTACAAATAACGAGGCTCTTGCAAAACGTCATGAGGAGGCCGGGATGCAAGGCGCAAGCGAGAGAGGAAGCGAGGCGTACCATTGCTTTTGAGCGAGCGGCAACACCGCAGACCGGCCCCGTAATAGTTTTGCAAGAACCTCAGAAAAAAGGCCCGTAACCGATGAACATAATCGTTGTTGGACTTTCCCACAAAACTGCTGCCGTGGAAATCCGGGAGAAGGTGGCCTTCGCCCCTACCCAGATGGAAAAACCCCTCCGGGCGCTGGTGGAGCTCCCAGACATCACCGAGGCGGTGATCGTTTCAACCTGCAACCGGGTGGAGCTCTACGCAACCACCAACGACATCGCCGGCGGCATGGCGCGGCTCAAACGCTTCCTTGCCGACTACCACGGACTCTCCCTCGAAACGCTCGAGCAGCACCTTTACGCCCACCACGGCGAGGCGGCGATCCGCCACGTCTTCCGGGTCGCATCGAGCCTCGATTCCATGGTGGTGGGGGAACCGCAGATTCTCGGCCAGATCAAGACCGCCTACGGCTACGCCGCTGAGTTCAAGAGCTCCGGGATCATCCTCAACCGCTTTCTCCACAAGGCATTCTCCGTGGCAAAGCGGGTGCGGACCGAGACCAGGATCGCCTCGTCGGCCGTGTCAGTCGCCTTTGCCGCGGTGGAGCTGGCTAAAAAAATCTTCGGCGACCTCTCCGACAAGACCGTCATGCTCATCGGCGCCGGCGAGATGTGCGAGCTGGCCGCCAAGCACTTCCTCAACAGCGGCGTGCGCGGGGTCATGGTCACCAACCGGACCTTCGAGCGTGCAGTGAAGCTGGCCGAGGAGTTCGACGGCAAGGCGGTCAATTTCGAGGAGCTGTTCGAGCACCTCCACAAGGCCGACATCATCCTCTCCTCCACCGGTGCTCCCCACTTCATCATCGGGCCGAAGGACGTGGAGGAGGTGATCCGTCGCCGCAGGAACAAGCCGATGTTCTTCATCGACATCGCCGTGCCGCGGGACATCGACCCCAAGGTGAACGACGTGGCCAACGTCTACCTCTACACCGTCGACGACCTGAACGGCATCGTCCAGTCGAACCTGGAGCAGAGGAGCAAGGAGGCGGAAAAGGCCGAGGCGATCGTCGACCAGGAGATCGGCCAGTTCTTCAAGTGGCTCTCCTCCCTGGAGGTAACCCCGACCATCGTCGCGCTCCGGAGCAAGTTCGACGAGATACGGCGGGCCGAACTGGAAAAGACGCTCGCCGGCTGGAAAGACCTTTCTCCCGACGGCCAGAAGCGCCTGGAGGCCCTCACCAACGCCATGATGAACAAGCTCCTCCACCCGCCGACCACGCTGCTCAAGAAGGCCGGCCAGGGGGGACGGACCGGCCTCTATGTGGACGCCCTGCGCCAGCTCTTCGACCTGCAGACGGAAGCACCCGCAGAAGAAGATTTGGGAGAGCTTGAGGAGTAGACGTAATAAATCACAAATCTCAAATCACAAATTCTAAACAATGCCGAAAAAACCAAATTGGGAAATCGAGATTTGTAGTTTGTTTGGGATTTGAAATTTGTGATTTGGAATTTATAGTTTGCAAATTCGGAATGTCACTATCTATCCTAAAAGGAGATCGAAGCATATGTCGTTGAAACAACTGAGAATAGGTACCCGCGCCAGCCAGCTGGCGCTCTGGCAGGCGAACTGGGTGAAGTCGGAGCTGGAGAAGCGCTACCCGGGGATGGAGGTCACCCTCGTCAAGATCAAGACCATCGGCGACAAGATCCTCGACGTCCCCCTCGCCCAGGTGGGAGGGAAGGGGCTCTTCGTCAAGGAGATCGAGGAGGCGATGCTGCGCGGCGAGATCGACATCGCCGTGCACAGTATGAAGGACGTGCCGACCGAGTTCCCCGAGGGGCTCGGCCTGCACTGCATCACCGAGCGGGAAGACCCGCGCGACGCGGTGATCTCTCGCGGGGTCAAGTTCGCCGACCTGCCCCATGGGGCGAAGATCGGCACCTCGGCCTTGCGCCGCCAAGCCCAGCTCCTGAAGGTGCGGCCCGACCTACAGATGGTGATCATCCGCGGCAATGTGGAAACCCGCATCCGCAAGCTCACCGACGAGAACCTCGACGCGGTGATCCTCGCCGCAGCCGGCCTCAAGCGCCTCGGCTTCACCGAGAACGTAGCCGAGTACCTGGACACCACCCTCTCCATCCCCGCCATCGGCCAGGGTGCGCTCGGCATCGAGTGCCGTCTCGATGACGAGGCGGTCAAGGAGACCATTGCCTTTTTCAACCACCCGGACACCGCCCACGCGGTCAGGGCCGAACGGGCGCTTCTCTGGCGCTGCGAGGGAGGGTGCCAGGTCCCCATCGCCGCCCACGGCACGGTCACCGGCACGCAGCTCCACCTTGTCGGCTTCGTCGCCTCCGTGGACGGGGCAAAGTCGGTGCGCGGCGAGATCAGCGGCCCGGCCGAGGAGTGCGAAAAGCTCGGCATCGCCCTTGCCGAAAAGCTCCTGAAGGACGGCGCCCACGAGATCCTCAGCGAAGTCTACCAGCGGGAAGTATCGCGGGATAAAGAAATACCCGTTTAACAACATCGCCTTTTGTAGGGGCGACCCGGTGGGTCGCCCAGCCTCACACCCCATGACCGGGCGACCCACCGGGTCGCCCCTACACACATATGAACAATTCCCCCCCAAAAGGCTACGTCTACCTGATAGGTGCCGGCCCCGGCGACCCGGGGCTCATCACCGTCAAGGGGCTGGAGTGCATCGGCCGGGCCGACGCTATCCTCTATGATTACCTGGCGAACGACGAGCTCCTCGCCCATGCCCGGAAGGGAGCCGAGCTGATCTACGCCGGCAAGGTGGGAGGGGCGCACAACCGCGAACAGTGCCAGATTAACGAGCTCCTCGTTCAGAAGGCCCGCGAAGGGAAGGTGGTGGCCCGGCTCAAGGGGGGCGACCCGTTCGTCTTCGGCCGGGGAGGTGAGGAGTGCGAGGCGCTCGTCGCCGCCGGCATCCCCTTCGAGGTGGTTCCCGGCGTGACCGCCGGAATCGGCGCCGCCGCCTACGCCGGCATTCCCCTCACCCACCGGGACGTCACCACCTCGGTCGCCTTCGTCACCGGCCACGAGCACCCCGGCAAAGAAGCCTCGGAGATCGACTGGGAGCGGCTTTCCCTCGGGAGTGGCACAGTCGTCTTCTACATGGGGATAAAAAACCTCCCCGAGATCGCCGCCAACCTCGTGGCCCACGGCAGGAGCCCGGCCACCCCGGTGGCCCTCATCCGCTGGGGAACGCGCCCGGAGCAGGAGGTCCTTGTCGGCACGCTGGCCGACATCGCCGAGAAGGCCCGCAAGGCCGCCTTCCGAGCTCCGGCTGTCACCGTGGTCGGGGACGTGGTGCAGCTCAGGGACAGGCTCCGCTGGTTCGACAACCGGCCGCTCTCCGGCCGAGGCATCCTCGTCACCCGCGCCGCCGACCAGGCCGGGGAATTCGCAGCCATGTTGGAAGAGCTCGGGGCGCGGGTCTTCGAATGCCCCACCATCCGGATCGTCCCGCCGGAGAGCTGGGAGGACCTGGACAGGGAGCTCGCGACCCTGGACGGTTTCGCCTGGGTGGTCTTCAGCTCGATCAATGCGGTGAATCACTTTTTCGCCCGGCTCGCCGACCTCGGGCGCGACAGCAGGGCCCTGGGGCGCTGCCGGGTCTGCGCCGTCGGCCCCAAGACCGCGGCGGCCCTTGATCCTCACGGCATCCGGGCCGATCTCGTCCCCTCCGACTACAAGGCGGAAGGGGTCGTCGCCGCCTTCCGGGAGCTGGACCTTGCCGGGAAGCGCGTCCTCTTCCCGAAGGCTGACCGGGCCAGGGACGTGATCCCCTCCGGACTCGCGGCCCTCGGGGCCGAGGTGGTCGCCCCGGTTGCCTACCGCAACGTCGTTCCCGACAGTCTCCCCGCGGCAATCGTCACGGCGTTGGAGGAGCGGCGCATCCGCTGCGTCACCTTCACTTCCTCCTCCACCGCGGAAAACCTCGCCGCCATGCTGGGCGAGAACCGCTTCCTCCGCCTCCTCGACGGGGTCACCGTCGCGGCCATCGGCCCGGTCACGGCAAAAACCTGCCGGGAGCTGGGTCTGGCGGTCCACATCGAGCCCCGGGAATATACCCTTGCGGCGATGACCGCAGAGATAGTACAATACTTTGCGCAGCACCGATGAAACGGTTTCACACGGTAACCATTTGCCCGAAAGGAGACATCACATGTTCTACCCCACGTTCAGGGCCAGAAGGATAAGAGGCAAGGAAGTATTCAGGAACATGGTCCGGGAGACTGCCCTCTCCACCAACGACCTCATCTATCCGATGTTCTCCGCCTTCGGCAAGGGGATCCGGAAAGAGATCTCCTCCATGCCGGGGATCTACCAGCAGTCCATCGAGAACATCGTCGCCGAGGCCCAGGAGGCCTACGAGCTCGGCGTCCCGGCTGTCATCCTGTTCGGCATCCCCGAGACCAAGGACGCGGTGGGGAGCGACGCCTATGCGGAGCACGGCATCATCCAGGAGACGATCCGCGCCCTGAAGAAGCAGGTGCCGGGGCTGGCGGTGATCACCGACGTCTGCATGTGCGAATACACCGACCACGGCCACTGCGGCATCATCAAGGACGGCGACGTGGACAACGACGCCACCCTGGAGCTTCTGGCCCGCGAGGCCCTCTCCCACGCCCAGGCAGGGGCCGACATGGTTGCCCCCTCGGACATGATGGACGGCCGGGTCATGGCCATCCGCGAGATCCTCGACAACAACGGCTTTGCCAATATCCCGGTGATGAGCTACGCGGTCAAGTACGCTTCGGGCTACTACGGCCCGTTCCGCGAGGCGGCCGAGTCCACCCCCCAGTTCGGCGACCGCCGCTCCTACCAGATGGACCCGGGGAACCGCCTGGAGGCCGTCCGCGAGGCGCAGATGGACGTAGAGGAGGGGGCGGACATCATCATGGTCAAGCCCGGCCTCCCCTATCTGGACATCGTCCGGGAGATGCGCAACGCCTTCAACCTCCCCGTGGCGGTCTACAACGTCTCCGGCGAATACAGCATGATCAAGGCGGCCGCGCAGATGGGATGGATCGACGAGGAGCGGGTGACCATGGAGACCATGCTCTCCTTCAAGCGGGCGGGCGCCGACCTCATCCTCACCTACCACGCCAAGGAAGTGGCCCGGCTCCTCCACAAGGGGTATGAAGTCTCCCGAAACTCCCGCTGCGGCTGTCCATAGCAACGCCATATTCAAGCCCTGACTTCGTTGCGTCGTCGGCTTCCTCGGCGTACTCCGAGTACGCTTCCGGAGCCTCCTTCTCGCTGCCTTGTTATCATCTTGAATCTGACGTTGCCCAAAATTCAGAGTAATAAGGAAAGGGGCCTGCGCGAAGCAGGCCTTTTTTCGTTGGGTCTAGTTATCGGGGCGATCCATGAGCGGGCGGTGATCTTCGTCCGGACCGGCAACCTCCCGCAGAGGGAAGTGACAGGCTACCAGGTGTCCCGGAGCAATCTGCCGCAACTCGGGCTGAACCATGACGCACCGCGTTTCTGCCCGGGGACAGCGAGTCCGGAAGCGGCAGCCGCTTGGCGGATCCATGGGCGACGGGAGTTCACCGGAGAGCATGCCGGTTCCCGCAAGGGGCTGGCAGGGGCCGGGCCGGGGAACGGCGTTGATCAAGGCCCGCGTGTAAGGGTGGGCCGGCGAAGAGAAGATGTCCGCGCAGGGAGCCAGTTCACACAGTCTGCCCAGGTACATCACCGCGACCCGGTCGGAGATGTTCTTCACCACGGCCAGGTCGTGGGCGATGAAGAGCATTGACAGCCCATAGTCGCTCTTCACCTTGCGCAGCAGATTGATGATGTGTGCCTGCACGGACACGTCGAGCGAAGAGACCGGCTCGTCGCAGATGAGGAGCTGCGGCTCGGTCATGAGCGCCCGGGCGATGCTGACGCGCTGACACTGACCGCCCGAAAGCTGGAAAGGGCGCCGGCGATAATGCTGTTCCGGGTCGAGGCCGACCGTCGTCATCATCTCCCGTGCCCGACGGACCCGTTCGGCCGCACTTTTTCCCCCCTTCGTCCGCAGGGAAGCTTCGATGCTCTCCCCCACGCGACGGATGGGGTTCAGGGAAGCGATCGGGTCCTGGAAGATCATCTGGAAGCGGCTGCGCAAAGCTCGCAGAGACCGCGATCCGAGAACCGTGATATCCTCGCCGTCGAGTATCACCCGCCCGGCGGTCGGGCGCGGCAGCTGCATGATCGCCCGAGCGAGCGTCGACTTGCCGCACCCCGATTCCCCGACGAGCCCCAACGTCTCACCCCGGAACAGAGCGAAGCTCACCCCCGAGACGGCATGAACGTTCCGCCTCCCGCCGACGGAATAGACGACGGTCACCCCCTCGACGCGCAGGAGTGGTTCTCTCTCACTCATGGGCGCTCCTCCTGAGACAGGGGAAACCAGCAGGCGTAGCTGTGATTCTCCCCGGCGTCACGGGCGAGGGGCGGCTCCTCGGTGCGGCAGCGCTCTTCCGCCCGCCAGCAGCGGGGAGCGAAGGGACACCCGACCCGCTGGGCGGCCGGGCCGGGCGGCTGCCCGCCGATGGCGCCCAATTCCCTGTGGGGGGGATCGTCGATGCGGGGTATCGCGTCGAAAAGCGCCCTGGTATAGTGCATCCTCATCCGGGTGAACAGCTCGACGGTCGGGGCCTTTTCGACGATACGGCCCGCGTACATCACCGCCGTCTCATGGGCTCTCCCCGCCACCACACCCAGATCGTGGGTCACCAGGACCATCGCCATGTTTCGCTCCCTCTGCAGTCGCCCCAGAAGGTTCAGGATCTCCGCTTGCACGGTGACGTCGAGGGCAGTGGTCGGCTCGTCGGCGATGAGAAGCTTCGGCTCGCAGGCAAGCGCCATGGCGATCGCCACCCGTTGCCGCATTCCCCCGGAGAGCTGATGGGGGTATGCACCCAGCCGCTCCTCCGGTTGCGGGATGCCGACGGCCGCCAGCAGCTCGACGGCCCGTTCCCGTGCCCGTGCCGATGACAGCCCCAGGTGGTAGCGCATCGGTTCGGCGATCTGGCGGCCGACGGGGATCACCGGGTTGAGGGAAGAGAGCGGATCTTGCAGCACCACGCCGATCTCCCGACCGCGGATGGCAGCCAGCTCCCGGCGCGGCAGGCCTCCAAGATCGCGACCGTCAAAGGTCACACGCGCCGCTCCGGGAACCACGGCACTGCGGGGAAGAAGCCCCATGACGGCACGACAGAACATACTCTTGCCACTGCCCGATTCGCCGACCAGGGCCAGCGTCCTCCCCCGTTCCAGGGCCAGGGAAACCCTGTCGACCGCCCGCACGGCTCCCGCAGAGCTCGGAATGGTTACGGAGAGATTCTCTACCGTGAGGAGATGCGTGTCCGAAACCGTCACAGCTGACTCTCCCTGTCGTCCATCCACCCGCGGAGGCCGTCGCCGATCAGATTAACGGAAAGCACGGTCAGGAACATCGCGGCGGCCGGTATCATGCTGACGTGGGGGGCTCGCTCCAGGACCTCCCGCCCCTCGGCAATCATCCCCCCCCAGCTGGGTGCCGGTGCGGGAACGCTCAGGCCGAGAAAACCGAGCCCGCCTTCGGCGACGATCACGTAGCCCATCACCAGGAGCGCGTAGGCCACCATGGGCATGAGAGCGTTGGGGAGGATTTCCCGCAGGACGATGGCGACATCATCGGCCCCCGTTGCCCTGGCCGCCAAGACGAATTCCCGCCCTGCGAAACGGATCGTGTTGGCCCGGGCCATCCGGGCGAAAGAAGGGACGCAGAGAAGGCCGAGGGCCAGGGTGATGGCAGGGAGACCGGAACCGAAGACGAACATGGCGACCAACAGGAACACGAGGCGCGGCACGGCGAGAAAGACGTCAATGGCACCGACGATCACCCGCTCAGGCCAGCCGCGGTAGAATCCGGCTGCAACGCCCAACAGGGAACCGAACACCAGACCGATACACGGGGCAATGACGCCGACGGTCAGGGAAACGCGCGCCCCGAAAAAAAGCCGCGCCGCGATATCCCGTCCCACGTTGTCGGTACCGAGGAGGTGGACACCGTCGGGGGATGTCGCCAGGCATGCCCAGTCGATCTGGTCGGGTGCCGGCAGGGGAAGAAAGCCGGCACCGACGGCGCAGGTCATGACGAGAGCAATCCAGGCCACGGAGAGCCAGAACGTAATGCCCCTCTTCTTAACCACCGCTCGCCTCCCTCCGGACGCGGGGATCGAGCATGCCGTAGCAGACATCGACCACGAAGTTTACCGTCACATACCCGACGGCGATGAGAAGCACGCATCCCTGCACCATGGGGAAGTCCTGGGAAAAGATGCTGCTCAGCAACAGCCGCCCCACCCCCGGCAGGGCGAAGAGGTTTTCGACGATCACGGCGCCGCCGATCAGATTGCCGGTCTGCACGCCGAACAGGGTAAGCATGGTGAAACAGGAGGGGCGCAGGGCGTGCCGGAGCAGGATCCTCCGGTCCGGCAGCCCCCTGGCCCTGGCCAGGAGGATGAAATCCTCCTGGAGGGTGGCAATCATGTCGCTTCGCAGCACTCGCATCAGGGCGACCCATTCGACGAGGGCAATGGATAGAGCAGGGAGGACGAAGCCTTTCAGGTTCACCCGCACTCCCTCGGACAGGGGGGTGCAGCCCGTGGCCGGAAACCACTTGAGCCGCAGGGAAAACAGGTAGACAAGGACAACGGCCAGGGCGAAGCTCGGGACGGAGGCAAGGCCGAAGCCCAGGGTTCCCAAAAGCCGGTGCAACTTTGAGTCGGCCCGCCAGGCCGAGACGATCCCGATCGGGAGGGCCAGGGTCAGAGCGAACAGTTGCGCCAGGAGCAGGAGTTCGAGGGTCACCGGCAGATGGGAGGCGATGGCGGTACTGACCGGCTGTTTCGAGTAGAGGGAAAGCCCGAGGTCCCCCCGGCAGATACCCGCCAGCCATCGGCCGTAACGGACGGGCACAGAGTCGTTCAGACCGAGCTGCTCACGGATCGCGGCGACATCCGCCGGGGTGGCGCCCTGGCCGGCGATCTCGTGCGCAACGCTGACCGGCAGCACGTCGAGGAGCACGAAGGTCAGGGCCGTGACAGCAAGGAGCACCAGGACCAGATGCAGAAGTTTCCCACCCAGAAAACGCATGCGAAGCCCTTCCCGGCGATCGGTGCGGACTCTCTCCCGCCAGAGACGTCCCCCTCGATCACCGGCAGATTGATACAGGATTACGCTTTGATTCAGTTCCCGCGGTTGGGGGGTGAGGCGGCCCCGTTCAACCAGATGTCGCTGACGCGGATCACGCCGTGATCGATCCGGGATATCCCCTCGACGCCGGCCTTGGCGATCACGTGAACCCGCCGCCCGCCGCCATACAGAAAGACGGCATCCTCGTTGATCAGCTTCGCCACGCCGCAGAGAGCCTTTTGTCTCGCCTTGCCGTCGATGGTTGTCTGTTGGATGTTCAGCAGTTCATCCATCCGGGGACTCCGATAACGACTGTAATTGAGCTTCGACTTCGAATTGAGGCTCGCGTCAAGATACGGCCCCATGTCGCCGAAATCCGTCAGCCTCCAGCCGGCCATCTGGTAGTCGCCCGAGATCACCCGCTTGACCATCTGTCCTTCGGCAAGAGGAGTGAGCTTCAGGGTGACGCCTATCTCCTTGAACAGCCGCTGCATGATCTCTCCAGCCTCCCGTCCCCTGGGGGTGTTGGTGCCGAGGAGCTCCAGTTCCACTTTCCTGCCGTATGCGGCGATCAACTTTCTGGCCAGAGCGGGATCGTAATCGCGGTAGCCGGTGTCACCGCAGGAGAGCGCGCCGTCGAAGGGGTCCCTGGCCAAGGGGAGGGTCCCCCGGTAGTCCGCCTTCAGGAGGAAATCCTGGTTCCAGGCATGGGCCAGGGCGCGCCGGACCCGGACATCGTCCAGGGGTGGCTTCGCGGTGTTGAGAATGAAGGTGTACGGCCCGGCGGCATCGTGGCTGTAGACCCTGAGCGACCGGTCTTCCTTCGCCTGGAGGATGTGGGTCCCCCGGTCGGTCATGATGACATCGCTCTCGCCGGACCGAAGCCCGGCGTAGCGAGCCTGCATGTCGGGCACCGGACGGAAGACGACCCGGTCCAGGTACGGCTTCCCCTTGCGCCAGTAACGGGGATTCCTGATCACCACCAGCCGGTCGTTGGTGAGCCATTCTTTGAAAATGTACGGGCCGGTACCGACGGGGGCCCGGTCCTGCGTGCCTTCACGGACCGCTTTCGGCGACGGGATGTAGGCCCCGATCCACTGGGGGCCGCTAAGCATATCCTTGAACGCGGCCCACGGATGCTTCAGGGTAAACCGGACGGTGTGGTCATCGATCCCGGCCACCGACTGGACCGGCTCGATCAGGTCCAGACCGGAGAAATGGTTCCCGGGGTCGAGCATTCTCTGCCAATGGGCCACCACGGCGTCGGCGGTAAAGAGCGTGCCGTCGTGGAAAACGACCCCCTTGCGGAGTTTGATCGTCCATGACTTCCCGTCCCGGGAAGGCTTTGCCGCGAGGGCAAGTTGGGGGACGAGATTTCCCTTCGCATCCACGTCGAAGAGCCGTTCCTCGATCGCCATGGCGACGCTGCGGTCTCCCACCTGCAGGTACCTCGCCTTGAGCGGGTCGAAGCCCCGAAACTCCAGGTCTACCGCCACGGTCAGGGTTCCGCTATGCTCAGGGACGGCAGCCCGCGCTCGATCAACGTTTCCCCCCATCGCCAGCACAAGGAGCAGAAGGCCTCTCGCAACGCTGGTCCAGTGCCTCACCCTCCTGTCATGGTCGTTGGCCACGAGCTCCCTCCTTTACGAATGGAATGCATGAACGAAGCGAAACATCTCGGATATGTGCATGCTCTCGTTGACCCCGTGGAACCAGGCCTCCTTGCATGCGCTCGGGCTCATGATCTCGACGCCCCCGAACCCGCGCTGCCGCAGGAACGGTTCGATCTCTTCGGGATCCAGCCCGAACAGCAGCGGCTCGCCGTGCCGGTCAAGAAAGCGGTACATGGCCCGCGCCTCCTTGAGGGTACTGGTCCCATCCGCCACCGCCCGCGGAAAACAGTCGAAGACGATGGAGCTGCCGCAGCCCGAGTCGTTCGCGACGAAGGCAAGGGCACGGTCCACCGCCGCAGCCGGAATGTAGTAGGTTACCCCCTCCCAGATAAAGAGCGTTTTCCTCGTCCGGTCGTATCCCGCTTTCTGCAGGCGGGCGGCCACATCGTCCGTGCAGAAATCGACCGGAACGAAGACCACATGGTCGGGAAGGGCGCCGAAGAGCGTCTTCAGTTTCGCGACCTTCACCCGCTGTGTTGCCGGATGGTCGACCTCGAAGACCGTCACGCGTCGGCACGTTGCCATGCGGTAGGCCCTGGAGTCGTAGCCCGCGCCGAGGACGACCAGTTGCTGGAGCCCGTCGTCGAGACAGGCGGCCAGGCGCTCGTCGATATACCGGGTCCGGGCGAGTATCCCGCCGCGCAGGCCGGGACAGCGCCTCTCCACCAGCCAGCGATGCGTCCTGCTCAGGAACGGGAACCTGCCGAGGTTGCGATGAAAATCGCTCAGGAAATGCCGTGCCAGGGAATCGTGGCAGATCCGTTCCTTCTCCGGCCTTCTCATCTCGGCAGCCCGTGTGGCGGTCGTTCCTTCCGAGGTCCTGCTCGGTTTTCCCGTTTTCACTGCCCATCCCTCCTTGCCTGGTGTAGCCGACCCGACCGGCCCATTCGTCAGGCCCCGACCAGTTCACCCGTTCCGGAGCTCTCACGCCGGAACTGGAGCATAAAGCCCTCGTAGATCGCCATGCTGCTCCTGCGGATGAACTCTTCCTGGTCGATGCCCTTTTCTGCCAGGTAATTGCTGTCTGTATTCAGCCACGAAGCAAGTTTCTGGGCGAACATCATCCGGGCCAGCCGGATCATTTTCAGTTCCATTTCGCTCAGTCCGGCAAAGAGGGGATAGTCAGCAAGGCTTTCCGAAATGAACTCCACCAGCTCCCTTCCCAGTTCCTTCTGTAATTCCTGATTCCTCCCGTCCCACAGAGAGCGAAAAAGGTACTTTTCATCTTGGGCGAATCTCACAAAACTGATCGCCTGGTCGATCCATCTGTCTCCGGTCCGGTCTTCGAGAAGGCGCTCCTTGAGCAGGTCCATAGCCTTGAGGCACACCGCGTCTTCCAGGTCGCGGACGTTACTGAACTGGGAATAGATCGGCATGGTGGAAGCGTTGATGGCCCTGGCCACAGCCTGCACCGAAAAGCCGGCCCACCCCTGGGCCCGCGCCAGTTGAAATGCCGCATCAATTATCTCTTCCCGACTGAATTGGAGAGTTCTGGGTGACATAACCATCCTCCGCCAGCAAAGGGTCACTATTTTATAATAAATTTATATAACGTCTTTATATAACGTTTTTATATTTGTCAACATATTTTTCCCCCATGCAAAAAATATCGAGGGCAAGAGGCATCCAGCGCGACTCAATCACGCCGGGCCGTAGCCGCATCACCATGTTCTATCCTTAGACTTGGACTAAGGGCCCCCGCAGGCCTTTTCTGCATCACGCCAGCCAGGCTGTGGTATCATTACCACCATGAGCCGAAAACTCCCCTTTCGCCATATCGAGCCGATCTTCTGCGCCGGGCTCCTCGACGACCCGCTCCTCCTCCTCCACATGAAGCCCCTCGGCAGGAGCCTTCTCTTCGACTGCGGCCAGCTCCACCACCTGGCAAAACGGGTCCTGAAGCGAGTGGACGCCCTCTTCGTCACCCACGCCCACATGGACCACTTCATGGGGATCGACACCTTCATCCGCCACAACCATGTCTCGCCGCGGACGGCCGACATCTTCGGCCCGCCGGGGATCACCCGGAAGATGGCCGGCAAGCTGGCCGGCTACGACTGGAACCTGACCGAGCCCTCCTGGTGCACCTTCCGGGTCCACGAGGTGTTCGACGACCGGGTCGCGATCTCCCTCTTCCCCGGCCCGGAGGGCTTTCCCTGCCGCCCGGACGGCGAGCACCCCCGGCCGGACCGGGTCGTGTACCGCAACGACTACCTCCAGGTAGAGGCGGAACTCTGCGATCACCGGATTCCATCGCTCATCTTCCGGGTCACCGAACGTGTCGCCTTCCGCGTCGATCCGGACAAGGTCGCACAGGCCGGGTTGGTCCCGGGAGAGTGGCTGCGGAATCTTCAGAAGCGTCTTCATGGTGGGGGAAACGACGGGCCGCTGCCGGTCCTGTGCCGACGGGAGGAAGGGGTCGTGGAACTGCCGGTTACGGATGCCACGGCGCTCTACAACAGCATCCGGAGTGACACCCTCCCCGCGAGTATCGGTTACATCGGTGACATCGGCTTCACCGCGGAGAATCTGGCGAAGGTCACGGCGCTCATGGAGGGAGTCACCCTCCTC
>JAMXLF010000047.1 GCA_024281055.1 Geobacteraceae bacterium
CTGCTACAGCGTAGTTATAATTGTCGGCATTTGTAGCCGTGTGGGCTGTTTTACGGGGCCTGCCCACACCCCGGCATGCAACCTTTGCTTCCTATCCCCGTCGAAACCTTTACACCCCCTTAAAATCCGTTCTATGTTCAACGTTCGACGTTCAAGGTTTTTACTAACATTGTACCTTGAACATTGAACCTTGAACGTCCTTAGCCTTTATGTCTTTCCTTCAACGCCTGCGCCACGTCGCGGTGCATGTCCTTGCGCTTCATGTCCTCGCGCTTGTCGTAGAGCTTCTTCCCTTTGGCCAGTCCCATCTCCACCTTGACCAGGCCGTTCTTGAAGTAGAGCCTGAGCGGTACCAGTGAGTATCCCTGCTCTCGTACCTTGCCGAACAGTTTCACTATCTCCTTCTTGTGGAGGAGGAGCTTGCGCATCCGGTCGGGATCATGGTTTTCCCGGTTGCCGAAGTCGTAGGGGGAAATATGAAGGTTGTGAAGAAACGCCTCGCCCCCCTTTACCATGGCGAAGGAGTCGTTCAGATTGGCCTTTCCCTGACGAAGCGACTTCACCTCAGTCCCCACGAGGACCATCCCTGCCTCGAACTTTTCCTCGATGAAGTAGTCGTGGTAGGCCTTCTTGTTGTTACAGATCAGCTTTTCTCCCATATCTAAATTTTACCAGACCCGTCGAAAGGATGGCAAGGGAAAAGGTCAGCGAGCTACCGTAATCCACTCGGCCAATTCTCTGAAACGCTTGTCGTCGATGCCAGGTACCCGTTTCAGCTCCTCGACCTTCGCGAACTTTCCGTAGGTCTTGCGGTAGGTGAGGATGGAGCCGGCCTCGTTTTCGGTCATCCCGGCAATACCGAGGAGGAGCGGCTTGGTGACGGTGTTCAGGTCCAAGTACACCTTCAGGGTGTTTTCCCCCGTAACCGCCACATAGTTCCTTAAACCCTCGTATACCCGCTCGGAAACCCCCTTTACGGAACGCAACTCCTGCGTGCCCCGGAACGCCCCCTTTGCCTCTCTCGCCTTGACTATTCTGAATGCTATTATCTCACCAACCCCCGGCAGCCTGGTCAGGTCGGCGGACGACGCGGTGTTAATGTTGAGCTTGCCCGTATAGACCCGAGCCACCTTGGCCTGGGCAGGCAGGCACAGCAACACAGACAGCAATAGAACGATGAGCAGAGAAAACCCGGTCAGTCGCATTTGATACCCCCCTCAATACAATGAAATGTGGCCCGTGGTGAGGCCGATAAGGGAGATTTATACCGGAACTTCTAATGCATTGCAAGGAGACAATGAAATGACACTCACGAAACTCCGCCGCGGAGAGGGAGGAAGTTACAGCTCCAGCGGCACCCCGCCGATGAACACCTCTCCGATCTGTCCCTCCTCGATCAGGGCTTCGGGGAGTTCGCGCCCGGCGCCGGTGCCGGGGTCCACCACGAGGAAGTCCGCCCGTTTCCCCTCCTCCAGCGAGCCCGCCTCGCCGTCGAGACCGAGCGCCCGGGCGGCGGTGACAGTCGCCATGGCCAGCACCTCGCCAGGGGTGAAGACGGCGGAGAATTCTTTGCGAAGGAACCGCATTTCGTCCCAGAGGGAGAGCGAATCGTTGCTCGCCAGGGAATCGGTTCCGAGGGCGAGCGGAATGCCCGCCTTTTTCAGAAGGAGAGCCGGCACCTTGCCGACGTCGAGTCGGTCGTTGCTCCGCGGGCAGAGAACGGCGGTGACGCCCCGTTTCGCGAGAAGCTCCGCGTCGGACGGGGTGACATGGACGCAGTGAACGACGGCGGTGCGGGGGGTCAACGCGCCGAGGGAATCGAGGTAGACAGCTGGCGTGGTCCGGCGCGGCGGCGGAACATAATCGTCCCAGCCGGCGAAGGGGTAGAGAAGCTCGGGGATCTTTCCGCTGGAATCGTGGAGAAAGGCCATTTCCTCCCGGGATTCGGCGAGATGGATGGCGGTCGGCACCGCATGTCTGGCGGCCAAGGCGCAGACCTCCTCCATGAACCGGGGAGAGAGGGTGTGTGGCGCATGGGGGGATACGCCGGGGCGGAAGCGGCCAGCCTGGAAGGCTGTCAGGGACCTGTCGATGTCGGTGAGCAGCTGTTCGCATCGGAGCGGGTCCTGGCCAATGGCCTCGACGTAGAGCCGTCCGGAGAGCGGCGAATCGGTGTAGAGGGAAACGAGGGTCCGGTCGGTGAGGATCTCGCCAACCGCGGTCGTCCCGCTCTCCAGGGAGACCCTGATCCCCTCCCGGACCGAATGCTCCAACTCGGAGCGGGTCAGAGCGCGCCTGATCTTGATAACCTGGATTACCCAGTCCACATAGGTACGGGGAGAATAGTCGATCCCCTTGCGCAGCTTCCACGAAGGGAAGTGGGTAAGCTCCAGGTGGGTGTGGGCGTTTACCAGCCCGGGCATGATGGCGTGGCCGGGGAACTCAACGTATGGCGCAGGGAAGGCTTTCCGCAGCTCCACCAGCGGACCGACGGCGACGATCCGGCCGTTCTCCACGGCGATAGCCCCGCCCTCAACAGGCGGCGCCGATATGGGAAGAAGGTGTGAGGCGGCGAAAATCTCCATGGAGAGTCATCCTCAAAACAGCGGTTACGGTGGTGTTGTGGACAATTGTACCAGGGGAAAAAGCAAAGGGCAATCGGTTGCACACCTTTTGCCCTTCTCAGCCAATAAACAGTAAAGCACTTGCAACGCGATTTTTCCGCAAGGTCAAGGCGGACGAAGGATGACGCGGAGACGTGGTAGCGCCACGTCGCACAAGGAATCCCGAAGGCCAACGCCGAGATTGCGGAAAAGGCGCGTTGCTTTTACCAGGCGACCTTCTTGAGGTTCCCCTCCCCCGCCACAGGCTTCGGCTCGCACTGCAGCATCTCTTCCATCTGGCAAAGCAGAGCCTGAATCTCGGGCTGGTGCACGATCTCGCACTGCTCTTCCAGAACCCCTTCAAGGATCTCATAGGACGTCAACGGGTTGGCCAGGACGACGCGCAGGACGGTGAGTTCCTCGCCATAGCGGGCCATGCGCAGCCGCGTCCGGGAGACAAAGGTCTTCCCGGCCTCCCGCTGATATTTCTGTAAGAGCATGCAGACCTGGTCGAGGAGAGCGTTGATGGCGGTGCAATGATGGGCCGGTGCTTTCTCCAGGGCCTGTTGCACGGCTGGCGGAGCGTAGCGGTAGGTGAGAATGTTCAGCTCCGGTTCGCTGGTCAGCTCGAAGTCGGGATGGTGCCGGATCATGTTAGCAAAGGTTTTCGCCCGCTCGATCCCCATATCGATGAGCAACTCGTATCCCTTGCGGCCGATGATGGAAAAACCCGCATGCACCAGCATCGACATTCCCGGCCTCGACCCTTCCAGGGTATGACTCCCCAGGTCCTTGGAACCGTGCCGCAGAATATAGTTTGCATGGTGTTCGATCGCCGACAGTGCAGTGGGGTCCTTGAAGACGACCATCCCCGCCCCCATCGGCACGTAGAGCTGCTTGTGCGCATCGATGGTGACCGAGTCGGCCCGCTCGATGCCGGCGAGGAGGGAGCGGTACCTGTCGGAAAAGAGGGTCGGTCCGCCCCAGGCCGCATCCACATGGAAATGGCAGCCGAGCTCCTGGGCGAAATCGGCGAGCGTCTCCAGCGGATCGACGTTGCCGGTTTCGGTAGTCCCGGCGATGCCGACGATCGCCAGCGGGAGGATATTCCGGCCCTGGAGGCGCCGGCACTCCTCCCTCAACAGTTTAAGATCGATGCGGTTATGGGCGTCGGTCTGCACCTTGATCAGGTTGTCCCGGCCGATACCGAGAAGGTCGGCGGCCTTGCCGAAGGAGTAGTGACCACGCTCGGAGACGAGGACGGCAATCCCGTCGGCACCGCGGTGCTTGAGGGCACTGGCCAGTCCTTCCTGGGCAATGCCGCGAAAAGCCCCGTCCGGCGCGAAGAGGCGGTTGCGTGCCACCCAGAGCGCCGTGACGTTGGCGATGGTGCCTCCGGAGCAGAAGGCTCCCAGGGCATGCTGGCTGTTGTGGATCCAGGGGGGATAGAAGTCGTCAGCGCGGCGATAGACCAGATGATGGAGCATGGCCAGGACCTGCCGCTCCATCGGCGTAAAGGCCTTGGAGGTCTCCACCTTGACCAGGTTCTGGTTGAGGGCGGTCATGAGGCGCGCCAGGGGGAGCATGAAGTAGGGGAGCGCCGATGTCATGTGCCCGACAAAGCCCGGTGCCGCGGTATGGACCGAATGGGCTACCAGATTCTCCTTGACGAATTCGGTATATTCGGAGACGTAGGTCGGTTCTTCCGGGATGGTGAACGAGGAGAAATTCGCTTCGATCGCTTCCAGGTTGCGTTCGATGGCAACGATATGGGTCTGCAAAAAGCCGGCGACATCGTCGGTAATCGCCTGGTCGATGGCACCGAGGGTCGAATCGGGCGCTTCCGGCACGGTGAATATCCGGTACAGGTTTTCCAGGTTGGCGCGGGCTGCGTCACGGCTTCTCGGCATTATCGTTCCACTTTCGTGCCGGCGGTCTTCTTTGACCGGCCGATGAACTGTACCCCCCCTGCTTCGCTCCGCTCGCTTCCCCCCTTATTTAAGGGGGGATTGAGGGGGGTTAAAATAGCTTTTAGGGTCAGTCGGGCTCCCCGAGGATACAGTTGTCGATAAGTCTGGTCTTTCCGATGCGAACGGCCAGGGCCAGAAGCGTTCCGCTCCCCGCCTGGGCAACCTCTTCCAGTGTTCCCCCGTCCCGAAGCTCAAGATATTCGGAAACCGCCAGCGGCTCGGCAGCTATGACAGCCGCAACAGCACCCTTCAGCCGCCCACTCTCCCGCTCCCCGAAGGCAAACAGTTTTCGCGCCTCGACAATTCCGCGACTGAGACAGAGAGCCGCCCGGCGCTCCTCCGGCGAGAGGTAGCTATTCCTGGAACTCATGGCCAGCCCGTCGACCTCGCGGACGATGGGCATGCCGACGATCTCCAGGTCCATGTTGAGGTCCGCCGCCATCCGCCGGATCACCGCCAGCTGCTGGAAGTCCTTCTTGCCGAACAGGGCCACGTGGGGCATGACGATATTGAAGAGCTTGGCCACGACGGTCGTCACCCCCCGGAAGTGTCCGGGTCGGCTAGCCCCGCACAGGGGAAGCGAGATATCCTCCACGTTCACGTAGGTCTGGTAGCCGGCAGTGTACATCTGGGACGCCTTGGGGGCGAAGATCAGATCGACTCCAGCCTCCGCCGCGATCCGCATATCCCGTTCCAGGTCGCGGGGGTAGGCGTCGAAGTCCTCGCCCGCCCCGAACTGGGTCGGGTTGACAAAGATGCTCATCACCAGGAGATCGGCCCGTTTTCGCCCTTCCCGCATGAGGGAAGCATGCCCGTCGTGGAGATACCCCATGGTGGGCACAAGGGCGATGGTCTTGCCCGCGGTGCGCGCCGTCCGGGAGAGGGCCTGCATGTCGGCGGGGGACTCGACGATCCGCATGTCAGTTGAAGGAATGCCCTTCATCGGGGAACTCCCCTCCCTTCACCTCGGCAATGTAACGCGACACCGCATCGGTCATGATGGTTTTCACGTCGGCATATTTTTTTACGAACTTCGGCGAGTACTTTTCGCACAGCCCGAGAATGTCGTGGATCACGAGCACCTGGCCGTCGCAGTGGGGCCCGGCACCGATGCCGATGGTCGGGATTGTAAGCTCGGCCGTGATCTGCCGTGCCAGCTTGAGCGGAATTCCCTCCAGGACCACGCCAAAAGCGCCGGCCGCCTCCACGGCCCGTGCGTCGGCAAGGAGCTGCTCGGCCTGGGCATCTCCCTTCCCCTGGACCCGGTACCCTCCCATACGGTGAATCGACTGGGGGGTCAGGCCGATGTGGGCAAGGATAGGTATGTCCATGTCGACGATGGCCCGGATGGTGGCGGCGACGTTTTCTCCCCCTTCCAGCTTGACGGCGGCGGCCCCTCCCTCTTTGACGAGCCGTCCGGCATTGCTGCGCGCGGCGGTAAGGTCGGTCTGGTAGGAGAGAAAAGGCATGTCGCTCACCACCAGGGCCTTGGGCTGCGCCCGCAGCACTGCCCGCGTATGGTAGACCATCTCGTCCATGGTCACCGGCAGGGTGTTCTCATGGCCGGCGACCACCACCCCGACCGAATCTCCCACCAGGATCACGTCGATGCCACAGCCGTCCATGATGCGGGCCGTCGGATAGTCATAACAGGTCAGGACCGAGATCTTTTCCCCCTCGGCCTTCATCTTCTGGATGTCGAGAATGGTCTTTTTCTTGCTCACGGCGGCTCCACAAACAAAAAGCGCCTTCCGGAACGGAAAGGCGCGCAAACACGATACACGAGGCTGATCTCTCATCGGCTGGCGGCTATTGCCTCCCGTCCCGGTTCGGCTGGCGAATCCTGGCGGTATGTTACGAATCAAGACCGGTAGTTGCTCCGCTCGCGTAGCGGGCACGGTCTTCTTATCAATTTTTGATATCTACCACAAGGGGAGACATTATGTCCATCTTTTTTCAAGGCCGCAGCCCCATACCCCACAGCCCGTCTGGCTCGTCCAAACCGTTTCCGGGCGGAAACTAGCTGGCTATTTCCCGCATCAGCTCCAACTCCTTCATCACGGAGTTGCTCTCTTCCCGTCGCTTTTCCATGTCGTCGAAAATCCCCATGACCATGCCGCCTACCGCTTCGACCGACTTCCTGATTTCGGTCCCGTCCTGGACCTGCCTGCCCGTTGCGCCGACCATCTCCTCGGTCATTCCCTTGATGGACTCGATGGCCCGGCCGATATTCTTGGTGGCTTTCGCCTGTTCCTTGGACGCGTTGAAGATCTGGGAGGTCATGGTGCTCACGTCCTCCATGGACTGGGTCACGAGATTCACACTCTTCGCTTGTTCCTGGGAGGCGGTCTTGATCTCTTCCGTCATCTCCATGGCCCGGAACGAGCTATCGAGAATCACCTGGAGCGCGGCTCCCGTTTCCTGGCCGAGGTTGACCCCCTTCTGCACCAGGTCCTTGGTCAAGGAGACGTTTTCCGCAGCAGCGCGCGACTCGCCCATGATCTCCTCGATAATGCCCGTTATCTCCCCGGTGGACTGGCCGGTCTGGAGAGAGAGGTTGCGGATCTCGTCGGCGACCACGCCGAAACTCTTGCCGTACTCGCCTGCCTGGGCCGCGATGATCGAGGCGTTCAGGGCAAGGAGATTCGTGCGCTTGGTGATGTCGTTGATGACATTGACAATCCCCTCGATCCGGCTGCTGTTGTCGCTCAGGCGCATCATCCCGTGGTAGGAGAGTTCGACCGACTTCTGGATCTCCGCCAGGGAGGCGATGGTTTCTTCGACCACCGCACGGCCTTTGTCAGCCTGTGCCTTGACCAGGCTGGCAACCTTATGGGAAGTGGTGGTACTCTCTTCGACGTTCTTCAGGGAAGCGTTGATCTCCTCCATGGCGGAAACCGACTTATCGACGGTTTCCGACAGACAGTCGAGATTCCTGCTGACCTGATCGATGGCCACCGAGATTTCCCCGACGGCGGAGCTCGTCTCGTCGACCGAGGCGAGGACGCTTTCGGATGCCGAGGCAATATGGGCAGTGTTGTCGGCCATGGAATCGACCGATTTCTTGAGGCTGAGGACATTGCGGGAATTGAGCTCCCTGTTCTTGAGCATCTCGCTATATGTGTTCTCCAGTTCGTGGGTCAGGGTGTCGATGGCCTGGAGAAGGTTGATCCTGGTAATGGCGGACGCCGCCTGATCGGCAAAGAGCCTGATGGTATCAACATCGGTATCGTTCAGGGTGCGGTGAGTGAACCTGTTGTCGATGCCGAACACCCCCACCGATTCTCCCTTGACGACGATCGGGCAGAGAACGAAGCTGCGGGAGCGAAGCGGCCGAATGGCGTTGTACGGGGGCTGCAGATGGTAGTTCGTCGGATACTTGCTGATGTCCTCGATCAGATAGAGCGTCTTTTCGGCAAAACACTTGTGGATGACGCCGCTCCGCTCGTCAAGGGGCAGGGATACGCCATTGACGGAAAACCCATCACTTCCCGTCGCCGCCACGAAGTGCAGGGCGGTCCTCTCGTCATCGGCCATGAGGATGTTCACCCGCTCATAGCCGAGGATGTCGTGCAGACCCTCGGCACACAGGGACAACACCTCGTTCCTGTGGATGGACTTCTGGATCCTGCTGCTGATATGATGGAAATTCTTGATGTTGTTGTCGAGTACCTTGTAGCGGTTTTCGAAGATTTCTTTCTGTGAGGCCACTTCGCCGTGGAGGGTATCGAGTTCGGCGGCCCGTTCGTGCAACTGGTCGCCGGCCTTGCCGATGAAATAGCCGAGTAAGGACATGACCAGAGCTGTCCCCAGCCCCATGTAGGCGTAGAGCGCCATATTGTACGTGCTCTTGACGGCGTCGGCAAAAATCTGTTGTCCCAGCGGGAGGTCGTGATCGGGAAAGAATACCAGCCTGAGGACAGTCCAGGCAATGGGGGCGGTTATCCCGAGAACAAAACCCAGCATCGCGTAAAGGGTGCGTCTGTTCCGTACGGTGATTATCCTTTTATGCATGAACTTTCACCCCTCTTGGGAAGGTAGAACAACCTGAACGGCACTGCGACGGCCGGCTTGAAACGCCCGGCGGTTGCGCGGCCGGCAGATAACGGGTGCAGTCTATGTCAGCGGGTAGCGAAAGTCAATATCTACCTTATCTTCCGACCATTATCCCCAGCTCTTCCGCACAACGGACCATCTCGCCTGCCGGGTCCACCAGTTTCAGCCGTCTGACCGCCCGGGCAATGGGAGCAGCCTTAATGTCGCGACCTTTCAGACAGGCCATCTGCCCGCAAGCCCCCATTTCGATGAGTTCCAGGGCTTTGATACCAAAACGGCTCCCCAGACAGCGGTCGAAAGTCGAGGGAGAGCCACCTCTCTGCAGATGCCCGAGCACCGTGACCCGGGTGTCCATGTCGAGACAATTCTTAATCTTCCTGGCCACGTATTCGCCGATGCCACCCAGCCTCTCGAACGGTTGGGCCGCACCTGCACTCTCCTTGACAACCCTGTCGCCCCCCATGGGGAAAGCCCCTTCCGCGACGACGATAATGCTGAAACGTCGCCCCTGCCGACGTCGCGCGTCGATCGCACGGCAGATCGCCTCGATGTCGAACGGGATTTCCGGCATCAGAATGACATCGGCGCCGCCGGCAATGCCGGATTCCAGGGCGATCCAGCCGGCGTATCGCCCCATGACCTCCATGACCATGACCCGATGATGGCTTTCAGCCGTGGAATGAAGTTTGTCGAGGGCGTCGGTGGCAGTTTCGAGGGCAGTGTTATAGCCGAAGGTGACATCGGTTTCCATCAGGTCGTTGTCGATGGTCTTGGGAACGCCGACGATGCAGACCCCTTTTTGTGCCAGCTCCAGGGCGATCTTGAGGGAACCTTCCCCCCCGACGACTACCAGTGAGTCGATTGCCAGCCGACGGATGTTCTCCAGCACCAGTTCGGACTTGTCGACGATTTCGATTTTCCCGTCCTTCTCCACCGGACACGAAAAGGGGTTTCCCCGGTTGGTGGAGCCGAGGATGGTCCCGCCCCGGGGAAGGATGCCACGGACGTCCTCAAGCGACAACGGATGGCATTTGTCAGGGCTCAGCAGGCCGTCGAAGCCGTCCTCGATGCCGATCACTTCCCAGTGACGCCTGAGGAGCGCCCCTTTCACCACCCCCCTGATGACCGCATTAAGCCCCGGGCAGTCGCCACCGCCGGTAAGTATGCCGATCCGTTTTTTCATTGCTCGCCCCTCCCCAGTCAAGATCAAAAGTCACTTTGGCGCATTGCCGGAGAGTTCCCGTGCCAACGCCGCTGCCCCCAGAATGCCGGCATCGTCGCCCAGTTCTCCCGGCCGGATTACGAGTCTCGCGGCCGGGATGGCGAACGCGCGGCGGTCGACTTCACGGCGTATGGCTGCGTCGAGAAGGTCAAAGCTCGCCGCCACGCCGCCGCCAACAATGATTGCCTCAAGGTTCAGGAGATTGGCCACGGTTGCCGCCACTATCCCCAGATAGCGGCCTGCCTCCTCGAACAGAGACCTGGCGAGGGTGTCGCCACGACGGGCGACGGCCGCTATGGTTTCTGCGGACAGCTCGCCGGCAGGGATGTCGGCGAGCATGCCTCCCTGGTGCTGCACCGACGTAATAGCTGCCCGTGTCAAAGCGGTGGCCGAGGCATACTGCTCCAGACAGCCGCAATTCCCGCACGGGCAGAGGAGTCCTGCCGGTTCCACCGTGGCATGCCCGTATTCGGCCGCCACCCCGTCAATCCCCGTCCAGAGCGCGCCATCAAGAATCAGGCCGCTTCCCACCCCGGTGCCGAGGGTGAACATCAGGAGCGAAGCATACGACCGGCCAGCCCCATAGCGAGACTCGCCAAAGGCGGCGGCATTGGCATCGTTCATCACGACGGTGGGAAGGCCGGTTTCCGCGCTGACAGCATCCTTCAGATTGAGTCCCACCAGCGGTTCGAGATTTACCGAGGAATGAACGAGGCCCGTTTTTGCAATAAGCCCAGGCACCCCGAGCCCGACGGCAGCAGTCTCGATTCCGGTTGCTGCCCCCCGCTCGCGCAGGGCAGCAAGGTTTCCGGCAAGCCGGCCGAGAAAATGCTCACGCCCCAAATGAATCTCGGCCGGCCAGCGTTCGAGGAGCAGAATGGAACCCGCTGCACCGACCAGGGCCGCCCGCACGTTCGTGCCGCCGATATCCACTCCGAGATATCCTGCACCAGCGGAACCGGTCACTTGGCTACCTCGAAAGCCGACTGAAAGGCGGGAAGGAGCCGATCATAGGTCGTCAGGAGGTTCTCCGGCATGACACGGATATCGGCGATGACCGACATGTAGTTTGTGTCGCCATTCCAACGCGGGACAACGTGGATATGGACATGCTCATCGACACCGGCTCCGGCGGCCCTGCCCAGATTGATGCCGATATTGAAACCCTGGGGAGACGCGGTTTGCTGCAGAATGGTGCGGCAAAGCCGGACGGTCCTGAACAGATCGAGCATCTCGTCATCGGACAACTGGTCGAGATCGGAAGTGTGCCGATACGGCGCAACCATGAGATGGCCGTTGGTGTAAGGGTAGCGGTTGAGCATCACCAGCGACGCGGCACCCCGGTGAAGGATAAGGAGCTCGCGGTCCCGGTCCGGACCGTCTCCGACACAGAAAATGCATCCCGAAGGCTTGTCGGCCAGAATATACTCAATGCGCCACGGTGCCCAGAGTCGTTCCATCGTCTTGACGCCTCCATTGCTGTAAATATCTCGACGCACCGTCCGAGGAGAGACAGCAAAGACACGGTGCGACTGCGCAAGGATTATCAATGAAAAAGGCCTGTTTTACAACCCATTATCACAAAAAATGGCGCATGCGAAGAAAATAAAATGATTTTATATTTTATTATGAATAAACACTTGACTCTATGGGGCAAAGGGGGTAGTGTGATTGAAATTGCCCTACTATTGGCACGGTACGAGTAACAGCAGCACAATGGATGGAGCAGAACGGTTTTTACCAAAAGTAAAAAGGCACCTTAATGAGGAGGGAAACGAATGACAAAAAAAATGGACGCCCTGGAATATCACTCGAGCGGTCGTAAGGGAAAAATCGAGGTAGTCCCGACAAAACCGTGCCTGACCTCCCGCGACCTCTCCCTCGCCTACTCGCCCGGGGTGGCCGAGCCGTGTCTGGAGATCGAGAAGAACCCGGAAGACGCCTACAAGTATACCGCAAAGGGAAACCTCGTGGCTGTCGTCTCCAACGGCACCGCCGTCCTCGGCCTCGGCAACATCGGCGCACTGGCGGGCAAGCCGGTCATGGAGGGGAAAGGAGTCCTTTTCAAGCGGTTCGCCGACATCGACGTCTACGACATCGAACTGAACACCGAGAACCCCGACGAGGTCATCAAGGCCTGCCAGCTCCTGGAGCCGACCTTCGGCGGCATCAACCTTGAGGACATCAAGGCCCCCGAATGCTTCTACATCGAGGAAGAGCTCAAGAAGACCATGAATATCCCCGTCTTCCACGACGACCAGCACGGTACGGCCATCATCTCCGCCGCAGCCCTCATCAACGCCCTGACGATCATCGGCAAGAAGATCGAGGATATCCGCATCGTCATCAACGGCGCAGGGGCTGCCGCTATCGCCTGTGCCAACCTGGTCATCTCCCTCGGGGTGAAACACGAAAACCTCAGCATGTGCGACACCAAGGGCGTCATTTACAAGGGGCGCACCGAAGGGATGAACAAGTATAAGGAGCGCTTTGCCGTCGACACCCCGCTACGCACCCTGGAAGAGGCCGCTGACGGCGCCGACGTCCTGTTCGGCCTTTCCTCCAAGGGAGCGTTCACCCCGGCCATGGTGCGCAAGATGGCGAAAAACCCGATCATCTTCGCCATGGCCAACCCCGACCCGGAAATAACGCCGGAAGAGGCCCTGGCCGTGCGCGGCGATATCATCATCGCCACCGGCCGCTCCGATTACCCCAATCAGGTAAACAACGTCCTCGGCTTCCCCTTCATCTTCCGCGGTGCCCTCGACGTGCGGGCCACCACCATCAACGAGGAAATGAAGAAGGCGGCAGTGTTCGCCCTCGCCGAGCTTGCCCAGGAGGAGTGCCCCGATTCGGTCTGCCGGGCCTACGGCAACGTCAAGTTCTCCTTCGGCCGCGAGTACATCATCCCGAAGCCGTTCGACCCGCGGGCACTCCTGCGAGTGGCTCCCGCGGTCGCCATGGCGGCCATGGAGTCGGGAGTTGCCCGCCAGCCCATCGAGGACATGGAGAAATACATCGAGCACCTGGAGGCACTCCAGGGGAAGGCCAAGGAAACCCTGCGCATGATCATCAACAAGGCGAAGTGCGATCCGAAGCGGATCGTCTTCCCCGAGGGGGACAACGAAAAGATCCTGCGCGCGGCCCAGATCCTCATCGAGGAAGGAATCGCCCAGCCGATCCTGATCGGCAACAGTGACAAGATCCGTGCCGTCATGCAGGAACTGGGGCTCGACTTCAACGGCAGCCTCCAGATCATCGAGCCGGCCACCTGGGAAAATACCGAAGAGTACGCCCAGGAGTTTTACCGGCTGCGTCAGCGCAAAGGGATAACGCTCTCCGAAGCCCGGCGCATCATGACCCGCAAGTCGCGCACCCATTTCGGCTGCATGATGGTCCGGATGGGGGATGCGGACAGCCTCCTCTCCGGCATCGACACCCACTATCCCGAGACGATCCGGCCGGCCCTCGAAGTCATCGGCAAACAAGAAGGGCTCTCCAGCGTCCACGGCCTCTACATGATGGTCTTCAAGAAGGGAATCTTCCTCATGGCCGATACCACGGTGTGCATCGAGCCGACTGCCGAGGAACTCGCCGAGACGGCGATCCTCGCCGCCGAAAAGGCGCGGATGTTCGACATAGAGCCGGAGGTCGCCATGCTCTCCTTCTCCAACTTCGGTTCGGTCAATCACCCCCTGACCCATAAGGTCAAACGGGCGGCGGAGATTGTCAAGGCGAAGGCCCCGGGGCTCATCGTCGACGGCGAAATGCAGTCGGACACCGCCGTTGTCACCGAAATCCTCCAGAAGAGCTTCCCCTTCGCGGCCCTCAAGGAAGCAGCCAATATCCTCATTTTCCCCGACCTGAACTCCGGGAACATCTGCTACAAGCTCCTCCATCACCTTGGCGGAGCGGAAGCGATCGGCCCGATCCTCATGGGGATGAATAAACCGGTCCACGTCCTCCAACGGGGCGACGATGTCTCCGATATCGTCAACATGGCGGCCATTGCAGTCGTGGACGCGCAGAACAGCTAGTTTTCCACCGTCAAGATGCAACCACCGTTTGCGGATCACTAATTTGATTCCGTTGCAATGTTTTCGGGGGCCTTTCGGCCCCTTTTCTTTTGGTTGCCTTTGTGCCGGGATATTTGGTACTATTGACAAAAAAGACGGGGCGGGTCAGCGGCGTGGAATGTGCAGTTCAGGATATGCAAGGGATGGAACATTACAGAAGGCCGGGAACGTACTTCAGCAGGATGCTCGCCATTTCGCTCGTTGTGCACGTGGCGTTTTTCCTGCTGCTGCTCTTTCCCCGGCATGGGCACTTCGCACCGAATCCGGTTGCCTGTATCGACCTGAGCATGACGGCACCGGCTTCCGAAGCCATCAAACCGGCAGAAACAAAGAAGTCCGACAAGACGGCAACGAAAAAAACCGCGCCCGTGCCTCAACCAGAAGCTTCCCAGCAGCCCGCACCGACCGAGTTCGACAAGTTGCAGCATGAAGCCCGCGCGGCACTGGACAGTGCCGCTGCCAAGCCGGAAGCGATCGGACAGGCATCCCTGGCGCTTGGCATAACCAACGGCTATTTCAGCAGCCTGGCGGAAGGACAGAGCCTCCACGACGACATCAAAGACTATTATTTCACCATTCTGCGGACAGTAAACGAAAAGTGGTGGATTGCCAGCGACAGTCACGCCAACGCACGCAGGAGGGCAATGATAAGCGTGGTTATCGGGAGGGATGGCAATGTCGTAAAGGCTGAAATCGTGCAGGGGTCCGGCAGCTACTCTTACGACAAGAGCCTTTTGAAAGCCCTTCAAGCCGCCAGCCCCTTCCCGCCCCTGCCGGCACAGTACAGGATGGCATTTTTCGAAGCACCGCTGGTCTTCAACCCCCCGTTGAACCTGATGGCCACGGGTAACAGATCATAGCCGACGGCACGGCAAGCAGGCTAATCGAGTTCTTCCACTTCTTCCACTTCTTCTTCCACTTCCAATTCCAGCAGTTCCAGTTCTTCAGCCGCTTTTGCCTCCGAATCTCCGGCAATGGCAACAATCCTGGCGATTATCTCGCGAAAATCTGAATTTACCGCCCGCACCTCACGGAACAGCTGCAAAGCATCATCCGTACGGCCGATACTTTCCAGCAAGAGGGCCAGTTCGTACTTAAGACTCAATGCCTCTTCGGTTGACAATCCCGCCAGTGTCATCCCTTTTCTGAAGGCCTCTTCTGCCCTGTCTACGTCACCCTTGTCCCGATGACAGATCCCCTGCAGGGTGAGACAGTCCGCCGCCCGCTCTGCGGCCCGCGCCGCCGCCTGGAATTCGGCAATGGCGTCGTCGTAAAGTCCCATCTCCTTGTAAGCGATCCCAAGGTTGTAATGGGTTTCCGTGTCTTCATGATCGAGCTGCTGGTCGACCGCTTCCTTGAATGCGGAAAATAGCCCGTCCAGGCTGTATTTCCCGGCCGGTCCGGAACCGGGAATATCTTCATCAGGAATTCCGAGCCCTTCCAGGCGCAACTCCTGACCGAGGTCGAACAACTCGTCACCAACCGGGGCATCTGCCCCCGCATCAGGCATTCCGGTTTCGACAGCCGGCATCTCCAACGTCGGTTCCGATTCGGGTCCGGCGACGTCGGGGAAGAATTCTTCCGCCGCAGCGGCTTCTTCGAGCAGATTATCCAATGAAAGGGAGGGGGCTTCACCACCAATCTTCACCAGATCGATTTCCGGAAAGGACGATCCATCCGCAGCGTACTCAACCTGTGACTCAAAGGTAATGCCGTCCCGGGCCTCTTCCGCGTCAACCTCTAGGTCGATTTCAGAAAACTCACCTGACAGGGACAACTCGTCCGAGTCCGAAGCGTGCGGCTCCGGGAGACCACTGTCAGCTGCCTCTTCAACGTCGATCTCCAGGTCGATTTCAGAAATTTCTCCTGACAGGGACAACTCGTCCGAGCCCGAAGCGTGCGACTCCGGAAGAGCACTGTCAGCATCCTCTTCAACGTCAATCTCCAGATCGATTTCAGAAAATTCGCCAGACAGGGACAAATCGCCCGCATCCGAAGCGTGCGGCTCCGGTAGACCGCTGTCACTGTCTTCTTCAACGTCAATCTCCAGATCGATTTCAGAAAATTCGCCTGACAGGGACAAATCGCCCGCATCCGAAGCGTGCGGCTCCGGCAGACCGCTTTCTTCAACGTCAATCTCCAGGTCTATTTCCGCAAATCCATCCAGCAGGGGCGACTCGTCGGCATAGGCGCTCTCCAGTTCGACGCCTTCATCGACCTCTTCCTCTTCGATCTCCAGATCAACTTCTGAATAATCGGCAGACAGGGATGGTGTCTCTTGTGGTTCGCCAGAATCGGGTCCGGCACTTTCGACCGTGGTCTGTGCAGGCTCTTCAACAACGGCAGTCTCCCCGACGAAGCTGACAGGCAGTTCGTCAACATCCGGGGCTAAACCTGGCACTCCTTGCTCGTCCGCAAGGGAAAGATCGATCTCCTCCCATGGCTCACCATGACCGGAGTCGCCAGGTTCCGCCACGACCGGCACTTCATCGGCAGCAGGCCATGTTTCTGTGTCCGGAGACTCCGGTTGCCCCGTCTCTTTCAGGGATACAGCATCAGGGACAGCACCCACCGCACCGGTCAACTCTCTCTGACCGGCATCAGGGGCATCCTGGCCAAGCTTCTCCGTGAACAGCGATTCTCCGGGAAAGAGGCCGGCCATCCGCTTCAGTGTCGCGGAACGCCGTTCCTGATCTCCCTGCTGCCCGTAGGCCTCGGCCAGCAATTCCCAGGCACGCCGGTTGTTGCTGTCGTCCCCTGTCATGGCCAAGAGGTGGGGGATCGCCGTATCGACGCAACCGTCCTCGACCAGGGTGGCCATCAGCTCCAGCATGAAATCCCGTCGGGATGGGAAAAGGGTGATTATCCGATTGCAGATCTGTCTGAATGCGGAATCATCGCCACTCTTCCCGAGGAACACCGCAAGCCGGGTGAACTGTTCGTATGCCTTTTCATGAATTCCGGCTGTGAAGTAGGTTTCCGCGTATTTCAGCAGGGTATTGAGGTTGCCGGGATCAACAGTCAGCATCTGCTCGAGGACCTTGATGGCCTCCGGCAGCTGGCGCGTTTTCTGATAATAGCTGAGGGCGTTATTATACTCGGCAAGGGCATTGCCGATAAGTCCCTGCTTCTCATTGAGAGAGGCGAGGCTCATGGTTACCTTGACATTGCCGGAATCGAGCTTCTGGATCTGCTTGTAGACGGCAATCGCCTTGAGGTAAAAGGCATGATCAGAGTAATGCTTGCCGATCGCCTCGTATTCGCCGATTGCCTCTTCCTTGCGGTTGGCACGCACCAGGAGTTCCGCCAGCTTCTGTCGGTGCCGGATATCTCCCGAATCAAGGGCAACGATCTGCTCGTAATCCTTGATCGCCCGGTCCAGCTGCCCTTTGGCGATGAATTTCTGGGCGCTTTCCAGCAGTTTGTCTTTTTTTGAGCTCAATAGGCACCTGGAAAAGTCTTGGGGTTTATCGATTTATATTAGTAGAAACGGTGGGTTATGTCAAGGCTTATACTCCGTTACGTCACCAACGACGGCGCTCCGCGCCTATGAGGACCGCTCCTTCTCCCGCCGGTCTGCGTTCATGGTCCTGATGAGGTGTCTAAGGGTTCGCAATTCATCGGACGACAATTTCCGGTCACGATAGACAGCCCCGCAATACATGGCGACAAAACGGTCGACAGCGGGATTCCCTATGGCCGCGGCCAACTCCAGCAGACCGGTGGCAGGTGTGGTTTCGACCCGGAACCGTTTCCGTGCCACGGCAAGAAATTGCGCCACGAGCCTTTCTTCCCGGGAAAACCGCCGCTTTGTTCTGGCGGCGGGAATAAGGCCGATTGCCACAAGCGGAACGAGCCACCACAGAAGAGCCGGCCGCAGACGACCGGGCAGGGCCACCCCTTTCAAACTGCTGCCGGCGGCGGTGATCACCTGCAGTTGCCGGTCCAGATCGTACGATATGACCGAGAGGTTCCAGTAGTAATTCAGGGCATCGGCATACATCTGGAGCCGCCTCATGAACCTGGCATGCAGCCTTTCGCTCCTGCCGGCAAAGTTCGCGGCAAAACTGCTCGGGTCGATTTGTATCCACCCCCGGCCGGTGATGTACGCCTCGACCCAGACATGGGCCATATCGTCACTGACGACGTAATAGCCACCGATATCGTTATACTCTCCGCCGAGATAGCCTCCCACCAGGCGGGCAGGCACACCTGCCGCACGGAGCAGGACAGCGAACGAAGAGGCAAAATACTCGCAGTGCCCCCGTTTTTCCACGAAGAGGAACTCATCGAGCGGGTCATCGCCAACCGGAAGATCTTTCGTTGCATAGTCGAGACGCTGCGCACGATAAAATTGCTCCAGCAACCGCACCTTTTCGCCTTCGTCTTTTCCCCGTTCGCCGATCCGCCTGCCAAGGACCAGCATCCGCTCCGGCACCCGGGGTGGCAACCGGAGATAAAAAGCGCTGTCGATCCCCCTGGAGACCGGTATCGTCCTGCTGATAATCGAGACGACGTCATACTTGAGACGTTTGGCCGCAACGCTGGGCAGACCGAGGACGAAGTCGGTCGCAAGAAACGCCCTTACTCCCTTGACCTGCCTGGGGATATCGAGGGCAAAGAGGTACCGGTTTCTGCTCGGTTCCGGATAGATGGTCTGCCGGACAACGTGTCCCCGCACCGCGCCGGGCACTTCCCCCGCCGGCACCGCCGTCCTTGCCCACGTACTGCCGTCGAAGGTATTGAGCACGATACCGCGCCAGTAGAGCTCGTTTTGGGGCAATCTTTCGCAGGTTGCCCGAAAGACGATACTGCGTGCCTCTCCGATGCTTGCGGCGCTGCCGGGGCGCACGCTCTCGGCAAAACCGACCTCTTTCTTCCCCGCCACATTGAGGAATCCCCAGAGCGGATACTGGGTCCGGGGAAGAATGGCAAAAAAGAGGAACATGAGCGGAACCGCGCCGGCAGGCATGATGGCGGCCACGGAGAGAATCTTGCCGAGGCCGGGACGGGAGACCGACAGAGAAGCATCCGCCTGGTAGAAGGTGAGGATAACCAGCGCGAAGGCAATCAGCACGAGCATGACCATGAGAAAGACGAGAAAGGCGGCGCTCAGACTGAAAAGGGATGAACTCGCCAGGGCGAAGAGGGACAGGGCGAATATCTGCAGGTAGTGGCGGGGAGTCTTCTCTCCCGCGAGTCGTACTGCAAGGAAGACGACGAGGAGATTGACCGCCGGTCCCACCAGGTTGTCACGATGGAACTGGAGGAAGTAGTAGCCGAAAAAGAGGAGTGCGGCGCCGGTGAATACCCAGGACGCGGGCCGCCGCCCCGTCCGGTCGGCCGCGATGCCGGCGAAGAAGGCCGCGGGAAAGACCACAAGGGAAAGCGGGTCGAGATACGGGCAGAGAGGGAAAAAGCCCAGCAGCGCCGTCCCGTAGCCGAGTATGTCAAGTACCGCTCTAATCCTGATCATACACTGCAAGTTCCCCAAGGAGCCTGAGCCTGTGGGGCCGTGACACTGCCGGGGCGATCAGACGGCCCCCCAGGCGAAGACCTACCGGGTGGTTCGTCCGGATAAGCCGGTTTACCATGAAGGCGGCACAGGCGAGGTTTCCCTCGATATCGCGGCCCGCGAACGCCTCGACGTCGAGGACGACCGGTTCCTGGGCCGTTGCGGTCAACTCTTTGACCTTGAGGGCCTCATGCCGCGCCGAAAGTCGCCAGTGGATGAGCTTGAGTGGCTCCCCACCGCTGTAGTCGGAGATTTTCGCCATCTCCCCCTCGTAGCCCTTGATGGCTGTGGAGAGGAGGCCGCTCTCTGCGGCATGGGCCCCATCCCCCGCAACGGGACATGGGGCCGGCGCGGGGAAAACGACCACCTGGTGATCGATGGCGAGGCGAGTGCAGCGGACGAAAAAATTGACGGGAAAGGGGGAGCAGATTTCGGCCGTCGCGATATGCGTTCGCCCCCGCTCCGGGAACCGCACGATCACCGCGCGTCTCTCCCCCCCCCGCCGGTCGAGGAGATGAAAGCTGGCGGTCGTGCCGCAGACTCGCGCTGTGAGCAGGAACGAGGGAAGTCGCTTGCGGTTTGCCAGGCGGACCGTGACGAGAGTATCGAGGCCGCGGTAAATCTCGTCTGGCACGTCGAGCCGCGCGTCCAGCCCCCGGATATTCAGCCAGCCGAGAACCCCCGACAGGGCCATGAAGCCGAGGAGCGCGGAGACGACGAGGAACAGGAGATTGTTCCCCGTATTGACGGCGGCGAAGCCGAGGAGCAGCGTCAGGACGATGTAGAAGGCCCCCGCCCGGGTGATGGTCAGGCCAGCGGAACCGGGATATTTTCGAGGATCGAGCCGAATAGTTCCTCCGTGTCGAGGCTTTCGTTCTCCGCCCGGCAGACGAGACGGTGGGAGCTGACCGGCACGGCCACCTCCTTCACGTCCTCGGGCATGACATAGTCCCGCCCCTGCAGATAGGCGTTGGTCCGGGCGGCGTCCGCAACGTTGATCCCTCCCCGGGTGGAGATTCCGGAGAGGACAAACGGGTTGGCACGGGTCGCGGCAACGATGGCGTAAATGTAATCGGTCACCTTCTCCGACAGAAAGACCTGTTCCCTGATGGCGCGCCGGGCCTCAAGGACGTCCTCGCCCCCGACGAGTGGCGGGATGTTCTTGATGTCGTCGCGGATGCTCCCGTACCTGATGATCGACTTCTCGATATCCTCCGGCGGATAGCCGATGCCGGTCCTGATGAGAAACCGGTCCAGCTGTGACTCCGGCAGGGGATAGGTACCCACCTGCTCCATGGGGTTCTGGGTGGCAATCACCAGGAACGGCTCGGGGAGGGAGTAGGTCACTCCTTCCACGGTGACCCGACGCTCCTCCATCGCCTCCAGCAGGGCGCTCTGGGTCTTGGGCATGGCGCGGTTTATCTCGTCCACGAGGACGATGTTGTTGAAGATCGGCCCCTTGATGAAACGGAAGCGGTTCTCCTCCCGGTTGAAGATGGAGAGCCCGGTGATGTCGGAGGGGAGAAGGTCGCTCGTGCACTGGACCCGGCCGAACGAGAGGCCGAGCGCACCGGAGAGTGCCAGGGCCAGGGTGGTCTTGCCAAGCCCGGGGATATCCTCGAGAAGGATGTGTCCGCCGGAGAGAAGGGCAATGAGGGCGAGCCGGACCGCCCGCACCTTTCCCTTCAGGTAGGTGGCGGCCAGGGTGTCGATCACGTTGAGCATTTCGTCGCGCTTTGGAAGATCCAATGGTTTCATCGCTCTCCTTTCGAATACCCGGTCAGAATAGGTAAGTGTATCACAGAAGGCCATCCGGCTGGCAACAGATAATCTGCGACAATGGCGGGATGCGGTTTGATCGCTCCAAACAGCTTCACATTTGACACCATTGCTGATAGTATAGGTTTTTTACGGGGGTTCCCCCGCACATCCCTCTGCAAACCGGAGAAAAGATACCATGCGTTACATCAGCACGCGGGGACAAATCAGCCCCATCGGCTTCAAGGACGCGGTGATGATGGGGCTTGCCACCGACGGCGGCCTCCTGTTGCCGGAACGGATCCCGACCGTCAGCCGGGAAGAGCTCGCGGTCTGGCAGGAGCTTCCCTACCGGGAGCTCGCCTTCCGGGTCATTTCCCTGTTCGCCACCGATATCCCCGCGGACGACCTGAAACGCCTCATTGATCGCTCCTACGACAGCTTCGAGCACAAGGAGATCACCCCCGTGGTCCGGGAGGACGGGATCTACATCCTGGAGCTGTTCCACGGGCCGACCCTCGCCTTCAAGGACGTGGCCCTTCAGCTCCTGGGCAACCTCTTCGAGTACCTCCTCAGGGAACGGGGCCAGCGGATGAACATCGTCGGCGCCACCTCCGGCGACACCGGCAGCGCCGCCATCTGCGGGGTGAGGGGCAAGGAGAACATCAACATCTTCATCCTCCACCCCCACGGCAAGACCTCGCCGATCCAGGCCCGCCAGATGACCACTGTGCTTGACGCCAACGTCCACAACATCGCCGTGGAGGGAACCTTCGACGACTGCCAGAATATCGTCAAGGCGCTGTTCAACGACCTCGCCTTCAAAGAAAAATACGCCCTTGGAGCGGTGAACTCCATCAACTGGGCGCGGGTCCTGGCCCAGGTGGTCTACTATTTCTACGCCTGGTTCCGGGTAGCCGACGCCGGCGGCAGCGAAATAGTCTTCTCGGTTCCCACCGGCAATTTCGGCGACATCTTCGCCGGCTACGTGGCGAAACGGATGGGGCTCCCAATCAGGCGGCTCCTGCTGGCCACCAACGAGAACAACATCCTCACCCGCTTCATCACCGACGGCGACTACTCCGTCGGCCAGGTGGTGCAAACCGTTTCCCCTTCCATGGATATCCAGGTCGCCTCCAACTTCGAGCGCTATCTCTACTACCTCTTCGACGAGGACCCGGCCCGGGTGCGCAATGCCTTTGCCCAGCTGGCCGGCGCCGGGCGCATCGACTTCACCCCCCAGGAGCTGGCCCGGGTCCGGGAGGAGTTCTCCTCCCGCTCGGTCAACCAGGAGGATACCCTGGCGATCATCGCCTCGTTCCGGGAAAAGACCGGCTACCTCCTCGACCCCCACACGGCAGTGGGCGTAAAGGCGGCGCTCGAATGCACCGGCCGCGACGAAACCCCGGTCTGCCTCGCCACCGCCCATCCGGCCAAGTTCGGCGAGGCGGTCGAGCGGGCCACCGGCATCGCCCCTCCCTACCCGCCCGCCCTGTCCGGGATCGAGAAGCTCCCGACCCGCTGCGCGCTCATGGAGGCGGACCTGGCCAAGGTCAAGGCATTCATTGAGGAAAAGGCCCGCTGAGGGCCTTTTCATTTCTCATCCTGTCCATGCTGTCCTGATAGATTGGCGTCACTATGATTCTCGACTGGAATGACATCGACACGGTCCTTCTCGACATGGACGGCACCATCCTCGACCGCCACTTCGACGATCACTTCTGGCTGGAGCACGTCCCGAAGCGGTACGCGGAGAAGACCGGCATGCCGCTGGAGGAGGCAAAGCCCTTCCTCTACGCCCTCTTCCGCTCCCAGGAGGAGACCCTCAACTGGACCGACCTCGACTACTGGTCGAAGCGGCTCGGCCTCGATATCCCGGTACTAAAACACGAAGTGGATCACCTCATCGCCGTCCACCCGGGGGTGATGGAATTTATCTCCTTCCTCCGCCGTCATGGCAAGGCAATCTGGCTCGTCACCAACGCCCACGCCAAGACCCTCACCATCAAGATGCGAAAGACAAGGCTCGGCCCCTGGTTCACCGGCATCGTTTCGGCCCATGACCTTGGATTGCCCAAGGAAGATGACCGCTTCTGGGGAAAGCTGCGGGAGCGTGTCCCTTACGACCCGGCGCGGACCCTTCTCGGCGAGGACAGCGAGACCAACCTCGGCACCGCCGCCCGGTACGGCATCCGCTATCTCATCCACGTGGGGCGCTTCAGCTCGACCGCTCCCCCGGCCACATCCTCCCGCTTCACCTCGATCCATTACTTCAGCCAGCTCATTCCCCCGCCAGGCGGCACCTGCGTGAGCATACCGGACTGACCTAGAGCAATAGTGGAGAGGAGTTGGCGGAGTCTCGGGAGTGGAGCGAAGAGAACGGGCGGCGAGCGGACACTCGCCCGCTGTGGCAGATGGGGAGATCGCTGCCCACATCGCATAAGCCCTAACGAAGAGGAAGGCGGTAAAGGTCCGCGGCCCGGGATCGAGCGCAACGGACGAGGCTCCGCCAACTCCGTGTTGCACTCCGTTCTCATAAGACAAAAAAGGCAGATGCCTCAGCGGCACCTGCCTTTTTCATTCCTCCGCAGCTACTTTCGGCTCCTTAGAAAATCACTCCAGGTTATCCTCGATCCTGATGAAATTCGTCTTCTCCCGGACGATGTCGAAGGCGTCGATCTCCGCCAGGGCGCCCAGGATGTCCTGCTCCCGCGCCTCGTGGGTCATGATGACGATGGACACCGTCTCCTCTTCGCTCCGTCCCTTCTGGATCATCGACTCGATGCTGATGGCGAACCTGCCGAGCACCGTGGAGATCCGCGCCAGCACCCCCGGCCGGTCGACGACGCTGAAGCGGAGGTAGTACTTGCTGACGATCTCCCCCATCGGCTTGATGGCAAGGGTCTTGATCCGCTCGTCCAGGTAGCCGAGGGGCGCCATGCGCCGGTCGATGCCGGCGACGATGTTGCGGGCGATGTCCATCACGTCGCCGGCCACGGCACTGGCGGTCGGGTCCATCCCCGCCCCGCGACCGTAGAGCATTACCGGTCCGACGAAATCGCCGGTAAGCCGGATGGCGTTGAAGGCGCCGTTCACGTCGGCAAGGGGATAGTTGACCGGGATCATGGTGGGATGGACCCGGGCCTCGATCCGCTCGCCGTCCCGCTTGCCGATGGCGAGGAGCTTGATCCGGTAGCCGAAATCCCTCGCAAAGTTGATATCCACCGCGGAAATGGCGCTGATTCCCTCCGTGTAGATGTCCGCAAACGCGACCCGGGTGCCGAAGCAGAGGGAGAGGAGGATGCAGAGCTTGTGGGCGGTGTCGATCCCCTCGATGTCGAAGGTAGGGTCAGCCTCGGCGTAGCCGAGTTCCTGGGCCTTTTTCAGCACGGCGGCGAATTCGGCGCCGTCCCGGGTCATCTTGGTGAGGATGTAGTTGCAGGTGCCGTTGAGGATGCCGAGAACGGTAGTGAAGTTGTTCCCGGCCATGTTCCCGCGGATGGCAGAGAGGACCGGAATGCCTCCGCCCACCGCCGCCTCGTAGAGGACCTCAACGCCGTTACTGGCTGCGGCCTCATAGATCTCCTCGCCGTGCACCGCCAGGAGCGCCTTATTGGCGGTGACGATATGCTTGCCATTGGCGATGGCTTTGAGCACGAAGGTTTTGGCCGGCACGTAGCCGCCGATCAGTTCGATGACGATGGCGATGTCGGGATCGTTCAGCACCTCGTTGGCATCGGTGGTCAGCACGCCGGGAGGGACCGGCACGCCCCGGTCGGTGGTGATGTCCAGGTCAGCGATCTTCTTGAGAACGAGCCGCGCCCCCAGTTTCTCTTCTATGAGCTGGCCGTTCTTCGCCAGCAGCTTCACGACCCCGGCACCGATGGTGCCAAAGCCGATCAGGCCGATTTGTATCTCTTTCATATTCCCTCGCAGAATCATTGGATGGGTGATTTCTTCAAACAAAAAGGTTGAATCGTGTGCGGCAGATTTCGAAGACTTCTAAACCTCTTAGAAACCCCAGACGAATGGGATGAATGCGGATGACACCGAAAAACCGGAGAGGACTTGTGTTGTATCTGCGTTTATCTGTGTGCATCCGAGTTTCAATAGATTGTGGCAATCCCTGTTGCGCTAAACCTGCCCCTCTTTGTCGGGAATGGTCGAGGCGACCTCGTCGAGAATGCCGTTGACGAAGGCGGGGGAATCCTCGGTGCCGAACTTCTTCGCCACCTCGATCGCTTCGTTGATGGTGACGTTCTTAGGTATGTCCGGACGGAAGAGCAGTTCGTACACCGCCAGCCGCAGGATGCTGAGGTCCACCCGGGCCATGCGGCCGAGGGCCCAGTTCTTTGATTTTGCCTCGATCGCCCCGTCGATGGCCGCCAGATTGGCGACCACTCCGGCCACCAGGTCCTCGGCGAAGACGCGCACATTGCCGGGTGCCCGAGTATTGTCCCGGAAGAGCTGCAGGGCTTCCCGCTGCTCAAGCGGGTTGATATCCAGCGAGTAGAGCATCTGCAGCGCCAGCTCCCGTCCTTCCCTGCGCACTCCCACTATTTCAGCTCCTTGAACAGGTTGGCGGTCTCGATGGCGGTCATAGCCGCATCGAACCCCTTGTTGCCGGCCTTGGTCCCGGCGCGCTCCACCGCCTGCTCGATGGTGTCGGTGGTAAGAACGCCGAAGGCGATGGGCACGCCGCTCGCCATGGATGCATGGGCCACCCCTTTGGCTACCTCGGCCGCCACGTAATCGAAATGGGGCGTGGCGCCCCGAATCACGGCACCGAGGCAGATGACGGCATCGTACTTTTTCCCGTCCGCCAGCCGCTGGGCGGCCAGGGGAATCTCGAACGAGCCGGGCACCCGGACGACGTCGATGTTCTTGTCCGCCGCGCCGTGGCGGACCAGGGCATCCACCGCCCCCTCCAGCAGGCGCTCGGAAATGAAGCTGTTGAAACGGCTGACGACGATGCCGAACTTCAGCCCGGCAGCGTCCAGTTTCCCCTCAATATACTTGGGCATACAAAACCTCCTTGTCACTTCACTTAAGTAAATCACGACATGTAAAAACTCCCTCCCCCTTGATGGGGGAGGGTCGGGGAGAGGGTGAGATCAGGCTTTTAATTCCGCCGCGATTTCCCCCTCCCCCTCGCCCCCTCCCACCAGGGGAGGGGGAATAACTATTGGGAAGCGTAGTACTAGATATTCTCCAACAGGTGTCCGAGCTTTTCCCTCTTCGTCTTCAGATACCTGATGTTGCTCGAGGTCGGCTCCGCCTCGATGGGCACCCGCTCGACGATGTTGATGCCATACCCTTCGAGGCCGATGAGCTTCTTCGGGTTGTTGGTCATGAGCCGGATCTTCTTCACCCCCAGGTTCACGAGGATCTGGGCACCGATCCCGTAGTCACGCAGGTCGGCTTTGAAGCCGAGCTCCAGGTTGGCTTCCACCGTGTCCTTCCCCTGGTCCTGGAGGACGTAGGCCTTCAGCTTGTTGATCAGGCCTATGCCGCGTCCTTCCTGGCGCATGTAGAGGACGACCCCGCGCCCTTCCGCCTCGATCATCTCCATGGCCCGGTGCAGCTGGTCGCCGCAGTCGCAGCGGCTGCTGCCGAACACGTCGCCTGTCAGGCACTCGGAGTGAACCCGGACCAGGACCGGCTCCTCCCCCTTGATCTCCCCCTTGACGAGGGCAAGGTGCTCCAGCTTATCCACATCGTTCTCGAAGGCAATGGCATTGAACTCGCCGTACCCCGTCGGCAGCGCGGCCTCCGCGGCCCGCCGGACGAGCATCTCGTTGCGCAGTCGATAAGCCACCAGGTCGGCAATGGTGCAGATCTTCAGGCCGTGCTCCCGGGCGAATTTCTTCAGCTCGGGCATTCGCGCCATGGTGCCGTCCTCGTTCATAACCTCGCAGATCACCCCCGCCGACTTCAGCCCCGCGAGGCGCGCCAGGTCCACCGACCCCTCGGTCTGGCCGGCCCGGACGAGGACCCCGCCGGGCTTGGCCCGCAGGGGAAAGACATGCCCGGGACGGGCAAGGTCGTCGGCCTTGGCGCCGTCGGCAACGGCGGTAAGGATGGTATGTGCCCGGTCGGCTGCCGAGATGCCGGTGGTCACCCCCTTCTTCGCCTCGATGGAAACGGTGAATGCCGTGCCGAAGGACGAGGTGTTGCTCGCCACCATGAGCGGCAGGCGGAGCTGCTCGCACTTCTCCGCCGTGAGGGAGAGGCAGATAAGGCCACGCCCGTACTTCGCCATGAAGTTGATCGCCTCGGGGGTAACCATCTCCGCGGCCATGGTGAGGTCACCCTCGTTTTCCCGGTCCTCGTCATCCACGAGGATCACCATCTTTCCCTGCCGGATATCCTCTATGGCCTCTTCAATCTTTGCTACTGGCATTGTCGAACCTCATTTATCGAAAAACTGCGAAAAAAACACTCTTCAACAAATTAATATCTCACAGAAAGCCGCTTTTGGCAAGGATATCGAGGCTGAGCCCGCTCTTCTCCGCCCTCTCGCCGTCTCTCCCCAGGAGCCGCTCCACGTACTTCGCCAGGATGTCGACCTCGATGTTGACCGCATCGCCGACCGCCTTCTCCCTGAGCGTTGTCTTCTCGGCCGTGTGGGGAATGACGTTCACGGCAAAGCTGTCCGCGAAGACCGCATTGACCGTAAGGCTTATGCCATCGATGGCGATTGATCCCTTTTCCACAACGTACCGGGCAAACTCCCGGGGGAAGGTAAAGGCAAAGACGATGTTGCCGGAGACCTCGCGCCGCTCCGCCAGGGTGGCGACGCAGTCCACGTGGCCGGAGACGATGTGGCCGCCGAGCCGGTCGGAGAGGCGCAGGGCGCGCTCCAGGTTCACCGGAGAGCCCGGGTGCAGCACCCGGAACGCGGTCCGCTCCAGGGTTTCTGGCGAGACGTCGAACGTGGCAGTGGTCCCGCTCAGAGAGACCACGGTAAGACAGACGCCGTTCACCGCAATGGAGTCTCCCAGCCGGATCTCCTCGGCAGGAAGGGATGACGCCACCCTTAATCTGGCCGCCGCACCCCCGCGCTCGATTCCCACGACCTTGCCGATTTCCTCGATCAGACCGGTGAACATGCTCTCTCCGGATATCCTTCCACCAGTATATCGTCATCGAACCTGGTGACGGTAATGTCCCGCAGCCGGAAGGCATCCGCCATCCGTGCGACGCCGGGACCGGCAAACGGTGCGATCCCCTCCCCGCCGACCAGTTTCGGGGCGAAGAAGAGAAGGAACTTGTCGACCAGCCCCTGGCGAAGCGCTTCACCCGCCAGGACACCTCCACCCTCGAGGAGGAGCGACTGGATCCCGCGGGCACCCAGCTGTGCCAGGAGGTCCCGCAGATCGACCCTCCCGTCCCGCTCCCGGCAGGGGAGAATTTCCGCTCCGAGGGACGCCAGTTCGTGAATCGCGGTACCGTCCCGGGAGACCGTGGCAACGAGGGTGCCGGCAGGGGACTGGCTGCGAAGCATCTGGGCGTTCCGGGGAAAGCGCAGGCCGCTGTCAACCACCACCCGGAGCGGGTCTTTCCCTCCGGGGATGCGCGCGGTCAACTGCGGGTCATCGGCCGCCACCGTCCCTACCCCTACCAGCACAGCATCAACCATTGCTCGAAGCTTATGCACATATCCGCGCGATTTATCATTGGTTACCCACTTCGAATCACCCATGGCCGTGGCGATCTTGCCGTCGAGGGTGAGGGCGCTCTTGAGAATAACAAACGGAAGCCCGGTGGTGACATGCTTGACAAAGGCTTCGTTGAGCGCACGGCATTCCCGCTCGAGAATCCCGACCACGACCTGGATACCGGCCTCCTCCAGTATCCGCACCCCGCCTCCGGACACCTTCGGGTTCGGATCGACCATGCCGGCGAAGACCCGCGCCACGTTGGCGCCGATGAGGGCTTCGGCACACGGTGGGGTCCGCCCGTGGTGGGAGCAGGGCTCCAGAGTCACGTAGACGTCGGCCCCGGCGGCCTTCTCCCCGGCCATGGCCAGGGCGTGGACCTCGGCATGGGGGGTGCCGGCCTTCCTGTGCCACCCCTCACCGACTATCTGCCCGTCCCGGACGATAAGGCAGCCGACCGCCGGATTGGGAGAGGTCTTCCCCACTCCTTTGCGGGCCTGCGCCAGCGCCCGGCGCATGAATTTTTCGTGCAATTCTGACATATTCGGGGAAACCCCAGAATCAAGACAAAAACCTTTATAGCCACAGATAAAGGCGGATAACTGCGGATAGAACCTATTAACCTCGAAAAACATAACACAAGGGTTTTTATCCGCCTTTATCGGATGTTATCTGTGGCAAAAAAGTTTTTCAGGTTTTAGCCTTCAACTTCCTTCGGAAAGGCTACTTTTTCAGCAAATCTTGTAATTCCACCATGAACTCGTTGATATCCTTGAACGACCGGTACACCGAGGCGAAGCGGACGTAGGCCACCTCGTCGATGTCGTGAAGCTCGTTCATGACCATTTCACCTATTCTGGTGCTCGGCACTTCCCGCTCGCCCGCCTCCTGCAGCCGGCTCTCCAGCCGGTCCACGAACCGCTCGATGGTCTCCACGGAGACAGGACGTTTCTCGCATGCCTTCTTGATGCCTGCAATCACCTTGAGCCGGTCGAAGGGCTCGCGGCGGCCGTCCTTTTTCATGACGAGGGGCAGGGTCTCCTCCACCCGCTCATGGGTGGTAAAGCGTTTGCCGCACGCTTCGCACTCCCGGCGGCGGCGGATGGTGGAGCCGTCCTTGTCGGGCCGCGAATCGACCACCTTGCTGTCGGAAGCGGAACAGAAGGGACACTTCACGGCTTTTCCTCCCCAGGCGCCCTGCCCGCGTATTTTTCCACCGTAACCCCCGACTCCTCGATCATTTCCGCGGCCAGCTGGTCGGAATACCCCTGCTCATAGACGATCCGCCTGACTCCGGCGTTGATGATCATCTTGGAGCAGATGATGCAGGGCATGGTGGTACAGTAAAGGGTAGCGCCGTCGATGTTGGTGCCGTGCTTGGCAGCCTGGATGATGGCGTTCTGCTCGGCATGGAGCCCGCGACAGAGCTCGTGGCGCTCGCCGGACGGGATCTGCAGCTTTTCCCGCAGGCACCCCACGTCGAGACAATGGGCTACGCCGGAGGGCGCGCCGTTATATCCGGTCGCCAGGACGTTCTTGTCCTTGACCACCACGGCCCCCACCTGGCGGCGCAGACAGGTGGAACGTTTGGCAACGAGGTGGGTTATTTCCATGAAGTATTCGTCCCAACTTGGGCGGGGCATTTTGATTCTCCGCGGGTAAATTCTTATTAAAATACTGCATGCTGCCGAAAAGGTCAAGAAGATAGGGAACTTGCGGAAAGGAACCTCACTCGGCAGGTGCACCGCGGAGCCGCTTCTTGTCGGCTACCCGCCGCTTCTCGGTGAGCCGCTCTTCCTTAGCCCCCTTCGGGACTTTTGTCGGGATCCGCTTCTTTCGCTTTTTCTCCCGGCGGGCGAGCGCATCCCGCAGTCGCTCCATAGCCAGTTCCCGGTTCTGGGCCTGGGAGCGACGCTCCGATGCCTGGACCATGATGCCCGTGGGAAGATGACGGATCCTCACGCCCGACTCGGTCACGTTGCGGTGCTGACCGCCGGGGCCGGAGCCGCGGTAAAACTCTATCTTCAGGTCTTCGTCCCTAATCTCGATTGCCATGGTGCACCCGCATTGACAGATTGACGGCGTCTGTACGATAATAACCCTAATATCTCCCGAGGTAAACCGATGAATGCGCATCTTCTGCTGGAAAAATACTTTCCCGGCCCGGAATCTCTGGCCATTGTCCGCGAACACAGCAGGCTGGTAGCGGCTAAGGCCCTCTCAGTGGCGGACGCGCTAGGAGACACGGCCATCGACCGGCAGTTCGTCGAGGAGGCGGCCCTGCTCCATGACATCGGCGTCTGCCGCACCCATGTGCCGTCGATCGGCTGCACCGGCGTCGAGCCCTACATCCGTCACGGCCTCCTCGGCCGGGAAATCCTCGAGGCTGAGGGACTCCCGCGCCACGCCCTGGTCTGCGAACGCCACATCGGCGTGGGACTCACGGCCGCGGACGTCCGGGCGCAGAACCTACCCCTCCCCGAGCGGGACATGACGCCGCTATCCGTCGAGGAGCGGATCGTCTGCTTCGCCGACCTCTTCTATTCGAAACATCCCGGTTCTGTTGGCGTTGAGAAATCGATCGAGAAGGTGAGGAAGAGCATCGGGAAATACGGAGAGCACAAGGTAGGGATTTTCGATAGCTGGCTCAGGGAATTCGGTTCACGATAATAACAATCCCTTACCCTGTTATCCCCTCATCCGGCCTTCGGCCACCTTCTCCCTAGGGGAGAAGGAATTTTAACCCTCGCCCTCCGGGAGAGGGTGGCGCGGAGCGCCGGGTGAGGGGTTCCATATTGTCCCAACCCTCAAGTATGATATAGTTGTACCCATCCATCACACCAGCCATCACGCGCACTGGAGGGAATCATGTCGATACCTTCGGAGCTCAAGAGGATTTCCGATACCGTCTGGGAGCTGCCGCGAAGCTACAAAGCGGGGATGCTCGTCCCCGCCCGCATCTTCGCCACGGAGCGGCTCATCGCCCAGATGGATGCCGGTGTCTTCGACCAGGTGACCAACGTCGCCTGTCTTCCCGGCATCATTGATTACGCGTTCTGCATGCCCGACGGCCACTGGGGGTACGGCTTCCCCATCGGCGGCACCGCGGCCATGGACCCGGAGGAGGGGGTGATCTCCCCCGGGGGAATCGGCTTCGACATCAACTGCGGCATGCGCCTGGTCCTCACCAAGCTCACCTGGGACGAGGTCAAGCCCCAGCTCCACCGACTGGTTGACCAGCTTTTCCGCCGGGTGCCGGCGGGGGTGGGGAGCCACGGCTTCGTCAGACTCTCCCACGACGAGTTCTGTCAGGTGGCGGAACAGGGGTCGCGCTGGTGCCTGCAGCGGGGCTTCGCCCTCCCCCAGGACCTTGAGATGACCGAAGAAGGAGGGTGCTTTCCGGGGGCCGACGCCGAGAAGATCAGCGTCCGGGCCATCGAGCGCGGCTTCAACCAGATCGGCACCCTCGGTTCCGGTAACCACTACCTGGAGATCCAGGTGGCCCGGCCGGGAAACATCTACGACGAGGCACTGGCCCACGACTTCGGCATCACCATCCCCGACCAGGTGGTGGTCATGTTCCACTGCGGCAGCCGCGGCTTTGGCCACCAGGTGGCGACCGACTACCTGCAGACCTTCCTCGCCGTCATGGGGAGAAAATACGGCATCACGACCAACGACCGGGAGCTCGCCTGCGCCCCGTTCCGCTCCAGAGAAGGACAGGACTACTTCGCCGCCATGAAGTGCGCCGTCAACATGGCCTTTGCCAACCGCCAGGTGATCCTCCACCGCATCCGCGAAGTCTTCGCCGACGTCTTCGGTAGGGATCCGCTGGACCTGGGGATGAATATGGTCTATGATGTGGCCCACAACACCGCCAAACTTGAGACGCACGAGGTGCACGGCCGGCCTCGGGAAGTGCTGATGCATCGCAAGGGTGCCACCCGCGCCTTCGGCCCCGGGATGAAGGAGCTGCCGGCCTGCTACCGGAAAACCGGCCAGCCGGTCATCATCGGCGGCAGCATGGAGACCGGTTCCTACCTCCTCGCCGGGGTCGAGACCGGGAGCGCATCGTTCTATACCACCGCCCACGGCAGCGGCCGGACCATGAGCCGCCACCAGGCGAAGAAGCAGTTCCGGGGGGAAAAGCTCCAGCGGGACCTGGAGTCCCGCGGCATCTACGTGCGGAGCGTCACCTGGGGCGGGCTCGCCGAAGAGGCCGGCCCAGCCTACAAGAACATCGACGAGGTGGTAGAGGCCACTGAGTTGGCAGGACTCTCCAGGCGGGTAGTGAAGCTCGTGCCGGTTGGGAATGTAAAGGGATAACATCCGTTCAACGTTCAATGTTCGAGGTTCAAAGTTCAAGGCGCAGGTTCCGGATGTCTAAGCTTGCGTTGCACAACCGCCATTTGGCGAGCGGCACAAACATTGAACGTAGAACATTGAACCTTGAACATCTTTTCCAGGGGGGAAACGATGGCAAAGAAGGTCTTCATCGCCGCCACCGGCCAGAACTGCGGCAAGACCACCATGAGCGTCTCGCTCATGCACCTGGCGCGACAAAAGTACGACCGGGTCGGCTTCATCAAGCCGATCGGGCCGAAGATCGAGCGCTACGGCGACCTGATGGTGGACATGGACGCCGTGCTCATGGCCAAGACGTACGGGCTCGAAGAGGACATCACCCTCATGAATCCGGTGGCGATTCACCCGCACTTCACCCGCGAGTTCCTGAATGGCGGGATGGACTGCCGGGACCTGAAGCGGCAGATCGTCGAAGCGGTTGAGGCCCTCGACCGGAAGTACGATTTTCTCATCATCGAAGGGGCGGGTCACGGCGGGGTGGGGTCGGTGATCGGCCTCAGCAACGCCTGCGTCGCCTACACCCTCGGCGCCCCGGTCATCATCGTCACCGACAGCGGCATCGGCAGCGTCATCGACGCGGTCCACCTCAACCTCCCCCTCTATGAGAAGGAGGAGGCCCGGGTCCGGATGGTCCTCGCCAACAAGATCCGCGCCGACAAGCGCGAGCAGGTCCTCGGTTTCCTCCAGAAGGGTTTTCCCGGTCGGCCCATCCAGGTGGGGGGAGGATTCAACTACTCGCCGATCCTCGCCAACCCGACCCTTGGCCACATCTCCAAGCTCCTCAAGCTCCCCCTCCACGGCGACCCTGAGGGGCGCAGCCGCATCATCCACCACATCCAGCTTGGGGCCGCCTCCTCCCAGCGGGTCGTGGACGCCCTCGCCGAGGCGACCCTCCTCGTCCTCACCAGCTCCCGGGACGAGCTGATCGTCACCCTCTCCTCCCTCTACCACATCCCGGCCTACCGGGAGAAGATAGTCGGCCTTGCCATCGCGGGGCACGTACCGATCTCGGAGATCACCCAGCAGATCCTCGACGACAGCCACATCCCCTACATCCGCGTCCACGAGACCACAGCCGACGTCTTCACCACCCTCACGGAGGACGTGGCGAAGATCACCGTTGAAGACCAGGAAAAGATCGCCTGGATCCAGGCCAATGCGGAGAACGAGATAGATTTCGAAGCAATCGATGCCTTATTATAAAGGAGGCGCGAGGCGCTGGGCTCTAGGCACTAGACTTGAAAAGATTGCGCTTTTCCTAGCGCCCAGAGCCTAGCGCCTCGCGCCCGGTTTTATGCCCTATCGTTACCTGGAAGAAATCGCCACCGCCGATGTGGCCTTTGCTGCATGGGGGGAGACCCGGGAGGAGCTGTTCGCCGCCTGCGCCGACGCCCTTGAGAACGTCATGGTGGCGGATCTTGACGCCATCCGCCGCGTTGAAGAGATGTCCGTGCGCCTCACGCACGGAGAGCTCGACCTTCTCCTGTTCACTTTCCTGAACGAGCTCGTCTTCTACAAAGACGCTCGCCAGCTCCTGCTCCGCGTTGACTCTCTCACCATCACCGGCACTCCCGGTGAGCTCGTCCTCGATGCCCGCCTCGCCGGCGAGCGGATCGATCCGGACCGTCACTCCCTCATCGTCGACGTGAAGGCAGTCACCCTCCACCGCTTCCGGGTTTCCGAAACGGCACAGGGGTGGGAGGCTGAGGTCGTCCTCGACATTTAACCCATCCTTTTTCTCCCTATCCACCTGAAGAATATCTTGAAGTGTTACCCCCTCGTCCTCTGAAACACCCGCCGGATGAGTTTCTCTCCTTCCCCCGCGGTCTGGACGATTCCTCCCACGGCGAAGGTGAGGACCAGCTCCCGCCAGGTGAGCGGCTCGGTGCCGAAGAGGTTGCTGAGCGGCGGGAGATAGACCACCGCCAGTTGGAGGAGGAACGTGGCGAGCACCGCTCCGGCCAGCGGGCGGTTGCTGAACGGACCGATCTCTGCGAGCGTCTGCCGGTCGGAGCGGACCGACAGGGCCACCGCCATCCTGCTCGTGACGAGGAAGGTGAAGACCATGGTCCGCCACGGCAGCCCCGCGCCCATGGCCCAGGCCTGGAACCCGAGGGCAACCGCGCCGATCAGAAGGCCGTGCCGGACAACATAGCCCCCCCTTCCCCCGGCAAAGACCGGTTCGGTGGGATCGGCCGGTGGTCGTTCCATAACGTCCCGCTCGGCAGGTTCCGCCGCCAGGGCCAGCCCAGGGAGACTGTCGCAGAGGAGGTTGAGCCACAGGATCTGGGCCGGATAAAGAGGCAGCTGCAACCCGACCAGGGGAGCGACGACCGTCGCCGCCAGGGTGCCGAGGTTGGAGGTGATGGAATAGGTGATGAAGCGAAGGATGTTGCGGTAGATGCGCCGTCCTTCCCGGACCGCGTTGACGATGGTGGCGAAGTTGTCGTCAAGGAGGACCATGGCCGACGCCTCCTTGGCCACGTCGGTACCGGTCATCCCCATGGCGATGCCGATGTCGGCCCGCCGCAGGGCCGGCGCGTCGTTCACCCCGTCACCGGTCATTGCCACGCATTCCCCCCGTCTCTGCAGCGCCTCGACGATCTTGAGCTTCTGGACCGGCGCCACCCGGGCGTAAACCCGGACCTGCCCTACCCGTTTCGCCAGTTCGTCCAGGGTGAGCTCTTCGAGCTCGCTCCCGGTCATCACCGACCCGGCTCCATCAGCGAGAATTCCCAGTTCCCGGGCAATGACCCGGGCAGTCACCGGATGATCGCCGGTTATCATGACCGGCGTGATCCCGGCCCCGGTGCAGAAGGTCACCGCCTCCCGTGCCTCCGGCCGCAGCGGATCCCGCATCCCGACGAGTCCCAGGACCGTAAGGTCGCTCTCGATCCCGGCCGGGGCAATCTCCCCGGGAAGCTCTTCCCATTCACGCATGGCTAAGCAGACAACCCGCAGCCCGGCGGCGGCGAGGTCCTCGGCAGTCGCCAGGAGATCATTCCCCCCGTTCCCCTCAACCCTTCCATCGATGAGGACGCCGCTCGCCCGGGGAAGAACGGTCTCGACCGCGCCCTTGGTGAAGGAGATTGTGCGGTTGCCCCAGCGGTGGCAGGTGCTCATCCGCTTCCGTTCGGCATCGAAGGGGATCTCGGCGATCCGCGGATGATCACGCTCCAGCTTCTCCTTGAGAAATCCCGCCTGTGCGGCCATCTCGTACAGGGCCTTTTCGGTCGGGTCTCCCAGGAGTCCCCCCCTCCCATCGGGGCGCACGTCGGTACAGAGGGCCGCGGCAGTGAACAGGAGACTGGCGGAGGGGGTATCTGCCCTATCCCCAGGTTGCCGCGTGCTCCCGTCGCAATGGATTTCGGTGACCGACATCCGGTTGCGGGTAAGGGTGCCGGTCTTGTCGGAACAGATGCAGGTAACCGAGCCGAGGGTTTCCACGGCGGGGAGTCGGCGGATGAGGGCATTTTGCCGCACGAGCTTTTTCGCTCCGAGGGCGAGAGATATGGTGACCACCGCCGGCAGTGCCTCCGGAATAGCCGCCACCGCAAGGGCTATGGCGATGAGGAGCATGAAGAAGAGGGGCTCTCCCTGGAGGAAACCAAGGAGAAAGACCGCGGCACAGACGAGGAGAATGACGAGGGCGAGGCGCCGGCCAAAGGTGGCAAGCCTTTTCTGAAGCGGCGTCCGGGTTTCTTCCCCTTCCTGGAGCATGGCGGCGATGCGCCCGAGTTCGGTCCCCATGCCGGTCGCCACCGCGATGCCGGCACCCCGGCCGTACGTGACCACCGTCCCCTTGTAGGCACGGTTGGTTCGCTCGCCGAGGGGTAGGTCGGCTCCGGAGAGGGCCTCCGTTCCTTTCTCCACCGGGAACGACTCGCCGGTCAGGGCCGATTCGTCCGCCTGGAGCCGGGCCGACTCAACCAGGCGCAGGTCCGCCGGCACCACGTTCCCCGCCTCGATGAGGACCAGGTCGCCAGGGACGATCTCGGCGGCGGGAACGGCCACGGGCGCCCCGCCCCGGATGACGGTGGCAGTCTGCCCCGCCATTTTCCGGAGCGCCGCCAGAGCCCGCTCCGCCCGATACTCCTGCGAGAAGCCGATGACCGCGTTGAGAAGGACGATGGAGCCGATGGCGATGGTGTCGGTCAGGTCTCCGATGAAACCGGAGAGGATGGCGGCGACGATCAGGACGAGGATCGCGAAATCGGTGAACTGGGAGAAAAACATGAGGAGCGGGGTCCGGCGCAGCGCCCGCCGCAGCTCATTTGGTCCGTGGAGCGCCAGGCGCCGCTCCGCCTCCGTCGGGGCAAGCCCCTCCCCCGCCGTGCCCAGCTCGGCATAGACTTCAGCGACGGTTTTCTCGTGCCATTCCATGGTCAGGATGTGCTCCGCCGTTATTCGCCTCGCCCGAGCGATTCAACCGCCCGCCGCGCTGTCGCGACGATCTCGGCAGGCGATTCCAGGTTGAAGCGGAGCGGTGTTCCGAAGGTCACCGTCACCCTGCCCCGCCTCGGCCAGTGCCCCCCCTTGGGGAGGACCTTCTCGACTCCGTCGATACTGATCGGGACCACCGGCACCCCCAGTTCTTTCACCATGAGGCCCAATCCCTGGCGAAACGGGAGGAGCCGGCCATCCCGGGACCGTTCCCCTTCCGGGAATACGAGAATGTTCACCCCGCGATCGGCCAGTCGCCCCATGTGCTGAAGAGCCCGGCGGAAGCCGTCCGTCTGGGGGAGCGGAAAGACGCCGAGCGCCAGAGTCGCGTACTCGAAGGTGAAGCGTTTCCAGAGCCTCTGGGCCGGATTCCGGAAGTTCCGGAAGAAAAACTCCGCCCAGGCCGCCGTGGCGGTGTTGTAGCGCCAGGCGGGAGGAAGGGCGAACATGATTGCAGGCTGATCGAGGTAGCTCAGGTGGTTGGCGACGAAGATGACCGGCTCTCGGACCTGGGCAAGATTGTCCAGACCGGCCGCCTCCAGGGTCACGTACAGACGGAACAGCGGAAGGTGGAGGAGCAGGTCCGCCAGCCGGCGGAGCGCCCGCACCGGCCGGTCCATGGCCCAGAGACGCAGGTGGCTCGGGAGTTCCGTCTTTTCCCTGCGGGCGATGATGCTGCGCAACTCCCCCACGGTCGTCTGCGGCCCGATCAGGGAGTCCTCCAGGTCGAGGCGGAATTCCTGCTCCAGGTAATTGACCAGTTCGAGGCGAGCGATGGAGGTAAGCCCCAGGTCGGCCACGAGTCGCGAATCCTCACGGACCGCGGACGGCGGAGATCCGGTCAGGCGGGCGACCAGGCTGACAAGAAGGTCCGCTGCGGCCGCCGTTCCCCCCTCCCCCTTTCCCTCCTCGACCCGCTTCCTGACCAGGAACTTGCGCACCTTCAGGGTGGTCGTCTTGGGGAATTCAGCCTCAGGCCAGATGGACCAGCCGGTGATCTGGTGGAGGGGATCGAGCCGGGAGTTGGCCTCGTCGATGATCTCCTGGGGCGGCCGGCCACTGGTGTCGGGAATGAGGACCGCGTGGACCTGCTCGCCCCCCTGCCCGGGCGTGCCGATAACGCAGGCCTCCCGCACTCCCCTGATCCGGTTGAGGATGCTTTCCAGCTCTTCGGGATAGACGTTGATCCCGGCGCCGGTGACGATCAGCTCCTTGCTCCGCCCCTTGATGCGCACGTGCCCCGCCGGGTCGATCTCACCCAGGTCACCGGTCCGGAACCAGCCGTCCGCCGTGAAGGACTCCCGTGTGGCTTCATCGTTACCGTAGTAACCGGGAAAGATGTTCGCCCCCCGGGCGCAGATTTCCCCGTTCACGAGCTTCAGGTCGACCCCGGACAGGGAGGTGCCCACCGAGCCGACCACCTGCTCGGTCATGGTGTTGGCGGCGAGGACCGGCGCGCATTCGGTGAGCCCGTACCCCTCGATCACCGTGAATCCCATGGTGTGCCAGAAGCGGAACACCTCGGGGTCGAGGGCCGCGCCGCCGGAGACAAACAGGGTGAAGTGGGGACCGAATTTCCGCTGCACCGGAAAGAAGAGCTTTCGGCGCAGCTCCACGGGGAGGTTTTCCCCCACGGCGAGAAGGCGCAGGAGAGCCCCCTCCAGGTGTCGAGCCGCCAGCTCCCGCTCGATGGAGCCCTTGAGGAGCTGGAGCAGCCGCGGCACGGCGATGACTGCGTAGATGTCCTCCTCGGCAAGGGCCTCCATGATTGCCGACGGCTTGAGGGTCCGCAGGTAGACGATGGCACTTCCCCGGAAAAGGGGCGTAAAGAGTCCTCCCATCTGTTCGAACATGTGTGAGAGCGGCAGAAGCGACAGAAAATTGAAGTTGGGGGTGACGATGGGAATGTGCCGGTTCACCTGCTCCAGGTTGGCCACGAGGTTTCCGTGGGTGAGGATCACCCCCTTGGGATTGCCGGTGGTCCCCGAGGTATAGATGAGCTGGGCGATGTCGTCCGGAACGGCGGATGCCAGCTCCGGAAGGGGCTCTGTCGCAGGCAGGATGTATTCCAGATCCTCCAGCAGGAGTTCCGTCCCCCAGCTCAGCCGCTCCAGCTTGGCGCGGCTCTGGATCACGAGCTTCGCGTCGGTAAGTCCCGCGATGGTCTCCGCCCGCTCCCGCCCCGACATGAAATCGACCGGCACGGCAATCGCCCCGCGGGCCATGACCCCCCAGAAGGCCACCACCCACCACGGGGAATTGGGCCCCCAGAGGACCACGCGGTTACCCTTCCCCACCCCCATGGCCGCGAGCCGGCTGGCCATCCGCAGCGACAGGTCATTGATTTCGGCGTAGGAATGGTGAAAGCGCCGCACGCCGGTACGGTGAACGAGGGCGGTCTTGCCGCCGCGCTCCCGGAAGCTGGCGAAAAGGTCGAGCAGGGTCTTCATTGCCGCACTCTTTTCATAGGAGCTGTGGCTGCAACCGGACATACCTCGGCCAGGCGGTCGAGGAGGGGAAGGAGCATCTCCCGCGAACATTCTCCCATCAGGCAGATCTGGATCCAGTTGCGCCGGATCAGGTAGACGCTCCGGTAGCTCAGGAGGTATCCCGCCCGCTCGAGCCGGTCACCCACCTCGACGGAATCGGTCCCTTCCGGGAGGGCGATGCTCACCACCGCCGGGGTCGCGCTGGCATCATTGGCGATCAGGTGGAATCCCATCCCGGCGAGCCGTGCCTTCAGCCATGACGACAGCTCCCGGAGTTCGGTGAAGGGTCGGCGCCGGGAGAACCGCTCCAGGGCCGTCTTCAGGGCATAGAGGAGATTCGAGGGATGGGTGAAGGGGACCCCGTCGCATGCCGCGTAGTAACCGAGGTCCAGGTACCGGGGTACCCTCGGGGAAGAGGCGGGAAGCGGGTGGTCATAGAACACCAGCGCCAGCCCGGGGAACGCCCCCAGTCCCTTGCCGCTCACCCCGGAGGCGAACCAGACGCAGTCAAGGTCGACGGGCACCGTGCCGATGGAGCTGATGCAGTCCATGCAGAGCCGGATGTTCCGCTCCCCGCAGAGCTCCTTCAGCATGGCCAGGTCGTTGAGCACGCCGGAGGAGGTCTCGCAGTGAACCGCCCACAGCCACTCCGCCGCGGGGTTCTCGTCGAGAGCGCGCACCACGTCGCCACGGCCGAGGATCCCGCCCCATTCCACCCGCCAGGGCGCAAAGGCGAGTCCGGCACGGGTTGCGTGGTCCACCAGCCGCTCGCCGAACTCACCGTTGCTCAGGACCACTCCCGGCTTTTCCAGGAGGGAGAGCTGGCAGGCAACCGCGTCGTTGGCGAGGGTACCGGTGCCCGTGAGGATCTCCACTCGACTCGCATTCACCAGGTTGCACACAAGCCGCTTCGTCTCCTGGAAATCCGCCATGAACGCCTCCGAGCGATGGGATACCGGGGTTTCGGCGAAGGCCCTGCGCACGGGGAGGCTGATATTGACCGGGCCGGGCAGAAAATTCATCTGCGGGTGCTCCACCGCCGGGGCGGACAGGATATCGGCCAGTTGCTCCGACCGCTCCGCGAAGGTCTCCAGGGTGAGGTACATGGGCTGGTAGAGGGCACCGGCCGTCCCTACGAGGGGACCGAACGGCACGAAACCGAGGTGGAAGTAGAGTTTCTGCTGCCGCACGGTGCCGGAGATTATGGCGAGGTCATACCCCTTGCCGATGCAGTGCCGTGCCACGAACTGCAGCAGCCCCGCGAAGACCGGGCCGCGGCGATGTTCTTCCGCCACCGCGAGGAGGCGTATCTCGCAGACCGAGCGGCCGGCCGGGAGATGGGCATCCAGGTCGTCAAGCTTCTGGTCGAGTGAAAACGGGCGTTTCCCCCGCACGGCCGCCATCCCGGCCAGTTGGTTGCCGCAGAGGCAGATGAGATAGGTGTTCTCCGCGTCGAAGCGATCGACGAGCACCCCCCGTGGGTTCGCCGCATGCTGCGGGATCTCCTCCACGAAGGTCCGGTAGTTGAGCCGATGAATCTGCGCTAACTCCTCCTCCGTGGATGCCACCTTGAAAGCCAGGGGTTGAACCGGTTTCATGTCCCTCCTCCGCGGAAATCCGGGCTACACCGGGCAGCAATCTCCCCCGGCGCGCGACATCCGACCGGATCGTCGGATGATGATAATCTTCTCAGCGAGGCCCCACAAGCATATGCCCCGCCTCACTCCCCTTCCCTGCGTGGTCGTCGGGCCGGTACGCCATCGGGCAGGACCGGCAGTTCCGGCTGCTCCGGCGGATAGGTGATGCGCTCCCCCTCGACCCGGGCAAAGGGGGTAAGCCGATGCGGCTGGCGCTTCCCCGGGCCCATGATGTGTTCGACCGGAATCCGCCGCACCGTCAGCGCATCGGCAATGAGGGAGCGATGGCACCGCCAGGGAACGGCCTCGGCGCACATGATCGCGACCCGCTCGCGGCGGGCCACCGCCAGGAGCTTTTCCAGCTCTGTGGCAAACTCCTCGGTCAGCATGTAATCGGCATAGCCGCGGAAGCCGGGGGTCCGCCACCCGGTATTGGGAGACGTGGCACGGGCATGGCGCAGCCCCCCCAGCCCCTTCATGTGCAGGTACCCGATTCCCTCCGCAGCCAGGGCGCCCGGCAGGGTGTCCAGGTTGAACTGGGGATTGTGCCGCGAGCGGGGGATCGTCCGCACGTCCACCAACATGGTCACCCCGTGTGCCGCGAGGAGGGCGATGAATTCCACGAGCGGATGCGTCGAATGGCCGACGGTGAGGACCACGGGAGCCGTCTCCGCCTCGCTCCGCTCACCGCCATGGGTCTGCTGTCGTGTCACCGTCCCTCCCCCGACCGGTGTTCGATCCACGAGTGCCACTACCTCATAGTTTACCCCCTCCGGGTGGAGCGGACAAGTCGGCGTTGAATTTACTGCCATCGATACCGATTTGGGGTAAACTTAAGGTAGCGGCACAAAGGTGCCGTGAGCCGACCGCGAGGTCCTCGTCGGTCGGCGGAAAGGTGCGGATGAACCTCGGCCGGCTGTCATCGCACGTCGTACTGCCGCTCCTCATGGGGATGCTCATCGCCACCGGTGCCCTGGCCGAAACGGACCAGCCGGTCTCCAGGGCGACCCTCTATTTCTTCTGGGGCGAAGGGTGCCCCCACTGCGCCAAGGCCAAGCCCTTTCTCCAGGGACTCGGCACCAGGTACCCCCGGCTCACGGTAAAATCCTACGAGGTCTTCGGCAACGAGGAGAACATGAAGCTCCTCGAAAACATGGCCAAGGCCGTCGGCGGCGAAGCCCGGGGCGTCCCCACCTTCATCATCGACGGCACCATGCTGGCCGGCTTCTCCCCGGAGATCGCGGAGGCGATCGAGGCCCGGGTCAAAGATGTTCTCGCGACCGGCGAAGAAATGGCCGGAAAGGGAGCGCCGCGCCCGGAAGAGGAGGTGGCCGTCTCCGTGCCGCTGCTGGGAAAACTCTCCCACTCCGCCGTCTCCCTGCCGGTCTTTACCCTGATCATCGCCGGTCTGGACAGCTTCAACCCGTGCGCCTTCTTCGTCCTCTTCTTCCTCCTTTCCCTCCTCATCCATGCCCACTCACGGGCCCGCATAGTCCTCATCGGCGGGACCTTCGTCCTCTTCTCCGGGATCATCTACTTCATCTTCATGGCAGCGTGGCTGAACCTCTTCCTTGTCACCCGCAGTTTCACGGCCATCACCACCATCGCTGCACTCATCGCCCTCCTCGTGGCGGTGCTCAACATCAAGGACTTTTTCTTCTTCAAGAAAGGGGTTTCCCTCGCCATCCCCGAATCGGCACGACCGAAGCTGTTCGAGCGGATGCGCCGGCTCCCCGGCGCCGCCTCCCTCACGGCCATGATGACGGGCACCGTGGTCCTGGCCGTTGCCGCCAACAGCTACGAGCTTCTCTGCACCGCCGGGTTCCCCATGGTCTTCACCCGGGCCCTCACCCTGCACCGGCTCACCACGGCCGACTACTACCTCTACCTTGCATTCTACAATACGGTCTATGTCGTCCCCCTCGCCGTCATTGTTGTATTCTTCACCGTAACCCTCGGCAGCAGAAAGCTCAGCGAATGGCAGGGGCGGATCCTCAAGCTGGTTTCCGGACTGATGATGCTCGGCCTCGGCCTTGTGCTCCTCGTCGAGCCCGCCCTTCTCTCCAGCGCCATCATCTCAGCCGGGCTACTCGCCGTAACGCTCCTGGCGGCGTTCATCGTCGTCCGTCTGACCAGGAAATTCGCCCCTCACCTCATACATACGGAACCCTGAAAGGAGAAGAACCGCATGGAAGCCCTGGAAACGATCTACACCCGGCGCAGCATCCGCACCTTCAAACCGGAACCGGTCCCCGAAGCCCTCATCACCCAGATTCTCGAAGCCGCCATGAGCGCGCCGTCTGCCGGCAACGAGCAGCCGTGGCACTTCGTGGTGATCAGCGACCGCGCCCTCCTCGACGCCATCCCGAAGTTTCATCCCTACTCCCACATGTGCCACGAGGCCCAGGCGGCAATCCTCGTCTGCGGCGACGAGACCCTGGAGAAACACAAGGGGTACTGGGTGCAGGACTGCGCGGCAGCCACGGAAAACCTTCTCCTCGCCGCCCACGCCCTCGGCCTCGGCTCAGTCTGGGTGGGGGTCTACCCGGTGACCGAGCGGGTGGACAGGTTCCGCGAGCTCCTCCGCATCCCGGGACACGTCACCCCCTTCGCCCTCCTCCCCGTCGGCTACCCGGCCGAAACCCTGCCCCGGGCGGAGCGCTATAATCCCCAGCGGGTGCGTCATAACCGATGGGGGTAGCAGCTTTACCCCCCTCCTTCCTCCCCCCATAAAGGGGGGAGAACAGAATCTCTTCAAGAGCGAGGAAGGAAGGAGAGGTAAGTAACTTCCCTCTCCCCTGGTGGGAGAGGGCAAGGGAGAGGGGGACAAGAAGCTGACCGGACAGTTAATATCACGAGCAATAAAGGAGAGAGAACAATGTCGCTGCAGGGAAAGGTCGCCGTCGTCACCGGCGGCGCGCAGGGGATCGGCAAGGCGATCGTGAAGACGTTCCTGGAGAGAAAGTGCACCGTCGTCATCGCCGACGGCGACTGGGAGGCAGGCGAGGAGACGGCGGAGGAATTCGCCCCCCTGGGGAAGGTCCGCTTCTTCCCGACCGACGTCGCCATCGAAAACGAGGTCCGGGAGATGGTCGGGCAGACCGTCGGCCATTACGGCCGGCTCGACATCCTCGTCAACAACGCCGGGATCTTCCGCGGCGGGGCGCTGGAGCGGTTTCCCCTCGACGCCTGGAACCGGGTCATCGGCGTGAATCTCACCGGCCCTTTCCTCTGTGCCCGGCACGCGGCCCCGCACCTGAAGGCGAAAGAGGGCGCCATCGTCAACATCGCCTCCACCCGCGCCTTCATGTCCGAGCCGGATACCGAGGCTTACGCCGCCTCCAAGGGAGGCATCGTGTCCCTTACCCACGCCCTCGCCGTGAGCCTCGGGCCGGCGGTGCGGGTGAACTGCATCAGCCCGGGGTGGATCGCGGTGGACGCTTGGGAGAAAACGAGCCGGCGCCGCGAGCCGGAGCTGTCCGCCGCGGACCACGGCCAGCACCCGGCCGGACGGGTGGGAAAACCCGAGGACATCGCGTCGCTCGCCGCCTGGCTCGCCTCGCCCGAGGCCGGCTTCGTCACCGGTGCGAATTTCGTTGTCGATGGGGGAATGACGCGGAAGATGATCTACGTGTGAGGCAGCTTGAAGGATTTCGGTGCAGCGCGGTAACTCAAACTAAACGGGCCACCTCCGGCAGTGCCGAAGGTGGCCCGCGGCATGACAACTGACACGGCTATTCGTCGAGGTCGATGGAACTCCTCGTTTTCGCTCTCCGCTTCTCTTCCTTGGCGGCGTATTTTTCCAGGCAGCTGTCTTTTTCCACCATCGAACAGGTCAGATAATCGGAGATGTTGACAATGCAGGCGCGGATCGCTTTCCCCACGGGGGTCTTCTGCTCCTTGCCGAGCCCTCCGGAAACGAACCCGGCGCTGCCATGGAAGTTGACTCCGGTGCTCTGCGAGGTCCCCTCGATGGTCCGCGTATCCACGATTTCGCCGGTTTCCACGTCGATGACCTTCAGATCGACAGCCAGATAAGCCTTTGAAGATTTCCCCCCGACGCTGACACCGAAGAGCGAAATCCCGCCCCCGTGACTCTCGGTATTTTCCTCGAAGCTGGACACCGTTGCCGAAACCAGGTACTGCGCCCCTTTGAGCTTGCGCAGCTTCGCCCGCGTTGAATCATCAACCAGGTCGGACTGGCTGAGGTTCAACTCGCTGACGACCGAACCGAGCTCCCTGCGTTCCAGGATCCGGAACGCCTTGGTGCTGGCGAGTTCGTTCGTCAGCATGTCGGACAACTCGTCACCGACGCCCGAGCCCCACCAGCCGGCATGGGCATGGTTCGTAAACCGCAGGACCGCGATCCGCGGCTTTTCGGCAAAGGCCGCAGCCGAGACGGCCAGGACAGAAACCACCGTCGCAACAAACACCACCAGTTTTTTCATGACAGACCCCTCCTTAAAGTATTCCAGTAAAAAACAGTTCTACCGGAGATTTATCACACATTTCCCGTTCTGGAAAGACGTTTTTGGCGCTTTGTCAGCTACCAGTCAATAAATTTACCCATTGAACTGCAACCGGCAGAATTGAGGGTCAGGAAAGCGACGCTGGTTTGCCTGCTCGATCCGCTTGTTGGGTAGCCGCATGCCGCTTACCAGATGTAAGGCACGAGGCGGTAGCGGACTTTGCGACAGTACTCGACGTAACCGTCCAGGTTCGCGCTCAGGAACGCCTCCTCATCACGAATTCTCGCTGCAATCACGAGCGCGAGCGGGACGACGAGGGGCAGCGCGACCCACGACCCGAGAGCAACAGGTGTGAACAAAAGCAAGAGCATCGCTCCTGCATACATGGGATGGCGAACGACGCTGTACGGTCCGGTCGTAATCACCCGCTGATTAGCGGAGACCTCGATGGTGCTCCTTGTGTACGTATTCTCGCGAAACGTCAGGAACACAATCAGAAAGCCGAACGCGACGAACACATCGGAGGTGAGGCTTAACGCCGGAGGAACGTGAGACCAAGAGAGGCGGAAGTCCAGCCCAGAGACGATGAACAAAGTGATGAAGAAGAGACTGGCCAGGCTCTGGATCACGCGTTGCACCGGCCGGGTTTCAGCGACCGGTCCGGCCTGGACTCTACCGGCCAGCAGCTCCCTGTCATAGAGGGCGAGGTAGTTTGTGATCAGGATAGTGCAGCCTCCGAACACGGCCAGGTAGACCCACGCCTGCCAGTAGTGCATCGACCCGGCAGAAATGAAGAGCGCGGCCCCCATCACGAGCATCAGAAACGCAAATCCCAGGATCGCTTGAACGATTAAGTTCACTGGTCTTCCCTCACGGACGCCCCCCGTCGGGAGGAGAAAAAAGGACAGGCTGCTTTTCTAGCCTGTCACGGGGTGCCCCATGACCCGCCCGCACAGTATTTTCGGGCGGTCGGCGTCCATGGGGCTAGTTATGCCCTCTCTTGTTATTGCCCTATTTTTGATAACAAACTTTGTCATTCTATGCTATGCTTGAGGCGAAGGAGGAGACCTAATATGAACGTTTCCCTTACCCCCCAACTTGAGAAACTGGTTAAAAACAAGGTTGATAGCGGGCTTTACGGTTCCGCAAGCGAAGTTATGCGCGAGGCTTTACGCCTTCTTGAGGAGCGCGACCGGAGACACGCTCTGCGTGTCGAAGAATTAAGGGCCGAGATCAGGAAGGGCTTGGACAGCGGCGAACCCACCCCTTTAGACGTTGGAGATATTAAGGCTCGGGGTCGCAAACGGCTTGATGCGCGAGCAAGCAAGGCGAACGACTGATGGTGAAAATCCTCCTACGTCCCGAGGCTGAAAAGGACCTCAACGAAATCTGGTGGTATATAGCCCAGGATAGCCCAGCCAGTGCGGATAAACTTCTCGACGAAATTGAGGAAGCAAGCCGTAATCTCGCCTGGGAATATGGGTAGAAACCGGGATGAACTCTATCCGGGACTGCAAAGTTTTCCGGTCGGCAAGTATCTGATTTTCTACATGCCGATCAGCGGCGGCATTGAGATTATCAGAGTCTTGCATGGTATGATGGATATCGATGCCTTCTTCCTTTGAACCATTATGCCTCGATTTCCAGTTCTTTAAAGATTTCCAGCACTCGGTCTTTTGAATCCGCTGGAACGAGAAGACGGGCAGGTGAAATAAAAATGCCCGACATTCTGAAAAAGTCGCCTGAAAAATGATAGGGGATTCCTTCTTCGTCTAAAACTGATTTTATAATCAAAACTTCCGATTGGTCTAACGTCTGAAACACCTCCACAAGCTCGCCCGAGTAACTCGCTCCTTCTTCCAAATTTATCTCAGTTTGTGAAGTTTCTGATTGGTCTTCCTTCTGAGGTAGCTCTGCAACTAGGGGAACCGAACAATCAGCGCAAGTGTCAAAGCCTTCGCGGTACTCAGTTTTGCATAGTGGGTAGAACATCATTCATCCTTTGTTTCATCTGCATAACGGCTCGGCAGTTGACCCGCCAGCCCCAGTCTTTTCGGGCGGGCGGCGTCTAACTGTCTCTTTGGGAATTCATCTCTAATTTTCCACTTTCAAGGGCTGACCCCTCCGCCTTACTTGACCCCTCCGCCTTATTGTTAGAACTCGTATGTGATTGTATTGTTTGTAACGTGATGGTATTTACCTGACACTTGGTCACAGTAGTGTCCCAACGTTTAACTGAATAAAATCAGTTGGTTAGAGTTCTGGTTCGGTTCATTTTTGCAGTTGATGTCTGTAAGTGCCTGTAATAATGGAATTCGCTCGAAAATTGTTACGCTCAAG
>JAMXLF010000048.1 GCA_024281055.1 Geobacteraceae bacterium
GCAACAAAAAAGGCAGCCCCCGGGGAAGCCGCCCAATACCTGTTTAGCTTTTTGATTTTAAATCAGCCTTTCTTAGTCTTTGATTTTATTAGCTTTTATTTCTACCGCGCAGCGGTTTAGTTCAACTCGTTATTGAGCGGACAGCACTTGGCATCTTATATGGGATGCAAGCATCTTATATAAGATGCTGGTATCCCATATGGGATGCCACGATGTATCCCATATAAGATGCCTTGCCGGTATATTATATGGGATGCTACTACCGGCGATTACGGTGGTGGTTCACCATAAAGTCGGCCGGTATCTTGTCCTCTAACTCCGTTCCACGGATGAGACCATATGGGACTCGCCAATGCTTATCCTCTGGCTCCCAGCGTCCCCCAAGAGCCTTCAGTTTCTCCCTCAGGTTTCTTTCCGCATACGACACGGCCACCGGGACGATATCGCCATCTCGCCAACGGAAAGGTGGCTGCCATTGTTTTTCTTCGATTACGAGCTCGATGGTTTTAAGCCGCACGCCGCGAACTTCATCATATCGGTATCGCACATACAGGAGTGCGGTTCCATATTTTTCGAGTAGTTCCTTCGTTCCCTTCTGCCCGGGCTTCAGCGTCAGTCCTGATCTCATGTGCCCTCCATTCCATGGTTGATCTAACTACCCTGTAGCATAAATTGCAAAAGTATAATATATATTTGTTAATCGACTACTGACCAGGGGGCTCAGGATGCAACCGGTGCCGGACGCCGTGATGGCAGCGTATTCTTCCATTCTTTTTGCACAGGGAATCCCGCCTGCACTCCATGCACATTTCAAGAAGTGGCTGCGATACTTCTTGGACTTCTGTGCAAAGTACCAGCCAGCCGCTCCTCAGTCAGAGCAGGCGCGACTGTTTCTTGAAAAGTTGCGCAGCAAGAACCAATCCGCTTTTCAATGTCAACAGGCCGCACAGTCCGTGGCTCTGTATTTCGAGACACGCATTCCGCATACGGGCGCGCATGACACGACGGATAGAACCACACTGTTATCAGCGGAGCCGCGGGTGGAACGTGCACGACCTGTCGCAACCTGCAAGGCGTCGCCCTTTCGGGAAGCTGGCTATCAGGAGAAATCCGATTCACCGGAGTGGGATGCCGTCCTGGCAACGATGGCCGAGGAGATAAAGGTCCGTCATTACTCCCGTAAGACTCTCAAGACGTATGCGCTATGGTCGCGCCATTTCCAGCGGTTTCTGAAGAACAAGCCGCCACTGGGGCTTACTACGGAGGACGTGAAAGAATACCTTACTTTTCTGGCTGTGAAATGTCACGTCGCCGCGTCGACGCAAAACCAGGCATTCAATTCGCTGCTCTTTTTCTTCCGCAATGGCCTAAAAAGGGAGTTCGGCGAACTGCGCGGCGTGCCGCGGGCAAAGAAGTCACTCTATGTGCCGGTGGTCCTTTCCCGCCAGGAAATCGACGCGATTCTCCAGCATCTCTCCCCTCCCTACAGTCTGGCCGTGAAGCTTCTCTTTGGCTGCGGGCTGCGGCAGTTCGAGTGCCTTCAACTGCGGGTCCGCGATTTCAACTTCGACGCCGGCAACCTCACCATTCATGGCAAGGGGAAGAAAGACCGCACTGTGCCGCTGCCGGAGTCGCTCCTGCCGGAGCTCAAGGCGCAGATGCGGTTGGTTGCCGACCTGCACCATCAGGATCTCGTAGCCGGATATCATGGCGTCTTTCTGGACGATGCGGTGGAAAAGAAGTATCCGAAAGCGCCGAAGGAGTTGGTCCACCAGTGGTTCTTTCCCATGGAGCACCTGACATTCGTCGCCGAGAGCGGGGAGCGGCGGCGCTGGCATCTCCACGAGTCGGACCTGCAGCGGGCACTCTATCCAGCCGTGCGGAAGGCGTGCATCCCAAAGCGGGTCACCTGTCACACCTTCCGCCACTCCTTCGCCACCCACCTGCTGCAGGCCAACTACGATATCCGCGTCATCCAGAAGCTCCTGGGGCACTCAAGCCTCAAGACCACCATGGTCTACACCCACTGCGTCCCGGTCCGCACGGTGAAGGAACCGAAGAGCCCGCTGGACCTGGAGTGAAGGCTGTAATCGGGGTTTAGTCTTACTGTCGGGGGCTTCTCGGCCCGAGCATCATTCCCTTGCGCCGGCGCGGTTGCCACGGCCTTCTCAGCGCGACGATCTCCGCTGTCTTCAGTTCCACATCGCGCACCGGATCGTACCAGTGCCGCACACAGACGAGCGCGTCGCCATACTTGGCTACCAGTTCCTCCGTGCCCGGTTCACCCGGCTTCAGCTCACACAGCAATTCCAGATTCCTGCGCATGCTACCCTCCAAACGCACAACGCTGCTCCATCAGTCCAAAGCTCATGCGCCGCCTGATGTGCGTTTACGACGGTGGCATTATAACAGGTACGTAATGAAAAAAACACAACACAAATGTTGCATTTTCTCATGAACCGACGCTCTGTTTCCTCCAGCCTCCTCGAAAAGAAAAAGCCGCCCCACCGGCATCATCCCGGCACAGGCGGCTTTCCTCCCGCAAGAGCTACTTTCTGTTTCCCGCTTATTTCCCCCCGAACACCTTCTTCAGGAGGTCCGTGGTCTGGGCGGCCGGGTTGGTCCTGATCTTCTTCTCCTCCTGCCCCACCATGGTGAAGAGCCCGTCCAGCGCCTTGTTGGTCACGTAGCTGTCCAGGTCGAGGGAGGGAACTCCGGCCAGGGAGGCGAGGGGGACGGATTCGTACTTGCCGATCATCTCTTTGTAGGCCCGGGCGGTCCCCACCTGGTCCATGCTCCTGGTGACGTCCGGCTTGAAGGCGTCGAAGAGCTGCGTGCGGGTCTTCTTCTCGAAGTACTGGGTCGCCGCCGTGTCCCCGCCGCTCAGGATCCCCTTGGCATCTTCCACCGTCATCTTCCTGATGGCGTCACCGAAGAAGCCGGCCGCCTTGGGGGCCGCCTTTTCCGCGGCCCGGTTCATGGTCAGCACCAGCTCGTCCACCTGTTGCTGGTAGCCCATGGTTCCCAGGATGTCCGCCGCCTGCTGGACCTTGGCGGGGAGGAGGATCTTGATGAGCTGGTTGCCGAAGTAGCCGTCGGGCTTGGCAACCTCGGTGACGGCCCGCTCGGTGCCGGTGGCCAGGGCCTCCTTGAGCCCCTTGACGATGGTGTTGTCGTCGAGGGAGCTTTGCTCCGCCGGCGAGGAGAGAACCTTGCGGGAAAGATCGTCGAAAAATCCCGCCCGGCAGGGGGAGAGAGGGAAGAGAAACGTGGCGAGGGCGAGGGTGAGACAGAGCGTGCGTTTCATGGGAGCCTCCTCGGGAAAACATCTCTTGTCTCAGTATGGAGCATTTCTTCGATTGTGCAAGGGGTAACCCCTCCTGTTCTCTTTAGGCCCTTTGGGTCTCCTTAGCTTAAGGGGAGGAACGTCAATCGAGAGGCATCGGACATGTAACCCCCCTCTTAAGTTAAGAGGGGGGATGGGGGGAGTTAAAAGAAGAGAAAAAAGCCGTTGGCGAAGCAGACGACGCCGGCGAGGCCGACCACCACGCCGATGACCCAGATGTACTTTTTCTTGATGAGGGCGGCGATGGAGGAGAGGAGGATGGCGATCTGCAGGAAGATCACGGCGATGCCGAAGGCCTGGCCGTGCTTCTGGGCGTCGTTGCGGATATTCTCGAACTTCTTCGCCTCCTTCTGGATATCCGCCTTTTCCCCTTCATACTTGGCGACCTTCTTCCCGTAGTCCTCGACCTTCTTCCGGTACTCCTCGGCGACCTCCGGCGACACGCGCGGCCCGAGCGTCTTGATCTCCAGTTCGAGCTTGTCCTTCTGCATCTCGTAGATATACCCCTTGATGCTCTTCGCCTGGTAGAAGGCCCACTGGTCCGAGGCCTGGGTCTGGCTCATGACCGACCGGGTGGAGAAGCCGCCCCCCTTGAAGGTGGCGAGGGTGGCGCAGACCGCCAGGACGACGGTGGTGAGCGCCAGGTAATTGAGCCACGGGTCTTTCTTTTCTTCCGCCATTGGTATACCTCCGTCGACATTCCGGGGACGTGCCCCCCTGTTTCGGTGCCGCCGTATTATACACAAATTTCCAGCAGGGTAAAGAGTCGTCCACCCGCTGAAGGACAGTGCGTGAATTTCTGCTAAAATTTGATGTAGGTCAATGTGCGCGGATGGGCATGCTGCAACAATGCGCCAATCCGGGCTGCTTGCCTATGTCCCTGCAGGAGATATCCATGGAAGAAAGGAGAGGAAGTATGTGGAAGAAACGATTGGCGGTGGGCGTCGTTGTCTGCGCTGCGGCGGTCACCGCATCGCTGCCGGTGGCGGCGAAGGAGAAGGAAAAGGCCCTGAAGGTTTCCAAGGAGGGACAGGCGTGTCTTTCCTGCCACGAGTCCCAGTCCCCCTCCTTCGTAAAGGACTGGAAGGAAAGCCGGCACGCGGAGATGGGGGTCGACTGCTTTACCTGCCACCAGGCGGAGCCGACCGACGTCGATGCTATGAAGCACTACGGTTATACCATCGCCGTCCTGGTGACTCCCAAGGACTGCGGGAAATGCCATGCCAAGGAAGTGAAGGAGATGACCGGCAGCCACCACGCCAAGGCGGGGGACATCCTCAACTCCCTCGATAACTACCTGGGTGAGGTGGTGGGCGGCCCCGAGGCGGCTACCGTCGGGTGCATCCAGTGTCATGGCTCCAAGGTCAGGGTGCTGGCCAACGGCAAGCTCGACCCGACAACCTGGCCCAACACCGGCATAGGCCGGATCAACCCGGATGGCTCAAAGGGGTCCTGCGCCGCCTGCCACACGCGGCACAGCTTTTCCAAGGCACAGGCGCGGGAGCCCGAAGCCTGCGGCAAGTGTCATCTCGGCCCCGACCATCCGCAGATGGAGGTCTACCAGGAGTCGAAGCACGGCATCCTCTTCGCGGCCAAGAAGGGCGAACTTCACCTCGACAGCGACAGCTGGGTTGTCGGCAAGGACTACACCGCGGCACCGACCTGCGCCACCTGTCACATGGGCGCCACCCCGAACCAGGCGGCGACCCACGATGTGGGCACGAGGCTCAGCTGGACGCTCCGGCCCCCGATCTCGAAGAAGCAGGAGAACGCCGACAAGAAACGGACTGACATGGAAGATGTCTGCAGCAGCTGTCACTCCGCACCTTTCGTCGTAGGGTTCTACAAGCAGTTCGACGACCTGGTCGGCTTCTACGACACCAAGTTCGCCAAGCCGGCGACGGGCATCATGAAGGACCTGGCGGGCCGGGGGATCATCAAGGACGTGGAGTTTGACAAGAAGCTCGACTGGACCTATTTCGAGCTCTGGCACCACGAAGGCCGCCGCGCGCGGCACGGCGCCGCCATGTCCGGGCCCGATTATGCCTGGTGGCACGGGATCTACGACGTGTCGAAGAACTTCTACACCGAGTTCCTGCCTCAGGTGAAGGAGCTTGCCGGCCCTAAAGTCTATGATGAACTGGTCCAGAAATATCTCGCGCCCGACATGCGCCATGACTGGTACACCAAGGGGATGACCAAGGAGCAGTTGGAGAAGATCCGCAAGTACTACCAGGAGCGATACGGCGAGAAAGTCCAGTAACGGGGGAGCTCCGAGGTGCATGACAAAGCCCGGGCCGATCAGTCGGCCCGGGCTTTTTTCATGTTTTTTTTGTACGTCAAAGACAAATGGGGACGTGTCGTCTGAGGTGGGGAAATTTCCGGATTGATGTGCCGAATGTCAGGCGGAAGACTGCTCCGGGTAGACCACGGCCGCTTGCGATGTCCAATAAATGTGTTAATTATAAATTATACATAAATGTACTTACTCATGTGAACAGGTTTCATGGAATCGGGGGAAATGGAATGGCGAACGCAAAGTACGGAAAACTGTACATTGCAGCGGGCGGTGCCGGAATTGTCGGCATCATCGTAGTGGCTTTCCTGCTGGTCGGACCGCCGAAGCTTCTGGCGAAGTCGGATTCCCCGGGATTCTGCGCCGGATGCCATGTGATGGAGTACGAGCACAGGTCGTGGATGCATGCCGGTGCGCACCGCAGGAACAGGTGCGTGGACTGTCATCTCCCCAATCATAACCTGGCGGTGCACTACGTCTGGAAATCGATCGACGGGATGAAGGATGCCATCATGTTTTACTCGGGTAAAGTTCCCGATCCGATCCTTTTGTCGGACCACGGCAAGAAGGTGCTCCAGCAGAACTGCATCCGCTGTCACGAGGAGACCGTTGCGATGATCGACACGTCGCGGGATTGCTGGGAATGTCACCGGAGTATTACCCATAAGCGCAGCGGCGCGATTGAGACCCTATAGCAGGCACTGAAACAAAAAAAGGAGACTTCGTCGATGAGAAAAACAGCCGTGGTACTTCTGTCCATCTTGGGAGCATTGCTGTCGACCGCCGTCTGGTACGGCTGCGCTCCGCAAAAACCGGAACAGGTGAAAGCGGTGCAGATTGCCGATGGGGTCGTCGATCCGGCGGAATGGGGGAAGGCGTATCCTGTCGAATACGAGTTATGGAAAAAGACCGAAGAGCCTGAGCCGGCGGGGAAGAGCAAGTACAAGCGCGGTTACAGCATCGACCGCGTCACCTACGACAAACTGGCGGAATTCCCCTACATGGCGCTCCTGTTCAACGGCTGGGGATTCGGCATCGAGTATAACGAGCCGCGCGGGCATGCTTACATGTTGAGAGACCAGCTCGAAGTAGATCCTTCCCGGATCAAGGCGGGCGGCGTCTGCCTCACCTGTAAGACCCCCTATGCGCCGAAGCTTGAAAAGGAAATGGGGATAGACTATTACAAAATGCCGTATAAGGATGTGCTTGCCAGGATTCCCGAGCAGTTCAGGACGCTGGGGGTTTCCTGCATCGATTGCCACAACAACCGCGACATGTCACTGAGAATCTCGCGTGAGTTCACCCTGGAAAAGGCCCTGAAAGACATGGGGGTCGATACGGCCAAGCTGACCCACCAGGAGAAACGATCGCTGGTCTGCGCCCAGTGCCATGTCACCTACAACATCCAGAAAGACGCCGAGATGAAATCGGTAGGTGTGTATTTCCCCTGGCAGGGGAGCACCATGGGGAATATCACCATCGAAAACATCATCAAGAAGATCAAGAGCGACCCCGCCGTCGGCGAGTGGAAGCAAAATGTCACCGGGTTCAAGCTGGCCTTCATCCGGCACCCCGAGTTCGAACTCTTCTCCAACAACAGCGTGCACTGGAAAGCGGGCGTTTCCTGTGCCGATTGCCACATGCCCTACACCAAGGTCGGCGCCCGCAAGGTTTCCGATCACCGCGTGATGAGCCCCCTGAAAGGCGATATGAAGGGTTGCATGCAGTGCCATGCCGAGAGCGTGGAGTGGCTTCGGCAGCAGGTGATAGCGATCCAGGACAGGACCGTGGCGATGATGCTTCGTGCCGGCTATGCAACGACCACGGTGGCCAAGCTCTTTGAAACGGCCCATAATGCACAGGCTGCGGGCAAGACCATCGACAAGGCGCTCTATGACCAAGCCAAGGAATACTATGAACAGGCTTTTTACCGCTGTGTCTTCGTCGGGGCAGAAAACTCGGCAGGCTTCCATAACCCGACCGAGGCCATGCGCATCCTCGGTGATTCGATCTCCTTTGCCACCAAGTCCGAGGCACTCCTGCGGCAGGCTCTTGCCAAAGCCGGTGTGGATGTGCCGATAAAAGTGAACCTTGAACTAAACAAGTATCTGGACTCACGAGGCCAGAAGAAGCTCAAGTTCAATCCTCAGCAAGAATTCAAAGACCCTACCGGCGTCCAGGTAAACTTCTAAACCTGACGCAGGAAAGCTCTTAAGCCCGAACCAGACCATGGTTCGGGCTTTTCTTATGGTTGCAGGGTATGTGCGCGTTGTTTATGCGGTCAGGCTGTCGCGTTGTGCTGCCGTTCGTCATCCTGCTGCTTTTTCAGCAGCGCGTAGAGGCGGGACTGGGAGAGGCCGGACAGCCGGCAGGCCTCGGTCATGTTGTGGTTGGCGAGGGCCATCAGGTCGTGGAGATACTGTCTTTCAGCCTGGCTGTAAACGTTTTCCCGGAACTCGTGCAGGGGGGGGAGGGTGGTGGAGGGATGGGTCGGCTCCGGAAGTGCCGGCGTCTCCTTCTCCAGGGTGGCCCGCACCACCTGGGCGCGGATCTCCACCGGGAGGTGCTGGGGGAAAAGGATCGGCTCGAAGCGGGCCTCCAGAACCGCCCTCTCCAGGGCGTTGACCAGTTCCCGCACGTTGCCCGGCCAGCCGTAGGCGCCGAGCGTGCGCAGGAATTCGGGTGAGCACCCCTTGTGCACCAGGCCGTAGCGTTCGCAGAACTTGTCCACGTAAAAACGGGTGAGTTCGCGGATGTCTTCGTGGCGCTCGCGCAGGGGGGGAAGTTCGATGGCGAAGGAGCGGAGCCGGAAGAGGAGGTCTTCGCGGAACTGGCCGTTCTGCACCATCAGGTCGAGGTTGCGGTTGGTGGCGGCCACCAGCCGGAAGTCGCTCTCCACCTCGCGCTGGCTCCCCAGGGGGCGGAAACGGTGCTCCTGCAGGACCCGGAGGAATGCCTTCTGCAGGGAGAGGGGGAGCTCTCCCACCTCGTCGAGGAACAGTGTCCCCCGGTGGGCCTGGCGGACGAGTCCCTCCCGGGCCTGGTCCGCGCCGGTGAACACTCCCCTTTCATGGCCGAAGAGAAGCCCCTCGATGAGCGTTTCCGGCATCGCCGCGCAATCCACGACGACGAAGCTTCCGCCGGCCCGGGCGCTGTTCCGGTGGACGGCCTGGGCGAAGAGCTCCTTGCCCGTGCCGGTCTCGCCGGTGATGAAGACGTTGGCATCGCTTCCGGCCGCCTGGGCCACGAGGTCAAGGCAGGCCTTCAGCTTCGGGCTGTTGCCGATGATCTCCTCGCGCTTCAGGGCGACCACGGTGCCGCTCTGGCTGGCGGATTTCTTCTGCTTGCGGTATTCGAGGGCGCGGGTGAGGGAAAGGGTGATCTCCTTGACCGATGATCCCTTTTCGATGTAATCCCAGGCACCGCTCCTGATCGCCAGCTCAGCGCCGTCGGCGTTGCCGAAGCCGGTCATGATGATGATCTCCGGGCTGGATGCGGTCTCCTTGATGGTGCCCATGGCATCGAGCCCGTTGCCGTCGGGCATCCGCACATCGAGGAAGACCACGTCGAACGGCTGCGAGGCCGCCTTTTCCAGTCCCGCGCCGAGGGTATGGGCACTGGCGACGTCGTGTCCCCAGCGTCTGGCCACCAGCGACAGGGATTGACACATGGTGTCGTCGTCATCGATGATCAGGATGTTGGCCACAGGTTCCTCCATCACTAACAACTATTTGGACTACCCGACACCCCCCTCCTTCCTCCCCCCTCCGGGGGGAGAACTCATTGCCCTCCCCTTTAGGCCCGCCGTTTGGGTCCAGCGGGGGAGGGTTGGGCGGGGGTGGGTCGTGCCCCTAGATGTCTGCCCCCAGCACGCGCCGGATCATGCCGGCCATCTCCCCCCGGTCGAGTGGTTTCATTGCCCGCTCCCGGATGCCGCTCGTCCGTTCCTCCTGCGCCGAAATGGCGCCGCCGGCGCCGGGTCCGTAGCCGGTGCAGAGGATGACCGGCATGTCGGCACGGATGCGGAGGATTTTGCGGCTCAGCTCGGTGCCGTTCATGTTCGGCATGTTCTGGTCGGTGATGACCAGGTCGAAGCGCTGCGGGTCGGCCCGGAACAGTTCCAGGGCCTCGTTGCCGTCCCGGCAGGCGACGACGTCGTAGCCCAGCCGCTCCAGCATCCGTTTCCCTGAAAAGACCACGTCTTCCTCGTCGTCCACGAACAGGATGCGCTCGCTTCCCCCCTGTTCCGGCGCGGCGGTGTCCCCCTCCGTCCCGGCGCGGGTGTTGTCGATGCGGGGGAGAAAGACGTGGAAGGTGGCCCCCTTTCCCGGTTCGCTGTTGACGGTGATGGTCCCGCCGTGGTTCTTGACGATGCCGTGGACGACGGAGAGCCCCAGGCCGGTCCCCTCGATGTGCCCCTTGGTGGTGAAGAAGGGGTCGAAAATGCGCTCCATGGTCTTGCGGTCCATGCCGTGGCCGGTATCTTTCACCGTCAGTTTCAGGTAGCGTCCCGACGGGAGATCCGGAAAGCCGGAAACGGCGGCGGTGTCGAGATCGGCGTTTTCCAGGGCGATTTCCAGGGTGCCGCCGCTCTCCCGCATGGCGTGGGTGGCGTTGGTGCAGAGGTTCATGACGATCTGGTGAACCTGGGTGGGATCGGCCATGACCATCCCCAGGTTGCGGTCGATCCGCTGCTGGATCTTGATGGACGCGGGGACGGACGCCCGGAGGAGCTTTATGCATTCGTGAACGACGAGCTCGGCCTGGACCGGCTGGCGCTCCTGCTCTCCCTGGCAGCTGAAGGTGAGGATCTGCTTGACGAGGTTTCTCCCCCGGTGGGCGGATTTGAGGACCACATCCAGGAGCTCCCGCAGCGAGCTCTCCTCGGGGACGTCGTCCCGCGCCATCTCGCTGCAGGTGATGATGGAAGCCAGGTTGTTGTTGAAGTCGTGGGCGATACCCCCGGCCAGGGTGCCGATCGCTTCCATGCGCTGCGCCTGGCGCAGCTGCCTCTCCAGCTGGACCTCGTGGGTCACGTCCCGGATAAGGACCGCGTAATTGCTGACGGTGCCGGAACTGTCGAGGATGGACCAGATCGTGGACTCGATTTCGTGGGGGGGGTCGTTGCTGTCGTTGCTCCCCTTGTGGATGAAGTGGCCGGTCCGGATGTTCCCCCGGCAGATGGCGGTCCAGATCGTCTTGTAGAACTCCCGGTCCGGGTCCTCGCGCTGCAGGGTGTGGATGTTGTGGCCGACCAGGTTGCCCGGGGACTTGCCGGTGATCGTCGCGACCGCCGGATTGACATACTGGATGAGCCCCCCGCTGTCGAACAGGATGATTCCCTCCATGGACTGCTCGATGACCGAGGCGAGGAGCTTGCGCTCCTGCTCGGACTTTTTCCGCTCGGCGTTCATGCGCAGTGTCTTGATGCCGTATGAGAGGTCGCCCGCCAGGTCCATGAGGAGCTTGACCTCGTCCTGGTCGAAGGCGCTCGGCTCGCTGGCAAAGATGACCAGGGCTCCGAGGGGTTGTTCCTCGATGCGCAGCGGCAGCGAGATCGATGCGGCGAAGCCGTGCCGCAGCGCCTTCTCCCGCCAGAGTTCCCACCGCGGATCGTAGAGGATGTGCTGCGACACCTGTGGCTTGCCGGTGCGGATGGCGGTGCCGGTGGGGCCCCGCCCCCGGTCTATCTCGGCCCAGCTGAGTTCCAGGGAGTCCAGGTACCCCTTCTCGTCGCCCCACGAGGCCACGGGGCGGACGGTCTTGCCGACATCGTGTTCGGCGATACCCACCCAGGCCAGCTGGTAGCCGCCGACCTCCACGAAGGTGCGGCAGACCTCGTGCATGAACTGGAGCTCGTCGATGGCGCGGATGAGGGCCTGGTTGCATTCGCTGTAGGCCTTGAGGGAGCGGTTGAGGCGGCGGAGCGATTCCTGGGGGCGGGTGACGATCGTTTCGCTCTGGCGGATGAGGATGTAGAGCATCCAGGCGGTGATGAAGACGAAGCTGCCGTGGTTCAGGGC
>JAMXLF010000049.1 GCA_024281055.1 Geobacteraceae bacterium
ATCCTCGCCCCCACCCGCGAGCTCGTGGTGCAGATCGAGAAGGACGCCCAGCTCCTCGGGAAGCACGCCGGCTTCACCATTCAGGCCATCTATGGCGGGGTCGACTACATGCTCCAGAAGAACGCCCTCAAGGAGGGGGTCGACGTGGTGATCGGCACCCCGGGGCGGCTCATCGACTACCTGAAGCAGAAGGTCTACAGCCTCAAGAACATCGAGGTCCTCGTGATCGACGAGGCGGACCGGATGTTCGACATGGGATTCATCGCCGACCTCCGCTTCATCCTCCGCCGGCTCCCCCCCTATGAGGCGCGCCAGAACATGATGTTCTCCGCCACCCTCAACCGGCGGGTGATGGAACTCGCCTACGAGTTCATGAACGTCCCGGAAAAGGTCTCCGTCACCCCGGAGCAGATGACCGCCGAGCGGGTGGAGCAGGTGCTCTACCACGTGGGGCGCAAGGAGAAGTTCCCGCTCCTCCTGGGCCTCCTCCGCAAGGAGGGGATGGAGCGGACGATGCTCTTCGTCAACACCAAGCGGGAGGCGGAGTTCCTCTACGAGCGGCTGAACGCCAACGACTTCCCCTGCCGGGTGATCTCCGGCGACGTTGAGCAGCGAAAGCGCCTCAAGATCCTGGAGGACTTCAAAACCGGCAAGCTCCCGATCCTCGTCGCCACCGACGTCGCCTCCCGCGGCCTCCACATCGAGGGGGTTTCCCACGTCATCAACTACGACCTCCCCCAGGACCCGGAGGACTACGTCCACCGCATCGGCCGGACCGCCCGCGCCGGGGCCGAGGGAAAGGCGATCTCGCTCGCCGACGAGGACGGCGCCTTCTACGTGGAGGCGATCGAGGAGTACATCAAGGAGAAGGTCCCCACCGAGTGGGCCGAAGACGAGTTGTTCGTCCACGACTACGTCCGCACCAAGCCGCGGCCGAAGGAGCCGAAACCGGCACCCGGCGAGAAGAAGGGGGCGCGAAAGCGTGGCGGCCGGCGGACACAACCTGCTGATGATCGGGCCGCCCGGCCGGCTGAAAGCGCGGCGGCCCCGGCCGTGACAGCGGCGGAAGGAGAGGGCGAGGCGAAGAAGAAGCGCCGGCGCCGGCCGCGGAAGAAGAAGCCAGCGGGAGAAGGGAGCGAGGCATGAGCAGGAAGGCCGTCGTCCTCTACAGCGGCGGGCTCGACTCCACCACCTGCCTCGCCATCGCGAGGAGCGAGGGGTTCGAACCGTACGCCATGAGCTTCTCCTACGGCCAGCGCCACCGCCACGAGCTGGAGGTGGCAAGGGCGAACGCAAAGGCCATGGGGGCCGCGGAGCACCTGGTGGTGGAGTTCGACCTGCGCAAGGTGGGGGGGAGCGCCCTCACGAGTAACATCGCCGTACCCAAGGAGGGAGTGGGGAGCGACATCCCGGTCACCTACGTCCCGGCCAGGAACACCATCTTCCTCTCCTTTGCCCTGGGGTGGGCCGAGGTGCTGGGCGCCTTTGACATCTACATCGGCGTGAACGCCCTCGACTACTCCGGCTACCCCGACTGCCGCCCCGAGTACATCGCCGCCTACGAGGCGATGGCGAACCTCGCCACCAAGGCCGGCGTGGAGGGGACGGGGCGCTTCGCCATCCACACCCCGCTCATCAGCCTCACCAAGGCCGAGATCATCCGGAAGGGGCTCGCCCTCGGCGTCGACTACGGCCGCACCCACTCCTGCTACGACCCCACCCCGGAGGGGCTCGCCTGCGGGCTGTGCGACTCCTGCCGCCTGAGGCTGAAGGGGTTTGCCGAGGCGGGGATCGAAGATCCGGTGAAATACGTTAAAAGGTAGGGGCAGGCCCGCTTGCCGGCCCTGACCGGGCGACCAGCCGGTCGCCCCTACGCCAACCCCTTTGGGATGCCAATGACCGACAAAAACAAAGATTCCAACTCAAAACTCAAAACTCTTCAGGCCCGCAGTCTGGGTCAAAACTCAAAACCGCAACCGCTGCACGATGTGCAGCGGCGGCGCGACACCCGCCAGATCGCCATCAACAAGGTGGGGGTGAAGGACATCTCCTACCCCATCGTGGTGATGGACAAGAACCGCTCGTTCCAGCACACCGTGGCCCGGGTGAACATGTACGTGGACCTTCCCCACCACTTCAAGGGGACCCACATGAGCCGCTTCGTGGAGATCCTCGACGCCTATCGGGAGAAGATCGCCCTCGACAAGATGGAGACGATCCTGGCGCGGATGAAGGAGAAGCTCGGGGCGAGCTCCGCCCGCATTGAGATCGAGTTCCCCTACTTCATCGAAAAGCGCGCCCCGGTCTCCGGCGCCCGGGGGCTCATGGAGTACACCTGCGAGTTCCGCGCCACCCTCGGCGACACCTTCGACTTCGTCCTCGGGGTGAAGGTGCCGGTCACCTCGCTCTGTCCCTGCAGCAAGGAGCTCTCCGCCTACGGCGCCCACAACCAGCGCTCCATCATGACGGTGCGGGTCCGCTACCGGGAGTTCATCTGGATCGAGGACCTGGTGGAGCTCATCGAGTCGTGCGGCAGCGCCCCGGTCTACTCGCTCCTGAAGCGGCAGGACGAAAAGTTCGTCACCGAGCAGGCCTACGAGAACCCGCGCTTCGTGGAGGACATGGTCAGGGAAGCGACCCTGCGGCTCTCCGCCCTGGACAACATCACCTGGTTCAGCGTGGAGGCTGAGAACTTCGAGTCGATTCACAAGCATTCGGCGTATGCCGCCGTCGAGCAGGACAAGAGATAACGGCCGTTCAATGTTCGAGGTTCAACGTTCAATGTTAACCTCTCAAACCCCAAACCTTGAACATTGAACGTTGAACATTGAACAGCCTCTCGGGTTTTGTGGACAACCCTGTGGATAATTCGCAAAATTGTGGAAAAAGCTAGACTTTTTCGACACAGTGCCCCTTGTCAAACCCTTGACAGACGCGGCTTCACGGGTTTTTCCCCACTACAGGAAATTTTCAGGTTAAACAGTCGGTTATGTCCCCATCCCTCTCCCAGGCCTTGATCATTTTCGCCCGAATGCCCCTCCCCGGCCGGGTGAAGACCCGCCTCGCCCCCCCCCTCACCCCGCCGGAAGCGGCTGAACTCTACCGCTGCATGCTTCTCGACATCCTGGCACGGACCGGCCGGCTTGATCGGGTGGAGCGACTCCTCTTTTACGAGGATGAGCCGGAAGCCGTCTCCTTCTTCCGCACCGTCACTTCCCTGACACCCCTTCCCCAGCAGGGCGATGGACTGGGGGAACGGATGGCGGCGGCCTTCGCCGCGGCCTTTGCCCGGGGCCACGAGCGGGTCGCCATCATCGGCACCGACTCCCCCGATCTACCCCTCGCCCACATCCGGGAGGCCTTCGCCCGCCTGGACGGCGCGGACACCGACGCGGTCTTCGGCCCGAGCGAGGACGGCGGCTACTACCTCCTGGCCATGAAGCGGCTGCACCATGAATTGTTCCGGGGGATTCCGTGGTCAAGCGGCGAGGTGCTGCGGGAGAGCCTGGCAAGGGCGCATGCGGCAGGGATTTCCTGTTCTCTCCTGCCAACGTGGTACGACGTGGACACGGCGGCGGACCTGGAGCGGCCAGGACTCCTCGACGAGGCGAACGAAGCGCCCCTCACCCGTGAGTTCATAAGAACAAGGCTCGGGGCTCTAGGCGCCAGGCTCTAGGCGCTGGACTCCGGACTTTCGCCCCTCACCCGGCCTCCGGCCACCCTCTCCCGCTGGGAGAGGGTAAAACAAATAGGCACATTATAGAAACGCGATTTTTTGATTCGCCCTGCGGCCTCACCCTGCGGGCAGCCTCCGCTGTCCAATTCCTTCGGAATTGTCGCAAGGTCAAGGCGCCCCAAGGATTGCGCGGAGGCGTAGTACCCGCGGGACATAAACAGCGCTACGCCGCACAAAGAATCCTGCCGGGCAACGCAGAGATTGCGGAAAAGGCGCGTTTCTCTACTTCCGGACCTCCACGTCATAGCCCTGCTTGTTCAGATAGTCCACAATCTCCTCGATATGCTCGTAGCCGCGGGTTTCCAGCTCCAGGAGCACCTCGGTCCGCCCAAGCGGGAGGGAGATGGAACGCCGGTCGTGGGAGATGAGATAGATGTTTGCCCGGGTGGCGGCGATGTCGGCGGAAAGCCGCGCCAGGGAGCCGGGGACATCCTCCAGCTCCACCTTCAGCTTCAGGTAGCGCCCGGCGGCCAGAAGCCCCCGCTCCACCACGGTGGCGATGGTCTTGACGTCGATGTTCCCCCCCGAGAGGAGGCAGACGGTCTTGCCGGCCCCACTGCCGATCTTCCCGTTGAGAAGTGCCGCCAACGTCACCGCACCCGCCCCCTCCACCAGGAGCTTGGTCCGCTCCAGGAGCGCCACGATCGCCTGGGCGATCTCCTCCTCCTCCACGAGGACCACCTCGTCCACCAGGTCCCGGACGATGGGATAGGTGTTCCGCCCCACTTTCTTCACGGCGATGCCGTCGGCCAGAGAGAGCGTGAGCGGCGCCTCGACGATCTTCCCCTTTTTCAGCGAGTAGTGCATGGACGGAGCGGCCGCGGCTTCCACGCCGATCACCCGCACCCGGGGGTGGGTCTCCTTGATGGCCGAGGCGATGCCGGAGATCAGCCCGCCGCCGCCGATGGGGACAAGGACCGTGGCCAGGTCGGGGAGCTCGTGAAGGAGCTCCACGCCGATGGTCCCCTGCCCCGCCATGACCAACGGGTCGTCGAAGGGATGGACGAACAGGGCGCCAGACTCCTTTCCCGCTTTGACCGCCGCGGCATACGCCTCGTCGAAGTTCCTCCCGGTGAGAACCACCTCGGCGCCATAGTCCCTGGTGGCGAAGACCTTCTGGGGAGGCGTGCTCTCGGGCATGAAGATGGTCGCCTTCACCCCGAGGAGGTCGGCGGAGAAGGCCACCCCCTGGGCGTGGTTGCCGGCGGATGCGGTGATGACGCCGTTCGCCAGCCTCTCCCGCGGCTGGGCGGTCATGAAGTTCAGCGCCCCGCGGATCTTGAAAGAACCGGTCCGCTGCAGGTTCTCGCACTTGAAGTGGACGGAGAACCCGAGCTTTTCGCTGAAATGGTGCGAATAGATCAGTTCAGTGCGGCGCACCCTCTTCTTGAGGCGGTCGGCGGCTTCCTGGATCAGGGTGTAGGGGAGCATGCTTTCTCCAACTTGATTAAATTCCAAATTCCAAGCACCAAATCTCAAAACAATCTACAAAAAAACAATGCTCCAATTTGCGTTTCGGCATTGTTTGAAATTTGGGATTTGAGATTTGTGATTTCACGCAGTTTTTCAATGGTCGTGGTGGTGTCCGTGGTCATGGTCGTGATCATGGTCGTGCTCGTGATGGGCGTGCCCGTGGGCGTGGCCATGGCCGTGGTCGTGCCCATGGGGGTGGTGATGGTCGTGATGGTCGTGCCCCACGCGGGGGCGGTGACGGAGCTCCTTGATGATCGGGGCTTCGATGCACATGGTGCACTCCACCTGGAGAGTGGTGTGGGTGATGTGGTAGCGCTCCAGGAGGAGCTCCTCGATGGCCCGCAGCACCCCGGCCTGTTTCCCCTTGAACTCGGGGACGATGTCCACGTGGGCCGACAGGGCGAGGATGTGAGAGCAGATAGCCCAGAGGTTCATGTGGTGGACGGCGTTCACCCCCTCGACCCCGTTGATGGCCTCGGCCACCTCGGCCGTGCTCAGGCCGCGCGGCACCCCTTCGAGGAGGATATGGGCCGCCTCCCGCAGCACCCGCCAGGCCCCCAGGAAGATGACGCAGCCGATGCCGATGGAGATGATGGCGTCCGCCACGTACCAGCCGGTGAAGTACATGACGATGCCGCCGATGATCACCCCCACCGAGGCCGCCGCATCGCCGATCATGTGGAGAAAGGCGCTGCGCACGTTGAGGTCGTCGTGGGAATGGCCGTGAAGGGCGCCTGCCGCCACCAGGTTCATGGCGAGGCCGATCGCGGCGATGATGAACATGGGGAGGCTCTTCACCTCCTCGGGCTTGAAGAGGCGGCCCCACGCCTCGTAGAAGATGCCGATGGCGATGAGGAAGACCGACGCCCCGTTGATGAACGAGGCGAACACCTCGGTGCGGTGCCAGCCGTAGGTGCGGGTGTCCGAGGCGGGGTAGGAGGCGAGCTTGATGGCCACCAGGGAGAGGATGAGGGCGAACATGTCGAGGAAGACATGGGCCGCGTCGGAGAGGAGCGCCAGGGAGTTGGTCCAGATCCCGCCGACGACCTCGGCAACGAGGGTGAGGGCGGTGAGCACTATTGCGTAGCGGAACCTGCCGGCGATACTCCGGTCGAGTTGGGATTCTGCATTCACGGGACGCTCCTCGGGAGACAGGATGCTGTCTCCTTCTATGATAAAGTTTAACAGGCGCCTCCCGCCCCGTCAACGGGAAAGGGGCACGCCTGTCCGCTCTCCCCCCAAAAGCGTGCCCGCATGGCATGCGCCGAACGCCCGGCGTCCCACGGCCGCTCTTGCGCATCCCGGGAGATTGCGGTTTACTTACAGGGTCTGCCGCCGCGTCTGGCACCCCCGTCGGGAGAAGTCTTTTAATGAGTGCCGCACCCTTGCATTTTTCTCCCGCTGCTGCTATGGTAGCCCGTCAATTCCCACGGAGGTCTCACATGGACGTCACCCATCACCGCCTGCTTATTCTCGGCTCCGGCCCGGCCGGCTACACCGCCGCCGTCTACGCCGCCCGCGCCAATCTCCAGCCCGCCCTCATCACCGGCCTGCAGCAGGGTGGGCAGCTCATGACCACCACCGAAGTGGACAACTGGCCGGGCGACCCCGACGGCGTCCAGGGACCCGACCTGATGGAGCGGATGCGCCAACACGCCGAGCGCTTCAACACCACCTTCATCTTCGACCATATCGGCAAGGCCGACCTCTCACAGCGCCCCTTCCGCCTCGAAGGGGACAGCGGCATCTACACCTGCGACGCCCTCATCATCGCCACCGGGGCCTCGGCCCGGTACCTCGGCCTCCCGTCGGAGAAGACCTTCATGGGAAAAGGGGTTTCCGCCTGCGCCACCTGCGACGGCTTCTTCTACCGGGGCAAGCCGGTCGCCGTCATCGGCGGCGGCAGCACCGCCGTCGAAGAAGCCCTCTACCTCTCCCACATCGCCAGCCACGTCACCGTCATCCACCGCCGTGACCAGCTCCGCGCCGAGAAGATCCTCGCCGACAAGCTGATCGAGAAGACCCGCGGGGGAAACGTCACCATCGAGTGGCACCACAGCCTCGACGAGGTCCTCGGCGACGCGGGGGGGGTCACCGGCATCCGCATCTGCCATACCAGCGGCTCCACCAAGGAGATCCCGGTCCACGGCGTCTTCATCGCCATCGGCCACACCCCGAACACCGCCATCTTCGAGGGGCAGCTCGACATGGAGAAGGGATACATCCGCACCCAGTGCGGCCCCGAAGGAAACTTCACGGCCACGAGCGTCCCCGGGGTCTTTGCCGCCGGCGACGTCCAGGACATGGTGTACCGCCAGGCGATCACCTCCGCCGGCACCGGCTGCATGGCAGCGCTGGATGCGGAGCGCTACCTGGACATGCTGAAACCGTAACCCCCGCCATACATCGTCTCAATGCGAAAAGCCCGCTTCTGCGGGCTTTATTTTCGTCTTGGCGAAGCCGCCTTCTCCCACCTGCAGTCACGCTATTTAATGAAAAAATACAACTTTTGTGTTGTGTTTATTTTTTTCGAATGCTGCTATAGTGCGACGGTCGCGGCCAAAGAGGGCTCTTCGAAGCTTGTCCGCAATTAACCGCCGTGCAGTACCGCGCCCGGATTTGGGGCAGATTTGGCTTGGCCGATTGAGCAAAACCGCAGGCGTAGTACCCACTGGGCATAAACAGCGCTACGTCGAGGATTTTGCGATTGAGGCCGGGGCAAAGATGCCGTGAAGACGGGATGCGGGACCGGAAAGGAGTTCTTCATGCTCGCCAAAGTCCTCAGTTCGGCCCTCCACGGCATCGACGCCATCATCGTCGAGGTGGAGGTGGACATCGCCCAGGGGCTTCCCCAGTTCGCCACGGTGGGGCTTCCCGATGGGGCGGTGAAGGAGAGCAAGGACCGGGTGAAGTCGGCCTTGAAGAACTCGGGCTACGATTTTCCCAACCGCAAGATCACCGTCAACCTCGCCCCCGCCGACATCAGGAAGGAGGGGGCCTCCTTCGACCTCCCGGTGGCCGTGGGGATCCTCGCCGCCACCGGCGTGGTGAAGAAAGAGCGGCTCAAGGAGTACCTCCTCCTGGGCGAGCTTTCCCTCGACGGGCGGATCAAGCCGGTGCGCGGCTGCCTCTCGGTGGCGGTGGCGGCGAAACGGGAGGGTTTTTCCGGGATCGTCGTCCCGCGGGATAACGCCTGCGAGGCCGGGGTGGTGGAGGGAATCCAAGTCTTCGGCGTGGAGGAACTGGCGGAGGTGGTGGAGTTCCTGAACGGCGACCGTGCCATCGTCCCCCACGCCGTCGATATCCACGAGCTTTTTCGGCAGAACTCCGACTACGTCGAGGACTTCTCCGAGGTGAAGGGGCAGGAGCACGCCAAACGGGCGCTGGAAGTGGCGGCGGCGGGCGGTCACAATCTGCTGATGATCGGTCCTCCGGGCTCGGGCAAGACCATGCTCGCCCGGCGCATCCCCTCCGTCCTTCCCCCGATGTCCTTCGACGAGGCAATCGAGACCACCAAGATCTACAGCGTCATGGGGCTCCTGGAGCGGGAGCGGGCGCTCATCGCCAGCCGGCCGTTCCGCTCGCCCCACCACACCATCTCCGACATCGGCCTCATCGGCGGCGGCAACACCCCCAAACCGGGGGAGGTCTCCCTCTCCCATAACGGGGTGCTCTTCCTGGACGAGCTCCCCGAGTTCAAGAAGCACGTCCTGGAGGTCCTGCGCCAGCCCTTGGAGGACGGGCGGGTCACCATCTCCCGGGCGCTCACCTCGCTTACCTACCCTTCCCGCATCATGCTCGTCACCGCCATGAACCCCTGCCCCTGCGGCTACCTGGCCGACCCGGTCCACCCCTGCACCTGTACGCCGCTCATGATCCAGCGCTACCGCTCGCGCATCTCCGGGCCGCTCCTCGACCGGATCGACATCCACATCGAGGTGCCGGCCGTGAAGTACCGGGAGCTCGCCGACCGGAGCGAAGGGGAGAGCTCGGCCCGGATTGCCGCCCGGGTCGTCGGCTCCCGCGCGGTCCAGCTGGAGCGCTTCAAAGGCTCCCGGGTCCACTGCAACGCCCAGATGCCCCCTCGCTTCATCAAGAAATTCTGCGAACCCGACGCGGCCGGCCACCGGATGCTGGAACTGGTCACCGACCGGCTCGGGCTATCGGCCCGTACCTACACCCGCATCCTCAAGGTCGCCCGCACCATCGCCGACCTGGAGGGGAGCGACGGGATCCGGGAGAACCACATCTCCGAGGCGATCCAGTACCGGAGCCTCGACCGCAAGCCGGCGTAAGTACCCCAGCGGGCTTTCCCTGCATTTCGACGGCGTTATCCAACAATTTTTTATTTTACTTAAAATTTCCTTATTTTTTCCTTATTTTTCTGGTAATGATTTTTTATTGTCGCCAAGGGAGCCCTATGCTCAAAATCATAGTTATTGGTGTGTGCAACTCGTCTTTCCCACGTTCAATTGCGTTTCTGTCATCACTGCGGCGGCTTATGCGTTCTTAGGAGAAACTCCATGCGGCGGGCGTTGTTAATGGCGACCCTTGTCTGGTTCTGTTGTGTCGGAACCGGTCTTGTCCATGCTGATGGCATATCAAGACACGATACGATGACCACCCGTCACCGCCATGTGATAATTGTCGATGTCCGAACCGCCGAGAATCTGCACCTCCGACAACATGTCTGTCCACGCCTGACACAACTCATAATGAATTACATCAACACAAAGTTCTCTGGCAGATACATTTCTGAAAAATCAACCACGGATTCCGATGCACTCTACCTGTATGTCTTAATTTCCCGCTATGACAATGGTAACCCTTTCCCGGGCGTGGTTGTTCCGGGGGCACTCCGCATGAACGGAGAAGTTACCCTCTTAGACGCCAATATGAATAAGCTCGCAGAATTCAAGGTGTCCAAGACATCGGATCGCAGCGACTCAGATCGTAGCGACTCATCTGACAGACCACCGACCATCGAAGAACTCGAACCTGAATTTGTGCAAGAGGTGGTTAAAGGAATCTTTCAACAAGGGGCGTAGCTCCGGTAGCTACCAACACCCCGATGATAGTACTCTGCGCTCCGATTATGACGCTTCACACCCTTCTGGTTCCCCGCTTGACAAGCAACCATTAAAGCCGAATAATAATTAATAAGCTATATACCCGGGAGCGTGCATTCTCTCGCCAGCTCCGCCATTGACGCCGCCATCCATCGCTCCTGGAAGCATCGTTGGACAACCAGACTGTACTCGACCCTACAAGAAGGCTGATGATGAGGATGCCTTTCCTGCTCGGTTTGACGCTGTCATTCTCTCTGTACGGCCTGATTGCGGTGATGGGTCCCGGCGCAGCCCACGGCGCCGGCTGGAGTGTCACGGCAAGCATGGCCGTGGCCCGCAGCAATCATACGGCAACGCTTCTTCCCAACGGGAAAGTGCTGGTGGCGGGAGGAATCGACAACACTACTCCCCTCGCAAGCGCCGAATTGTATGATCCGGCATCCTCCACGTGGAGCAGGACGGCAGACATGGCCACTCCGCGACACAGTCATACGGCGACGCTCCTCACCAATGGAAAAGTGCTGGTTGCGGGCGGCTACTCCAATGAATATCTGACCAGTGCGACGTTGTACGACCCTGCCACCAACACCTGGAGCAGTGCAGGAAGTATGGCCTTTGCACGCGCAAGCCACACGGCGACCCTGCTTCCGAACGGGAAAGTCCTGGTGACCGGTGGCTACACGACGAGCGGGTATCTGGCCAGCACCTAACTGTACGACCCGGCAACGAACAGCTGGACCACAGCCGGGAGCATGGCAACGGGCCGCGTCGAGCACACGGCGACACTGCTCCGGAACGGAACCGTTCTCGTGGTCGGAGGAGATAGCGTTTCAACCGCCGAGAATTACGATCCGGCGACGGGGAGGTGGAGCAGCGCCGGAAGCATGGCAAGCTCACGTTCACGACACTCCGCCACGCTGCTGCCGGACGGTAAGGTCATGGTGGCGGGAGGTATCCAGCTGGCAACAGTCGAGGTGTGCGACCCGGCCAGCGGCACATGGAGCAGCGCAGCAAGCATGGACTACAGCCGCTGGGATCATACGGCGACCACGCTGCCCGACGGGAGGATCCTGGTAGCCGGCGGCATAAGCGGCGGCAACTCCTCTGCCGCGCTCCGCTACGACCCGGGTACCGACAGCTGGAACGGCGGGGGGTACATGGCCACAGCCCGGCACGGGCACACGGCAACGCTCCTTGCCAACGGAAAAGTCCTCATTGCGGGCGGCACCGCCGATTACGTCACATCGCTGGCGAGCGCCGAGCTGTACGACTCGGCGACCAATACCTGGCGACCCGCGGCGAGCATGTCGGAGACCCGTTCAGCCCATACGGCAACGTTGCTCTCCGAAGGAAATGTCGTCCTGGCGGGAGGGTTCACTGGTTCCGATGCCATTGCCACTGCCAGCGCCAACCTGTACAACCCGACATTCAATTTCTGGTATGCATATTTTATGAACATGGGTTTCGCGCGTGTGTATCACACCGCGACGCTCTTGCCCGGAGACAAGGTGCTGGTGGCAGGGGGCCTCGACAACTATGCTCCCCTTACCGATGCGGAGATGTTCGATCGGGCGTCGGCTTCCTGGAACTTTGCGGGGACTCAGTTAGCGCGGTTAGTCAATGCTTCATAGAGATGGGACGCTCTCGGCATTGTCAGCTTGCTTTAGCTGTTTTAGTTGGAACGAGGTGAACTTCGAGCTTGCAGCCGACCGCCTGAGCATATTTTTTCAAGGTCGCAATGGTCGGCGAGTGCCTCTGGTCCGAAAGCGCCGTCTCCAGCCGGGTCACGGCGGGCGGCTTCGTTCCCATCTTTTCCGCCACTTCCGCCTGAGTCAAACCAGCCTGCTGTCTCGCGAGCAGGAGTTCACGCAGAAGAGTGAACTCCATTTCCAGTTCCTCATATGCCGCTTTGAATTCCGGCTGCCGTTCCCATTCATCCACCATCTGGCGGTGCGTTTTCGTGGGTGCTTTTCTGGTCATGTTCCTGATACCTCCTTCTGCCGGCGGCGGGCAATGTCAAGCTCCCGCTTCGGCGTTTCCTGCGTCTTCTTGATGAACGAGTGGAGCATGATGATCCTCTTGCCCACCTTCATGCAATAGAACACCCGTGCAATTCCCTCGCGTCCTCTTGGCCGAAGTTCGAACAACCCTCCTCCCATTGCCCGCGAATGGGGCATGCGGAGATCGAGACCAAACTCTTCGAGCAGCTCGGTCAGCCGGGTATAGGATGCTCGAATGTCAGCTGGCAAGGCATCAATTTCGAGCCGGACCTCTTCACTGTAGTAATCGATAGTCCACGGCATAAGTATCTCATAACATATTTGTTATGTTTTTTCAAGAAGCAAAACCGACCGTTAGTTATCAAGCAGTCTTAGCAGCGCCGGGTAATCAACCTTGGCGTTATGCCGCTTGTCGAGGGGGATGTGCCCGACAACCCGCACCTCGTCAATGCGGGCCCAAGAAAGCGCCGCCAGCAGCTCCGCTTCGGGGATCTCCACGCCCCTGGCCGGTTCGACGACGATGACGCGTTTTCCCCTGCGCCGCACCAGTGCCGCCCTGCGCACCGCCGGATGCCCCAACGCCGCGCACTCGACCGCAAAGGGATACAGTGTTCCCCTCTCGTCGTCGATGACCGCGGACGACCTCCCCATGAGCCAGAGGCGGCCCAGGGCGTCGAAATAGCCGCTGTCCCCCGTGCGATGCCAGATCTCCCCGTCGACCCGCACTTTTGTCTCCTGGTCGCCGATATGATTGACGTACCCCTTCAGCACGTGGCCGCCGCTGACGACGATCTCTCCCGTTTCGCCGTCCGGGAGGCGCAGCCGCTCGAACTCCCCCGTCCCGAAAGGTCCGAGGGGTTTCCCCCACTGCGAGCCGATGATCCTGACCCGAATCTCGGCAACCGGCGTGCCCGCGAGCAATCCCCCTCCCGTGCTCATTCTGGTCACGTCCGTTTCCGTCACCTCGCGCCATTTCAGCGTTGCAATCGGCTCCGCCTCCGTGGAACCGAATACCGCCACGATGTCCGCCTCCGGAAAGACTTCCGCGAACCGCTTAAGGGAGCGGGGAAACACCGGCCCGCCGCCGGTAAAAACGGCAGCAAACCCGTCGATCCTCCGCCCCGCCTCTGCGCACCCGTCGCAGAGACGCTCCAGGAGCGCGGGGGAAGCCGTGGTCCGCGTCGGCCGGAGCCGGTCGATCTGGCGCAGAACCGGGGCAGGGTCGATTGACCCGGGCCGGCGCAGGTCCGCGTCCGGGATGATCGAAGTGACCCCGGAGGCCAGGTTCGCCAGGACGAAAACGGGAAGCGTGGTCAGGTCGATTTGCCCCGGGGCCAGGGACACGGCCTTCTCCAGCACCCGGTACTGTTCGAGCAGAAAGCCGTGGCTGCGGACCACCCCCTTGGGAAGGCCGGTGCTGCCGCTCGTGAAGGTGATCAGCGCCGGCGCGTCTTCGGAGCAAGGGGAGATGTCCCGTTCCGGAGGCAGGTCCGCCGGGAGTCGCCACGGGACGGCCCCGGGGATGAAGCCCGTGGCAAACCGGTGCGGGATGCGCCGCAGCGCGGGAGACACGAGCCGAAGAAGATGGGCCTTCGGCGAAGCGATGAGTCCCTGCGGCGGCACGAGGGAGCAGCAGCGCTCCAGGTGGTCCCTGCCGGCGGACGGGTCGACGATCATGGCGGTGATTCCCCGGCGAAAGAGCGAGAGGAGTACGATGTAGAGATCGATGGACAGGGGCTGGAAGACCAGGACCGTCTCGCCGGCCAGAAGTCCGTTTGTCCGCAGAAACGCTGCCCCCCTGGCCGTGGCCTCCTCCAGCCCGGCGAACGTCACGGTCCGGTCCCTGCCGCCACGGGACTCGATGATCGCCGCTGCTTCCGGACGTTCGCGCGCCCGCTGCTGCAGGAACTCCACGATGTTCACGGCAATCTCCGCGCAAAGATCGCGTACTCCCGCATCTCGACGCCATGGTGGCCGCTGAGAATGCGGGAGCGGTTGTCCTCGTGGATGAGGGCGTGGATGGAGCGGCGGAAGCCTCTCCCTCGGGCCTGCTCCGTGAGTCTCGCCAGTAAAAGTGCCCCGATCCCTTTCCCGTTCCAGGCGGGGAGCACCGCGATCGACTTGAAGATCACCGTGTCGGCCGGCTCCCCCCGCCGTACCCGCAGCATGTCGGGCACGGCAAAGAGGAACCCGACCGGCATGCCTTCCCGCTCGGCAAAACAGACCAGCTCGGGCACGATGAACGGCCGCAGCGGGGAATACATCGCCAGGAATTCGCTCCGGTCGATGGCGGTGTACAGAAAGTTGTTCCGGAAACAGGCCACGGAGAGCTCGTAGAGCCGTTCGAGCTCCCCCTCGAATTCATCCGGGTTCAGCGACCGAAAGGTTACGCCCGTGTCCCGTCTATTCCCCTCCAACGCCGTTCCGGCAACCGTCCATCCCAGGTCCGGGTCCAGGTTCGAGTAGTAGCGGGCAAGGGGCGAAAAACCGGCCGCCGCGAAGTGCCGGGGATAGTCGTCGGGATTGTCCGGCTCCAGGAAGAACGGCGGCTCCGTCCCGCGCCGGGTCACAAACCGGTAGCGGCGCCAGGTGTTTCCGTCCATGGGGCCGATGGCGAGCGTACACCCCTGGTCGGCCAGCACCCGGCAGGCGTGTGCCAGCAGGAGGGCGCCGGTGGTCGCATCCCGCGCCTCATAATGGCCGACCAGGCCGACCCGCTCGCCGGGACAGGGCGGCGTGGCGTGCCACCAGACGGAACAGCGGCCGGCGAGCATGCCGCTTGTGTCCAGTGCAGCAAAGTGGGCATCGGGTGCATGGAGGGTGAACTCCCTCCTTCCAAGCGGCGCAACACCTCCCCGCGCGCCGAGGGCCTCGAGCTCTTCGATGGATGCGACCTTCACGATCTCCGGCATGTTTCCACCTTCTCTTCGGCAGACAGCCGAACCGCCCCCCTCCTTCCTCCCCCCGCCGGGGGGAGAACACTTCGCCCTCCCACAGCGGGGGAGGGTGGGGTGGGGGCTATCTACCCAGATATCTGACAAGCAGGGGGATCACCCCAAGGCTCAGATACATGGCAAGCGTCCAGAGTCCGGAAAAGTTCTCGATCTGTTTTCCCCTGCCCGGCGACGGTGCGCGTCCGAAGGAGCGGGCAAGGCACGACGCCGCAAGCAGCAGGACGGCGAGGAGCAGGGTTACGGGGACCCCGAAGCCCACCAGGCGGGCCCCCTGCGAGACGCAGAGGGCAGTGAGAAACATGACCCCCACCCACACCGCCAGTGCCCTTCCCCTCCCCCAGAGCCAGGAGTAGGTTTCCACCCCCTCCTCCTCGTCCTCGGGGGCCCGGATCTTTCGGCCGATCTCGATGACGATGCCGTTCAGGTAACTGGCCACGAGGAACCAACCGAGCCCCCGCGGCGGACCTGAGCCGGCCGGCAGCCAGTCGCAGGCGGTGGCGTAAATGTCGAAGATCGGCATGACCAGCATGTGGGAGAGCATGTAGGCAACGGGCCTCCCCCTCAGCCACCGCCGGACGAAGAACTCCTTGCCCATGAGGGCGAGGTATGCCCAGGCGACGATGAGCAGCAGCGCCTGCATCGGCCGGAGCCAGAGGGAACCCGCCAGCTGGATGGCTGCCGCGCCGACTCCCACCCAGCCCAGCTCCCGCAAGGTGATCAACCCGCGGGGAACCGGCCGATACGGCCGGAAACGGGCGTCTTCCTCCGCATCCTTGAATTCGTCCGCGATGCGAAGTTGCAGGAAGAAGAAAAAGGCGGTGACGAAGGCAACCAGGGCCGCCGCGGGCCGGAGCGTGCTGGCGCCCCTCAGCAGCGCCGAATAGCTCATGGCCGAAAGACTGAACGCGAGAATGAGCGGCCCGTGAGCACATACCGGGAAACGCTCCTTCTGGTAGATCCACCATCGGCTGGTCATGGCTTCCCTCCGGGAAAAGAGCAGACTCACACCCCGGCCTTGTGCAGTATCGTGATGAGCCCTTCGGCCCCGTTCAGGCGGACCCTGTCGCCGTCGCCCAGGATCTTCGTCGCGTTCTTCACCCCGACCACCGCGGGAATGCCCATTTCCCGGGCGACGATCGCCGAGTGGGAGAGGAGGCTCCCCTTTTCGACGATCAGGCCGCTGATCGAGGGAAAAAGGACGATCCAGCCGGGATCGGTCTGCTGCGCCACCATTATTTCGCCGTTGAGCCTCACCTCGCTGTCCGGTTCCCTGACGATCCGCACCTCGTTCTCCACGATGCCCCGGCAGCAGCCGAGTCCCTTCAGCTGGCCCGCCTTTTCCACTTCCTCTTCTTCTCCCGCAAAGACGTTGCGCCGGTAGACCTCCCCGTAGGTTTCGAGACGGTCGTCCGGGGTGGCCGCTGCGTAACGGGCGAACTCCTTGCGCCGGACCTTGGCCAGCGCCCCCAGGTCGGGACAGGTCGACGTCCCTTCGATGAAGGACCAGACCTCGTCGATCTGCAGGTAGAAGATGTCCTCCCGGTCCGCCAGGATCCCTTCCCCACGCCATTTGTCCCCCAGTGCCCGCATGATCCTGCGCACCAGGTCATAGGCCTCGCTCCGGGCAAAGCGCTGGTTTTCCCGGTTCTTGACCGCTTTGCGGGTGTTCCCCAGGACCCACCGGTAGACGAGAAGCTTCGGCACGACGAGGAGACATCTCTTCCCCGTGAGCCGTTGCCGCACCGACTCTTCGGCCTGCTCGCGGATCTTCCGTTCGTGCGCGAAGCTGCTATCTGGATCGGGGACCCCGCTGCGGAGATAATTCTGGATGACGGAAACGCAGAAGGTGGGATCGTCCTTCACCGGGACGGATTCCAGTTTCATCTCGTTGATGGAGCGGACGCCGTATTTCGCCAGATAAGCGGCGAACGCCGCGCCTATCCCGGCGAAGGCCGGGTCCTGCCTCAGAAGGAGGACAACCTCCCTGGGCGGATGCTCCAGAAAGGCCGCCTTCAACGCCGGGTCGGCGGCGATCTGCGCGGCCACCCGGAACAGTTCGGTGGTGACCTCGGTGCTCCTGATGCCCCCTTCGCCGCAGAGCAGGTCGTTGTGCAGGCTCCCGGTCGGGTCCAGCTGCCATTTCTCGGTCAGCCGCCGCAGAAGGCCATAGAACACCATGGCTTCGAAATCGTTCAGGATCGGCGCCTTCCACTGCCAGAGCACCTCGTCCTCCAGCAGCCGGAAGGTTTCGAACAGCCGGGAGGCACTAAGCCCACTGAAATCACGGCCCGCGTACCGGGAGTACATATCGTCGAAATGGCGGTGAAAGGCGGCGATCCTCTTCTCCAAGGTAACATGGTTGACCAGCATCCTCACGCCGACCCAGAGAAGTCGCGGGAAATGCACCAGGTACCGTTCGAAGGCGCTTTTCGGCTGCCCGTCCGGGTTGAATTCGCCGGTCACCTGCACCCCCATCATCTGCTCCATGAAGGCCTTGTTGTACTTGTAGCCGGGCATCAGCGAAATGAGCCGGTACCAGTTGAGGAGGTTGTAGTAGACCCGGCCCTGGATGAGGCCGAGCATGTTCTCGAAGACGTACCGGCTCCTGAAGACGGTCTTCGCGTCCACTCCCATCATCTGGCAGAACTGGCAGTAGACCGCGAAGTACGCCTTCCGGATGAAGGAGAAGGTCAACGGGGTGGTTACCCCGGCATAGCTTTCGACGATGTTGGAGTTGTCCCAGACCTTGTGATTGTCCCGCTCCGGCGCCGGGGCTTCCCCGAGGGTGGTGATGGGGCGGGCCTGGAGGAGATAGATGCGGCCGCCGGAGACGGCGAACTCGATATCCATCGGTCTCCCCGCGTCATCCTGGACCTTGCGGGCAAACGCGTGCAACTCCCGCAGCATCCGTTCATCGAGGGTCGGCTGGTACGACGTCTCCCCGGTCACGTCGACCTTTTCCGTGCCCCCCTCCGCCGCGAAGGCGACGCTCTGCCTCTTTTCCGCCAGCTCGCGGCTGACGCAGGCGCCACCCGCATCGAGCACATAGGTATCCGCGGTGAGGGTTCCGGCAACGAGCCCCTCGCCCAGCCCCCAGGTGCTGCAGACGAGCATCTCTTCCCGGTTGCCGGTGAGGGGATTCGCCGTAAAGATGACGCCCGCCACCTCGGGCTCGACCATCTGCTGCACGACCACGGCTATCTGGAGCGACCAGTAGGCCAGGCCGCTCTTCTGCCGGTAGAACACGGCCCGGTCGCCGAACAGGGATGCCCAGCAGCCGCGGACGGCGTCCATGAACTGGCCGAAGCTCCGCACATTCAGAAAACTCTCCATCTGCCCGGCAAAGGAGAGATTGACGCTGTCCTCGTCGGCCGCCGACGAACGGACCGCCACCGGTCGGCGCCCGTTTTCGGAAACCCTTTCCCAGACGGCACGAAGAACGGCCGTGTCCTCTTCGGCAATGGCCATGGTTTCCAGGTGCTTGCGGACCCGGGCAGCTTTTGCCGGGATTTCGGCAGCCTCCGTCGCGAGCAGCGTCAGCAGCTCCCCATCCCCCTCGCTCACGTGGCGCAGGAACAGGGTGCTGATGGTGGCCCACGGGGGCACGGGGACGCCGAGAGCTTTCAGGCGATGAAGCCCCAGCGCCTTTCCTCCCACGAGCGTGACAGCATCACTGCCGGAAGGGGGGGATTCGGTATCCCGGACGATATAGCTCGACTCGTTCTCGTTCATGGTAGCGTTCCTATCTCGACGCCAGGGTCCGGACGGCGTAGACGGCGACCGCCGAAGCTCCCACGCACGCCAGGCGCACCCGCTGGCGCAGCAGGCTGTCTTCCCCGATGACCCGGTACCGGTCCAGGAGGACCGTGAAGGTCGTGACCGCCAGCAGGCTCCCGCCCCATACCAGGGCGAGCGCCGCCAATTCCTCCCCATCCGCGTAAAGGACGACGGGGAGCACCGCAATGCAGACCGTTGCGGCAATACTGCACGCAAGTCCGGCCGGATATCTTCGATCGTGCAATTTCTCCGTGAATCCCCCCGTGCCGGCAACCACTCTCGTCAGGAAGTAGAAGGAGATGATCGTGATCTGCCCGACGACCGACGTGAGGTACGGCAGGAAGATTTCCCGGTAGTTTTCCACCGTGTTGGCCACGAAGATCAAGACGGCCGGGACGAGGGCCGAGTAGAAGAGGACCTTTATCTGGTATCTCTTGATCTCTTCCGCCACCCGCGACGAAAAGTAGGAGACGAGAACGTAGAGGAAAACCTGGGCCAGCAGCAGGGGGAGAAACCAGTAGACATCGCACAGGCTCCAGGCGGCGTAATTCAAAAGGATCATGCCGATGAGGCCGCTGGTCCTGAATATCCTCTGCCTGACGGAGATCAGGGCGGTCAGCGCGATAAGGAAGAGGAGGATGAACAGCTGCGTGGCGGCCTCGGCCAGGGAATGGCCGGTCATCTTCGCCAGGATGTAGTAAGTGCCGAACGGCACGAAGATGTTGTCGCTCCCCGCCGTGGAGATCGCCTCGAAGCCCGTGACGAGGAGGGCTATGACCAGGGCGGTCAGGACCGATTCCGGTCTGCCGATGGGGGTGAGCAGCAGGAGGGAGAGATGGACACAGAGGAACGTGACGAAAAAGAAGGCGAGCGACCCTTCGAGGCTCTTCCTGTTTCCTTCCACGTCGAAGGTGATGGCGCCGTACCTTTCACCGACGAGCGCGGCAAACGTGTCGGCCACGGTCATGACCAGGATGGAGACGAGGTACAGGACCGGTCTGTCGTGCGCCAGGAGAAACACCAGGTAGACGGACACCGGGAAGTAGACGGCGCCGTGAGACTCACGCCCCACGCCGTGCACCGACCGAAGCCCTCCCATCCTCCTGGTCAGCTCGATGATCCCGATCATCCCCGCCGCCAGGACGAGGACCGTCCAGTGGGAACGGATGACGAAGGGGAGCGCGAGGGCGACGAGCCCCCCCAGGAGATGGACGGTTTTCCGCGCCAGCTCGGGGAGCGAGGGAAACGCCCTGCGGACCGCTTCGCCGGCGGCAAAGACCAGGAGGTAGGCGCAGGCGACGGCGGCAGCGCTCATCAGTTCGGCACGGACGGAGATCATGTCACCTCTTCGATCACGAGGGACTTGTAGAAGAACGCCTTGTCCTCGGCGAACAGGCGCCCTGCGAGCTCGGTCAGGGGAGTGAGCCTTTCCGCAAGCGACTCCGGGTGCTTCCGGTCCGCCAGCATGTTCCAGTAGACAAGGCGGGCTCCCTGCCGGGAAGACCCGACGATCCTCTCCAGCTCTGCGGCATACTCTTCCCGGCTCATGTACTCGAAGATGTCGGAAAGGTTGAACCCGTCGAAGCGCAGCTCCCCGTGGGCCGTCAGCGCCTCGGTGACGCCTCCCCTGAACGTCACCAGCCGGTCGAGATTCCCCCGGATGGCGGCGAAGTTCTCCCTTCTCAGGTAGAAGGGGAGCGCCCGGTCGAACCCGCCGGTCAGGATGTATTCGAGATAGGGATTGCGGTCGGTGGGGAGGGCGGTGAGCGCATACCGGGTCCGGTCGAGGATGCGGCCAGCCACATCCCCCTCGACGTAGCGGAAGAACTCGGGATCGCGCCCCAGCCGTCCCATCACCGTGCGGCCGAAGAATATCCTGAACAGGAGCCGCCAGCGGAGGTTGTCCCAGACGTCCCGGTAGAACGCGGCGCGCCCGGCCGCGTCCCGCGGCTCCAGGAGTGCGGCGACGGTGGCGCGGCCGTGGATGAGCGGCAGGACCCACCTGCGGAACAGGCGAAAATAGCCCTCGAACCTGCCGATGGTGGTGATCCCCCTGGCGATCAGCTCCCGGTGCCCGTCCCAGTAACGGCGCGCCTCCGGGGCCAGCCCCTCCCGAAGGCTCCGGTAGGTGCCGACCCGGTCCGCCCCGCTGCGCACACCGAGGAACGCCAGCAGCTCGTCATGGTCGAGGGAGGCGAAGGCGGCCCGGCGCAGTTCCAGGCATGCCAGCTGGGCTTCGCTGAGGTCGACGGCAAGGACCAGCGACGGAGCGCCGCTGAGAATGCTGAAGGTGTTGTCGCCGGCGGACGCTACGGAGAGGTAGACGCCCCCCTCCTTCACGTCGAGCGCCCGCAGGAGGACATCCGCGTCCTCCCAGCAGTTCGCGTACCGGACCAGGTCGAAGCTCGCCCGCTCTTCTATCCCTCGTTCCATGGCACCCCGCTGCCCGTCACTCCTTCCGTCTGCCGTACCTCAGGTGGGCCAGGGTGAACTGGTCCGCCGCCAGGGCCCCCATGATGGAGATCTCCCCCGCCAGCACCGTGGCGGCACAAATCTCGGCAAACTTCCGGGCCGTCCCCTCTCCCCGGCACCCCAGCATCTCCAGGCATTCGCGCTGGGTCGGCAGGCCGGTCCCGCCGCCTACGGTGCCAACGATCAGGTTGGGGAGGGAGACGGAGATGTAGAGGTCCCCCGCACCGGTCACCTCGACGCGGGTTATCCCGACCGACGCCTCGGCCACGCAGGCGGCGTCCTGCCCGCAGGCGATGAACAGGGCGGCCAGGCCGTTGGCGTAATGCCCCTGGACGCCGATGGAGCCGCTTTGCACCCCGCCGACGAACGACATCTTCCAGTACTCCATCACCATCTCGGGGGTGGTGTGGAGAAAGCGCATGAAGAGCTCGCGGGGGACGACCACTTCCGCCGTGACCTTCTTCCCCCGGACGAAGAGGTGGGAGATGGCGGTGGCCTTCTTGTCGCCCGACAGGTTGCTTTCGATGAACCAGTGCCGCGGCTTTATGGGACATTCGGCGACAATGCGCCGGCAGACCGCGTCGGTGGCGATGGTGACCATGTTCTGGCCGGCCGCGTCCCCGGTGACGTACTCGAAATTGAGGTACACGTGGTTCCCCTCCAGGGTCACCTTCATGTCCTCCAGCCGGCCGTGGCCGGTGGTCTTCCCCGCCTCTTCCCGCAGGGCGTCGAACTGCCCGACGACCCAGACGATGAAGCGGCCCGCCTCCACCATGTCGTCGAACACGAACCCGGGCGCCCGCGACACCCGTTCGGTGAGGCAGAGGACGCTTGCACCGCCGCTCAGGCTGATGATCTTGGCGCCGCGGTTGTGGGAGGCGACCAGGGCCCCCTCGGACGTCGCCAGGGGGACGAAGTAGTCGCCGTGGGCGTACGCCCCGTTTATCCGGAGCGGACCCACCACCCCGACGGGGAGCTGGGCGGTGCCGATGTAGTTCTCGATGTTTCCCCGAAAGATCTCCGGCTCCTCGATGTGCCGTTCCCCGCTCAGGTACTCGAACCGTATGCCGCTCCCCTCCAGGATGGCAAGCCTGCGCTTCTGCGCCTCCCCGCTCCCGTCGGTCTCCCGGGGGAGACCCGGCGGCAGCGGCTCCTCGCTGACCGGCCTCGGCCTGAGCCGTGCCGCGATCCGGTCGAGGTCCTTCCCCTTGAGCAGCGTTTCGATGATCCCTTCCGTTACCACCCTGGAAACCGGCATCCGACACCTCCGTTCACATCTCCTTCATGCCGGGAAACAACCTTGACCAGATCCCCTTTACCGCATGCTCCCATAATCAAGAATATCATCGGCGGGAGAAACCTCAATGAAGCGAAGGCAGGTAGCCCGTGACGAGCTTGTCTGTTTAATTAGCATTTGCAATTTCCGCATATTGGAGTTAGCATGAATTGTTATTATTTTCCGTGGTGTTAGCCACGCAGGCTCCCACCGGGAAGCATTCCGCAAGGATCCCCGTGATATTTTCCAGCATGAAAACCAAGATGACGTTCATGGTTTTTTCCCTGGTGCTCGTGCTCATCTCGACGATCGCCGGGATTACCTTCGTCTACTTCGAGACAACAATCAAGGGGATCATCTCCAGTCAACAGTTTACGCTGGTCACGGCCGAGGCCGACCAGATCGACAACAAGATTCATGACGCGCGGATCGGTCTCGAAACCCTGGCCGAGATCATCACCCCGGACATCATCGCCGACCGCGGGAAAGCCCGGCGGTTTCTCGATCTCCAGAAGGATGAACGGGAATTCTTCAACGACGGCCTGTTCCTCTTCTCGGCGGGAGACGGACTGGTCGCAGCCGCTCCCGGAAAGCCCGACAGCATCCACCAGGTCAACACTGTCCGTGCCTACGTCGAAAAAACGCTGCAAACCGGTAGGCCCGCTATCGTCGGGCCATTCACCTCCACTTCCCCGCAGAAAAGTCATCCGATCATCGTGTTCACCGTTCCCGTCGTCGATGCCCGCAAGAAGACGATCGCGGTACTGGGGGGCAGCATGAACCTGCGGGAACAGCGTTTCCTGGGGCAGATGGCCGCCATCAAGCTGGGCAAGAGCGGCTATCTTTCCCTGTACGACAAGAACAGGGTGATCATCGTCCACCCGAAAAAACATCTGATCCTGGAAAAGGCCCCCGAGGGGACCAACAAGTTGCTGGACAAGGCCCTGGCAGGGTTCGAAGGGACCGACGAAACGGTCATACCGGATGGCAGGCGCGTCCTGAGGTCGGTGAAGCGCCTGAAATCGGTCGGCTGGGTCCTGGCGGCCACCTATCCGCTGGCCGAGGCGTACACCCCCGTCTACCTGGCCCGCCAGTACTTTTTGATCGGCGGGATCGCGGCAGCCTTCCTGTCGGTGCTCCTCGTCTGGTCAGCGATGAAGTACCTTACCGCGCCGCTCGTGTCGTTCACGCGGCATATCAAGGCGTTATCGAACGGGGAGGAAGGAAAGCATCTCGTCCCGATCGCCTCCGACGACGAGATCGGCACCCTTGCCCAGGCGTTCAACCAGATGCTGCTGGAACTTGACCGGCAGAAAACGGAGCTGCACCAGAGCGAGGAACGGTATCGGCTGCTGGCCGACAATGCCACCAATGTCATCTGGACCATGGACCTGGCGGGTCGTTTCACCTACTTCAGTCCTTCGGTCGAGCGTCACTGGGGCTACACGGCGGACGAGGCGCTGAACTTGTCGCTGGAGCGACTGCTGACCCCGGCTTCCGCCGCCCTGGTGCGGAAGAAGTTCGACGAGGCCGTTGCCCTCGTGAGCGCCGGCAGGCGCATGCAGGGGGGATATTTCGAACTGGAGATCATCCACAAGGATGGCTCGGCGTGGTGGGCCGACGTGACCTACGGCGGCATGTACAGCGCCTCGGGCGAATTCGTCAGCTTCATCGGCTCGACCCGGGATATTACCGAGCGCAAGGAGGCGGAGCGGGAACTTGAGCGGCTTGCCCGTGAAGATGCCCTGTCCGGGGTGGCAAATCGCCGACATTTCGACGAGCTCCTGGAAATCGAGGTGCGCCGGGCTTCCCGCAACGGTGATTACCTCTCGCTCCTTCTGTGCGATGTGGATTTTTTCAAGCCCTTCAACGATCATTACGGCCATCTCGCCGGCGACGCCTGCCTTCAGGCCGTGGGCCGGATCCTCCGCCACGTTTTCCGGCGGGCCGGCGACATTCCCGCGCGCTACGGCGGCGAGGAGTTCGCAGTCATCCTGCCGGGAACCTCTCCCGAGAATGCCGCCATAACGGCCGAAACACTGCGCCGGGAGATGATCGGCGCAGCCATTCCCCATGCCCGCTCGGATGTGGCGGACTGCGTCACCATCAGCATCGGCGTGGTCGGGGCCCGGGTCAGTGCCGACCGGAAGGCGGTGTGGTTCACCCACGAAGCGGACAAGGCACTGTACCAGTCGAAGAAAAACGGAAGAAACCGGGTGACCTGCGTTTCCTTCGACTGAACCCGCCCCGACGTCCTCCCGGGCGCTCACCTTCCTCACCACCCCCTCCCGCATCATGCTCGTCACCGCCATGAACACCTTGGGTGATTATCTCTTTTCTGCACTCATTCTTCATGGCATCTAAAACCTTTTACCCCTGGGTGGTCTATTGAGAGTAAAAGCAGCGGCTGGCTTACCAGATTCTGCCCCTTAAGATTGTTTTTTTATCATCGGAGTATACCCAACCAAGGAAGCCGCAGAAAAAGCAGCGCCAAACCACACACCGCCACCAAAAATACAGCTCTAGCCTCAATGCTGCAACTACCGGCGTTCCGTAATTCAAACGGAGCGTCGGTTTGGTATAGAAAGGCCAGCAAAAAAGAGGGGATGGCATAGAGCCTATTTGCGAAGTGAAAGGATCAGATACAAGAAAAAGAGCACCTGGGCCACAGAAACGATTAACGCAGTAAGGTTCTTCATAGGTTCCTCCTTGGATTTATCCTCAGCGAAGATTTTTGTGATTTCAAATGGTCCTTGCCGCCAAAAAAAAAAGCCGAAAATAAAAAAAGCCAGTTGTGGTTTTCACCGTAAAAGGCGATTCACAACCGGCTCAGGAGTTACCGTACCGAAGTCAAAAAAATGGTACGTCATTTAGTAGGCTGTTTCAAGGGGAATAAGCGATTCAATTTATAACTTACCGTATTTACACGTTTTAAAAATAAAGTAAGTCGCCCTGTGAAACAAAAAGTGTCCACGGATAGAGAACTATCAAGCCTTATCTCAAGAATCCTCCCGCCGGAAGAGTTAAAAGCTCGATCCCGGTTCCGGATCACGAACGCCTGTAGCAGAAGACGACGGCTAAAACAGAACATGATGAGCCAAGCATATTAATGATGCAATAAGCAGAATGATGCAGGGACTATGCATTAGTTTTTGCTTACACTGTTTATTTTGATGAAGAGTGGAAAGGGGTAACAACTCCTGCCCATGCGGGTACCTGGCCGACCCGGTCCATCCCTGCACCTGCACTTTCCCGGCAACGAACTTTACCTTGCAATCAGGACATTGATCAAACTGTTGCACCGAGACGGGAAATGCGGCATAATTAAAGCAAGTTAACACTAATTAGCCGCCCCACTTGCGCTGGGAGTGATGGAGTGATGCCTGACGTGCTTAAATCTAACATCAGGTGGGAAACATGAAAATCATGAAGGGACTACATGCATTAATTTTCCTGTCCATTCTGCTTCCCCATACAGTGCTGTGCGCCCCTGGCGACATTGTCACAGTTGCAGGTGGCGGACTCGGTGACGGGGGCGCGGCGACTAAGGCGACATTGAATGGACCTTTTTGCGCGGCGGTGGATAGCACGGGGAATCTCTACCTGGTCGACAGGGAAAATAACCGCATCCGGAAGGTAACCGCAGGGGGTACCATTACCACCGTGGCGGGAAACGGGACGCAAGGTTATTCGGGCGACAACGGTACGGCAACGGCAGCGATGCTGAACCTTCCAACTGACGTGGCTTTGGACAACATGGGGAACCTCTACATTGCCGATGAGTTCAATCACCGAATCCGGAAGATGGCCATCGAAACCGGCATTATCACCACCGTGGCGGGGAACGGGACAGAAGGTTATTCAGGCGACAACGGTGCGGCAGTTGCGGCGAGTCTGTCCAGTCCATGCAGCGTTGCCGTGGACAGCGCTGGGAACCTCTTCATAGCCGATGGCGCCAATCACCGCATCCGGAAAGTGGCCGCCGGAACCGGCATCATCACCACCGTGGCGGGGAACGGAGCGCGTGGCTATACCGGCGACAACGTCGCAGCGACCGCAGCGGCATTGTTTTTTCCCACCGGCGTAGCCGTAGACAGGAATGGGAACATCTTCATCGCCGATCATTTAAATCAACGTATTCGCAAGGTGGCTGCCGTTACCGGCATCATCACCACCCTGGCGGGAGCCGGATATGCAGGCTATTCCGGCGACGGCGGGCCGGCGGAGGCGGCGCTCATAGATAACCCTAACGGCTTAGCCGTGGACGATGCCGGGAATTTATTCATCGCAGATACGTTAAATAACCGTATCAGGAAGGTAGCCGCCGGGACCGGCATTATCACCACCGTTGCAGGGGGGGTGGAATGGCAATTTAATTTAGGTGATAACGGCCTAGCGACTGCGGCAAACCTGACTTATCCTAACGGGGTCACGGTGGATGGCGCCGGCAACATCCTTATCGCCGATACGTTGGCTCAGCGCATCAGAAAGGTAGCCGCGGATACTGGGATCATCACCACCGTAGTCGGGAATGGGTTGGCCAGCTCTGCCGGAAGCTATTCCGGAGATGGCGGCACGGCAACCGCAGCAACCCTGAATCATTCCAGCGGAGTGGCCGTAAACAGCGCCGGTAACCTCTATATCGTCGATTCTGAAAACAACCGTATCCGAAAGGTGGCCGCCGGGACCGGCATCATCACCACCGTGGCGGGGAACGGAGCGCGTGGCTATGCCGGCGACGGCGGCCTTGCGACAGAGGCGAGCCTTTTCCCTTGTGGGATTGCCCAAGACAGTGCCGGGAACCTCTTCATTGCCGATTGCCTCAATAACCGCATCAGGAAGGTAGATGCCGGGACGGGCATTATCACCACCGTGGCGGGGAACGGAGTAGCAGGCTATTCCGGCGACGGCGGCGCTGCGATAGCAGCGACCTTGTTTTATCCGGACGGCATTGCCGTGGACAGCGCTGGGAACCTCTTCATAGCCGATGACTACAATCACCGAATCCGGAAAGTGGCCGCCGGAACCGGCATCATCACCACCGTGGCGGGAAACGGAGCGCAAGGCTATGCCGGCGACAACGGCGCGGCAACCGAGGCAACCCTGAATTATCCCAATGGGGTAACCCTGGACAGTGCCGGTAACCTCTACATCGCCGATTCGCCAAACTACCGGAAGGTGGCCGCCGGAACCGGCATCATCACCACCGTGGCGGGGAACGGGACGCACGGCTATTCCGGCGACGGCGGGGCAGCTACCTTGGCGAGCCTAGATGGGCCCACGGGTATAGCCCTGGATAGTGCAGGAAACTTCTACATCGCCGACATCGGCAATAACCGCATCAGAATGGTGGCCGCCGGAACCGGCATCATTACCACTGTAGCGGGGAACGGGACACAAGGTTATTCCGGCGACAACAGCGCGGCGACCGCGGCGGCACTTAATAGTCCTACTGGTGTAGCAGTGGACAGCGCCGGGAACCTCTACATCGCCGATTATGACAATAACCGAATCCGAATGGTCATAGGAAGTGTCATACCTGTCGTGATCGCTTTACCCGATGGCGGCACGTTTATCTCGGCGCAGGATGTTACCCTGACCTCCAGCAAGCCCGCCACAATCTACTATACGGCCGATGGCTCCGATCCGACGACCAACGGTACCCGGCAGAACTTCGCCACCTCCGGCCTAATTACCATCAGGGCTACCACGACGCTGAAGTACTATGCGGTGGCTACGGATGGTCATGCAAGCGGTGTGGCGACGCGGACCTACACCATCATCCCCCAGCCGTTTTCCCTTAACCTCATCTTTGCCGGCACCGGCAGCGGTTCGGTGCACAGCAGTCCGGCCGGCATCGCCTGCAGCACTGGACCTTCAGGGATTTGCACAGTCCAGTTCGACCAGGGGCTTCAGGTAACCCTTACGGCTTCCCCGTCCGCGGGCTCGGTCTTTGCCGGCTGGACAGGGGCCTGCACCAACGACAGCGGTGATTGCGTGACAATCATGAATGCCAACAAGAGTGTCACGTCCGTCTTTAACTATTTCCCGGTACGCATTTACGGCAGTCCGGTCATGTACATATCGCTCCAGTCCGCTTATGATGCGGCAACAAGCGATGACGTACTCCAGGCGCAGGCAGCCGTTCTCGTCGAGAGCCCCATCCTGGACAAACCGGCTGCCGTCACCATCAAAGGCGGCTACGACAATGAATTCAATGCCGTTACGGGGATCACCACCCTGCAAGGAACACTGACCCTGAAAAAAGGAACAGTGACCATCGACGGCTTGATGATCCGCTAGCAATATCCCGACCCGGGAAAAGAACGCCCCGTCACTGCCATTCTCGGCAGCGACGGGGCGTTTCGGTCAAAGATTCACCCAGCAGGTGCGCTATTCTTCCGGACCGGGCCGATCGAAGCGCTCGTCCATCCGCCCGCGAAACTCGTCGAAGTGGCTATCCCGTTCCTTCTGCATGGCATTGAATTTCGCGATCTGGTCGGGAGTAAGCAGGGCGCGCACCTGCTTGCTTACCTGTGCCCGCCGCACGGCCAGGTCCGCCTCGATGCCGGCAACTTTCGCCGCCTGGGAACGGATGGCGGACTCATCCGCGGTTCCGCTCTGGACGAGTGTTCTCAGCGCCCGTTTCTCTGTGACGAGCTTGTCCAAAAGCGGTTTTGCCTGCGGCCGGCTCTTGGCGAAAATATCCTTGATCTGCGACTTCTGCTTCTCGGAGAGGCCGAGATTCTTCGCCAGCTTCGCGAACGGATGGCGATGCCGGCCGCGGTGGTCACCGTCCCGGTCGTGGCAGCCACAGGGGCGGTCTTCGGGGGCTCCCTGCGGATGGCCCGCTACCGCGGCAGGGGGCGCGTCGTCAGGCGCGGGTACGGCGTTGGCGGCAACGGCACCGCCGCAGCCCATGACGGCGACCAGGGCAATGATGATCTTCTTTTTCATGATTTTTTCTCCTTTCAGGTTGTGACGTCCTGCAAAGCCGGGCACTCGGACGGCCGCGGAATGTGGCGCCGGCTCAGGACACCAGGTGTTTCTTGACGGGAATCCCCAACCGCGTGCAGGTCCTCAGCAGTTCCTTGATATAAATCGGCTTGTTCAGGTATGTGAGGGCATTGCGCCGGTATGCCCGTTCCTCGATTTCCCCCAGGCCGTACCCGGTCATGACGATCACCTCCGTGCAGTAGTGCTGCCTGATGAACGTCAGCAGTTCCAGTCCTTCGACGACGTTCGCCCCCAGCACCCTGATCTCGGCAATCACCAGGTCGAAACGCTCCGCGACCAGGGCCTCGACTGCCTGCCCGATCCCCGTGCACGTGACGACCTCGACCCCTTCCGCCTGTAACGCATAGGACAGGCTCGCGAGGATCGCCTCTTCATCGTCCACGACCAGGATTCTCTTCGTGCCGCTGTCCGCCATCGCGCCTCCATTCCCCAGCTGAGTCGGTTCCCCGCGCTCCCGACAGGGACGCCGTGCCACTGGAGGGGAACATAGCGGCAAAATGGGGAGGAAATGTGTAAGAAATGGGGAAATACACCACCTCCGGGCTTGCAATTTTTCCCTTTTTCGGGTAAATATCATCCATTTGTCGAATACGCTCCCCTCACCGTTCCCCTGTAAGCGATAGTCCAATTCGACGCCGCATCATCACCCGAAGTCTGCCGAACCTTTACCAGGAGTACCCGTGAGCGAGACTCATCCCGGCGCTGCCGCCTCCGGCAAGCCCGCCGCATCACCTTCGGCCGCGCAGCGCCTCGCTGAATCGCTGCGCCAGGTCACCGCTCCTGCCCGCCTCGCGGAGCGCGGCGGCGAATTCGTCATCGAGAAGGATGGCGTTTCCTCCCTTGCGTATATCCCGCCATGTCGACCGGAAGAATTGGGCGACCCGGGGTTCTGCGCCGACCTGGGCATCCGCTATCCCTACCTGGGGGGCTCCATGGCCAAGGGGATCAGTTCAGCGGCCATGGTGGAGGAACTGGGGCGGGAAGGGATGCTTGGCTTTTTCGGCGCCGCGGGCCTGCCACTCCCGGCGGTGGAAGCGGCCGTCGAGCGCCTCGCCGCCTCACTGGGGGATACGCCCCACGGGTTCAACCTCATCCACTCCCCCCACGAGCCCGACCTGGAACAGGCCCTTGCCGAGCTCTACATCCGCAAAGGCGTGCGCCTCGTGGAGGCCTCGGCCTTCCTCGACCTCACCCTGCCGCTGGTCCGCTACCGGATCCACGGCATCCACCGCGGCCCCGACGGCGCCATCGTCACGCCGAACCGGATCATCGCCAAGGTCTCCCGGGAAGAGCTGGCCGCAAAATTTTTCGCGCCGCCCCCCGATGCGTTCCTCAGGGAGCTGGTCGCAACCGGCGAGATCACCACGGAGCAGGCGGAGCTGGCGGGCCTGATTCCGATGGCCCGGGAGGTCACCGCCGAGGCCGATTCGGGAGGGCATACCGACAACCGGCCGGCCGTGGCCCTCTTTCCCACCATGGCGTCTCTCGCCGCCCGGCTGGCAACGACCTACGGTTACGACTGCAAGCTTCGCGTGGGGCTTGCCGGCGGCATCTCCACCCCGGCCGCGGCCGCGGCCGCCTTCGCCATGGGCGCGGCATACATCATGACCGGCTCGGTGAACCAGGCGTGCGTCGAGTCGGGGACCTCGGACGAGGTGCGGACCATGCTCGCAGAGACCCGCCAGGCCGACGTGACCATGGCCCCGGCCGCCGACATGTTCGAGATGGGGGTGACGGTCCAGGTCCTGAAGCGGGGGACCATGTTCCCCATGCGCGCCGCCCGCCTCTACGAGATCTACCGCGGCAGCGCCGGCATCGACGAGATTCCCCCCGCCGAACGGGACAAGCTGGAGAAGACCCTGTTTCGCGTCCCGCTGGAGGACATCTGGCGGGAAACCCGCTCCTACTTCCTCCACCGCGACCCGCGCCAGGTGGAGCGGGCGGAGCGGGACCCGAAGCACCGCATGGCCCTCGTCTTCCGCTGGTACCTGGGGCAGGCCGCCCACTGGGCCAAGGACGGCGAGCCGTCCCGCCGGATCGACTACCAGGTCTGGTGCGGTCCGGCCATGGGGGCCTTCAACGAATGGGTCGCCGGCTCCTTCCTGGAGTCCCCCGCCCGGCGCACGGTGACAACCGTCGCCCTCAACATCCTCTTTGGCGCCGCGGTTCTCACCCGCGCCCACTTTCTCCGCTGCCAGGCCGTCCACCTCCCGCCGGAATCCCTCCGGACGGAGCCGCTGGAACTCGCACGGATCAAGGAGTATCTCAGGTGAAAAAGGAAGACGTGAACCCGGACCTCCCCCGCAGCGCCGCTCCGCTGGCGATCATCGGCATCGGCTGCCTCTTTCCCCAGGCGGACGACCGCAACGCTTACTGGGCGAACATCCTCGACGGGGTCGACGCCATCAGCGAGATTCCGCCGACCCACTGGCGGACGGCCGACTACTACGACGGCGACCCCAAGAGTCCCGACCGGACCTACGGCCGGCGCGGCGGGTTCCTCTCCCCGATTCCCTTCAACCCGATGGAGTTCAACATTCCTCCGAACACCCTGGAGGCGATCGACACCTCCCAGCTCCTCGGTCTCGTGGCCACCGGCCAGGCCCTGAAGGACGCCGGCTACGGCCCGGAGCGGGAGTATGACCGGAGCCGGGTGAGCGTGATCCTCGGGGTCACCGGCACCCTCGAACTGGTGATTCCCCTCGGGGCCAGGCTCGGCCACCCCGTCTGGCGAAAAGCCCTGAAGGAAGCCGGGGTGGACGATACGGTCGCCGAGGACGTGGTGGAGCGGATCGCCGATTCCTACGTCTCGTGGCAGGAGAACTCCTTCCCCGGCCTCCTCGGCAACGTGGTGGCGGGGCGGATCAGCAAGCAGTTCGACCTGGGGGGGACCAACTGCGTGGTGGACGCGGCCTGCGCCAGCTCCTTCAGCGCCCTTCACCTCGCCTCCCTGGAGCTCGCCGACGGCAAGGCCGACATGGTGGTCACCGGCGGGATCGACACCTTCAACGACATCTTCATGTACATGTGCTTCAGCAAGACCCCGGCCCTCTCCCCCTCCGGGAATGCCAAGCCCTTCGACACCGGCGCGGACGGGACCACCCTCGGCGAAGGGCTCGGGGTCGTGGTGATCAAGCGGCTCGCCGACGCGGAACGGGACGGGGACAAGATCTACGCGGTCATTCGCGGGGTCGGCTCCTCCAGCGACGGAAAAGGGGATGCGATCTACGCCCCGAGCGCTTCCGGCCAGAAAAAGGCGTTGCGCGACGCCTACCAGCGGGCCGGGGTGACCCCGGAAAGCATCGGCCTCGTCGAAGCCCACGGCACCGGCACCAGGGTAGGTGACGCGGTGGAGGTGAACGCGCTGCGCGAAGTGTACGGCGAGGCGGACACCCCCTGGTGCGCCCTCGGCTCGGTCAAGTCACAGATCGGCCACACCAAGGCGGCGGCAGGGGCAGCCGGGCTGATCAAGGCGGCCCTGGCGCTCCACAACAAGGTGATCCCCCCCACCATCAAGGTTGAAACACCCCTGGAGGAGGTATCCGAAGGCCATACCCCCTTCTACCTCCCCACCGAGAAGCGCCCCTGGCTCTCGCGCAACGGAGCGCCGCGCCGTGCCGGAGTGAGCGCCTTCGGCTTCGGCGGCTCCAACTTCCACGCCGTCCTCGAGGAGTACCGGCCGAAGAAGGAAGCAGCCGACTGGGACGGCACCGTCCAGATCCTCACTTTTTCCGGGAAGGACGCAACTGAGCTGGAAAACGCCCTCGCCGGGATTCCGGCCGACGGTTCCTGGCAGGAGCTGCGGGCAAAGGCCCAGACCCTCCGGGCCGCCTTCGCCGCGGATGCCCCCTGCCGCCTCGCCCTGGTCGTGGAACGGGCGAGGACCAACCTGGCCACCCTTCTCGCCAACGCCCGGGCGATGCTGCGCAAGACGCCGGAAGGCGCCTGGAGCACCCCGGACGGCGCCTTCTTCGGCTGCGGGAAAGAGCAGGGAAAACTCGCCATGCTCTTCCCCGGCCAGGGTGCCCAGTACACCGGCATGCTCCGTGATCTCGCCTGCTGCTTTCCCCAGATGCTCGACGCCCTTGCCGCCGGCGACGACGGCTTCGTCCTCCCGGACGGCGCCCGCCTGTCCGACCGGATCTATCCGGTTCCGGCCTTCGACGCCGACGCAAAGGAGCGGCAGGAAGCGGCCCTGCGGGCCACCGAGGCGGCACAGCCCGCCATCGGCGCGGTCAGCCTCGGCGCCCTGCGGGTGCTGGAAGCGTTCGGCATCGCTCCCGACGCGGTGGCCGGCCACAGCTACGGCGAGCTGACGGCCCTCTGCGCCTCCGGTCGGCTCGACGAAGAGACGTTCCACGGCCTCTCCCGCCTGCGCGGCCGTCTCATGGGCGAAGGCGCCGGCGACAAGGGGAGCATGCTCGCGGTCGCCGCACCCCTGTCCCAGGTGGAAGAGATGCTCGCGGCGGAAAAGCTCGACCTCGTCATCGCCAACCGCAACGCCCCCACCCAGGCGGTATTGTCGGGGAGCACCGCGGAGATCGACCGCGCGGCCGCGGCTTTCGACGCCCGCGACCTCACCTGCAGGCGCCTGCCGGTTGCGGCCGCCTTCCACAGCCCGCTCGTCGCCGACGCCGCCGGGCCGTTCCTCGCCGCCCTGGAGAATGTCCCGTTCGACGCGGGAACCATTCCCGTGTACGCCAATACCACGGCCCTCCCCTACCCTGCCGATCCCGCCGAGGCGAAGGTCCTCCTCGCCGGCCAGCTGGCCCGGCCGGTGGAGTTCGTGGCGGAGATCGAGGCGCTGTATGCGGCAGGAGTGCGCACTTTCGTCGAGGTGGGACCGGGGGCTCGGCTCACCGGCCTCGTCAGGGCGATCCTCAAAGATCGTGACCATGCGGCCGTCCCCCTGGATGCCTCCGCTGGCAAGCGCCCGGGAATCAGCGACCTCGCCCGCCTTCTTGCGCAACTGGCCGCCCTCGGACACGGGGTACGACTCACGGCCTGGGACGAGGGGTTCCAGCCGCCGGTCACCGGGAAGAAGCCCGCCATGACCGTGCCGCTCTGCGGTGCCAATTACGTGAAAGAAAAACCGAAACGGCCCCCCGTCGCCCCCCGGCCTGCCGCCACGGCCGCTCCCGCGCCCCGCGCGGTTCCGACCGGCGAAGCGCTTCCCGGAGTGACGGCCCGGCCGACAGCCTCGACCACCCCCGCGTTCAGCCCCGCATCCCGGGAATCCCTGGTAGAGGCGCTCCGGATGACCCGCGAGAGCATGACGCTTCTCCAGAAGATGCAGGAGGAGACCGCCCAGCTCCACCGCCGTTTCCTTGAGGGGCAGGAAGCTGCCGGCCGCACCTTCCAGACCCTCCTGGAGCAGCAGCAACACCTTCTTGCCGGAGAGACACCCCTTCCTGTGGTGCCTGCCAGGGCCGCGAACGAGGCCCCTTCGCCCGTACCGCCGCCTTCCTTCAGCCAGGCGAAAAGCACGGTGACAAGCACAGTCTCCCCGGCCGTCGCCTCCCCAACGCCGGCAGCTGCACCATCGATCCCGACCGCAGCGGCAGCCGCACCGGCCACCGACCGGGTCGCGGGCACCCTCCTCGCCGTGGTGAGCGAGAAGACCGGCTACCCCGCCGAAATGCTCGAACTCGACATGGGACTCGACGCCGACCTCGGCATCGACTCCATCAAGCGGGTGGAGATCCTCTCCGCCCTTCAGGAACGCCTCCCCGGTGCCCCCGTCATCGGCCCCGAGCACCTGGGCACACTGCACACCCTCGGCGAGATCGCCCGCCACCTCGGTGCCGGTGCCGCTCTCGCTGCCGCGCCTTCGGCGGCACCGGTCCCTGCCACGATCGCGGCAGCTCCGGCGCTTGCTGCCGATGCCGTGGCAACGACCCTCCTCGCCGTGGTGAGCGAGAAGACCGGCTACCCCGCGGAGATGCTCGAACTCGACATGGGGCTCGACGCCGATCTCGGCATCGATTCCATCAAGCGGGTGGAGATCCTCTCCGCCCTCCAGGAGCGGCTCCCCGGCGCCCCCGTCATCGGCCCCGAGCACCTGGGAAGCCTGCACACCCTCGGCGAGATCGCTCGCCACCTCGGTGCCGGCACCACCCCCGCTGCCGCGCCCGAGACGGCACCGGCACCTGCCATGATCGCGGCAGCTCCGGCGCCCACCGCCGACACCGTGGCGGCGACTCTCCTCGCCGTGGTGAGCGAGAAGACCGGCTACCCCGCGGAGATGCTCGAACTCGACATGGGACTCGACGCCGACCTCGGCATCGACTCCATCAAACGGGTGGAGATCCTCTCCGCCCTCCAGGAGCGCCTCCCCGGCGCCCCCGTCATCGGCCCCGAACACCTGGGCACACTGCGCACCCTCGGCGAGATCGCCCGCCATCTCAGCGCCGGCGCGGCAGCAGTCCCTGAAGCGCCGGCGGCCGCGGCTGCACCAGTGCTCGCCGCCGACGCCGTTGCGGCGACCCTTCTCGCCGTGGTGAGCGAGAAGACCGGCTATCCGGCGGAGATGCTCGAACTCGACATGGGGCTCGACGCCGACCTCGGCATCGACTCCATCAAGCGGGTGGAGATCCTCTCCGCCATCCAGGAGCGCCTCCCCGGTGCTCCCGTCATCGGCCCCGAGCACCTGGGCACACTGCGCACCCTCGGCGAGATCGCCCGCCACCTGGCCGGCACGCCGGCACCTGCCGAGACAGCTGCACCGACCGCCCCCGCCCAGGAACCCGAAACCGCACCTATCGCCGCCATTCCCGGCGTCGGGCGAAGCGCCATCTTCCCGGTTCTTCTCCCTGCCGAAACGGGTGAGACGGCCGCGGCAACGGCGGGCGAGTTTCTGGTGAGCGACGACGGCTCCCCCTTTGTAGCGGAGCTTATCCTCCTCCTGCGTGAGAAGGGTCACGCGGTCAGGACGGTCGCCCCGCGCGATGCGGAGACGCTCGTTCCGCCCGGCTCACTCGCCGGTCTGATCATCGCCGCCCCCGCGGCATGCACCGATGACCGTTTCCTGGAAGATGCCTTCGTCCTCCTGAAAAACGCCGCGCCGGCCCTGCGCAAGGAAGGAGAGGCGGGAAGCGCCCTCTTCGTCACCGTTTCGCGCCTCGACGGCGCTTTCGGCTGCAGCGACGCCTCGACCATCGCCGACCCTCTCTCGGGGGGACTTGCCGGCCTCGCCAAGACCGCGACCCGTGAGTGGCCCGAGGTGACCTGCAAGGCCATCGACCTGGGTGGGTTCCCCGATGACGCGGCCGCGGCACGGGCCGTAGCCGACGAGATCTCCCGCTCCGGCCCGACGGAGGTGGGGCTCACCCCGGCCGGCCGGACCGCCCTCAACCTCGCCGACCTCCAAACGCTTCCCGACAACGCCGTTCCCCCGGTGACGGAGGGTGACGTGGTGGTTGTGACCGGCGGCGGCCGCGGAGTGACGGCGGCTGCAGCCGTCGCCCTCGCCAGGGCGTACCGGCCGTTCCTCGTCCTCCTGGGCAGAAGCCCGGAGCCCCTCCCCGAACCGGCCTGGCTCACTCCCCTGACCGACGAGACGCGGATCAAGCGGGCGATCCTCGAACAGGCGGGTGAAAAGCTCCACCCCCGGGACATCGAGGAGCGCTATCAGCGGATCGCTGCCGGCCGGGAGCTCAACGCCACCCTTGCGCGGATCGCCGCGGCCGGCGGACAAGCCATCTACCGCAGCGTCGACATCCGCGACGCCAACGCCGTCACCCTGGTCCTCGCCGAGGTCCGTCGCGAGCACGGCCCGGTGCGGGGAATCGTCCACGGCGCCGGCGTCCTCGCCGACCGCCTCATCGCCGACAAGAGCCGGGAGCAGTTTGCCCGCGTCTACGGCACCAAGGTAGACGGCCTGCGTGCCCTCCTCTCGGCAACGGCCGGCGACGAACTCCGCTTCCTCGCCCTCTTCGCCTCCACCACCGGTCGCTTCGGCCGCACCGGCCAGGTCGACTACGCGGTGGCCAACGAGGTTCTCAACAAGCTCGCCCAGGCAGAGTCGCGGCGCCGTCCCGGCTGCCGGGTGGTGAGCATCAACTGGGGGCCGTGGGACGGCGGCATGGTCACTCCCGCCCTGAAGAAGGTCTTCGCCGGGGAAAAGGTCGGCCTCATCGACCTGACGGCGGGGGGAGAATTCCTGGTCCGGGAGATCGCCGCCACGGCCGCACCGGTTGAGGTAGTGGCAATGGCCGGAACTGCGGCGGTATCTGCGGTCGCGCCTCCACCGCACCGGACGAAGCCCCTCAGCGAGGCTCTCTCCCTCACCCTCACTGTGGACGAGTACCCCTTCCTCCGCTCCCACGTCCTGGACGGCAGGGCCGTCCTCCCCATGGCGGTGATCGTCGAGTGGCTGGCCCACGGGGCGCTCCACGGCAACCCGGGGTTCCGCTTCCACGGCTTCAACGACCTGCGCATCTGCAAGGGGGTTGTCTTCGACCGGAAGAACCCTTGCACCCTGCGGGTCATGGCCGGGCGCGCCGAAAAGCGGGAATCGTTCCACCTGGTGCCGGTTGAGCTCGCCAGCACCGGCGAGGGGGGGCGCACCATCCTCCACGCCCGGGCGGAGATCGTCCTGGCCACCCGTCTCCCCGAAGGGATCCGCTCAATTACCGAGATCCCCTCTGCCCCCTATGCACCCCACAACGGCAAGCTGTACGACCCCGAGCGCCTCTTCCACGGCCCAGACCTGCACGGCATCGAGCAGGTGGACGGTTGCTCGGCCATGGGGATCGCGGCCACGGTCAAGAGCGCGCCCATGCCGGCCAAGTGGATCAGGCAGCCGCTCCGGAGCAACTGGCTCACCGACCCGCTGGTAATCGACAGCGCCTTCCAGCTCATGATCCTCTGGAGCTTAGAGCGCTTCGGCGCCGGCTCGCTCCCCTGCTTCGCCGGGCGCTACCGGCAGTTCCACGAGTCCTTCCCCAAAGAAGGAGTGCAGGTGGTGATCCGGGTCACCGCCGAGCGGGAGCATGGCGCCACCGCCGACATGGAGTTCCTCGATCGGCACACCGGCAAACTGATCGCCCGCCTCGAAGAGTACGAATGCGTCATCGATCCCTCCCTGGAGCGGGCCTTCCAACGCAACCAGCTGTCGGAGTCTGGGCGCGTCGAGCTGGGGGCCGCCTGAGCATGACGCATGCTAGTACATCCGCAGTATTCGCAAAGGAAAGAGGGTGGCACGGAGACAGTGACGCCGGCGTAGTCCTTTCTGCGCCGAGGAGCTGACGCCGATGCAGACGAACGTAACGCGTGAATACAGCGGCGTGGCCGTCGTCGGGATCGGCGGGATTTTCCCCGACGCTCCCGATCTGGAGCGCTTCTGGGACAACATCCGCAACGGCCGGAGTGCCGCCCGTGAGGTCCCGCCCAGTCGCTGGTCCCTCTCCGCCGACGCGGCCTTCGACCCCGTTCAGGGCACTCCTGACCGGGTCTATTCCCGGCGGGGGTGCTTCATCGACGGGCTCCCCCCCATCGCCGAGCTGGCCGGACTCGGCCTCGATCCGGAGCTCGTCGCTGGACTCGATCCCCTCTTCCAGCTCCTCCTCCATGCCGGCAAACGGGCCTTTGCCGACGGCATCACGGAACCGGTCGACCGCTCCCGCATGGGGGTGATCATCGGCAACCTGGCACTGCCGAGCGAAACCTCGGGGCGCCTCGCCCGGCAGTGGCTGGGACGGACCTTCGAAGAGAAACTCCTCGGCAGGAGCGCCGACAGGCCCGGGACCAACCCCCTCAACCGCTACGTGGCCGGCCTTCCCGCCGGGCTCCTCGCCCACGCCCTCGGGCTCGGGGGGGGAGGCTTCACCCTCGACGCCGCCTGCGCCTCGTCCCTCTATGCCATAAAGCTCGCCGCAGACGAGCTCCTCGCCGGCCGGGCCGACGCCATGCTCGCCGGCGGACTCTCCCGCCCCGACCCCCTCTACACACAGATGGGCTTCTCCCAGCTCCGCGCCCTTTCGAAGCGCGGCGTCTGCTCTCCCTTCGATGCGGCCGGCGACGGCCTTGTGGTCGGCGAAGGGGCCGGGCTTTTCCTCCTCAAGCGGACCGCGGACGCCGTTGCCCACGGTGACCGGATCTACGGGATCATCCGGGGAGTGGGGCTCGCCAACGACGTGGGAGGAAGCCTCCTCGCCCCCCTCTCCGAGGGGCAGCTGCGCGCCATGCGCGCCGCCTACGCCCGCGCCGGCTGGCGTCCCCAGGACGTGGACCTCATCGAGTGCCACGCCACCGGTACGCCGGTGGGGGACGCGGTGGAATTCGCCAGCCTGTGCGAGCTATGGCAGGACAAGGTCCCGGGCGGAGAGGGCTGCGTCATCGGCTCGGTCAAGTCGAACATCGGGCACCTTCTCACCGCGGCCGGTGCCGCGGCCCTGACCAAGGTCCTCCTTGCCCTGCAAGCGGAAGCGCTCCCCCCCACCGCCAACTTCTCGGCCCCGCCGCCGGGGATCGACCTGGCGGAGAGTCCCTTCCGCGTCCTCCCCGCCGCCGCGCCCTGGAAACGGCGGGGAGACGGCATCCCGCGCAGGGCTGCGGTGAGCGCCTTCGGCTTCGGCGGTATCAACGCCCACCTCCTCGTGGAGGAATGGCTGGGAGAGGCCACGCCGGTGAAAGGGAAGCAAGCAGAGGTGCAGACGGAGGACAAGGTCGCCCCTGCCGAGCCCATCGCCGTGGTCGGCCTCGACGCCCGGTTCGGCCCCTGGCAGTCCCTCCGCTCCTTCCAGGAACGGGTCCTGGGGGGAAGGCCGGACACCGCCCCTACCTCCCCTAAAAACTGGTGGGGTACCGAAAAAAGCGCCTGGTTCCGGGCCAAGGAACTTCACGAAACACCATTTGCCGGCTACTTCCTTGACGAGGTGGCGGTGGCTGCCGAGCAGTTCCGCATCCCCCCCCGGGAGATGGAGGAGATGCTTCCCCAGCAGCTCCTCATGCTCCAGAGTGCGGCCGCGGCCATGGCCGACGCCGGCCTCGACCGGGAGGGAAACCTGGAGAGCGGTGTCTTCATCGGCATCGCCCTCGACCTCAACTCCACCAACTTCACCCTCCGCTGGTCCCTTGCCGAGGAGGCCGCCGCCTGGGAACGGGAGCTGGGCCGGGAGCTTACCGCCGCAGAGCGGACGCAATGGACCGCGGCGCTGCGCGAAGCGGCCGGACCGCCCCTCACCGCCAACCGGACCATGGGCGCCCTCGGCAGCGTCGTCGCAAGCCGGATCGCCCGGGAGTTCCGAGTCGGCGGGCCAAGCTTCACCGTCTCCAGCGAGGAAAGCTCCGGCATCCGCGCCCTGGAAACCGCAGTCCGCCTCCTCCAGGGTGGGGAACTGGACCGGGCGCTGGTCGGCGCGGTGGACATGGCCGGCGACCTGCGCGCGGTCCTCGGCCACCATGCCATCCGCACCCTTTCCGCCTCTGGCCGGGCACTTCCCTTCGATCAAAATGCCGGCGGGAGCATCGTCGGCGAAGGGGCGGCGGCTCTCGTGCTGAAACGGCTCGCCGACGCAGAGCGGGACGGCGACCGGATCTACGCAGTCATCAAGGGGATCGGGGCCGCCGGGGGAACGACCGTCGTCCCCGGACCTGCCACCTACCGGCAGGCCCTGGAGCGGGCTTACGCCGATGGCGGGGTCGATCCCGCCACCGTCGGCTACCTGGAGGCTCACGCCAGCGGCCACCCCGCCACGGACCGGATGGAGGCGACGGCCCTCGCTTCCTTCTTCGGCAGCCGGACGCTGCGCCGCAGCTGTGCCGTTGCCAGCGCCTCCGGAGATATCGGCCACTGCGGCGCCGCGGCAGGACTCGCCTCCCTGGTCAGGGGATGTCTCGCCCTTTACCAGGAGATCATCCCGCCGCTACGCCCCCTGGAAACGCCCCTCCCCGAGCTGGCGGACGCAGGCTCGCTCCATTTCCCCCGCGCCCCCCGTTACTGGCTCCGCAACCGGGTCGACAGCTCCCGCCGTGCCGGGGTGAGCGTGGTCGGCGTGGACGGCAGCTGCGCTCACGTGGTCCTCGAAGGGTGGGAAAAACTCACCCCGCGGGCCGAGGCTGAACGGCTTGCCCCCCTCGGTCCCGGCGCCGAGTTCCTCTTCCCCCTTGCCGGCGAAACCCCCGCCGAGCTTCTCCGGGGACTCGGAGAGCTGCGTCGCACGGCTGTGGAGGCGCAAGACCACGACCTCTTCCCCATCGCCCGGGAATGGCAGATCCGGCAGGAAGGGATGGGCTCCAAGCTCCTCGCCCTTGCCCTCGTAGCCCGTGACGGCGCCGAGCTGCAGGAGCTTGCAGATCAGGCCACGAGCCACCTCACGGCCAACCCGGACCAGCCCATCGACGGCACCATCACCCCGCTTCATCTGCGCGACCGGCTCTTCTATTCGCCGGCCCCCCTCGGCCGTGAGGGGAAGGTTGCCTTCGTCTTTCCCGGCTCGGGGAACCACTTCCCCGGCATGGGGATGGAGCTCTCCAGCCGCTGGCCGGAGATCCTCCGGCGCCAGGACAGGGCCAACCTCTACCTGCGGAGCCAGTTCCAGCCGGAGCTCTTCTGGAACGGCGCTCCTGCGGCAGAACTCGACCGTGACCACCGGGCGGTCATCTTCGGTCAGGTCGCCCTCGGGACCATGGTGAGCGACCTGGTGCGGAGCTTCGGGGTCGAGCCCAATGCGGTGATCGGCTACAGCCTCGGCGAGTCAGCCGGTCTCTTCTCCCTCGGGGCCTGGCGCGACCGGGACGGGATGCTGGCGCGGATGAACGCCTCCACTCTCTTCACCCGTGACCTGGCCGGGGAATGCCGGGCCGCCCGACGCACCTGGAGGTTCCCGGAGGGAAAGCCCGTGGAATGGAGCCTCGGCGTGGTGGACGTCCCGGCCCGCGAGGTGCGCCGAGCCCTGCGCGAGACGCCGCGGGTCTACCTCCTCATCGTCAACACCCCCGACGAATGCGTGGTGGGCGGCGACGCCAAGGGAGTGAAGCGCCTCGTCGCCATGCTCGGCTGCCGCTTCTTCCCACTCCAGGGGGTGACCACGGTCCACTGCGAGGTGGCGCGGGATGTGGCCGAGCCCTACCGCTCGCTCCATCTCTTCCCGACCACGCCACCCGCCGGGGTAACCTTCTACCGCGGTGCCCGGGGTGACGCCTACACAGTCACCCGGGAAAGCGCCGCCGACGCCATCCTCGCCCAGGCGGTGGAGGGGATCGACTACCCGGCGGTGATCGAGGCCGCCTATGCCGACGGGGCCCGCCTCTTCCTGGAGATGGGTCCGGGCGGCTCCTGCAGCCGGATGATCGGCCGGATCCTCGCGGGGCGCCCCCACCTGGCCCGCTCCGCCTGCCACTCCGGGCAGGAGCCGGTCGGCGCGGTCCTCCGTCTCCTTGCCCAGCTCGTCGCCGAGCGGGTGCCGGTGGACCTGGCGCCGCTCTATGCCGTCCCCCAGGCAGAGTCCGCCGCCGAAGGAGCGGGGCGGACCCTGGTCCGGGTCCGGGTCGGCGGCGCTCACTTCGCCCCCCCCCTGCCACCCCGGCGCGCGGCCGCCAGTGTCTCACCGGAACTGGCGACGGCTCCTCTCACGGAAAAGGAAACGGAGCGCATGGAGGCGCCCATTTTCAGCAGCCCCGAAGATAAGGCCGTACCTCCGGCGGAGGATATGTCGCTGTCACCGCTCCTCCGCGAGTTCGCCGCCGCCCAGGAAGCGCGACTCAAGGCCCACGGGGCATACCTTGGCGCGGCCGACCAGATCACCCGCTCCATGGCGGACACCGTGGCGCTCCAGAACTCCCTCCTGGCGGCGCTGGGTGGCGATATTCCAGCTGATCTCGCGACTACGGCACCGGTCACCCCTCACCCGGCCTCCGGCCACCCTCTCCCGGAGGGAGAAGGGAAATTTGACACCCTCTCCCTCCGGGAGAGGGACGGGGTGAGGGGGACGGAAGTTGCCTTCGACCGGGAGATGTGCCTCGAATTCGCCCGCGGCAGCGTCGGCCGCATGCTCGGTCCTGACTTTGCCGAGGCGGACGGCTTTCCGACCCGGGTGCGGCTCCCCGACGAGCCGTTGATGCTCGTCGACCGCATCGTCACGGTGGAGGGAGAGCCCCGCTCCATGACCAGCGGCCGGGTGGTGACCGAGCACGACATCCTTCCCGGCGCCTGGTACCTGGACGGCGGCCGCATCCCCACCTGCATCGCCGTGGAGGCTGGGCAGGCGGACCTTTTCCTCTCCGGCTACCTGGGGATCGACTTCATCTCCCGGGGGCTGGCGGTCTATCGGCTCCTCGACGCGGTGGTCACCTTCCACCGGGGGCTCCCCGGCCCGGGCGCGACCATCAGCTACGACATCCACATCGACCGCTTCTTCCGCCAGGGGGAGACCCACCTCTTCCGCTTTCGCTTCGAGTCCCACGTGGACAGCCAGCCCCTCCTCACCATGCGGGACGGCTGCGCCGGCTTCTTCACGGAGGCGGAGCTCGCCGCCGGCAAGGGGATCGTCCGGCCCGCCCTCGATCTGCGTCCCACCACCGGCACCCTTCCCGCAGACTGGACGGAGCTCGTCCCCATGGCCAGGGAAGCGTACGATGCAAAACAACTCGACCAGCTCCGTGCGGGGGACCTGGCTGGCTGCTTCGGCCCCGCCTTCGCCGGGCTTCCCCTTACCCGGCCCCTGACCATCCCGGGGGGGAGGATGAAGCTGGTTCACCGGGTGACCGAGCTCGACCCCCGTGGCGGGCGCTGCGGCCTGGGGCTCATCCGCGCCGAGGCGGATATCCGCCCCGACGACTGGTTCCTCACCTGCCACTTCGTGGACGACCGGGTGATGCCCGGCACCCTCATGTATGAGTGCTGCCTCCATACCCTGCGCATCTATCTGTTGCGCCTGGGCTGGGTGGCGGAAGACGACGGGGCGGCCTGGGAGCCGGTGCCGGGGGTGGCGAGCGGGCTTCGCTGCCGCGGCCAGGTGCTGGAGACGACGCGGGTCGCCGCCTACGAGGTGACCATCCGCGAACTCGGCTACCGCCCCGAGCCGTACGCCGTCGTCGACGCCCTCATGTACGCCGACGGCAAACCGATCGTCGAGATCACCGGCATGTCGGTGCGGCTTGCCGGGACGACGAAGGAACAATTAACAGCATTGTGGCAGAAGAGAGGTATAGCAACGACTTCGGCTGGCACCCGGGAAGAGGGGAAATCGAAGAAACCCGCCCACTACACCAAGGAACAGATCCTCGCCTACAGCAACGGCAAGCCCTCTGAGGGGTTCGGCGAACCCTACCGGATCTTCGACGCCGAGCGCCGAATCGCCCGCCTCCCCGGTCCCCCGTACCAGTTCATGGACCGGGTAACGGCTGTGCAGGGCGAGCCGTGGCGGATGGTCCCCGGCGCCATGGCCGAGGCCCAGTACGACGTCCCCGTCGACGAGTGGTACTTCGCCGCCGACCGTCAGCCGCGCATGCCCTTCGCGGTCCTCCTCGAAGCGGCGCTGCAGCCGTGCGGCTGGCTCGCCGCCTACGTGGGCTCGGCCCTCACCAGCCCCACCGACCTCTCCTTCCGCAACCTGGGGGGAAGCGCGGTGCAACACCGGCCGGTCACCCCGCAGAGCGGCACCCTCACCGCCACCGCCACCCTCACAAAGGTGGCGACCAGCGGCGGCATGATCATCCAGGAGTTCGACTTCGCCGTGGCCGACGGGGCTGGGATCCTCTACGAGGGGGAGACCATGTTCGGCTTCTTCGCCAAGGAGGCCCTCGCCAACCAGGTGGGAATCCGCGACGTCGTTCCCTATCAGCCTTCGGCAGCGGAAGAGGCGCGCGGCCGAAGCCTTCCCTATCCCGAAGAGCCCCCCTTCCCGGAGAAGCAATTGCGGATGGTCGACCGGATCGAGCTCTTCGTCCCCGACGGCGGGCCGGCCGGCCTCGGGTTCCTCCGGGGGGTGAAGGAGGTCGACCCGGGCGAGTGGTTCTTCAAGGCCCACTTCTACCAGGACCCGGTCACCCCCGGCTCGCTGGGGCTCGAGGCGTTCCTCCAGCTCGTCCGGTTCGCCGCCGTCGAGCGCTGGGGGTGGCGGGAGGGGGACCTCCTCGAAACGGTCGCATTGGAGCACCGGCACCGCTGGCTCTACCGGGGGCAGGTCATCCCGGCCAACCGCCTGGTCACCGTGACGGCCTGGATCACCACCGTGGATGATGAGGCAAAGGTCCTCACCGCCGACGGCTTTCTCTCCGTGGACGGCCGGGTCATCTACCAGATGAACGATTTCACGGTGCGGATGGTGTAGGGGCGACCGGCGGGTCGCTCATCATTGAAACGTCGGCCAAAGCGGGCGACCCGCCGGTCGCCCCTACAAATTTTAAACATCTCTGGTTGCGGGTATCCCATGAAGTACACCAACGTCCATATTTCTTCTCTCGGCTACGAGCTGGCGCCGGTGGTGGTCATCTCCTCGGAGCTGGAAAGCCGGCTGGAGCCACTCTACAAGGCACTCCACTTCACCCCGGGGCAGCTGGAGGCCCTTACCGGCATCCGCGAGCGGCGCTGGTGGGAGCCGGGCTATCCCCTTTCCCGGGGCGCCATCGCCGCGGGAAAGAAGGCCCTGGCCGGGGCCGGCCTTTCCCCCCGCGACATCGGCGTCCTCATCTACGCCGGGGTCTGCCGGGAACAGTTCGAGCCGGCCACCGCCTGTCGGGTCGCCGCCGGGCTCGGGATCCGCGGGGACGCCGCGGTCTTCGACCTCTCCAATGCTTGCCTCGGCGTGCTGAACGGCATCCTCGACGTGGCAAACCGGATCGAGCTCGGCCAGGTACGGGCCGGCCTGGTGGTCTCCTGCGAGAGCGCCCGTGAGATCAACGACCTCATGATCGTCCGGATGCTGGAGGAACGGAGCATGGAGCGCTTCGCCGTGTCCCTGGCAACCCTCACCGGCGGCTCCGGGGCGGTGGCGGTCCTCCTCACCGACGGCTCCTTCACCACAGCAGGAAAGCACCGGCTTCGAGGCGGCGTCACCAAGGCGGCTCCGGAGCACCACGGGCTCTGCCTCTGGGGGGTGAGCCCGGACGGCAGCGGCCGCTTCATCCAGTCGATGACCACCGATGCGGTGAGCGTCATGAAATACGGTGTGGAGCTCGGCCGGCGCACCTGGGAGGCCTTCCTCCCGGAGCTGGGGTGGTCGGCAGAGCAGGTCGACCGGGTGGTCTGCCACCAGGTGGGCTCGGCCCACCAGGCCACCATCCTCGAAACCCTCGGCATCCCCCGGGAAAAGGACTTCACCACCTTCGAGTTCCTCGGCAACATGGGGACGGTGTCCCTCCCCCTCACCGCCGCATTGGCCGCAGAGCGGGAGATGCTGGAACCGGGCGACCGGGTGGCTTTCCTCGGCATCGGGAGCGGGCTGAATTGTCTGATGTTAGGAGTGGAGTGGTAGTGAGTTCCGACATAAAAAAACACTACCCCTTCACCGGCCATTTTCTCGACCTCGACGGCCTGCGCTACCACTACCTCGACGAGGGGGAGGGGCCGCTCGTGGTGATGGTGCACGGGAACCCCTCCTGGTCGTTCTACTACCGCAACCTCGTCCTCGCCCTGCGCGACCACTTCCGCTGCATCGTCCCGGATCACATCGGGTGCGGTTTTTCCGACAAGCCGGGGGATGAGCGTTACGACTACACCCTTCCCCGCCGGGTAGCCGACCTGGAGCGGCTCCTGGAGCACGTGGGAGGGTCGGCGAAGGTGACCCTGGTCGTCCACGACTGGGGGGGGATGATCGGCATGGCGTGGGCCGCGCGCCACCCCGAGCGGGTCGAACGGCTCGTCATCCTCAACACGGGGGCCTTCCACCTGCCAGCGGAGAAGAAGTTCCCGCCGGCCCTGCGGATCTGCCGCGACACAGGGCTCGGCGCCTTCCTGGTGCGCGGCTTCAACGCCTTCGCGCTGGCCGCCTCCTTCGTCGGCTGCAAGCGCCATCCCATGCCGAAGGATTTGCGCCGGGCCTACCGCCTCCCCTACGACTCGTGGCAAAACCGCATCGCCACCCTGCGCTTCGTCCAGGATATCCCCCTCGCAGCAGGGGACCGGAACTTCGACCTGGTAAGCGAGGTCGCCGCCTCCCTCGAACAGTTCCGCGACCTCCCGATGCTCATCTGCTGGGGGGAGCTCGACTTCGTCTTCGACCGGCATTTCCGCGCCGAGTGGGAGCGGCGCTTCCCGAAGGCCACGGTACACTCCTTCGCCGATGCCGGCCACTACATCCTCGAGGATGCCGCCGAAGAGGTGATCCCGCTGATCAGCAGGTTCCTTGCCCCTGGGAAACAATAGTCATTTTTATAACCATGGAGGATATGTCGCATGAATATCGGAACCCCGCTTAAACCCGGTGCCACCAAGCTATTGCTGTTGGGATCAGGAGAACTGGGCAAGGAGGTCGCCATCGAGGCGCAGCGTCTCGGGGTGGAGGTCATCGCCGTTGACCGGTATCCCCACGCCCCGGCCATGCAGGTGGCCCACAGGAGTCATGTCATCAGCATGCTGGACCGGGACGCGCTGCGGCGGGTGGTGGAAGAGGAGCGGCCCGACCTGATCGTGCCGGAGATCGAGGCCATCGACACGGCATTCCTCCTGGAGCTGGAGCAGGGGGGACAGCGGGTGATCCCCACGGCCCGGGCGACCAACCTGACCATGAACCGCGAGGGGATCCGGCGCCTCGCCGCCGAGGAACTCGGCCTCCCCACGGCGCCCTATGCCTTTGCCAGCAGCGCGGCGGAGCTGAGCGCCGCGGCCGCGACCATCGGGTTTCCCTGCGTGGTGAAACCGATCATGAGCTCGTCAGGCAAGGGTCAAAGCGTGGTGAAGACCGCCGCGGAGCTGGATGCCGCCTGGCGCTATGCCATGGACGGCGCCCGCGGCGCGTCCGACACCGTCATCATCGAGGGCTTCATCGACTTCGACTACGAGATCACCCAGCTGACCGTGCGCCACGCCGGAGGCACCTCGTTCTGCCCCCCCATCGGCCATGTCCAGATAAAAGGGGATTATCACGAATCCTGGCAGCCCATGGCCATGTCTCCGGCGGCTCTGGCCGAGGCGCGGCGGCAGGCGGAGGCGGTGACCGGCGCCCTGGGGGGTTACGGCATCTTCGGGGTGGAGCTGTTCATCAAGGGGGACACGGTCCTGTTCAGCGAGGTATCCCCCCGCCCCCACGACACCGGCATGGTGTCCATGATCTCCCAGAACCTCTCCCAGTTCGAGCTCCACGTGCGCGCCATCCTCGGACTGCCGGTGCCCGAGATCGTAAACCTCGCCCCCTCGGCCAGCCACGTGATTCTGGCGGAAGACCACCAGGACAACGTCCGTTTCGAAGGAATTGTCGACGCGCTCACCGTCCCCACCGCCAAGCTGCGCCTGTTCGGCAAACCGGACACCCGTCCGGGCCGTCGCATGGGAGTTGCCCTGACACAGGGTGCCTCCACGGATGAGGCACGAAGCCGTGCCGAGGCTTGTGCGCATAGCGTTCGCCTGGTTCCCCAGGGGTGAGCGGGTAATAGAATCCCGGAACTCTGCGGAACTTTTACAAGCTTATACCAAAGCCGCCCATGTCTGCATTTGCTGGCTGGGCAGCTTTTTTATTGAAATTTAACCCTGTGGCGATACAATGCTGGAACTATTTACGGCGGGAGGGGTTCATGGACGCTGATGACTTGAAAAAAATCGAGGAGATGTTCAAACATCACATCGGCATCATGTCCGAGGATTCCCAGCACAAACTGGATATTGTCGTTGAAGGGCATCAGATGCTCAGTGAGAAGATCGACCGGGTCGAAGACACGCTGACGAAAAGGATCGATGGCGTCGAAGCCGCTCTGACACGGCGTATCGATGCCATTGCCGTCGATCTTTCCGCGCATCGCGCGGATACCGAGGCGCATCATGGCGTGTATCGGGTGAGGGAGAGCGGGGAGTAGTTGAATTGGTATCTTTCATAATTCATAATTCATCCTTCATACTTTGATTGTTGACTCTTTCGCCTCCCGCGGTGTATGTATGTGAAATATTTCTTATGCAGTGCCCGGGAGGGGCGGATGTCGTCAGAGAGCAGGTTCAGAGAGCCGCTTGGTCAGCAGGGGAAGCTGATGGAGCGGCTTTTTTTGCGATTTAATTCAGTCCGATTACCGATATAAGTAATTGGTAGCCGATGGCGGAGGGTGGTGCAGATTACTTATATCGGTAATGAGGAACTTCATTATATAGGTAATAACTTCCCGATATAGGTAATAAATTACTTATATCGGGAAACATACTAATAAGTAGTTGAACTAAACCGCTGCGCGGTAGAAATAAAAGCTAATAAAATCAAAGACTAAGAAAGGCTGATTTAAAATCAAAAAGCTAAACAGGTATTGGGCGGCTTCCCCGGGGGCTGCCTTTTTTGTTGC